>NZ_BAAIHU010000009.1:337383-586916 GCF_054590795.1 Kineococcus anabasis
CCCCCCGTGCCCAGCCCCGGTCAGACCGCGGCGGACTCCTCGGTTACGTTGCGCGTGACGGTCGGGTCGACCGGGATGCCCGGGCCCATCGTCGTCGCCACGGTGGCCTTGCGCAGGTACCGGCCCTTGGCCGCGGACGGCTTCAGGCGCAGCACCTCGTCGAGGGCGGCGGCGTAGTTCTCCACGAGCTGCTGCTCGGTGAAGGACGCCTTGCCGATGATGAAGTGCAGGTTCGCGTGCTTGTCGGTGCGGAACTCGATCTTCCCGCCCTTGATCTCGTTGACGGCCTTGGCGACGTCCATGGTCACCGTGCCGGTCTTCGGGTTCGGCATCAGGCCGCGGGGGCCCAGCACCTTGCCCAGACGACCGACCTTGCCCATGAGGTCCGGGGTGGCCACGGCGGCGTCGAAGTCGAGGCGGCCCTTGGCGACCTCGTCGATCAGCTCGTCGCCGCCGACGATGTCCGCCCCGGCGGCCTCGGCCTGGGCGGCGCGCTCACCCACGGCGAAGACGAGCACGCGGGCCGTCTTGCCGGTGCCGTGCGGCAGGTTCACGGTGCCGCGGACCATCTGGTCCGCCTTGCGGGGGTCGACCCCGAGGCGGAAGGCCACCTCGACCGTCGCGTCGTACTTGGTGACCGAGGTCTCCCGTGCCAGGCGGACGGCCTGCAGGGGCGCGTACAGCGCCTCGCTGTCGATCTTCTCCGCTGCGGCGCGGTATGCCTTGCTGCGCTTCACTTCTGCTCCTGGTGGGGTGGGAGTCGTGGTCCTGCGGGCCGCGCACGGCCCTGCCACCGGACCCGCGGGTCGCGGGCCCGTCCGGTGCCGGGGGCTCAGCCCTCGACGGTGATGCCCATGGAACGGGCGGTGCCGGCGATGATCTTCGCCGCCTGCTCGATGTCGATCGCGTTCAGGTCGCTCATCTTCGTCTCGGCGATCTCGCGCACCTGGGCGCCGGTGAGCTTGCCGACCTTCGTGGTGTGCGGGACGCCCGAGCCCTTGTCCACGCCCGCGGCCTTCTTGATGAGCTCGGAGGCCGGCGGGGTCTTCGTGATGAAGGTGAAGGAGCGGTCCTCCCGGACCGTGATCTCGACGGGCACGATGCTGCCGCGCTGACCTTCGGTCTGGGCGTTGTACGCCTTGCAGAACTCCATGATGTTCACGCCGTGCTGACCCAGCGCGGGGCCGATCGGCGGGGCCGGCGTCGCCTGGCCGGCCTTGATCTGCAGCTTGATGATCGCTGTGATCTTCTTCTTGGGGGGCATGACGGTGTCCTTCCAGGCAGAGCGGCCCTGTCGGTGCCCGCGGGTCGGGCGACGAGGGGTTGTGGCCGCGGCAGTCGATACTACGCGGCGCAGCGCACGTCGTCGGGCGCTGCGCCGGGCACGGGGGGCCGCCTCAGATCTTGGCGACCTGGTTGAAGTTGAGCTCCACCGGCGTCTCGCGGCCGAAGAGGGAGACCAGCACCGTGAGCTTCTGGCGGTCCGCGTTGATCTCGGAGATCGTCGCGGGGAGGGTCTCGAACGCGCCCTCCATGACCGTGACCGACTCCCCGACCTCGAAGTCGACGAGCCGGACCTCGGCGGCGGCCGCCTTGGCGGCGCTCGGCTTCTCCTTGGGCTGCAGGGTCGCGGCCAGCATGGAGAAGACCTCGTCGCCCGACAGCGGCACCGGCTGGTGGGTGTTGCCCACGAAGCCCGTGACCCCGGGGGTGTGCCGCACGGCACCCCACGACTCGTCGGTCAGGTCCATGCGCACGAGGACGTAGCCGGGGATGCGCACCCGGCGGACCTGCTTGCGCTGGCCGTTCTTGACCTCGACGACCTCCTCCATGGGGACCTCCACCTGGTAGATGAAGTCCTCCATGTTCAGGCTCGTCATGCGGGTCTCGAGGTTGGCCTTGACCCGGTTCTCGTAACCCGCGTAGGAGTGGATGACGTACCAGTCACCGGGGAGGCGGCGCAGCTTGGCGCGGAACTCCGCGACCTCGTCGACGTCGTCGTCCTCGCCCGCTGCGTCCTCTGCGGCCACCTCGTCGGCGGGCACGTCGTCGCCCGCGGGCACGGCCTCGTCCTCGTCACCGACCGGCCCTGCCGCGTCCGCGAGGAGGTCCTCCACCGCGGCGTCACCGGCCACGGCGTCACCGGCCACGGCATCGTCCGCCACGGCGTCGTCGGTCACGGCCTGCGGCTCCTCGACCAGCGGCGGCTCGCCGGGGGCGTCCTCGCCGGTGCCGCCCACGGAGGCCGCCTCGGCGGCGGCCTCGGCGTCCGCCTCGAGGTCGGCGGTCACGTCCTCGGCGTCGTAGGTCTGGGCGACCGCGAAGGGGTCGTCGCTCGGCCGGGGGCGCTCGCCGGACGGAGCCCACTGCTCGGACACGGTGCTGACCTGCTTCCTTCGGGGTCGGGTGCTCGGTGCGTCAGGAACCCGAGCCGAACACGAGCAGGGTCAGCTTGCCGATGCCGTAGTCCAGTCCCAGGACGAGGAACATCATCACCAGGACGAACACGAGGACCACGCCCGTGTAGGACAGCAGCTCGCTGCGGGTGGGCCAGACGACCTTGCGCAGTTCGGCGATGACCTGACGCAGGAAGAGACCGACGCCGGGCCGGCGCCCGGACGTCTCGCGATCCGCGGTGGTCGACGTCTCGCTCAACTCGTCCTCGATCCGGCTGGTGCTCGTCGGTTCCCTCGGGTTGATCTCGCAGGGCAGGAGGGACTCGAACCCCCAACCACCGGTTTTGGAGACCGGAGCGCTACCAATTGCGCCACTGCCCTGTGCGCTTCAGCGCGCGGGAGGCGCGCGTCGGCATGGCGGCGTGGACCGCCTCGCAGGAGTGTAGGCGCATCGGCGAGGCGGCGTCGAACCCGGGTCCGGCGCCGCGCACGCCGACATCCCGGCCGGGCACCGCCCGCGCCGGGCCCACGGGTGCCACGATGGCCCCTGTGAGCCAGCAGACCGTCACCGCCCCCTCCCGCGTCTCCGCCCGTGTCGCGAGCATCGCCGAGTCGGCGACCCTCGCCGTGGACGCGAAGGCGAAGGCGCTGAAGGCCGCCGGGCGCCCCGTCATCGGCTTCGGCGCCGGCGAGCCGGACTTCCCGACCCCGCAGGCGATCGTCGAGGCCGCGGTCGCCGCCTGCACCGACCCGGCCAACCACCGCTACACCCCGGCCGCCGGCCTGCCCGCCCTGCGCGCCGCCGTGGCCGACAAGACCCTGCGCGACTCCGGCCTCGCGGTGCGCCCCGAGCAGGTCCTCGTCACCAACGGCGGCAAGCAGGCCGTCTACCAGGCGTTCGCGTCCCTGCTCGACCCGGGCGACGAGGTGATCGTGCCGAGCCCGTACTGGACCACCTACCCCGAGGCGATCCGCCTGGCCGGCGGCGTGCCCGTCGAGGTCTTCGCCGGCGAGGAGGCCGGCTACCGCGTGGACGTGGCGCAGCTGGAGCGGGCGCGCACCCCGCGCACGAAGGTGCTGCTCTTCAACTCCCCCTCCAACCCCACCGGCGCCGTCTACCCCCCCGAGCAGGTCCGCGCGATCGGCCGCTGGGCCCACGAGCACGGCCTGTGGGTCGTCACCGACGAGATCTACGAGCACCTCACCTACGACGGCGTCCGCGCCGCGTCGATGCCCGTGGAGGTCCCCGAGCTGGCCGACACCTGCGTGGTCCTCAATGGCGTGGCCAAGACCTACGCGATGACGGGCTGGCGCGTGGGCTGGATGGTCGGCCCCGTGGACGTCGTCAAGGCCGCCACGAACCTGCAGTCGCACCTGTCCTCCAACGTCGCCAACGTCTCCCAGCAGGCTGCCCTCGTGGCGCTGCGGGGGGACCTGCAGGCCGTGGACGCCATGCGCGAGGCCTTCGACCGCCGCCGCCGCACGATGGTGCGGATGCTCAACGAGATCGACGGCGTGGAGTGCCCCACCCCCGAGGGGGCCTTCTACGCCTACGCCAGCGTCAAGGGCCTGCTCGGGCGCACCCTGCGGGGCAGGCGCATCACCTCCTCCGCCGACCTCGCCGCGATCGCGCTGGACGAGGCGGAGGTCGCCGTCGTGCCCGGTGAGGCGTTCGGGCCCAGCGGGTACGTGCGCCTGTCCTACGCCCTGGGCGACGACGACCTCGCCGAGGGGGTCGGGCGCCTGCAGCGGCTCCTCGCCGAGGCGGGGTGAGCCCGCGGTGAGCCCCGGCGGGAGCGGGGAGCCGCCCCACCCCCGCGGCCGGGAGAGCGGCGCGCCGGCGGCGGACGGGCGTGCGGGCGAGCACGACCGCTCGTCCGTGTGGATCACCACGGCCGTCGGCTGGCACGTCGTCTTCGCCGGGATGCTGGCCATCGCCGCCGCGGCCCTGGCCGTCCGCGGGGACACCGCCGCCGGGCCCTGGCTCGTCCTCGCCGCCCTGGCGGCGGCCTACGCGGTGCTCGGCGTCCCCGCCACCGGCCGCGAGGACACCTGGCGGGCGCGGGCGTACCTCGCCGCGCTCGCGGTGGGCACCGGAGCGCTGCTCGCGCTGCGCCCCGAGCTGGACTTCTTCCTCTTCATCGCCTTCCCGCAGGCGTGGTTCTTCACGCGCGACCGCCGCGACGGCGCTCTGTGGACGGTGCTGCTGGCCACCTGCGCGAGCGCCGGGATGGTCATCGGTCACGGCCCCGGCTCGCTGCGCGAGGTGGCGGTCAGCCTCGGGGTCAGCGTGCTGTTCAGCCTGGTCCTCGGCCTCTGGATCACCTCGATCATCGAGCAGAGCCGGAAGCGCAGCGAGCTCATCGCCGAGCTGGAGGCCACCCGGGAGCAACTGGGCCGCGCCCACCACGACGCCGGGGTCGCCGCCGAGCGCGAGCGCTTCGCCCGGGAGGTCCACGACACCCTCGCCCAGAGCTTCACCAGCATCGTGCTGCTGGCGCAGACGGCCTCGGCGCTGGCACGCACCCCCGGCGCCGACCCGGCCCGCGCGCTGGAGCGCATCGCCGAGCGCATCGACCTGGTCGAGAGCACCGCCCGGGACGGGCTCGCCGAGGCGCGCACCGTCGTCGCCGCCACCACCCCCGTCGACCTGGCGGACGCCACCCTCGCCGAGGCGCTGCAGAGCCTCGCGCAGCGGGTCGGCCGCGAGTCCGGCGTCGACGTGCGGGTGGAGCTGTCCGCCGGCGCCGCGCTGACCAGGGCGCAGGAGGTGGTGCTGCTGCGCGCGGCGCAGGAGGCGCTGGGCAACGTGCGCCGGCACGCCGCCGCCACGACCGCACGGCTGCGCCTGTCCACGGCGGAGGGCTCCACGACCCTGGAGGTCGCCGACGACGGGGTCGGCTTCGCCGTGGACACGACCGCGGCGCGGGCTCCCGGTTCCACGGGCGGCTACGGGCTGTCCGGCATGGTCGGGCGCGTGGCCGACGCCGGCGGCAGCACCCGGGTCGACTCCGCCCCGGGCCGCGGCACCCGCATCACGGTCACCGTGCCCACCGGCGCCGGGGGGCAGTCGTGATCCGCGTCCTCGTGGTGGACGACCACCCCGTCGTGCGCACCGGCCTGGAGGGGATGCTCGAGGTCGAGACCGACATCGAGGTGGTCGGCACCGCTGCGGACGGCGCCGAGGCGCTCGAGAAGGTCGCCGCGCTGTCCCCCGACGTGGTGCTCATGGACCTGCGCATGCCGGTCCTGGACGGCGCCGGCGCCACCGAGCGCATCCGGGCCCGCCACCCCGGGACGCACGTGCTCGTGCTCACCACCTACGACACCGACGCCGACATCGTGCGGGCCGTGGGCGCCGGCGCCGGCGGCTACCTGCTCAAGGACACCCCGCACGCCCAGCTCGTGGAGTCGGTGCGCGCCGCCGCCCGGGGTGGGACCGTGCTGGCGCCCGGGGTCGCCGCCCGGCTCGTCGCCCGCAGGCGCAGCGCGCCCGTGGAGGCGCCGACCCCGCGCGAGCTGCAGGTGCTGGCACTGGTGGCCCGGGGCTGCACCAACGCCGAGATCGGCCGCGCGCTGTTCATCGGGGAGGCCACGGTCAAGACGCACCTGCTGCGGACCTTCGCCAAGCTCGGCGTCGACGACCGCACCCGCGCCGTCACCGTCGCGATGGAACTGGGTCTGCTGCCGCCGCCGGCATGAGGTCGCACCGCTCCCGCTGGCAGACTCCAGAACGTGACGCACAGCACGCACGGTGACGGAGCACGCGGCGAGCGCCCCGGACCGCGCAGCGTGGAGACCCTGCCGAAGGCGCACCTGCACCTGCACTTCACCGGCTCGATGCGCCCGTCCACCCTGCTGGACCTGGCCGAGCGCAACGGGGTGCGCCTGCCCTCGGCGCTGCGCAGCGCGCAGATGGTGAGCCTGTCCGCCGACGAGCGGGGCTGGTTCCGCTTCCAGCGCCTCTACGACGCCGCCCGCAACTGCGTGCGCACGCCGGAGGACATGCAGCGGCTGGTGCTGGAGGCCGCCGCGGACGACGCCGCGGAGGGCTCGCGCTGGCTGGAGCTGCAGGTCGACCCGACCTCCTACGCCGTGCACGTCGGCGGCATCACGCCCGCGCTGGAGATCGTGCTCGACGCCGCGCGCAGCGCCTCGGCCGTCACGGGCACCGAGGTCGCGGTCGTGGTGGCCGCCAGCCGCATCCGGCACCCGCTGGACGCCCGGGCGCTGGCGCGGCTCGCGGCGCGCTACGCCGGTGAGGGGGCGGGGGCGGTCGTCGGCTTCGGGCTCTCCAACGACGAGCGGCGCGGCAGCACCGAGGACTTCGCACCCGCCTTCGACATCGCCCGCCGCGCCGGCCTGGCGTCCCTGCCGCACAGCGGGGAGCTGCTCGGGCCGGAGCACGTGCGGCGGACGCTCGCCACGCTGCGGCCGGACCGGCTCGGGCACGGGGTGCGCAGCAGCGAGGACCCGGGGCTGCTCGCCGCCGTCGTCGACGCCGGGGTGGCGCTGGAGGTGTGCCCGGCGAGCAACGTCTCCCTCGGGGTCTACCCGGAGCTGGGGGACGTGCCGCTGCGCAGGCTCGTGGCAGCCGGCGCGCAGGTGGCGCTCGGGGCGGACGACCCGCTGCTGTTCGGGCCGCGGCTGGCCGCGCAGTACCGCAGCGCGCGGGAGGACCACGGGTTCGACGACGGGGCGCTGGCCTCCCTGGCGCGCTCCTCGATCACGGCCTCGCGGGCACCGCAGGCGACGAAGCGGCGCCTGCTGGCCGAGGTGGACGACTGGCTGGGTGCCCCTCCAGCGAGCAGCCCACCAGCACCGGCTCGTTGACGAGCCGGACGCCGAAGCGCTCCTGCACCCCGTCGGCCACCTGCCGCGCCAGCGCCAGCAGGTCCGCCGCCCCGGCGCCGCCGCGGTTGGTCAGGGCCAGGGTGTGCTTCGTCGACAGCGCCGCGGGGCCGGGCAGCCCGTGCCCCCTGCCGAAGCCCGCGTGGTCGATCAGCCACGCGGCGCTCGTCTTCACCAGGCCGTCCCCGGCGTCGAAGCGCGGCGCGCCCTCGGGCAGCAGGCCGGCCTCGGCGGCGGGCAGCACCGGGTTGGTGAAGAAGGACCCGGCGCTCCAGGTGTCGGGGTCGTCCTCGCGCAGCACCATGCCCTTGCGCCCGCGCAGCCGCAGCACCGCCTCGCGGACCTCGGCCAGCGGCACCCGGCCGCCGACGTCGACCCCGAGCTCGCGGGCCAGCTCCGGGTACGCCACGGGCGCCGAGAGGGTGCCCGGCTTCAGCTGGAAGGTGACGTCGAGCACGACGTAGCGGCTCTCGGCGTGCCCGCCGGCCGGCGCGGTGCGGGTCCGCTTCAGCAGCGACGTGCGGTAGCCGAACCGCAGGTCGGCCGAGGCCAGGGTGCGCACCCGGGCGTCGAGGCGGTCGTAGACGCGCACGGAGGCGGTGGTCTGGGAGACCTCCTGCCCGTACGCCCCGACGTTCTGCACGGGGGTGGCCCCCACGGTGCCGGGGATGCCGGAGAGGGCCTCCAGGCCGGTGAGGTCGCGCTCGACGGCGAGGGCGACCAGCCCGTCCCAGGACTCCCCCGCGGCGGCGGTGACCACCGCCCCGCCGCACAGGTCCTCGGAGTCGACGTGGACGCCGCGGGTGGCGATGCGCACGACCGTCCCGTCGAAGCCGGCGTCGGCGACGAGGACGTTGGAGCCGCCGGCGAGCAGCAGCAGGGGCTCGCCGGCCTCGTCGGCGGCGCGCACGGCCGCGACGAGCCCGGTCTCGGTCGTGGCCTCGACGAGGCGCCGCGCCGGCCCGCCCACCCGGAAGGTGGTCAGGGGCGCCAGCGGGACGTCGGTGCGGGCGGCCGGGACGGTGGTGGGGACGGGCACGGGGTGACCCTAACCGCGCCCGGGGAGGGGCGGCCCGCTCAGGGGAGCCGGACGACGGCCCGGGCGCGCCCGAGGACCTTGGCGCCGGCGCTGGTGACGGTGAGGTCGACCCGCACGGTGCGGGCCTGCTCGTCGCGCTCGGCCACGACGCCCCCGACCTCCACCACGGCCCCCTGCCCGTGGTCGACGACGACCGGGCTGGTGAAGCGGGTGGTGTAGGAGACGACGGCGCCGGGGTCCTGCGCCCAGTCGGTGACGAGCTGCCCGGCGAGGGCCATCGTGAACATGCCGTGGGCGATGACGTCGGGCAGGCCGACGGAGCGCGCGAAGCGCTCGTCCCAGTGGATGGGGTTGCGGTCGCCGCTGACACCGGCGTAGCGCACGAGGTCGGCGCGGGTGACCCGCACCTCGCGCGCGGGCAGCGCGTGGCCGACCTCGACGTCGGTGAAGCGGGGGCGGGCGGCGCCGTCGGGTGCCGTCGTCTCAGCGGTGCTCATGCGGTGTCCTCGTCACTCCTGGGCGGCGGGTGCGCCACCGTGCCGCACCCGCTGGCAGGAGCCCGCGGGAGCCGGGCCGGTGGGCGCGCGGGTCAGCCGTCGGCGCGGACGACCAGCATGGACACGACGGTGCTGACGGGCTCGCCGTCGACGGTGCTGATCTCGTTGCGGGTGGTCACCATGGCGTTGCCGCGGACCACGCGCACGGAGTCGACGTGGAGGACGGCGACGAGGCTGTCGCCGGCGACGATGGGCCGGTGGTGGGTGAAGGACTGCTCGCCGTGCACGACCCGGGAGTAGTCGATGCCCGCGGCCGGGTCGGTGACGAACTGCCGGTCGGCCAGCTGGGCGACCTTCACCGCGTACGTCGGGGGTGCCACCACGTCGGCGTAGCCGAGGGCACGGGCCGCGACCACGTCGGAGTGCGCGGGCTGGCTCGCACCGACGGTCTCGGCGAACTCGCGCAGCTCCTCACGGCCGACCTCGTAGGGCCGGGTGGCGGGGTAGCTGCGCCCGGCGAAGGAGGCGTCGATGCCGGTGGGCGCGCTCACGACGCCGTCCTCCGCCGCGGGCGTCGTCAGCGGGTCTCGCGGTGCGCGCGGTGGGTGTTGCAGTTGGGGCAGTACTTCTTCAGGTCCAGGCGGTCGGGGTCGTTGCGCCGGTTCTTCTTGGTGATGTAGTTCCGGTGCTTGCACTCCGTGCACGCGAGGGTGATCTTGGGGCGGACGTCCTGGCTCTTCGCGGCCACGGCTGGTGCCTTCTCTCAGCTGGTCGGTCTGACGGGTGGCGCCGGTCGGCGCCAAAACCCCCAGGGTACGGGACGCACCCCCCACGGGACGCTCCCCCGAAGGGGCCGCCCTGGTAGCGGAGGCCGGACTTGAACCGACGACACAGCGATTATGAGCCGCTTGCTCTACCAACTGAGCTACTCCGCCGCACACCGCACCGGCCGGGCCGGTCGGTGCAGAGAGCCCCGATCGAGGATTGAACTCGAGACCTCTTCCTTACCAAGGAAGTGCTCTACCACTGAGCTATCGGGGCGGTGCGTCATCGAGAGTACACGCTCGGCGGGAGTGGCTCCCACCCAGGCGGGCACGCGTGACGCGCAGGATCCCGGCGCCGTCTCCGGCACCGGGACCCTCAGCGTGGCGGGTGAAGGATTCGAACCTCCGTAGTCTTACGACGACTGATTTACAGTCAGCTCCCATTGGCCGCTCGGGCAACCCGCCGTGCACACCGCCACACCCCTGGGGTGCCGCGGACGCAGGTGACACGATAGCAAGGAGGCCGGGGGCCGCGTGCACAGCACCCGCGCGCCCCGGCACGTCGTCCCACCCGGTGCCCGGCACCGGCGCCCAGCAGTCGCCCCACCAGTGCGGAGGAACCCCCGTGGCCAGCGAGTCGTCGTTCGACGTCGTGAGCAAGGTCGACCGGCAGGAGGTCGACAACGCCCTGAACCAGGCGGCCAAGGAGATCTCCCAGCGCTACGACTTCAAGGGCACCGACGCGGAGATCCGCTGGAGCGGGGAGACGATCCTCATGCGGGCCACCTCCGAGGACCGCGTCAACGCCGTCCTCGACGTGTTCCAGACCAAGCTGGTCAAGCGCGGCATCTCCCTCAAGGCCCTCGACTCCGGCGAGCCGCGCCAGTCCGGCAAGGAGTACCGGATCGACGCCACCCTGAAGGAGGGCCTCAGCCAGGAGCTGGCCAAGAAGATCGGCAAGATCGTCCGCGACGAGGGACCCAAGGGCGTGAAGACCCAGGTCACCGGCGAGGAGATGCGCGTCAGCTCCAAGAACCGCGACGACCTGCAGCAGGTCATCGCCCTGCTCAAGGGCGCCGACCTCGACGCCGCCCTGCAGTTCGTCAACTACCGGTGAGCCCCCACCCGGTGCGCCGCGTGGTCCTGCGCGCGCTGGTGGGCGCCGGGACGCTCGCCGGGATCGGCGCCTGCGGCGGTGAGCCCACCACGCCGGCGACCACCCCGCCCCCCGCCCCCGCCACCTCCTCGGGCAGCCCCACCCGCACCCCCGGCACCCCCACCGTCCCCGAGGGCCTGGACGCCTCCCAGCGCAGCGCCTACCCGTACGGGGAGCACCCGCGGCAGGTGTCGGACCTGTGGCTGCCCGGCGAGGGGACCGAGCGGCGCCCCGGGGTCGTGGTCGTCGTCCACGGCGGGGGGTGGGGGCCGGTCGCGGACCGCAGCGAGACCGACGCCCTCGTCGCGGACCTCGTCGGCCGCGGCCACGCCGTGCTCAACGTGGACTACCGCGGTGTCGGGGACGGCGGTGGCTGGACCGGCACCTTCACCGACGTGGCGGCGGCCGTGGACGTGCTGGCCGGCGCGGCCGCCGAGCACGGCCTGGACGCGGCACGCAGCGTGATCGTCGGCCACTCCGCGGGCGGGCACCTCGCCGTCTGGGCAGCGGCGCGGCACCGGCTGCCCGCGGGGGCGCCCGGGGCCTCCCCCGCGGTGCGCCCGATCGCCGCGGCGTCCCTGGCGGGGGTGCTGCACCCCTCGCTGCTGGCCGACCCGCAGACCGGCGACCCCAACGTCACGAAGTTCTTCGGGGGCACCACCGCGGAGGTCCCCGACCGCTACGCCGCCGGGGACCCGACGAACCTGCTGCCCCTGGGCATCCCGCTGCTGGCGGTGCACGGCACGGACGACGACGTCGTGCCACCGGCCCAGGCGGACAGCTTCACCGAGGCCGCCCGCGCCGCCGGGGACGACGTGCGGCAGGAGGAGGTGCCGGGCGAGGGGCACGGGACCCCGCTGTTCCCTTCCTCGCGCATGTGGGAGCTGACCCGCGCCTGGCTGCAGGAGCGGCTGGGGTGAGCCCGGCGGTGCACCGGCACCGCTACGGTCCCCACCCCGCGCAGGTCGCGGACCTGCACGTGCCGGCGGGCGGGCACCGCGAGAGCGCCGTCGTGCTCGTGCACGGGGGGTTCTGGAAGGCCGGCTGGGACCGCTCGCTGGAGGACCTGCTCGTGCGGGACCTGCTGGCGGCCGGCCGGCCGGTGTGGAACGTGGACTACCGGGCCGCGGACGACGAGGGCGGCGGCTGGCCGGGCACGCTGGCCGACGTCGCCGCGGCCGTGGACGCCCTGGCGGGGGTGGCGCCCGCGCACGGTGTGCGGCCGGTGCGCACCGCGCTCGTCGGGCACTCGGCGGGAGGCCACCTGGCGCTGTGGGCGGCGGCCCGGCACCGGCTGCCCGCCGGGGCACCGGGCGCGGGTCCGGCGCTGCGCCCCGCCCTGGTGGTGGCGCAGGCGGCGGTGGCGGACCTGCAGGCCGCGGACGCGCTGCGCCTGGGTGCCGAGGCCGGCAGGCCCGGCTTCGCCGGCGGGGCGGTGGCGGCCCTGCTGGGCGGGCACGCGCCGCAGGTGCCGGAGCGCTACCTGCTCGCCGACCCGGTGCGGCTGGTGCCGCTGGGCGTGCCGCTGCTGGCGGTCACGGGTGCCGCGGACGACGTGGTCCCGGCCGAGCAGTCCCGCCGCCTGGCGCAGGCGGCCGCCGCGGCCGGTGACGAGGTCCGGCTCGAGGTCGTCGACGGGGAGGACCACACGGCCCACCTCGACCCGTCCTCGCGGGTGTGGCGCACGGCTGCGGCGTTCCTGCGGGAGCGGCTGTGAGCCCTGCGCCTCAGCGTCCCAGCGCCCGGTCGAGGTTGAGCGCGGCGCTGATGAGCGCCAGGTGCGTGAAGGCTTGCGGGAAGTTGCCCAGCGCCTCCCCCGAGGGGCCGATCTCCTCGGCGTAGAGGCCGACGTGGTTGGCGTAGGTGAGCATCTTGTCGAACACCAGCCGCGCCTCGGAGAGCCGGCCCGCGGCGGTCAGGGCGTCCACGTACCAGAACGAGCACAGGTTGAACGTGCCCTCGTCGCCGGCCAGGCCGTCGTGCCCCGTGCGGGCGTAGCGGTGGACGAGGCTGTCGGAGACCAGTTCCGCGCGGACGCGGTCCAGCGTGCTGAGGAAGCGCGGGTCGGTGGGGCCGGAGAACTTCACCAGCGGCATGCACAGCACCGAGGCGTCGAGCAGGGAGCTGCCGGGCGCCATCATGAACGCCCCCGTCCGCGGGTCCCAGCACTCCTGCTGCACGAAGCGGTACGCCTTCGCGGCGAGCTTGCGCCACTTCTGCTCGGGCGCCGGCAGCCCCCGGTCGCGGGCCAGTCGCAGCGCCCGGTCGAACGCCACCCACGTCATGAGGCCGGAGTACGTGAAGCGCTGCCGGGGGCCGCGGATCTCCCAGATGCCCTCGTCGGGCTCCTCCCAGTGCCGCGCCAGCCAGTCCAGGCGCCGGGACAGGGCGGTCCACAGGTCGTAGGAGATGGGCATCTCGCGGTTGTAGAGGTGGACGGAGTCCATGAGCTCGCCGTACACGTCGTGCTGGGTCTGCCCGATGGCGTCGTTGCCGATGCGCACGGGCCCGGAGCCGCAGTAGCCCTCCAGGTGCGTCAGCTCCACCTCGGGGATGTGGGCGCTGCCGTCCACGGCGTACATGATGTGCAGGTCACGGTCGCCGGCCACCTCCTCGCAGCGGGCCTGCACCCACGTCATGAAGGCGGTGGCCTCCTCCAGGAAGCCCAGGCTCATGAGGGCGTAGACGGTGAAGGCGGCGTCACGCAGCCACGCGTAGCGGTAGTCCCAGTTGCGGACGCCGCCCATCTCCTCGGGCAGGGACGTGGTGGGGGCGGCGACCAGCGCCCCGGTGGGCTCGTAGACGAGCAGCTTCAGCGCCAGGGCGGAGCGGTTGACCGTCTCCCGCCAGCGGCCCTGGTAGCGCGAGCCGCTCAGCCAGCGCTGCCAGAACTCGGAGGTGGCGCGGAACTGCCGGTCGGTCTCCCCGGGCGCCGGGGGGCGCACCTCCCCCTGCCAGTCCAGGACGGCGTCGACGTGCTCGCCCTCGGCGAGGTCCACGGTGGCCCGCACGCCCGCGCCCTCGTCGCTGATCCGCAGCGGCAGGCGGGTGCGCAGCACGGCGCGGCCGATCGGGGAGTCGAAGACCGCGCCGACGCCCTCGACGACCTCGGTGGTGTGCGGGACGCGGCCGTAGTCGAAGGCGGGACGGCAGTGCAGGTCGAAGGTGGCGGTGCCGCGGACGGCGGAGGCCTGCCGGACGAGGGAGCCCGCGGGCGCCCGGAACTGGCGCATCTGCGGGACCATGAAGTCCACGACCTCCCCGACGGCCTCGGGTGCGAGGAAGCGGGTCAGCAGGATGTTCGTGTCCGGCAGGTAGAGCTGCTTCTGCTGGGTGGCGCTGGGGCAGCACAGGGAGAACCAGCCGCCCTTGCCGGCGTCGAGCAGGCAGCCGAAGAGCGACGGGGCGTCGAAGCGGCCGGGGCAGTACCAGTCGACGGTCCCGTCCGTGCCGACGAGGGCGACGGTGCGCAGGTCGCCGACGACGCCGTGCTCGGCGATCGGCAGGTACGGACGGGCCACGGGGACCTCCGGCGGACGGGCGGCTCTCCCTCGAGCCTCTCGTTCCACTCTGCACCCGCAGCCACCTTCGGGTCACGCTGAGTGGCGGACGGGTCCTCCCCGAGCGCCGGCCTGCGTCAGCGGCGGTAGCCGGCCAGCGCCTCCAGGCGCGCGATGCGCTCGGCCATCGGGGGGTGGGTGGAGAACAGCCGGGCCACGCCTTGCCCGCGGAACGGGTTGGCGATCATCATGTGGCTCGCGTTGACCAGCTCGCGCTCGGGGGGCAGCGGCAGCGCGCGGGTGCCCATCTCCAGCTTGTGCAGCGCGGAGGCCAGCGCGAGGGGGTCCCCGGTCAGGCGCGCCCCGTCCTCGTCGGCGTCGTACTCGCGGGTGCGGCTGATGGCGAGCTGGATGACGGTGGCGGCCAGGGGCGCCATCAGCGACGTCAGCAGGACGGCCACCGGGTTGACCCGCTCCCCGTCGCGCCCGCCCATCGCGCCGAACAGCACCCCGAACTGGGCGAGGGACGTCACGAGCCCCGCGACGGCCGCCGCGGCGGAGGAGGTGAGGATGTCGCGGTTGTAGACGTGCATCAGCTCGTGGCCCAGCACGCCGCGCAGCTCCCGCTCGGTGAGCAGCTGCAGGATGCCCTCGGTGCAGCAGACGGCGGCGTTGGCCGGGTCGCGGCCCGTGGCGAAGGCGTTGGGCGCGGCGGTCGGGGAGACGTAGAGACGCGGCATGGGCTGGCCGGCGGCGGTGGACAGCTCCCGCACGATGCGGTGCACCACGGGCTGCTCGACCTCCGAGACGGGCCGGGCCCGCATGGCCCGCAGCGCGATCCGGTCGCTGTACCAGTAGCCGTAGACGGTGCTGAGCAGGCCGAGGGCGGCGAAGACGAGCAGCAGGGCGGGGACGCGCAGGGAGCTGGCGAGCAGGTACCCCAGCAGGAGCAGCACGCCCCAGATGGCACCGAACAGGGCTGCGGTCTTCAGGCCGTTGTGGTGCCGGTGCCCCATCGGCGCGCTCCCCCTCCTCCGCCTGCCGCGCGTGCGGTGCGTCCGCAGCGTGCCCCGGTGGGGGCACTCCCGCAACGCGCGCCGGTGCCGCGCCGTTCCGCGCCGGCCGCACCCGGGCACCCGCGGGCCCGCCCGGTCACAAGCGCCGGTTGTGCTCTCACAGGGTGAGACCCCCCTCCTCCGCGGCCCCGGCGGGGAAGGATCACCGCGCCGTCCGCCTTACAGTTGGCAGATCCCGAGCGAAGGACGGCCACAGCCCTCATGAGCGTCAAGCAGGTCCAGCGCGTCGACCGCGTCGTCATCCGCTTCGCTGGGGACTCCGGCGACGGGATGCAGCTCACCGGTGACCGCTTCACCGCGGAGACCGCCGCGCTGGGCAACGACCTGGCGACCCTGCCCAACTTCCCCGCCGAGATCCGCGCACCCGCCGGGACCGTGCTGGGCGTCTCGAGCTTCCAGCTCCACTTCGCCGACCACGACGTCATGACGCCCGGCGACCACCCCGACGTGCTCGTGGCGATGAACCCGGCGGCGCTGAGGTCCAACGTGGGCGACGTGCGGCGCGGCGGCACGCTCATCGTGGACTCCGACGAGTTCACCAAGCGCAACCTGGCCCGGGTCGGCTACGACGCGAACCCGCTGGAGGACGGCAGCCTGGAGGCGTACCAGCTCCACGCGCTGCCGCTGACCTCCCGCACGGTGGAGGCCCTGGCGGAGTTCGGCCTGAGCCGCAAGGACGCCGAGCGCAGCAAGAACATGTACGCCCTGGGCCTGGTCTCCTGGCTGTACAACCGCCCCACCGAGGGCACCGAGCGCTTCCTGCGGAGCAAGTTCGGCAAGCGCCCGCAGATCCTCGAGGCGAACCTGGCGGCCTTCCGCGCGGGCTACAACTACGGCGAGACGGTCGAGGGCTTCGCCGTCACGTACGAGATCGCCCCCGCGCCGGCGCCGACCGGCACGTACCGCAACATCACCGGCAACACCGCCACGGCGTACGGCTTCGTGGCGGCGGCGCACCGGGCGGGCCTGCCGCTGGTGCTGGGCTCCTACCCCATCACCCCGGCGTCGGACATCCTGCACACCCTCTCGACCCTCAAGCGCTTCGACGTCACGACGATCCAGGCCGAGGACGAGATCGCCGGCATCGGCGCCGCCCTGGGCGCGTCGTACGGCGGGGCGCTGGGCATCACCACGACCTCCGGGCCGGGTCTGGCGCTCAAGAGCGAGGCGATCGGCCTGGCGATCATGCTGGAGCTGCCGCTGGTGGTCGTGGACGTGCAGCGCGGCGGGCCGTCCACGGGCCTGCCCACCAAGACGGAGCAGGCGGACCTGCTGCAGGCCATGTTCGGCCGCAACGGCGAGGCCCCCCTGCCCGTCGTGGCGCCCCGCTCCCCCGCGGACTGCTTCGACGCGGCCGTGGAGGCCTCCCGGATCGCGCTGACGTACCGCACGCCGGTGATGCTGCTGTCCGACGGCTACCTGGCCAACGGCTCCGAGCCGTGGCTGCTGCCGGCGGTGGAGTCGCTGCCGGAGATGGAGGTCGAGTTCACGACCCAGCCGAACGCGACCGCCGCGGACGGCACGCCCGTCTTCCGGCCCTACCTGCGCGACCCGCAGACCCTGGCGCGCCCGTGGGCCGTGCCGGGCACCCCGGGCCTGGAGCACCGCATCGGCGGCCTGGAGAAGGCCGACGGCTCCGGGGACATCTCCTACGACCCGGACAACCACGAGAAGATGGTGCTGCTGCGGCAGGCCAAGGTGGACGGCGTCGACGTGCCGGACGTCGAGGTGGACGACCCCGGTGCCGCCACCGGCTCCCCCGCCGACGTGCTCGTGCTGGGCTGGGGCTCGACGTACGGCCCGGTCGCCGCGGCGGCCCGCTCCGTGCGCGCGGACGGCGAGCGGGTGGCCACCGCGCACCTGCGCCACCTCAACCCCTTCCCGGGCAACCTCGGGGAGGTGCTGCGCTCCTACCGGCGCGTCATCGTGCCGGAGATGAACCTGGGGCAGCTGCGGATGCTGCTGCGGGCGCGGTACCTCGTGGACGTCGTCGGCTACAACCGCGTGCGCGGTCTGCCGTTCACCTCCGCGGAGCTCGCGGAGGTCATCCACACCCACCTGGACGGGCTCGCCAAGGAGCTCGCCGACGAGACGATCGGCGACGCCGAGACCTACGACGCGACGGGAGCGGGCCGGTGAGCCCTTCGATCCCCCTGGACATCCCCACCTACCGCGGCTCCACCGAGGGCCTGCGCGACGTCCCGCACCTCGACGAGGGCGTGGCGCTGCGCAAGAAGGACTTCACGTCCGCCTCCGAGGTGCGCTGGTGCCCCGGCTGCGGTGACTACGCGATCCTCGCGGCCGTGCAGGGCTTCCTGCCGGAGCTGGGCATCCGCCGGGAGAACATCGTCTGCATCTCCGGGATCGGGTGCGCCTCGCGCTTCCCGTACTACCTGGAGTCCTACGGGATGCACTCGATCCACGGGCGCGCCCCGACGATCGCGACGGGCCTGGCGACGTCCCGCCCGGACCTGTCGGTGTGGATCGTCACCGGTGACGGGGACTCCCTGTCCATCGGCGGCAACCACCTGATCCACGCGCTGCGCCGCAACGTGAACATGACGATCCTGCTGTTCAACAACCGGATCTACGGCCTCACCAAGGGGCAGTACTCGCCCACGTCGGAGCAGGGCAAGGTCACCAAGTCCACGCCGCAGGGCAGCGTGGACGCCCCGTTCGACCCGGTGTCCCTGGCCCTGGGCGCGGAGGCCACCTTCGTGGCCCGCACGACGGACTCGGACCGCAAGGGCCTGACCGCGGTGCTGCGGGCCGCGGCCGAGCACCGCGGCGCGGCGCTGGTGGAGATCTTCCAGAACTGCCCCATCTTCAACGACGGCGCGTTCGACGTGCTCAAGGACCGCGAGCAGGCCGAGGCGCGGATCGTGCGGCTGGAGGACGGCCAGGTCGTCCGCAGCGGCGACCGCGTGGCCGTGCGCTCGGCCTCCGGGGGTGTGGAGATGGTGCCCGAGGCGGAGCTGGCCGGCCGCGAGCCGCTGGTGCACGACGTGTCCAGCCCGGACCCCTCGCAGGCGTTCGCCATCGCGCGGCTGTCCGAGCCGGGCATGGGCAGCGTGCCGATGGGCGTCTTCCGCTCGGTGTCGCGCCCGACGTACGACGACCTCGCCCGCGAGCAGGTGGCCGCGGCGCAGGCGAAGGCCGGCGGTCCCGCCACCGACGCGGACCTGGCGGCCCTGCTGGCGGGCAACGACACCTGGTCGGTGGCGTGAGGCCCGGGGGCTCCTCCGCGGAGGCGGCCCCCGGCTCCCCCCGACCCGCTGCCCGCAGCGGGTCGGCCGAGCGCACCGGCGTCCTGGCGGGCGCCGGTGCGTACGCGTTGTGGGGCGTCTTCCCCCTGTTCTTCGTGCTGCTCGCCCCGGCCGGGCCGGTGGAGGTCCTCGCCCACCGGGTGGTGTGGTCGCTCGCGGTGTGCGCGCTCGTCGTGACCCTCACGCGGCGCTGGGCGGTGCTGCTGCGGGTCCTGCGCAACCGCGCGCAGGCGGGGCTGCTGGCGGTGGCGGCGGTGTTCATCGCCGTCAACTGGGGCGTGTACATCTACGCCGTCGACGCCGGGCACGTGATCGAGGCGTCGCTGGGCTACTTCATCAACCCGCTGGTGACGGTGCTGTTCGGCGTGCTCATCCTGCGCGAGCGGCTGCGGCCCGTGCAGTGGGCCGCGGTGGGCACCGGCGCGGTGGCGGTGGCGGTGCTGGCGGTGGCGTACGGGCGCCTGCCGTGGATCGCGCTGGTGCTGGCGTTCTCCTTCGCCGTCTACGGGCTGGTGAAGAACCGCGTGGGGCGGGCCGGCGGGGGCGTGGACGCGCTGTCCAGCCTGACCGCGGAGACGCTGCTGCTGTTCGTGCCGGCCTGCGCGGCCCTCGTGCTGATCGGCGCCACGGGCGGGGCGGTCTTCGGCACGGCGGGCGCCGGGCACACCGCCCTGATGGTGGTGACGGGCGTGGTGACGGCCGTCCCGCTGTTGCTGTTCGCGGTGGCGGCGCGGCGGGTGCCGCTGACCACCATCGGGCTGCTGCAGTACTTCGCCCCGGTGCTGCAGTTCGTGTGCGGGCTGCTGCTCGGGGAGACGATGCCCGCGGCGCGCTGGGTGGGCTTCGCGCTGGTGTGGGTGGCGCTGGTGCTGCTCACCGCGGACACGCTGCGGGCGGCCCGGCGCGGGCAGCGCGCGCGGGTGCAGGTGGTCGAGCCCGTCGTGGAGTGAACCGGAACGCCCGCCGGGGGCGCTGCGGGCGACGGCGCCTGCGGCCCGGACGGCTGCGCGATCTGACGCGGCGCCGCCCCTGCCAGGCCTAGCCCCGCAGCGGCGGCAGCTCGACGTCCACCACGGGCGTGCCGGTGCTGTCGACGACCGCGAAGCCGACGGCGTCGGCCCGGAGCAGGGCCGCCTGCATGTTGCACACGATGCGCTTGTCCCCGGTGCCGAGGAACTCCCCCGCCGGCAGCGTGCGCCCGTCGCGGGCGCGCACCACGCCCCGGTAGGCGCCGCCCTGCTCGAACCCGGTGGCGACGAGCGTGACCTCCACGCCCCAGGTGTGCGGGATCAGCTCCGCCTCCAGCCCGGACAGCCCCGCGGCGGCGCTGCGCACGGTGAGCTGCTCGACGGGGACGGGCGCCTTGGGCGGCGGGGCCGCGTCCGGCTGCAGGACGAGCGCGGTGAGCACCGCCGCGGCCGCGGCGGAGGCGAGGGGGGCGAGCAGCGCGCGCACCCGGGAGCGGCGGGCGGGCACCGCGTCGCGCCTCTCCCGGCGATCGCGGAGCTCGGCCTCGCGGCGCACGGCGGCGGTGATGCGCGCGCCGAGGTCGGCGGGTGGCTGCGGCGGCGCCTCGACGGCGGCGGGGTCGGCCAGGCGCAGGTCGCCGGCGAGCTCCCGCAGGTCGGCCAGCTCCGCGCGGCAGTCCGCGCAGGTCTCCAGGTGGGCCAGGAGCGGCGGGAGGAGCTCGTCGGGCAGGCCGCCGAGGGCGTGGGCGCCGAGCTGCTCGCGCACGCCGTCGGGGTGCCCACCGGGCCGGTGGTCCTCGGGAAGCGTCACGGCTGCTGCACCCCCATCTCCCTCATCGCGGCGCGGAGCGCCTTCAGACCGTAGAAAACCCTGCTGCGCACCGTGCCCACGGGGACGCCGTACTGGTCGGCGAGCTCGGCGTACGGCCGGTCCTTGAGGTAGGTCTCGACGATGGCCGAGCGGTGCTCGTCGGAGAGGCGGCTGAGCGCCTCCTCCACGACCCAGCCCCGCACGAGGTGCTCGCTGTGGTCCTCGGCCGGCGCGGCCGCGGACTCCACCCCCGCCTCCCCGGGGAGGGTGGCCTGCCAGGGGCGGACACCGGCGGCCCGCAGGTGGTCGAGCACGGTGTGCCGGGCGATGGCGAACAACCACACCCGGACGCTGGCCCGCGAGGGGTCGTAGCGGTCGGCGGCGCGCCAGGCGCGGAGGAAGGTCTCCTGCACGACGTCCTGCGCGGCGCCGGGGTCGCGCAGGAAGCGGAGCACGAAGCGGTACAGCTCCGCGCCGTAGGCGTCGTAGGCGCGGGCGACGTCCTGCTCGTCGCGCAGCGAGGAGACGACCTCGGTGCGGGGTGCGGGGACGGCGCCGTCGCTGTGCCGGCGCGGCGGCGCGTCCGCGCCTGGCTCACCGCGCCACGTCACACGCGCCTCCCCCTGGTGTGCGGTGACGCGGACGGGCCCACCCCGAGGGGGACCCGTCCGCGCCGGCTGCGTCAGGACGTGCGCAGCTGGACCGCGATGTCGGTGACGTCCTTCGCGAGGTCCCCGGTCTTGGAGACCTTGCCCGTGAACAGGTTGACCCCGTACAGGGCGCGCTTGCCGCCGACGGAGAGGGTAGCGAACCCGTGCACGTCGACGGTGCTGCCGTCCTTGACCCGGGAGAAGATGTCGAAACCGGCGTCGCCGGTCGCGTCGACCTTCAGGCTCCCGACCGTGGACAGGGTGCCCGCGTTGGCGGGGGCCTGCAGGGCCAAGGTGTCCGTGGCGGTGTTGAGGTCGTACAGCGTGGTGCCGGTGGCGGCGTCGGTGTCGTTGTTGGTGTAGGCCGCGGCCGTCACGCCCGCGGTGGGGCCGGCGGCGGGCGGGGTGCTCAGCGGCGTGTCGGCGACGGTCGCGGCACCGGCGGTCGCGAACGGCTGGCGCAGGTTCTGGCCGGTGTCGCTGACGACGCGCAGCGCGTTGGCGGCGGGGTTGAAGTCCACGCCGAACGCGGTGCCCTGCAGCGCGACGGTCAGGCGCTGCACGAACGTGGCGGCGCCGGAGTCGGTGAGGGTGTAGATGCCGCCCTTGTCGCCGACGCCGTAGAGCTTGCCGTCCTGGACGCGGTAGTCGATGCCGACGAGGCGGGTGTCCCCACCGGTGAGGCCGGAGACCGTGCCGGTGGTGCGGAGACGCTTGGTGTCGTCGAGGTGGAAACGGACCAGCTCGGTGCCGCCGACCAGGCCGACCGCGTGCAGGCCGCGGACGCCGCTGTCCTGCGCGGAACCGCCACCGGTGGCGGAGGCGGCCGGGACCGCCCCGAAGGCGAGGGCGGCCGCGCTCGCGGTGACGGCCAGCATCTTGACGCTCTTGCGCATGAGATTCCTCTTCCCTGCTCGGCCCCGATTCCGTACCGGGGTCGGTGGTGGGTACGCGCCCGGGGACGGGCGCGTTCACCACCGACCGGAGGAAAACTCTGCGTGGCACCCTCAGAACCCTGCGTCGCCTTCTGTGAACTCCACGTGGACCGCCGGAAACTCTCCGTGGTTTCCGGGTGTCCTGCGAGGTTCCCGGGGAACCCGCCGGGTTCCGGGGAACCGGCCGCGGCGGGATCAGCCCATCGTCTTCGCCCCGTCGAGGGACTCGCGGATGATGTCGGCGTGCCCGGCGTGCTGGGTGGTCTCGGCGAGCACGTGCAGCAGGACGCGGCGCGCGGACCAGCGGGCGCCCGGCTCGAACCAGGGGGCCTCCGGCAGGGGGTGCGAGACGTCGAGGTCGGGCAGCGCGGCGACGACCTCCTCGGTGTGGCGCGCCACCTCCTCGTAGCCCGCGAGGAGCCCGGCGAGGGTCTCCCCCGGGAGCACCCGGTGTTCCTCGCCCCAGGCCTCGGCGACGGCGGGGTCGTCGAAGTCGGTCATGGAGGGCATGGCGTCCGGCCCCTCCTGGATGAAGCGGACCCACATGCGCTCCACCTCGGTGACGTGCTTGACCAGCCCGCCGACGCAGAGCTCGGAGACGGTGCTGCGCTGCGCGGCCTGGGCGTCGGTGAGGTCGCGGGCGGTGTGCCGCAGGAAGTGCCGGTGGGTGGCCAGGGCGCTCAGCAGGTCGGCGCGCTCACCGGCCGGCGCGGTGGCGGTGGTGGTGGCGGTGGTGGTGGTGCCGTCGGTGCTCTGGGTCTGGGTGCTCACGGTCTCGTCCTTCCCTCGGGGTTTCTCCGGCGAGGACGACACTACGGAGGGCAGGTGCCAGTTCCTGTCCTCAATGGGAGGAGACTTCCGGTGTGGCCGACACGAGCTCCCGCACCCTGCGCCTGCTGTCGCTGCTGCAGTCGCGGCGCTACTGGTCCGGCTCCGACCTCGCCGGGCGGCTGGAGGTCTCCGTGCGCACCCTGCGCCGCGACGTGGACCGCCTGCGCACCCTCGGCTACCCGGTCGAGGCGCAGCGCGGCGTGGACGGCGGCTACCAGCTCGCCCCGGGCGCGGCACTGCCTCCCCTGGTGCTCGACGACGAGGAGGCCGTCGCGCTCGCCGTCGGGCTGCAGTCCGCGACCTCGGCGCCCGTCGAGGGCATCGCGGAGTCCTCGCTGCGCGCCCTGACCAAGGTCGTGCAGGTGATGCCGCCGCGGCTGCGGCACCGGGTGGAGGCGCTGCGCTCGGTGACCGTGCCGCAGGCGCCCGGCCAGGACCCGGGCGTGGCGCCTGAGGCGCTCACCACGGTCGCCCTGGCCTGCCGCGACCACGAGCGCCTGCGGTTCGGCTACGCCGGTGGCGGCCTGGCCGAGCGGCACGTCGAACCGCACCGCCTCGTGCCGCTGGGCCGGCGCTGGTACCTCGTCGCCTACGACCTCGACCGCGGGGACTGGCGCAGCTTCCGCCTGGACCGCCTCACCGGGCCCTCGCGCACGGGAGCCCGCTTCGCGCCGCGGCAGCTGCCCGCGAAGGACGCCGCGGAGTTCGTCAGCGCCGGGCTGCAGGGGATGCGGCGCCCACGGCCCGTCGAGGTGCTGGTCGCCGCGCCCGCAGCCGTGGCGCGCGAGCGGATCGGCCGCTGGGCGCACGTGGAGGAGCGCGACGGCGGCTGCCTGGTGCGGATGCAGGCGGACGACCTGAACTGGGCGGCGTTCGCCCTCGGCGTCCTCGACGAGGAGTTCACGGTGCTCTCGCCCCCGGAGCTGCGCGCGCACCTGGACGGCTGGGCGGGCAGGTTCCTGCGCGGGACGCAGGGCCCCCCGGCGTCCTGAGCCGCTCCTAGCGGACCCCGGCCAGGGCGGCCCCGACCGCGGCGGCGTCCGGGTAGGAGTCGTGCGTGCCGGGCCGGCGCACCGACAGGGACGCCGCCGCCACCGCCCACGGCACGGCCCGCGCCAGGTCCTCGCCGCGGGCCAGCCGCGCGGCGAGCGCACCCACGGCCGCGTCCCCGGCGCCGGTGCTGTCCACCACGTCCACGCGCGGCGCCGGTGCGCTGCCGCGCCGCCCGTCCGCGGTGGCCCACGCGGCGCCGGCGGCCCCCAGGGTGACGAGCACCGATCGGGCACCGGCCGCCAGCACCGCCGCGGTCCCGGCGGCCACGTCGTCCTCACCGCTGACGTCGCGCAGCTCGTGCTCGTTGACGACGAGCGGGTCGCACACCGCGAGCACCTCGGGCGGCACGGGGGCCGAGGGGGCGGCGTTGAGCACGACCCGCCCCCGCGCCGCGAGCGCCGCCTCGCGCACGAGGGAGCCGGGGACCTCCAGCTGCAGGACCAGCACGGCCGCGTCGCGCACCGCGTCGAGGTCGGGGCCGACGCCGCCGGGCCAGGCGTGGTTGGCGCCGCGGTCCAGCACGATGACGTTCTCGCCCCGCGCGGTGGTGATGTAGGCGGTGCCGCTGGCGACCCCCGGCACGGCCCGCACCCGCGCCAGTCCCAGGCCCGCGCGGGCCAGCGCCTCGCGCAAGAACACCCCGGCCTCGTCCTCGCCGGTGCGGGCGAGCAGGGCGACGTCCGCGCCGCAGCGGTGCGCCGCGACCGCCTGGTTGGCGCCCTTGCCCCCGGCCTGCAGCCGCACCACCGCGGCCGTGAGCGTCTCCCCCGGCCGCGGCAGCCGGGGGACCTCCGCGACCACGTCCCGGTTGACCGACCCCAGCACCACGACCCCGCCCGCCACGCGCCCTCCCCGCCGTCCGCCCGTCCCGGGCGCCAGCGTCGCAGCAGGGCGGGCCCCGCGCCACGACGCGCCCCGGTGGGCGGCCTCGCACGGTGTCGCACGGTGTCGCACGGCACGGGCAGCATGGGCGCCATGGACCTGCCCGTGCAGCCCCCCGTCCAGCCGATGCTGGCCCGCGCCGCGAAGGCGCTGCCGGAGCAGCCGCCGGGCGCCGCGCCGCGGTGGTCCTACGAGCCGAAGTGGGACGGCTTCCGCTGCATCGTCTTCCGCGACGGGAACGAGGTGCTGCTCGGCTCGCGCGGCTCCAAGCCGCTGACCCGCTACTTCCCCGAGGTCGTGGCGGCGGCCCTGCGGGAGCTGCCCGCCCGCGTCGTCCTCGACGGGGAGCTGTTCGTGACCGCCCCCGGCGCCCAGCGGCTGGACTGGGACGCGCTGTCGCAGCGCATCCACCCCGCCGCGAGCCGCGTCGCGCTGCTCGCGGAGCAGACCCCCGCCCGGTTCGTGGCGTTCGACCTGCTCGCGTGCGGCGAGGAGGACCTCACCGCGCGGCCCTTCGCCGAGCGCCGGGCCCGGCTGGAGGCCCTCGTCACCGGCGGTGGGCCGACCTTCTGGGTCACCACCGCCACGACCGACGCCGCCCGCGCCGCTGACTGGTTCGAGCGCTTCGAGGGCGCCGGCCTGGACGGGGTGGTGGCCAAACCCCTGGACGGTGCGTACGCGCCCGGGCAGCGGACGATGACGAAGGTGAAGCACCTGCGCACCGCGGACTGCGTCGTCATGGGGTACCGCCCGCACAAGAGCGTGGACGGGATCGGCTCGCTGCTGCTCGGCCTCTACGACGGCGGTGAGCTGCAGATGGTGGGCGGCGCGTCGGCGTTCACGGCCGTGCGGCGGCGCGAGCTCCTGGCGCAGCTGCAGGAGCACCGGGTGGGGCCGGACGTCACGGCCGCGGGTGAGCCGAACCGCTGGCACCGCCGGGAGGACGACTCCTGGGTGCCGCTGCGCCCGGAGCTGGTGGCCGAGGTGTCCTACGACCAGATGGAGGGCGAGCGGTTCCGGCACGCCGCCCAGTTCCTGCGCTGGCGGCCCGACCGGGAGGCGTTGCAGTGCACCAGGGAACAGCTCGACGTCCCCGCGCGGTACGACCTGGCCGACGTGCTGTCCGGGGCGGCGGGCGCCCGGGGCTGACCGGCGGCCGGGTCAGCCGCCGGCCGGGGTGAACGTGGCCGCCAGGTCGTCGAACAGCTCCCGCTCCTGCGGCCAGCTCGCGTGCGGCGCCGACCAGTACAGCGCGTAGGCGCGGTCCGGGCCGGTGATGAGGTTCCGGTCGAGGACGTGCACCCGGCCGTCCCGGCCGTGCCGGAACTCCAGGTCGGCGGCGTCCTCGGCGTAGCCGACGTCCACCCGCTCCAGCCGGACGCGCCGGTACCCGTCCAGCCGCTCGGCGATGGCCGGCTCGACCGCCTCCCAGTCGGCCAGCGCGTCGGGTTCCGGGTCGTCGGTCTGGTCCACCAGGAGGTAGCGGGAGGAGTCCGGATCGCGCAGGTACACGCGCGAACCCTTCCGCTCGGTGCTCCACCCCGCGGGCACGCCGATGCTGAAGCCGCTGTCGTCGGTGTGGCGCTCCCAGCCGGCGGGCAGGCCCGCGGCCCCCTCCTGGCGGGGTCGCTGCGCGTCCGCGGTCGGGGAGCCGGACCCGCGGGAGCCGGTCGCCGGCTCCCCGCCGTCCCGTTCCCCCTCCTCCGCCTTCTCCACCGCCTCCTCGGCCCTCTCCGCCTCCTCCTCCTGCGCCTTCCCGGCCTCCTCCCGCGACTTCGCGGCCTCCTCCTGCGCCTTCCCACCGGTCGCGGCCGGCTCCTGCGCCTTCCCACCGGTCGCGGCCGGGTCCTGCGCCCCGGGAGCGGCGCCGCCCGGCGCTGCGGCCTGCCCGTCCGGGTCCGCGGGAGCCGCCGGTGCGCTCGCCGACGCGCCCCCCGCGGGTGCGGCGCCGGGGTCGTCCGGGCCCTGCTGCAGCAGGACGGCGAGCGCGCCGGCGCCCAGCGCGCCGGCCAGCACCAGCGGCACGACGGCGCGCGGGCGGCGGGGGGCGGAGGCCGCCGGGTCCTGCTGCACCCGCCCCTGCACCCGCCCCTGCGCCCGCTGCCGCACCTGCGCCAGCGGCAGCGGCTGCGTGGAGGAGGCGGAGGGCGCACCGGCCGCAGCCCCCGCGGCGACGGCTGCGGCGTGCGGTGACGCAGGTCCGGGCAGAGGTCCGGGCAGAGGTCCGGGCACCGTGCGCGCCGACCGGCCCCGCACGGCGTGCTGCAGGACGGGGCGCACCTGCGCGGAGGTCATCCGCTGCGCGGGGTCCTTGCGCAGCAGGCCCTCCACGGCGGGCCGCAGCTCCCCGGCGCGCGGGCACGGCGGCACCTCCTCGGAGACCACCGCGGTGAGGGTCGCGAGGGCGTCCCCCCGCTCGAAGGGCGGGTGGCCCTGCACCGCCGCGAAGAGCAGCGCGCCGAGACCCCACAGGTCCGAGGCCGGGCCGGCCGGTGCCCCGCGGGCGCGCTCGGGGGCCAGGTAGGCCGGTGAGCCGAGGACCGTCCCCGTGCGGGTGATCGACGTCTCCCCCACCGCCTGGGCGATGCCGAAGTCCGCCAGCACGACCCGCCCACCCGGTCCCCACAGGACGTTGGCGGGCTTGACGTCCCGGTGCAGCACCCCGGCCGCGTGGGCGGCGTCCAGGGCGTCGAGGACGCCGAGCCCGACGGCGGCCGCCTCCGCCGGGGGCAGCGGCCCCTCCTCGCGCAGGACGTCGGCCAGGGTCCGCGGCGGCAGGCGCTCCATGACGATCCACGTGCGCCGGCCCTCCTCGACGACGTCGAAGACGGTCATCACCGACGGCGAGGCCACGGCCGCGGCCGCCCGCGCCTCCCGGCGGGTGCGCTCGACGAGGAGGTCGCGCTCCTCGTCGGACAGGCCCACGGGCGGCAGCACCTCCTTCACGGCGACGGGGCGCCGCAGCACCTCGTCCCTGCCGTCCCACACGGTCCCCATGCCGCCGCTGCCCAGGGGCGCGGTGAGCCGGTACCGGCCCCCCACGAGGCGCTGCTCCCCTGTGCTCGTCACGCCCCGATGCAAGCACCGCCGGGCGCGGGCCGCACCCTCGCGTCCCCGCTGCCGGTGTGGGCGGTGGGCGGCAGCATGGTCCGCGCGGGCCCCGCCGGACCCGTCGCGTCCCGACCGGGAGGAGCCCCGAGATGGCCAGGTCCGCAGCGGAGGAGATCGACGTCGACGGGGTCGCGGTGCGCGTCACCAGCCCGGACAAGCAGTACTTCCCGGCGCTGGGCGGGGCGGGCACGAAGCGCGCGGTGCTGGAGTACTACCGCGCCGTCGCCCCCGCCCTGCTCGAGGCGGTGCGGGACCGGCCCACCTACCTGCAGCGGTTCCCCGACGGCATCGAGGGCGAGGAGGTCTACCAGAAGCGCGTCCCCGCCCACGCCCCGGAGTTCGTGCGGCGCTGCGAGGTCACGTTCCCCTCCGGCCGCAGCGCCGAGGCCCTGCGGCCGGACTCGGCGGCCGCGCTGGTGTGGGCGGCGCAGCAGGCCACGATCACCTTCCACCCCTGGCACGCACGCTGCCCCGACGTGGACCACCCGGACGAGCTGCGCGTGGACCTCGACCCCCAGCCGGGCACGGGTTTCGGTGAGGCGCGCACGGTGGCGCTGGAGCACCTGCGCCCGCTGCTGGCGGAGCTCGGCCACACGGGGTGGCCGAAGACCAGCGGTGGCCGCGGGCTGCACGTGTTCGTGCGCATCGAGCCGCGCTGGACGTTCACCGAGGTCCGCCGGGCCGCGATCGCCCTGGCGCGGGAGGTGGAGCGCCGCGCGGGCGGGCTGGTCACGACGGCGTGGTGGAAGGAGCAGCGCGGTGCGCAGATCTTCGTGGACTACAACCAGAACGCCCGCGACCGCACCATCGCCAGCGCCTGGTCGTTGCGCCGCACGGCCCGGGCGACGGTCTCGGCGCCGGTGACGTGGGAGGAGC
This sequence comes from Kineococcus anabasis, assembly GCF_054590795.1. NCBI lineage: Bacteria > Bacillati > Actinomycetota > Actinomycetes > Kineosporiales > Kineosporiaceae > Kineococcus > Kineococcus anabasis. Next base: position 366,046 of record NZ_BAAIHU010000009.1, read on the forward strand.
TGGTGGACGTGGACCCGGACGACCTGACGATCGCGACCGTGCCGGCGCGGCTGGCGGAGGTCGGCGACGTGTGGGCCGGTCGGGACGGCGCGGAGCACTCGCTGGAGCCGCTGCTGGAGCTCGCCGACCGCGACGAGGCCGGCGGGCTGGGCGACCTGCCCTACCCGCCGAACTACCCGAAGATGCCGGGTGAGCCGAAGCGGGTGCAGCCGTCGAAGGCGAGGGGCTGAGCCCGCCCGGGGTGGCCCGGCGGGTCGGGACGGCGCCCTTGACGGTACTGGCTAATACAATTAGCTTTGGGGTCGTGGAAACTCCTGGAACCCTCTCCCGCCGGCTGCGGCGCCCCGGCGGCCGTCTGGCCTACGACGTGCGCGGCAGCGGCCCGCTGCTCGTGTGCGTCCCCGGCATGGGCGACCTGCGCGGCACGTTCCGCCACCTCGTCCCCGCGCTGGTGGAGGCCGGGTACCGGGTGGCCACCGTCGACCTGCGCGGGCACGGCGGGTCCGACACCACCTTCGACGCCTACGACGCGCAGGCGGCGGCGGGCGACGTCGAGGCGCTCGTCGCCGAGCTCGGCGGGCCCGCGGTCCTCGTCGGGAACTCGCTCGGCGCGAGCGTCGCGGCCCTCGTCGCGGCCCGCTCCCCGCAGGACGTCAGCGCCCTCGTCCTGTGCGGGCCGTTCCTGCGCGACCCCCAGCTCCCGGCCCCCGCGCGCCTGGCGTTCCGCGTGCTGACCGGCGGGCCGTGGGCGGCCGCCGCCTGGCGCGCCTGGCTGCCGAGGCTCTACGCGGGGCGGGTCCCGGCGGACCACGACGCGTACCTGCGGGAGGTGTCCGCGAACCTGCGCGAACCCGCCCGCCGCCGCGCGTTCAGCCGCACCACCCGCACCTCCCACCGCGAGACGGAGGCGTCGCTGGGTGCCGTCCGCGCCCCCGCCCTCGTCGTGGTGGGCGCGCTCGACCCGGACTTCCCCGACCCCGCGGCGGAGGCGCGCTGGGCCGCCGGCGCCCTGGGCGGCACGGCGCTGCTGGTGGAGGAGGCCGGCCACTACCCGGCCGCGCAGCGCCCCGACGTCGTCGCCCCCGCGGTGGTGGAGTTCCTCGCGACCCTGGACGCCCGTGCCTAGGGCGGGGCTGAACCGGGAGGTCGTCGTGGCCCACGCCGCCGCCGTGGCCGACGAGACCGGCCTGGAGCGGCTGACCCTGGCGGCGGTCGCCGGGCGCGCCGGGGTCCGCCTGCCCAGCCTCTACAAGCACGTCGCGGGCCTGGACGCGCTGCACTCCCACCTCGCGGCGGCGGCCTGCGCGGAACTGGCGGCGGAACTCGCCGCGGCCCTTCCGGGCGGACCCGGCGGGGACGGCACCGACTCCTCCCGCGACACCCTGCTGCGGACGGCCCTGGCGTACCGCTCCTGGGCGCTGCGCCGCCCCGGCGCGTACGCGGCGACGCTCCGGGCACCCGAGGGGTCGGACCCGGAGCACACCGCCGCCGCCGGGCGCCTGCTCGACGTCGTGCTGACGGCGCTGTCGGGGTACGGGCTCGACGACGACGATGCGGTGGACGCGGTGCGCGGCCTGCGGGCCCTGCTGCACGGTTTCGTCAGCCTGGAGCTCGCCGGGGGTTTCGCGCTGCCACAGGACACCGGCGCCACCTTCCGGCGGCTCGTGGACTCCTACGCCGACACCCTGGCGTCCTGGGGCACCACACCGGGACGCGACCGCACCCGCTGACCCGCACGGGACCCTCCGGTGCCGGCGCGGGTGGGGAACCCGCCCCCGTGCGGGTTACCCACCCGCACGTCACACGCCCGCGGCGTCGAAGTCGACCGGGACCGTCGTGCTCGACACCAGCGCGCCGCCGGAGGTCCACTCGCCCGTGATGACGAACCGCTTCGTCGTCAGGGACTTCGCCTGGAACCGGGTGAAGGCGGCGCTGGAGCCCGCCGGGCAGGTGATCGTGTCCAGCGCGCCGTAGTTCCACCGCGCGATCGGCCCGAAGAACGAGATGCCCTTCGAGACCACCTGCGTGGGCGCCGCGTTCGCGGGCACCGTCACCAGGCCGTCGGTCCCCCAGGAACCGGCACCCGGGGTGTAGCCCTCGCTGCCCACCGTGGTGTCGAACAGGAACCGCTCGGTGCCCTGCACCAGCGTCCCCGGTGTCCCGGGCTCCGGGCTCGCCGGGGGCTTGAGGCAGCCCGCGTGGACCGAACCCTTCAGCGAGCTGGCCAGTCCGGTGAGCACCGGGTGGGCGCCCGCCGTGGAGGCGACGGCGACCGACGAGCCGTTCACCATGCGGACCCGCGACGACAGCGCGGGGGCCGCCGGAGCGGCGGCCACGTCCAGCGGCCGGGAGAACAGGTTGTTGTTCTCGTTCGACTCCGCCATGCGCTTGGCGTCGTCGACGTGCGCGGTGATGCTCCGCCTGCCCTGCACCGCGTTCCACGTCGACCCCGCGGGCCCGCCGACGGCCTTCAGCGTGACGGAGGCCCCGGGCGCGAGCGAGGCGGTGGAATTGTCGGACCACGTCCGCAGCACCCCGTCGACCTGGAAACCCACCCCGTGGACGACACCGGCGGGCGTGGGCGCGGTGCCCTGGTTGCGGACGGTGGCGGTGAACGTGACCGGCTGTCCGGCCACCGGGTTCGCGGGCGTCCAGCCGACGGCCGTGACGACCAGGTCGGGCTGTGCCGCGGCCTGGGCCGAGCCCGCGCAGGTGAGCGCGGCGGCGGACGCGACGGTGACTGCGAGCGCCAGAGAACGGCGACGCTTCATGGTTCCCCCCATGTGTGGTCGGGCGCACCCCCCCAGGTGCGCGCGCACCCTCCCGAGTGCGCGTTACTCACAGTAAACCTGTCACCCGTTCGGAGCAAGGAAACTCCCGACCGCGGGTCGCGCTGCGACGGATCAGCGCACCGCGGTCGCACCGGTGGCACGGGAACCGTCGTCCGCGGGCGCGTCGCGGACCTGCCGGGCCGGGGCCGGGCCGGGTTCCCGGACCGGCTGCGGGGTCCGGTCCGCCGGCAGCACCAGCCAGACCACGACGCCCGCGAGCAGTCCCCAGAACGCGCTCGCGACCCCCAGCACCACGACCCCCGACGCGGCGACCGCGACGGTCACCACCGCCGCCGTGCCGGTGGCCGGGTCCGCGTCCAGCGACCCGCGCAGCGCACCCGACAGCGGGCCCAGCAGCGCGGTCGCCGCCAGCGCCACCACCAGCGGCTGCGGCAGGGCCGTGAACACCGCCACCAGCCCCGCCCCGAACACCGCGACCGCGAGGTTGCCCAGGCCGCACACCACCCCGGCCACGTAGCGGCGGGCCGGGTCCGGGTGCGCGTCCGGGCCCGTGCAGATCGCCGCCGACAGCGCCGCCAGGTTCGTCGCGTGCCCGCCGAACGGCGTCAGCAGCGCCGACACCAGCGACGTGGAGCCCACCAGCAGGCGGTCGTCGGGGCGGTACCCGGACGAGCGCAGCACCGCCAGGCCCGGCGCGTTCTGGCCGGCCATCGTCACCAGGAACAGCGGCAGCCCGATCGCCAGCAGCGCCGAGGCGTCGAACGTCGGCGTCGTCCACACCGGCCTGGTCACCTCCCAGGAGCCGGCCACCCCCGCCAGGGAACCGGTGAGGGCGGCCGCGAGGGTGCCGCCGAGCAGCGCGAGCAGGACCGCGTAGCGCTCGGCCAGCCGGCGCCCGGCGAGGAAGCAGGCGACGGTGACGCCCGCCACGAGGGGCGCGGCGGCCACGGCGCCCGCGCCCCTCGCCACGAACGGCAGGAGCACCCCGGCCAGCAGGGCCGACAGCAGCGCCTGCGGCACCAGCGCGAGCAGCCGCCCGAACCAGCCGGTCAGGCCCAGCACGGCCGCCGCGAGGCTCGCGGCGAGGTAGGCGCCGACGGCGTCGGAGAAGCGGTGCTGCCCGAGCGATGCCAGCAGGAGCGCGGCCCCGGGGGTGGAGAAGGACCCCACGACCGGGGTGCGGGTCACCAGGCTCAGCACCAGACCGGACAGGCCGCTGCCCAGGGCCAGGGCCCACACCCACGAGGCGGTGGTGGCCGCGTCCAGCCCCGCCACCTGCGCCCCCTGCACCACGAGGGCGAAGGGACCGGAGTAGGAGACGGCCACCGCGACGAGCCCGGCGACCACCGCGGCCGGCGAGACGTCCCGCACCGACCGACGCGGTACCGGTTCCGGCATCGTGCGGGTAGCGCTACTGTCCAGCTTCATGAACGACGGTAGCAGGAGTGCGCAGATCGCCGCCGAGCTCACCACCCGGCTGCGCGGCGCCCCCGCCGGGCAGGCGCTGCCGTCCTCGCGCGAGCTGCGCGCGGAGTTCGCCGCGGGCCCCGGCACCGTCGCCCGGGCCCTCGCCTCCCTCGCCGCCGCCGGGCTGGTGCGCACCGAGCCCGGCCGCGGCGCCTACGTCCTGCCCCGGCCCGTGCGGCGCGAGCCCGACCCGTCCTGGCAGGCCGTCGCCCTCGGTGAGCCCCGCATCGACGCCGGCCGCACCACCGCGCTCGACCCCGGACACACCCCCGGCGCCGTGCCCCTCTCGTGGGGCTACCTCGCCCCCGAGCTGCAGCCGCGCCGGGAGCTGCAGGCCGCCGCCGCCCGCACCGGCCGGCGCGGCGACGCGTGGGACACCGCCCCCAGCGCCGGGATCCCCGGGCTGCGCCGCCTGCTGGCCTCCGCCGTGCACGCCGACCCCGCCGAGGTCCTCGTCGTCCCCGGCGGGCAGGCCGCGCTGTCCGTCGTGCTGCGGACCATCGGCACCCCCGGCTCCCCGCTGCTCGTGGAGGACCCCACCTACCCCGGAGCCATCGCCGCCGCGCAGGCCGCGGCCATGACACCCGTCCCCGTGCCCACCGACGCCGAGGGCGTGCGCGCCGACCTCCTCGACGACCTCCTCGCCCGCACCGGCGCGCGCCTGGTCTACCTGCAGCCCACCTACGCCAACCCCACGGGCACCGTCACCAGCGCCGCGCGCCGCCGCGCCGTCCTGGACGCCGCCGCCCGGCACCACGCCTTCGTCGTGGAGGACGACTGGGCCCGGCACCTGTCCCTGGACGGTGCCGCACCGGCCCCCCTGCTCGCCGACGACCCCGACGGGCACGTCGTGCACATCACGTCGCTGTCCAAGCCCGCCGCGCCCAGCCTGCGCATCGGGGCGCTCGTCGCCCGCGGCCCCGCCCTGGAGCGGCTGCGCGCGGCCCGCACCGCCGACGACCTGTTCGTGCCGCGACCGCTGCAGGAGACCGCCGCGGAACTGCTCGCCGCGCCCGGCTGGCCCCGCCACCTCGCCCGGCTGCGCACCGCGCTCCAGCGCCGCCGCGACCTGCTCGCCGCGCGGCTGGCCGCCGCCGCACCGGAGGTCTGCCTGCCGCCCCCGCCGCGCGGCGGCCTGCACCTGTGGGTCCGCCTGCCCGCCGCGCTGGACAGCTCCGCCGTCACCCGCGCCGCCCGCGCCGACGGGGTGGTCGTCGGGGACGGCCGCGGCTACTTCGCCCGCGAGGCCCCCGCCCCCCACCTGCGGCTCAGCTTCGGCGCCGTGGCCGAGGACCAGATCCCCGGCGCCGTGGAGGTCCTCGCCCGGCACCTGCGGGAGGGTCCCGCCGGCCCCGAGGTGTGATCAAGGACGCGACGGGGCACTCCCTCCCCGATGCAGCGATCGTGGACGACCCCCGGACCTGCGGCGTCGGCGCGCAGGCGCCTGGGCGCCGCGGTCACCCTGCCCTGCCCCCGCAGCACCGGCGGGCCCGGCGGCGGGCGCCGCGACCCCGGCCGCCGGCGCCGCCCCGGCCTGACCCGCGAGGCGCTGGGCTTCGTCCTCGTCGGCGCCGTGACGACCGGCGCCTACCTCGGGCTCCTGCTGGTGCTGGAGCCCCTCATCGGCAGCTACCCCGCCAACATCCTGTCCGTGCTGGTGACCTCCGTGTGGAACACCGCGTGGAACCGGAGCCTGAGCTTCGGCGTGCACGGCAGGCGCGACGTGGGCCGCCACCAGCTCCAGGGCCTGTTCACGTGCCTGCTGTCGATGGCCCTGACCAGCGGCTGCATCGCGCTCGCCGAGGGCAGCGGCATGGACCCGTGGCTGCGCAGCGCGGTGCTCGTCGCCGCCAACGCCGGCGCCGGCATCCTGCACTTCCTGCTGCTGAAGGTGTGGGTCTTCTCCCGCTGAGGCCCCCGCGGCGTCGCCGGCGCGACGGGGCACGACCTGCCGCGGGGCGCCGACCTCGGTAGGTTCGCCGCGGCGGGTACCGCGACGGGCGGCGCCCACGGGGACGGGAGGGCACGTGACGGCGGCCCTGCTGGCGGCGATCGGCGCCTCCACCGGGTATGCGCTCGCCGCGATCCTGCAGGCGGTGGCCGTGCGCCACCACGGCGCCGGTGCGGCGGCCCTGGCCCGCTCCCCCTGGTACCTGCTGGCGCTGGTCGGCGACGGGGCGGCGTGGTTGCTCTCCCTCGTGGCGCTCAAGCGCCTGCCGCTGTTCGCGGTGCAGTCCATCCTCGCCGGCTCCCTGGCCCTGACCGTGGTGCTGGCACGCCTCGTGCTGGGCAGCCGGCTGCGCCGCATCGACGCCGTGGCGGTGGCCGTGATGGTGTGCTCCCTGGCCGCGGTGGGCGGGGCCGGGCACGAGCAGCGCGCCAGCGCTCTCGGCCTGCCGGGCACCGTGGGGCTGGCGGTGGTGATCGGGGTCCTCGCTGTCGCCTACGTCTGCGCCGGGATCGTCGAGCGCCGCCCCGGCGGGCGCAGCCTGCCCGGGTGGGCGTACGCGGTCGTGGCGGGCCTGGCGTTCTCCAGCGCCGCCGTCGCCGCCCGCGCCCTGCACGCCGAGCGGCCCGGCGCCCCGCCCGGCTCCGGCCCGAACGGGCCTCCCGGCGGGCACGGGCCACCGGGAAACGGCCCGCCCCTGCCGGAGCTGCTGAGCGACCCGCTGGTGTGGCTCGTGGTCGTCGCCGGGGTGCTCGGCATCCGCGCCTACGCCGCGGCGATGCACCACGGCGGCGTGGGCCGGGCCGCCGCGATGCTCTGGGGCGTGGAGGTCGTGGCCTCCGCCCTCGCGGGTCTGCTGCTGCTCGGCGACCGCGTGCGGGAGGGGTGGGAGCCGACGGCGTTCCTGGGGGTCCTCGGGGTGCTCGTGGCCGCGGTGGTGCTGGCGCTGTCCCCGGGTGAGCGGGCCACGGAGGAGGGGCACCCGCTGCCCCCGCCCCTGTGAGCGGCCCGGCTCAGGCCGACCCGGCCGGGGCCGGCACCCGCGCGGTGCCGGCTCAGGCCACCCGGTCCGCCACCGAGTCGGCGTAGGTCGCCAGCGCCCGCGCCGCCGCGGACTCCGGCAGCGGCGCCAGCTCCTCGCGGGCGCGCTGCGCCCACCGGCGGGCGGCGTCGCGCGCCGCCGCGGTGGCGGGGTGGGCGCGCAGCAGGGCGACGGCCTCGGCGAGCACGTCGTCGTCGTCCAGGCGCCCGGAGTCGAGCACGTCGACGACCCGGCGGGCCGCCGCGTCCCCCGCGGCGGCGGCCTGCCGCGCCAGCAGCACCGGCAGGGTGGGCACCCCCTCGCGCAGGTCCGTGCCGGGGCGCTTGCCCGACTCGGCGACCTCGCTCGTCAGGTCCAGCACGTCGTCCGCGAGCTGGAACGCCACCCCGACGTCCTCGCCGTAGCGGACCAGCACGTCGACCGTCGCGGCGTCGGCGCCGGCGAACAGGGCGCCGAAGCGGCCGGCGGTGGCGATGAGGGAGGCCGTCTTGTCCGACAGCACCCGCAGGTAGTGCCGCACCGGGTCCTCGTCGGGACGCGGGCCCACCGTCTCGTGCAGCTGCCCCAGGCACAGCCGCTCGAACGTGGACGCCTGGATGCGCACCGCCTCCGGCCCCAGGTCCGCCACGAGGTTCGAGGCGCGGGCGAACAGCAGGTCGCCGGTGAGGATGGCGACGTTGTTGCCCCAGATCTGGTGGGCGGCCGGCGCACCCCGCCGCGTGGGGGCGGAGTCCATGACGTCGTCGTGGTACAGCGAGGCCAGGTGCGTCAGCTCCACCACGACGGCGGCCTCCACCACCCGCGGGTCCGCGGGGTGGTCCCCGAGGTGGGCGGCCAGCAGCGTCAGCATGGGCCGCACCCGCTTGCCGCCGGCCTCCACGAGGTGGCGGGAGGCGGAGTCGGCGAGGGCGTCGGTGCTGGCGACGGCCTCCCGCAGCCGCGCCTCCACCACCTCCAGGCCGCGCCGCAGCGACGGCTCCAGGTCCGCGTCGGCCGTGGGCAGCCCGCCGGCGGTGGGGCCGGCCGGCACCCGCGCCTGCAGCTGGTGGCGGCTCATGCGGCCGGCGCCAGTCGCGTCAGGGCGGCGAGGACCCGGTCGGCCGCGTCGCCGCCGCGGGGCTCGCCGAGGTTGGCGAGGAGCTTCACGACCAGCTTCATGACCCCCGCGCGGGGCAGGCCGAAGCGGGTGGCCACGCGCATGACCTCCGGATGGCCGATGAGCAGTACGAACACACGTCCCAGGGTGTAGTACGCGCCGAGGTCCGCGCGAACCGCGTCGGGGTAGCCCTGCAGGACCCGCTCCCGCGAGCGGTCGCCGGGGGCGTCCAGGGCGGCGTCGACGACGTCGGCGGCCATCCGCCCGGACTGCATGGCGTAGGCGATGCCCTCGCCGTTGAACGGGTTCACCATGCCGCCCGCGTCGCCGACGAGGACGAGGCCGCGGCTGTAGAGCGGGGTGCGGTTGAACGCCATCGGCAGGGCCGCCCCGCGCACGGGCCCGACCTGCTCCTCCGGGGTGAAGCCCCACTCCGGCGGCATGCTGCTCAGCCAGCGCCGCAGCAGCTCCCGGTAGTCGACGCGGCCCGCTCCGGCGGTGGAGTCCAGCACGCCGAGCCCGACGTTGCTGGTGCCGTCGCCCACCCCGAACACCCAGCCGTAGCCCGGCAGCAGGTCCTCCCGGCCCTCCTCGCGCAGCTCCAGCCAGCTCTCCATCCAGTCGTCGTGCGTGCGGGGGCTGCGGAAGTAGGTGCGCACGGCCACACCGAGGGGGCGGTCCTCGCGCTTGCGGATGCCCAGGGCCAGGGCCATCCGCCCGGAGACGCCGTCGGCGGCGACCACGACGGGGGCGCGCAGGGTGCGCTCGGGACCGGTGCGGCGCCCGGCGTCGTCGACGTCGCGCACGCTCACCCCGACGACGTGGCCGGTGCGCTCGTCCAGCACCGGGCCGGTCACCGCGGTGCGCTCCAGCACCTGCGCGCCGCGGCCGCGCGCGTGCCGGACCAGGGCCGCGTCGAAGCCCATCCGGGTGTGCACGAAACCGTGACCGGGGAACTCGGCGAGTTCCGGCCAGGGCACCTCCATCCGCACGCCGCCGCCGATGAGCCGCAGGCCCCGGTTGGGCAGCCACCCCTCCTCGCGGGGGGTCGGCACGCCGAGGAGGTCCAGCTCCCGCACGGCGCGCGGGGTGAGGCCGTCGCCGCACACCTTCTCGCGCGGGAAGGACGTCTTCTCGCACACCACGACGCGGCGGCCGGTGCCCGCCAGGTACGCGGCGGCGGTGCTGCCCGCAGGGCCGGCACCGACCACGATCACGTCGGCGTCGCGCCCGTCCCCGCGTGCGGGAGCGGTGGGGGGATCCACCAGCGCCTGCGCCATGTCCTCGCCGCCTCCCGCCCGCACGGGGTCCTCCGCGGGCACTTCGTGAATTGCTTCACGAGCGAGTCTAGGGCTCCGGCGGGGTTCCTGCCGTGCCCGCGGGCGTGAGCGCCGTCACCGCGCCCACCGCGGCCGCCCGGGGTCTCACAGCGCCGGGTCGAACACCGCCCGCACGCAGCCGTCCTCCTTCTCCTTGAACATGCGGTAGCCCTCCGGGGCGCGCTCCAGCGGCATCACGTGGGTGGCGAGGTGGTCGGTGGTGATCTCCCCGCGCGCGATGCGGTCCAGCAGCATCGGCGCGTAGCGCTGCCCGTGCATCTGCGCACCGCGCAGCGTGAGGCCCTTGTTCATCAGCGCCCCGAGCGGGAACTTGTCCATCAGCGCGGCGAAGACGCCGAGGACGAAGACCGTGCCGCCCTTGCGGCAGGACATGACCGCCTCGCGCACGGGCGCCCCGCGCTCGGTCTGCAGGCGCAGCTGCTGCTTCACCTGGTCGTAGGCCCCCTGGACGCCCTGCGCGTGCGCCTCCATGCCCACGGCCTCGATGCACACGTCGGGCCCGCGCCCACCCGACAGCTCCCGCAGCTCCCCGAGGACGTCCACGTCGGTGTAGTCCAGGACCTCCGCGCCGATGACGTCCCGGGCCTGGGCGAGGCGCTCGGGGAGCCGGTCGACCACGACCACGCGGGCGGCGCCGAGCAGCATCGCGGCGCGGGCGGCCATCTGCCCCACGGCCCCGGCCCCCCACACGGCGACCACGTCACCCGGCTTCACCCCGCCGAGGTCGGCGCCCATCCAGCCGGTGGACACCGCGTCGGACACGAACAGCGCCGAGAGGTCGGGGATCCCCTCCGGGACCGGGAAGGCACCGACGTCGGCGTAGGGGACGCGGACGTACTCGGCGTGGGCACCGGCGTAGCCGCCGACGGCCTGGGAGTACCCGAAACAGCCGCCGGGCGACTGCCCCCAGGTGGCCTCGGTGATGCCGGGGTTCACGTTGCCGTTGTCGCAGAGGGAGAACAGCTCCTCCCGGCAGTACCAGCACTTCCCGCAGGCGATGAACGAGGTGACGACGACCCGGTCGCCCACGGCGTGCTTGCGCACGGCCCTGCCGACCTCGACGACCTCGCCCATGAACTCGTGGCCCATGACGTCCCCGGAGCGCACGAACGGGATGTACCCGCCGAGCAGGTGCAGGTCCGAGCCGCAGGCGGTGCTGAGGCGCACCTTGAGGATGACGTCGTGGTCGTTGAGGATCTGCGGGTCCCGCACGTCCTCGACCCGCAGGTCGTTCACCCCGTTCCAGCACAGCGCCCTCACAGCGCACCCTCCCCCTGCGAGCGGTGGACGACGGCGTCGAGCAGCGCCCCGGTGGGGGTCGCCTTCCGCGTGCCCTCCGGCTGCGGGTCCCGGCGCAGGATCTCGCCCACCTCCAGCAGCATCTTCGACTCGCGCAGCGCGGTGCGGACCGCCCGGCGCGCGTCCTGCTCGCCGGGCAGGGCGGCGCCGGGGCGCAGCCGGGCGGCCAGCTCGGTGCCGCGGTCGCCGGGCGCGAGGCGGGTCTCGACCTCCACGGCGTCGCCGAGGTCCGCCAGCGGCTGCGGCCGGGCCCCGCCGGGCAGGACCTCCCCGGGGGCGCGCAGGACGGTGACGACCTGCCAGCGGTGGAGGTCCTGCGGGGTGCCGGGGCCGAGGGAGCGGGCGGCGTCGACGACCGCGCCGGCCACCGCCCTCGTCGCGGCCCTGGTCGAGGTCACGACCCGCTGCACGGGACCCTCGCGGCCCTGCTCGTCGTCCGTCTCGGGTGGCACGGGAACCTCCGCGGTCGGCGCGCCCGGGACGGGGCGCGGGTCGACCTCACCCTCGCCCCGGGCGCTCCTGGCGGCAACCGGAGGTGGACGCGGGATGCCGCTCCCCCCCGCCCGTCTCCGGGTCCGGGCGCTCCCGGGTGGCCCCGCTCCCGCCCGTCTCCGGGTCCGGGCGCTCCCGCGGTGCCTTCAGACCGCCCGAACCCGGAGAAGGGCGGGCGGGCGGGGGCGTCAGGCGCGGCGGCCCCGGTGCAGGGCCACGATGCCGCCGGAGAGGTTGCGCCAGGCGACGTCGGACCAGCCCGCGACCCGGACCCGGGCGGCGAGGGCGGCCTGGTCGGGCCAGGCGCGGATGGACTCGGCGAGGTAGTCGTAGGCGTCGGGGTGGGAGCTGAAACGCCGCGCCACGACGGGCAGCGCGCGCACGAGGTACTCCCGGTAGAGCGTGCGGAACGGCACCAGGACCGGGGTGGAGAACTCCGCGACGACGAGGCGCCCGCCGGGGCGGGTGACGCGGGCCAGCTCGCGCAGGGCCGCGTCGGGGTCGACGACGTTGCGCAGGCCGAAGGAGATCGTCACCGCGTCGAAGGTGGCGTCCGCGAAGGGCAGGCGGGTGCCGTCACCGGCGACGAAGGGCAGGTCGGGGCGGCGGCGCTTGCCGACGCGGAGCATCCCCAGGGAGAAGTCGCACGGCACGGCGTGCACCCCGGCGTCGGCGAAGGGCTCGGTGGAGGTGCCGGTGCCCGCGGCGAGGTCGAGGACGCGCTCACCGGGGCGGGCGTCGACGGCGCGCACGACGGCGCGGCGCCAGCGCCGGTCCTGCCCCAGGGAGAGCAGGTCGTTGGTGAGGTCGTAGCGCTCGGCGACGTCGTCGAACATGGCCGACACCTCGTCGGGGCGCTTGCCGAGGTCGGCCCGGACGGGCTCGGGGGTGCTCACCCGCCGATGGTGGCAGGCGACCGGCGCGGTGGCGCGCACCCCCGCCACCTCAGCCCGCCAGCTCAGCCCTCCACGGCGGCGCGCACCGCCTCCGCGATGCGGCGCTGCACCGGGCGCACCCGCGCGCGGTCCACCCGCACCTCCACCACGCTCGTGCCCGGCGGCGGGTCCGCCAGCGCCGCGGGCAGCTCCCCCACCCCCAGGAGCCGGTGCGGGACCCCGTACCCGCGGCACAGGGCCGCCACGTCGGCCCCGTGCGGGGTGCCGAACACCCGCTCGAACACCTCCCGGGGTGCGGCGTCGGCGTGCTCCAGCACCTCGAAGATCCCGCCGCCGTCGTCGTTGACGAGCACCACCTGCAGGTGCGCCCGCGCCTCCCCGGGACCCACCAGCAGGCCGTTGACGTCGTGCAGGAACGCCAGGTCCCCCACGAGCAGCCGGGTCGGCCCGCCGCGCGCCAGCGCCACCCCGGACGCCGTGGACAGCGTCCCGTCGATCCCGGCCAGGCCCCGGTTGGCGAACACCGGCACCGGCAGCTCACCGCCGGCCAGGTCCAGGTCCCGCACGGGGTTGCTGGCCGCCACCACCAGGGCGGCGCCATCGCGCCGGGACGCCGCGGCGACCGCGCGGGCCACGAGCTGCCCGGTGGCGACGCCCTCGGCCGCCAGTGCGTCCAGCACGCCGTCGACGGCGCGCTGCGCGGCGCCCCCCGCGCCCGTCCACCCCGCGAGCCACTCCGCCTCCCCCGCACCGGGTCCCGCGTCCGGGGCCACCGTCGCGGCCGGCAGCACCCGCGAGGCGCGGAAACCCGCGTCCGGCCAGGCACCGCCCGGGGAGACGACCACGACCTCCACGTCGGCGCGCGCCAGCAGCCGCGACACCGGCCGCGACAGGGTGGCCCGGCCGAACACCACGACCCGCTCGGTGCGCCCGCCGAGGTGCGGCACGTCCAGCAGCAGCCGGTAGGGCCCCACGGCGCCGGCGGTGCGCGAGCCGGACCCGGGCTCGGCGAGCAGCGGCCAGCCGGCCGAGCGCGCCAGCGCCGCGGCGCCCGGGCCCGCGCCGTCCCCGGCGAGCACGACGGTGCGCGGGCCGCGCGGCAGGGGCACGGGGAGGGCCGCGGACGCGGGCGCCACCTCCGGCAGGCCCGCCGTGCCCAGGAGGTCCCCGTCCCCGCTGTTCCCGCCGTCCCCACCGGCCCGGCCGTCGCCGTCCGGCACGAGCGGCTCGCGGAACGCCAGGTTCGCGTGCGCCGGCCCGGGGTCGCCGCTGCGGGTGCCGCGCGCCGCCGCCACCAGCCGCGCCAGCGACGAGCGCCACGCCGCGGCCTGCCCCGCGCGCAGCTCCGCCGCCGGCACGTCCAGCGCCAGGCGCACCGCCCGCCCGAACACGGCGGCCTGCACGTCGCTCGTCTGGTTCGCGCCGGTGCCGCGCAGCTCGTGGGGGCGGTCCGCCGTGAGCACCAGCAGCGGCACCCCCGCCGAGTGCGCCTCCAGCACCGCGGGGTGCAGGTTCGCCACCGCCGTGCCGCTCGTCGTCACCACGGCCGCCAGCCCGCCGCCGGGCCCCTCCGCCGACAGGGCCCGGGCCAGGCCCAGCGCGCAGAACGCGGCGCTGCGCTCGTCGACGCGCACGTGCAGGCGCAGCCGCCCGGCGGCCTCCGCGGCGGCCAGGGCGTACGCCAGCGGGGCGCTGCGGGAGCCGGGGCACAGGACCACCGCGCGCACGCCGAGACGCACCAGGGTGTCGACGACGACCGTCGCCAGCGCCGTCGAGGGGTTCACCGCTGCAGTCTGCCCCCGGCGCACCGCCCGCGTTACGGTCGGGGGGTGCCGGCAGACGCGGACACGACGCGGGCGGCGGAGCCCGCGGCACCGGGGCCGGGGGTCCTGGAGGTCGCCGTCGCCGCGCCCGGCGCCACCCCGGAGGTCCTCGCGCTCCTCGACGACGCCGAGCGCGCCCGGGCCGCGCGCCAGCGGAACGCGCCGGACGTGGCGCGGGCGGTGACGGGCCGGGCCCTGCTGCGCCTGCTCGCGGCGCGCTGGACGGGCCTGGAGGCCCGCGGGGTCGGGCTGCGCCGGGAGTGCCTGGAGTGCGGGCCGGGCGACCACGGCCGGCCGGTGGTCGTGGCGCCGGGGCCGGGCGGGCGGCGGGTGCACGTGAGCGTGTCCCACTCCGCGGGCGCGGTGCTCGCGGTGGCCGGCGCCGACGGCCCCGTCGGGGTGGACGTGGAGGAGCACGCGGGCACGGCCTTCGCCGGGTTCGACGACCTGGCGCTGGCCCCGGCGGAGCGGACGGCGCTGGCCGCCCTGCCGGAGGGGGCGCGCCCCGCCGCCCGCGCGCTGTGGTGGGCGCGCAAGGAGGCGGTGCTCAAGGCCACCGGGCACGGCCTCACCGTGCCGCCGTCCGCGCTGGTCGTCGGCGCCCCCGGGACCGGGGGGACCGGCGCGGGCCCGGGGGGTGTCCTCTCGGCGTGGCCGCCGCAGCTGGACGCCGCGCTGCGCCCGCCCGCGCACCCCTGGCTGCTGGACCTGGCGCCCGCCCTCGACGCCGTCCTGGAGCCGGGGTCAGCGGCCGCCTGCGCCGCCGTCCTCGCCCCCCGCGCCCCGCGCGTGCGCGTCCTCGACCCCGGCGCCCTCGACCCGGCCGGGCTCCTCGCCGGCCTGCGCGGGACCTGAACCGCCCAGCACCCCGCGCACCCCGACGACCCCGAGCACGAGCGCCGCCACCGGCCACAGCCACGGCTCCCCGCGCGCGGCGACGGCCAGCACGGCACCGGCGGCCAGGGGCAGGAACTCCCCGCGGCCCATCGCCAGCAGCCAGCGGCCCCGCAGGTCCGCCACGAACAGCGCCAGCACCACCGCCACCAGGACCAGCCCGGCCGCGGCGTAACCCGCCGCGCCCCAGGCGTGCCCGGCGGCGACGAGCAGCACCGGCTGCACCAGCGCCGCGGGCACCAGCACCCGCGCGGAGCGGCGGAACTCACCGCGCGCCTGGTGCACCGTGGACAGCACCGTCAGCAGGCCGACGCCCAGGCCGGTCACCGCCGTCAGGTGCAGCAGCGCGGAGACCTCCGCCGAGCGCCCCGGTGCCACCAGCTCCAGCAGCACCTGCGGGAAACCCGCCAGCAGCGCCGCGGCCGGCACCCCCAGCAGCGCGAACAGCCGCAGCGAGCCCGCGGCGCGCTCCCGCGCCTGCGCCTCGTCCGCGGCGCCCGCGATCCGCTGGTAGTAGCTCAGCGCCACCGCGGCGGACAGGAACAGCGGCACCCGGCCCAGCAGCGCGGCGATCTGGTAGGCGCTGGCCGGGCCGTCGCCGAGGGCCGCGAACACGATGACGACCGTGTCCACGACCCCCACGGCGGCCAGCGCGATCTGCACCACGGCCAGGGACATGCTCTCCCGCAGCAGCTTCGAGAACGTCGCGGCGGAGGCGCGCAGCAGCGGCCAGCCCTCCCGGCACAGCGCCAGGCCCACCACGAGCAGCACGAGGCTGCCGACGGTGAAACCCAGCACCGGTGCCGTGGGGCTCGCCGCGACGGCCAGCAGGAGCAGCAGCGAGGAACCCAGCCGCACGGCCGTCTCCAGCAGGCGCAGCCAGGAGATGGTGCCGATGCGCTGGCGGCCCTGGAGGAAACCCAGGGGCGCGGCGACCAGGGACAGCGCGAGGGCGGCCAGCGCCGTGACCCCGCCCATCGCCCAGCCGCTGGCGGGGACCACCACGAGCAGGGCGAGCAGGGCGAAGACGAGGCCCTGCGCGGTGGAGGCGAGCAGGCCGAAACCCAGCGCCTCGCCCGCCGCACGGGGGTCGTGGGACAGGGCGACGTGCCGGGCCACCGCCCACGGCACGGCGGCCATGCAGCCGGTGCCGAGCACGAGCAGCAGGCTCTGCACGGAGGCGTACTGCACGTAGTCCGCGGCGGACAGCAGGCGGATCACGAGCAGGGAGAACCCGTAGTTCGCGGCCGAGACGACGACCGTGACGAGCGAGACCAGCGCCGCCTGCCGCTGCACGGCGCGGTCGCTGATGCCCTGCGCCGCAGCTGCTGCGGGCACCTGCGCCACGGGTGCGGCGGGGGCCGGGCGGGGGGCGGAGGCCGCCTGCGGCTGCTCGTGGCCGGCGTGCCTCACGACGCGTCCCCCTGTCCGGGCAGGCACTCGCGCAGGGCGGCGGCGAGCGCGTCGACGTGGCCGGGGTCGAAGACGCCCGTGTGCAGGCCCGGGACCTCGCGGATGCGGACCCGTCCCGTCAGCAGGCCCCGCCAGCCGAGGTCGGCGCGGCCCAGGGCCATCGCGCGGCCCTGCCGGGTGCGCAGGATCGTCACCGGCCCGTCGTAGCCGCGCCGGCGGGTGCGCATCAGGGCGGCGGTGGCGGCGGCCTCGCGGACGTACACGTCCGAGACGACGCCCTCCCCCGCCAGGCGCCGGCGCGCCGTCCGGGAACGCTTGGCGAGGATGACGGAGACCTTCTGCCGGCGCTGCGCCCACGTGCCCGCCCAGAACTCCGGGGCGTGCAGGACCAGCTCGCCCCACAGGTAGCTGAGGCGGTCGTGCAGGGAGGGGGTGTCGATGAGGACGACCTCGGAGACCTCCTGGCCCTCCCGGCGCAGGACGTGCGCGACCTCCAGGGCCAGCAGCCCGCCCGCGGAGTGCCCCACGAGCGCGTACGGGCCGGAGGGGACCTCCGCGCGCAGCGTCGCGGCGGCCTTCTGCGCCATCGACGACAGCGTCAGGTGCCCGCCGTCGTCCGCGGTGGCGGTGTGGTCGGCCATCGGGTCGACCACGAGCACGGGGTGCCCGGGCAGGCGCCCGCGCAGGGCGCGGTACTTCAGCGCGCCGCCGAGGTAGATGTGCAGCAGCGCCACGGGGGTGCCCTCGCCCGCGTCCAGCCACGTCGCCAGCTCGCTGCCGGTCTCGCCCAGCAGCGCCGCCAGCCCGCCGACGGTGGTGTCCCGCATGGCGGAGGAGATGCTGATGCGGGTGCCCGTCTCCTTCTCCAGCCGGCCCAGCAGCTGCAGCAGCGCCAGCGACGTGCCGCCGAGGTCGGCGAGGAAGTCGTCGGTGCCGCGCGGGGGTCCCGCCAGGCCGAGGACGTCCGCGGCCGCGGCGGCCACGACGTCCACGGGGCAGCCGGCGGGTGCGGCGGGGCCGTCCTGCCCGCGGCCGCGCCCGGCACCGGCCAGGGCGGTGAGGGCCGCGGCGTCCACCTTGCCGGTGACGGCCAGCGGCATCGACCCCAGCCGGTGCACCGCGGAGGGAACCATGTACCGCGGCAGGGACCCCACGAGCGGGGCGAGCAGGTCCGCGTCGGCGGGGACGTCCCCGGCGTCCCCGGCCTGCGGGCGCAGCACGGTGAACGCGACGAGGCGGGCCAGCGGCCCCTCCCCGGCGACGACGACGGCCGCCTCCGACACCGCCGGGTGGGCCAGCAGCGCGCGCTCCACCTCGCCGAGCTCGACGCGGTGGCCGCGCACCTTGACCTGCCGGTCGATGCGCCCGAGGAAGCGCAGCGCCCCACCGGCGTCGCGCACCACCCGGTCACCCGTGCGGTAGATCCGCACCCGCTCGCCCGAGGGGGCCGTCCAGCCGAGGAAGCGCTGCGCGGTCAGGTCGGGGCGGGCGATGTAGCCGAGCGCGACCTGGTCCCCGGAGATGCACAGCTCCCCGGGCACCCCGTCGGGCAGGGGCGCACCGTCGGCGTCGAGGACCCACACCTGCGTGCCGGGCAGCACCTCGCCGAGGTGGATGCCGGCCGCGCCCCGCGCGGCGAGGTCCTCGCGGCGCAGCACCTGGCAGGTCACCAGGACCGTCGCCTCGGTGGGGCCGTAGGAGTGCAGCAGCGCCACGTCGGGGCAGGCCTCGAAGATCTCCCGCGCCGCGGCCTCGCCGAGCACCTCCCCGCCCACGGCCAGGTACCGCAGCGTCGGCGGCAGGCTCCGGGCGCGGGCCAGCTCGCAGGAGACGGAGGGGGTGCTCATGGTGAACGTGACGGGCAGGTCGGCGCCGATCAGGTCCAGCGGGCTGGTCAGCACCCGGACGGTGCCGCCGAGGGCCAGGGTCGCGTAGAGCTCCAGCACGGAGGGGTCGAAGTTGAAGGAGATCCCCGCGCCGGTCAGCGCCACGTCCTGCGGGCCCAGCAGGCCCACCGCCCAGGTGATGAGGGCGTCGACGTTGCCGTGGGTGACCTGCACGCCCTTGGGCTCCCCGGTGGAGCCGGAGGTGAAGAGCACGTACGCCACGCGGGCGGGGTCGGCCGGCACCGCGGGCAGGGCCTCGCCGGCCAGCAGGTGCGCCACGTCGACGAGGCGCGCGGGGTCGGTCCCGTCCTGCCCGCCGGGCTGCCCGTCCGGTCCGGCCGCGGGGGTGCCGTCGGTGACGACGAGGGCGCAGTCGGAGCGCTCCACCATCGCGCGCCGGCGCGCCGCCGGGTACGCCGGGTCCAGCGGCACGTACGCCGCACCGGCCAGCAGCGTCCCGAGGAACACCGCGACGGTGGCGCGGGTGCGCCCCATCTGCACGCCGACCCGGTCGCCGGGGCCGACCCCGCGGGCGGCGAGGGCACCGGCCACGCGCCGGGCGGTGCCCAGCAGTTCCGCGTACGTCGTCGCGCCCGTGGCGTCGGCGACGGCCACCGCGTCCGGGCGGGCCGCGGCCTGCGCCGCGATCCGCTCCACGAAGGAGAGGTGCCCCACGGACGAGAGGCGCCCCACGGAGGAGTGCCCCACGGAGGAGGGGTACCGGCTCCCGGTGGTGGGCACGCCCACCACCGGGAGGTCGAGGGTGCTCATCGCGCGTTCCCCGTCCCGCGGGCCTGCTCGGCCCGCTCCTGCGACTCGACCAGCGCCTCGGCCACGCGCTCGCGCAGCACCGTGGCCAGCGCACCGACGTGCGCGGCCTCGAAGATCCCGTTGTGCAGGCCGGGGACCCGGCGCACCCGGACCCGGCCGGTGAGCAGCCCCGCCCAGCCCAGGTCCGCGCGCCCCAGCGCCATGACGCGGCCCTGCGCGGTGCGCAGGACGCTCACGGGGCCGTCGTAGACGCGGCTGCGGGTCTGCACGACCGCCGCGGTGCTGGCGTTCTCCCGCTCGTACACGGCGGAGACGACGCCCTGCGCGGCGGCGCCCCCGCGCAGCGCGCGCGAGCGCTTGGCGAGGATGACCCCGGCCTTGCGGGCCCGCTCCGCCCAGCTGCCGTGCCAGAACTCCGGCGCGTGCAGGACGACCTCGCCCCAGTAGTGCACCGCGCGGCTGCGCATGCTCGGGGAGTCCAGCAGCACCACCTCGGCGACCTCGGCGCCCTGCTCGCGCAGCACGTGCGCGACCTCCAGCGCCAGCAGCCCGCCGGCGGAGTGGCCCGCCAGCACGTACGGGCCGGTGGGCACCTGCTCCCGCACGACGGCCGCGGCGCGCTCGGCCATCGAGCGCAGCGTCAGGCCCTGCGTGGTGCCGCCGTCGGCCAGCGGGTCCACGAGCAGCAGGGGCCGGCCCAGGCGCCCGGCCAGGGAGCGGTACTTCAGCAGCCCGCCCACGTAGACGTGCAGCAGGACCAGCGGCACCCCGGGGGCCTCGCGGTCCAGCCAGGTGCCGGCCGCCGGGCCCGTCCCGCCGAGCTGGGCGGCGATGCCCCGCACGGTCGGGTCGGCGAGCACGCCGTCCAGGGCGACACGGGTGCCGGTGGTGCGCTCCAGGTCGCCGAGCAGGCGCAGCAGCGCCAGGGACGTGCCGCCCAGCTCCAGCAGGAAGTCCGCCTCCGCCGCCGGCGGGGTGGGCAGCCCGAGGACCTCCGCGACGGCGGCGGCGACGAGCTGCTCCGTCTCCGTCAGCGCGGTCTGCGCGGCCTGCGCGTCCTGCGCGGCCGGGGCCGCGGAGCCGTGCCGCACCTGCTCGGCGAGGGTCTTGGCGTCGGCCTTGCCGGAGACGGTGCGCGGCATCTCCTCCAGCCGGCGCACCACCGAGGGCACCATGTAGCCGGCGACGCGCTCGCGCAGCGGTGCCAGCAGCTCCGCGTCGGGCAGGTCGCGGGCCGCGGGGTCGAGGACGACGAAGGCGACGAGGTGGGCCAGGGCGCCCTCCCCGCCGACGACGACGACGGCCTCGGCGATGCCGGGGTGGTGCAGCAGGGCCTTCTGCACCTCGTCCAGCTCGATGCGGTGCCCGCGCAGCTTGACCTGCCGGTCGATGCGGCCGAGGAAGCGCAGCCCGCCGTCGGCGTCGCGCGCCGCGAGGTCACCGGTGCGGTAGATCCGCTCCGGGTCGCCGTCGGGCGTGGTCCACGGCACGAAGCGCTCGGCGGTCAGGTCCGGGCGGCCGATGTAGCCGACGGCGACCTGGTCGCCGGCGATGCACAGCTCCCCGGGCTCCCCGGCCGGTGCGGGCGTGCCGTCCGCGGCGAGCACCCACAGGCGGGTGCCGGGCAGCTCGGCGCCGAGGCGGATCTCCTGCCCGTCGCCGCGGCGCAGCTCCTGGCAGGTGACCCACACGGTGGCCTCGGTGGGCCCGTACACGTGCAGCAGCCGCGCGTCGGGGCAGGAGCGGAACACGGCCTCCACGACGGGGGCGGGCAGCGCCTCCCCGCCGACCATGACGGTGCGCAGGGTGCCCGGCAGCACACCGGCGCGGGCCAGCTCGCCCAGCACGGAGGGGGTGCTGAAGAGGAACGTCAGCTCCGGGGAGGTGGCGGCGAGGTCGACGGCGGAGCCGAGCAGGTGCAGGGTGCCGCCGAGGACGAGGGTGCCGTAGAGCTCCAGCACGGACGGGTCGAACGTGAAGGACGTCGAGGCGCTGGTGAGGACGACGTCCTGCGCGGTGAGGGTGGAGGCGGTCCAGGCCAGCAGGGCGTCCACGTTGCCGTGGGTGACCTGCACGCCCTTCGGCTCGCCGGTGGAGCCGGAGGTGAACAGCACGTACGCGAGCTGGTCCTCCGCGGGCATCGCGGGCGCCGTGGCCTCCGGGCCGGCGAGGACGTCCGCGGGGGCCAGCAGGACGGTGTCGCCGGCCAGCTCGCCGCGGTCGGCGGCGAGCGGGTCGACGACGAGGGCGGCGCAGCGGGCGCGGGCGACCATCTGCCGGCGCCGGGCCAGGGGGTGCGCGGGGTCGAGCGGGACGTATGCGGCCCCGGCGAGCATGGCGCCGAGGAACACCGCGAGGGCCTCGCGGGTGCGGGGCAGCTGCACCCCGACCGTGTCGCCCGTGCCGACCCCGCGCGCGGCGAGGGCGCCGGCGACGCGGCGGGCGGCGCCGAGGAGCTCCGCGTAGGTGGCGGTGCCCGCGTCGTCGACGACGGCGGCGGCGTCCGGCTGCGCGGCGGCGCGCCGCTGCAGCAGGTGCAGGAACGAGGGGTACCGCCGCCGGGCGCGGGGCCGCGGCAGGGCGGGGGCGGCCGGGCGCAGGTCCAGGTCGGTCATCGCGGGTTCCTCACGGTCGGGCGGCGGGTCGGGCGGGCGGTCTCCAGCGCGGCGCGGTACACCTGCGCCTGGGCGTGCGCGGCGTGGTCCCAGGTCAGGTGCGCGACGCTGTCGCGGCCGGCGGCGCCGAGGCGGGCGCGCAGGCCCGCGTCGGCACCCAGCTCCGCGACGGCACCGGCGAGGGCGTCCACGTCGAACGCCGGCACGCGCCGGCCGACCTCGTCGCCGACGAGGTTGCGCAGGCACGGGATGTCGAACGCGACGACGGGGGTGCCCACGGCCAGGGACTCCGCGGCCACCATGCCGAACGTCTCGTACCGGCTGGGCATGACGACGGCGTCGGCGGCGGCCAGCCAGGAGAACCGCTCCGCGAGGCCGACGGTGCCGGCGAAACGCACCCGGTGGGCGATCCCGAGCTCCGCGGCCAGTTTCTGCATGCGGGCGGTGTCGGGGCCCTCCCCCGCGATCAGCAGGTCCTGCGACAGGCGCCCGGCGACACGCGCGTACGCCTCCAGCAGCATCCCGATGCCCTTCTGCGCGTCCTCGATGCGGCCGAGGAAACGCAGGTCGCCGCCCCCGCGGGCCGGGCGGGGCGTGGCGAACGCCTCCGGCGGCAGGCCGTTGGGCACGACGTGCACGGCCGCCGCGGGGTTCGCCTCCCGCAGCCGCGCGCCGAGGTCGTCGGAGACGGCGACGAGGGAGCGGTGCGCCCGCACCCCCACGCGCTCGACGTGGCCGAACGGCAGGCGGTACTGCGCCGCCTTCTCCTCGGCGAAGAACCACTGCACGACGCCGACGACGGGGCGGCGGGTCAGCCACGGCAGGCCGAACGTGGACAGCGGCGCACCGAAGTCCTCCACCACCAGGTCCGGGCGGGTCCGGGCCACGACCGCCGGCTGCGCGGCGAAGTAGCTCATGACCTGCGCGTTGTAGGTGGACCCGACGCCCGCGTGGGCGTACCGCACACCGTCCTGCTCGTACGGCTCGCACCCGGGGAACGGGGCGCACACCACGAGGACGTCGAACTCCGCCGCGAGGCGGGAGTTGATCTCGGCGGTGCGCACGGAACCCCCGCCCGCGCCGGGCTTGCGCGGGTCCTCGTACCCCAGGTGCAGGACGCGGGGGCGCGTGCCGCGCGGGGAGGGGAAACTCAGGGCGCTCATCGGGAGCCTCCGGTGTAGGCGCGGACGTCGTACATCTTGAGGTGGCCCCACGAGCGGCCGCCGAAGCTGCCGACGAGGGTTCCGTGCTGGTCCAGCTGGGCGGCGAACTCCGGGCCGGCGAGGCCGTAGCCCTGGTCCACCAGGACGGAGGCGATGAGCACGTAGTCGACACGCTGCTCGCGGATCTGCTCCAGGGTGTTCCACTGCCCGACCTGCTGGTCCTCGACGATGAACTGCGCGGTCTCCTCGGTGGCGGCGATGCGGCTGCCCGGGGCGACGTGCTGCGGCAGCCACGCCATGAAGTCCAGGTAGGCGGCGTCGGGCTGGGTGCGGACGTGCACGTACTGCACGGTCTGCACCGCCAGGGCCGCGGCGAGCGCGACGCAGCCGGCGACGCGGCGGACCCGGGTGCGGCGCAGGAACGCCACGCCCAGCAGGGCGCTGGACGCCACGCACGGGGCGAGGGGGATGTAGAACATCTGCTCCTCCAGCGACCCGAAACCCACGGCGTAGGCCAGGTAGCAGCACGCCGCGACGGTCCAGGCGGACAGCACGACGGCGCCGGGCACGAGGGCCCGGCCGAACAGCCGCTCGCAGGAGTCCGGTCGGCGCCGGGCGAGGAACAGCACCAGCAGCGCGCCGAGGCCGCCGGCGGCCAGCAGCAGGTAGCTGACGCCGAACTCCCCGACGAGGTCGGCGACGCGCGACCACAGGCTGACCTTCACACCGGGGGCGCCGAAACCGGTGATCTTGTGGGTGCCGAGCAGCCGGGCCAGGCCCGCGGTGCGCGACTCCCACCACACGCCCAGGCCCACCGCGGAGGCCACCACGCCGTTGACCGCCAGGTAGCCGGCCGACGCGCCGGCCGTGGCGATCAGGGTGGCGCGCCGGGGCAGGCCGACCCGCAGCAGGAAGAGCAGGAAGATCGCCGCGCACACGACGAGCCCGAACGTCTCCTTGGTGACGAACGTGGCGGCTCCCGCGGTGGCGGCCACGGCGGGCCAGCACCGGCCGGTGCCGCCGTCGCGGGTGGCGAGGACGAGCGCCAGGAACGTCAGCGCCGCGAACACCTGCGCGGTGGACTCCAGCATCACCCGGCCGTCGAACGAGAGGCCGAACGGGTCGAGCGCCAGCAGCAGGCCGGTGACGACGGCGGCGCGGCGGGCGCCGGCCGCCCACACCGCGGCGGTGGTCACGACGACCGCGAGCGCGCCGAACACCGCCGCGTACGGGCGCAGGTCCAGGACGAGACGCAGGATGCTCTGCTCCCCCGACCACCAGGACGCCACGCCCATGAGCAGGAACGACAGCGGCGGGTGCAGGATGAACGGCTCGCCGTGCAGCTTCACGCCCTCGCCGTTGCCGACGCTGCGGGCGATCTCCACGTACGTCGCCTCGTCGATGAACACGCTGTAGGCGGTGTCGATGTTCCACAGGCGCACCACGAGGGCACCGACGCCGAGGAGCACGGCGAGCAGCCAGGGACGGCGCAGCCACGCGGGCCGCGCGGCGGGGTCCGCGGCCGCGACCGGTTCCGGGGACGGGTCCTCGTGGCGGGGCAGCAGGTCACCGGCGGGCGCCGCGACGGCGGCGGGGCGGACGGTGCGGGGGGCCCGCGCCCCCGGGACCCGCTCCCCCTCGGGGCGCAGCGGCTTCAGGGGCGGCGGGGGTTCCGCGACGAAGGGCCGGGGGAAGTTCCAGACGACCTTCGAGGCGACGGGCGCGGGGACGGACGGTCCCCGGCGCAGGCCGCGCCGGGGACCGCGCTGCTCAGGCACTGCCGGCGCCGGGCGAGGACAGCCGCAGCAGGTCGGCGGTGCGGGCGACCGACACGGAGAAACCCTCGCCGAGCTCGGCGGTGTCGAGGACGCCGAGGCGGCCCAGCAGCTTCTCCACGGTTTGGGAGTCGGCGCTGCGGCACAGAATGGTGACGGTGTCGCCGGTGAGCTCCCACACGTCGGTGTCGCGGACGGCGGAGCGCCAGTTCTCCGGCAGGACGCGCACGGGGAGGGTGACCACCGTGGACAGGTCGGAGGAGACGCGCTGGTCGTCCTCGCCGAGGGACAGGCGGCGGGCCTCGGAGGCCAGGGCGTGGCCGATGCGCTCGGTCATCACGTCCCACGTGAAGCGGGCGGCCCAGCGGCGGGCGTGCTGCGCCGTGCGGCGGGCGGAGCCCTCGTCGCGCAGCTCGCCGAGCGCGCCGGCGATCGCGGCGCCGAGGTCGGCGTCGTCGTCGAGGAGCCAGCCGGTCTCGCCGGGGACGATGGAGTCGCGCAGGCCGGGGCGGCGGAACGCGAGGGCGGGCACGCCGAGGGCGTTGGCCTCCACCACGGACAGGCCCCAGCCCTCGCCCTGGGAGGCGTTGACGGTCAGCCACGCCGAGGCCATCACCCGGTCGCGCTGCACGTCGTCGAGGTCGTCGCGGAACGTCACGCTGCCGGTGAGGCCGAGGTCGGCGGCGAGGCGGTGCAGGCGCCCGGCCTCGGGGCCGCGGCCGACGACCGTGAGGGTGGCCTCGGGGTGCTCGCGCAGCACGGCGCCGAAGGCCTCGACGACCAGCTCGGTGCGCTTGTGCGGCACGAGGCGGCCCAGGCACACCACGGACGGGTGCGCGGTGCGGGCGGGCGGGTCCGTGCGGACGGACTCGGTGACGGACCAGCCCGGCGGGGTGACCCAGATGTCGCCGCGCAGCCGCAGCCGGCGGCGGGCGCCGGTGCGGGTGGACGGGGAGACGGTGACGATGCCGCGGCGGCCGTAGACGAAGCGGCTGGCCGGGCCCTCGAGCCAGCGGCCGAACGCGGCGACGGGGGCGGGGAAGTACTTCTCGAACTGGTCCTGGTGGATGTGGTGCAGCAGCAGCAGGACCGGGGTGGTGCGGCGCACGGCCAGCGGGGTGAAGAACGGGATGCCGTTCTGGGAGTCCACGACGCCGGTGACCTGGCGGCGGTGCCGCAGCAGCCACAGCAGCGCGAACAGGTAGACGGTGAACCGCCCGCCGGCGCGCACGATGCGGTACCCGTCGCGCTCCTCGGCCCGGGGGGCGCCCGCGACGGCCGCGCAGAGCAGGACGACGTCCTCGCCGCGTGCCGCGAAGCGCTCCGCCAGCTCGTGGCAGACGACCTCGGCGCCGCCCGCCTCCGGGTGGCGGGAGTCACGCCAGTTGGTGATGACGAGCACGGTGGTGTCCTTCCGCGGCGGGTGGCCGGTGGTGGCGGGNNNNCCCGCCGGGGGCGTGGTGGGTGGTGGGTCAGCGGCCGGCGCGCAGCATGCGGCGGACGCGGTACAGCTCGGCGAAGGCGCCCAGGCCGTCGCGCACGGGGCGCAGGGTGGAGCCCTCGTCGTCGGACCACTCGACCGGCATCTCCATGATCTTGAGCCCGGCGGCGTTGCAGCGGGCGAGGATCTCCACGTCGAACGCGAAGCCCGTCAGGCGCGCGGCGGCGAACACCTCGCGGGCGGCCGCGGTGCGGAACAGCTTCATGCCGCACTGGGTGTCGCTGATGCGGCCGACGACGGTGGAGGCGGCCATGTTGAACACGCGGCTGCCGAGGCGGCGCACGACCGGCTGCGGGACGACGTAGCGGGCGCCGAGGACCCGGCGGGAGCCGATGACGGCGTCCCAGCCGTTGGTGAGGATCGCCATGCCGGTGAGCAGCGCGTCCGGCGGGGTGGACTGGTCGGCGTCGACGTAGCCGACGTACTCGGCGCTCGCGTGGGCGACGCCGGCGCGCACGGCGGCGCCCTTGCCCTTGTCCTTGCAGCCGATGACCTGCACGCGCACGCCGGTGGCGACGACGCGGTCGACGGTGTCGGCGGTGGCGTCCACGCTGCCGTTGTCGACGACGAGGATCCGCACCCGGTAGGGGGACGCGGCGATCTGGCGGCAGATGGCCTCCAGGGTGGGGCCGATGCGCCCCTCCTCGTTGTAGGCGGGGATGACGAGGTCGAGGCTGGCGACGGCGGGCTTGCGGCGGTCCCCGGGGGCGCGGTCCGCGGGGGCGCGGTCCCCGGCGCGGCGGGCCTGCCTCGGCATGAGGGCGGAGGGGGTCGCCGCGGGCGCGGCTCCGTCCGCTCCGGCCAGGACGTCCAGGTCCTCGGTCATGTCCTCCTCCTTCGGTCGCGGCGCCACGCAGCGGGCGCACTAGCAGCTCCCTGGAGGGATCGGGACCGGTAGGGGTGAACTTCAGCAATCACCACCTGTTCGGACGAGGGCGCGGCGTGTCGCCCTCCGCCCGGTTAGACCGGCGGTGTGAGGGGTGCCAGGGTGCGTGTTCAGCACCACACTCCCCGTACCGAGGAGGAGGCATGACCTTCGCGCGCAGCAGCACCGTCCCGGCGACGACGCGGGGACGGGTGGGCGCCCTGCAGGTCGTGCTCGCGGTGGCGCTGAGCGTCCTGGCGGTCGTGGTCACCCCCGGCGCGGCCGCCGCGGCCCCCGCCCGGTCGCTGGGCGTCCTGGGCTCCGACAGCCGCTGGGCCCCGCAGATCGCCTCCGCCGGGCTCACCACGGTCATGCTGCAGGCCCACTGGGACCGTGCGCAGCCGGCGCCGGGCGCGGCCCTGTCCGCCCCCTACGTCGCCGAGCTGCGCCGCCAGCACGCCGAGTACCGCGCCCGGGGCCTGGCCGTCGTCCTCGACACGGGCCTGCAGTACACCCCCGGCTGGGTGTTCCAGCTCCCCGGCGCCCGCTTCGTGGACCAGTTCGGCACCGCGTTCGGCAACACCAGCGCCTCCGGCGAGAACGTCGCCGACGCGGTGTGGAACCCGCAGGTGCGCGCCGCGCAGGCCGACTACGTCCGCGCCCTCGGCGCAGCGCTGGGCCGCGACGCCTTCACCGCCGTCCGGGTCGGCGGGCTGCTGACCGGCGAGCTGCGCCTGCCGACCGACCGCTCCCGCCACGCCGCCGTCGGCAGCTGGTGGGCCTTCAGCCCCGCCGCCCAGGCCTCCTCCCCCGTGCGCGGCTACCGCCCCGGGATCTCCCCCCGCTCCGCCACCAGGGACGCGGCGTTCCTGCGCTGGTACCTCGACAGCCTCGCCGGCTACCAGGACTTCCTCGTCACCGCCGTGCGCGGCGCCTTCTCCGGCGACCTGCAGCTGATGTTCCCCTCCTACGGGGTGCGTCCCGGCGACGAGGCCGCCGCCGCCGCGAACGGCCTGCGCCGCAGCAGCACCCGCTACTCCGAGCTCGTGCAGGGCGTGGACTTCGCCCGTCTGACCGGCCGGGTGGCCGCCTACCGCGCCGCCGAGCCGGCCCGCCGCTACGTCGCCTACGCCACCTGGCTGGACGGCCCCGAGTTCGGCACCTCCGACCGCGACGTCAGCCCCATCGGCTACCTGGCCCGCATCGCGCCGCGCGCCGGTGCGCACCTGGGCGGGGAGAACACCGCGAACAGCGCCCGCAGCGAGCAGGCGCTGGTCCTGTGCCAGCAGCGCGCCCGCCAGTTCGGGCTGGTGAGCCTCATGTGGTTCGACGACCGCGCCGTGATCGCCGTGCCCTCCCCCATCCCGGCGCGCCTGGCCCGCACCTTCGGCTGACCCCCCGGCGGCGTCCGCCGGCCCGCCGGGTGGGACCCGTCAGGGCCGCGGGGGCCGGTCGGGCAGGTAGCCGCCGTCGGCCAGGCCCGCCTCGACCTCGAAGCGGTTGCGGACCGCGCGCCGGCCCGCGAGGGGGTAGCGCCACGCGAAGGAGAACCCGAACCGGCGCCACTGCCCGACGTGGACCAGCTCGTGCCGCAGGCGCCGCGCGGTGCGCGTGCCGGGCGAGGAGCCCGTCAGGTAGGTGTCGCCGAGCGTGACCCCGCCGCGGGGGTAGGCGCGGCGGGGCAGGCCCCAGCAGACGTGCAGGTCGCCGTGCCGCTCGTGGCGGGCCCCGAGCAGCCGGGCGTACCCGCGCGCCAGGCGCCCCACGAGCGCCGCCTGCCCCGCCGTGTCCACGGGACCCATCCTGCCCCGCCTCCCGGGCCCGCGGGAGGGGCCGCGACGCCGGATCCGCAGGGCCGGTGTGGCAGGGTGCCCGGGGTGAGCGGACCGCAGAGCCCCCTGCCCGAGCTGCCCTTCCCGGTGAGCACGTTCATCGAGCGCATGGGCATCGAGTTCCTCGAGGCCAGCGCCTCCCGGGTCGTCGCGACCATGCCGGTGGAGGGCAACACGCAGGTCATGGGCCTGCTGCACGGCGGGGCGAGCTGCGTGCTGGCGGAGACCCTCGGCTCCGTGGGCGCGATGCTGCACGTGTGGCCGGACGCCGTCGCCGTCGGCACGGACATCAACGCCACCCACCACCGCAGCGTCTCCTCCGGGGTGGTCACCGCCACCGCCACCGCGCTGAGCCTGGGCCGGACGGTGTGCAGCCACGAGGTCGTCATCACCGACGAGCAGGGCCGCAGGGTGTGCACCGCCCGCATCACGAACCTGGTGCGGCCCCGGCCCCAGGGCTCCTGAGCCCTCACCAGCCGGTGGTGCCGGATCCTCCCTTGAAGGGCCCGACCACGTCGTCGGTGATCCACCCGCCGTAGAAGCCGCCCGGCTGCGGCCGCACGAGGTGCCCGTCGAGGCGGCAGCTCGTCAGGCGCCCCGGGTAGAACGCGACCGCCCCGGCGAGCTCCTCGTAGCCGGGCTCCGGGTGCGGGTACGTCCAGCCCGCGTCGGCGGCGAGCAGGCTGCCGTCGGGGCCGACGAGGTCCACGTACTCCGCCCCGCCCTTGAACTCGCACCAGCTGCGCCCCCGCGCCGGGCGCAGCAGGGACACGTCCAGCTCCTCGCGGGGGACGTAGTGCACCGGCGGGTGGCTGGTCTCCAGGACCCGCAGGCTGCGCGTGGTGTCGGCCAGCACCAGCGGGCCGTCCCCGCCGGGGCCGGGCGGGCCGGCGGTGAGCAGGACGCGGCGGGTGCTGCGCTCCAGGCGCGGGGGCCGGGGGTAGTCCCAGACCGACTCCCGGCCGGGACCGGCGGGCAGGGGCACGGGGCGCACCGGCCCATCGTGCGCCCGCCCGCCCGGCGGCGCACCCGCACACCCCGCGGGGAGGCGCTCAGCGGGGCAGCAGCTCCCAGCAGGCGGCGATCCGCTCCCGCCACGCCCGCTGCCGCTCCGGCGGGGCCGCGTGCTCGGCCAGCAGCGCGGGCTCGGCCGCCACGGCGGTGACGGGCACCGAGCCGGCCCGCGGCAGCAGCGGTGTGGAGGTGACGTCCGCCGCGAGCAGGGCTGCGGTCCCCAGCCCGCACGCGAACGGCAGCCCGGGCAGCGCCCCGGCCAGCGCGGCGCCCGCCGCCAGCCCGACGGAGGTGTCCAGCGCGCTGGAGACCACCACCGGCAGGCCGCACGCCTGCGCCACTGCCAGCGCCGCGCGCACCCCGCCCAGGGGGGCGACCTTAAGGACGACGACGTCGGCGGCACCGGCGGCGGAGACCCGCAGCGGGTCCTCCGCGCGGCGGATGCTCTCGTCGGCGGCCAGCGGCACGTCCACCCCGTCCCGGGCCAGGCGCACCCGCAGCCGCGCCATGTCGGCGAGGTCCGCGCAGGGCTGCTCGGCGTACTCCAGCCCGCTCGCCGCCAGCGCGGCCAGGGCCCGGGCGGCGTCCTCCACGCTCCAGGCCCCGTTGGCGTCGACGCGGATGCGGCCGGAGGCACCCAGCACCTCCCGCACGGCCCGCACCCGCGCCACGTCGTCGGCGAGGAACTGCCCGGCCTCGGCGACCTTCACCTTCGCCGTGGTGCACCCCTCGAAGCGGGCCAGCACCTGCGGCACCTGCGCCGCGGGCACGGCGGGGACGGTGGCGTTGACGGGGACGTGCCCGCGCACGGCGGGCGGCGGCCCCTGCCAGGCGGCCTCCAGCGCCGCGGCGAGCCAGCGGGCGGCCTCGGGCGGGCCGTACCCGTCGAACGGCGCGAACTCCCCCCAGCCGGCGGGGCCGCGCAGCAGGACGGCCTCGCGCTCCAGCAGGCCGCGGAACCGGGTGCGCAGCGGCAGGCGGACCACGGCGGCGGAGGCCAGGACGTCGGCGAGGTCGGGTCTCACCCCGGTCATGCTCCCCGCACCCCGCCCGCGGGGGCCCGGCGGGTCGGGCAGGGCGCGCCGCAACCCCTATCGTCGGCGGACGTGAGTGCCCTGGACGGTGTGAGCGAGACCTTCGACCCCGCGGCGTGGGCGGAGGTCCCCGGGTTCGGCGACCTCACCGACGTCACCTACCACCGGTGCGTCCTCGACGGCCCCGCCCGCGGCACCGTCCGCATCGCCTTCGACCGCCCCGACGTGCGCAACGCGTTCCGCCCCCGCACCGTCGACGAGCTCCACCGCACCCTCGACCACGCCCGCCGCACCCCCGACGTCGGCTGCGTCCTGCTCACCGGCAACGGCCCCAGCCCCCGCGACGGCGGGTGGGCGTTCTCCTCCGGCGGCGACCAGCGCATCCGCGGCCGCTCCGGCTACCAGTACGCCGGGGGCGAGACCGCCGACACGGTCGACGAGATGCGCGCGAAGGCCGAGGGCGGACGGCTGCACGTCCTGGAGGTGCAGCGCCTCATCCGGTTCATGCCGAAGGTCGTCGTCGCCGTCGTGCCCGGCTGGGCGGCCGGCGGTGGTCACAGCCTCCACGTCGTGTGCGACCTCACCCTCGCCAGCGCCGAGCACGCCCGGTTCAAGCAGACCGACGCCGACGTCGGCTCCTTCGACGCCGGCTACGGCTCCGCGTACCTCGCCCGGCAGGTCGGGCAGAAGCTCGCCCGGGAGATCTTCTTCCTCGGCCGCCCCTACACCGCCGCCGACGCCCACCGCATGGGCATGGTCAACGAGGTCGTCCCCCACGCCGAGCTGGAACGGGTCGCGCTGGTGTGGGCGGCGGAGATCAACCGCAAGTCCCCCACCGCGCAGCGCATGCTGAAGTTCGCCTTCAACGCCGTCGACGACGGCATGGTCGGGCAGCAGGTGTTCGCCGGGGAGGCCACGCGGCTGGCGTACATGACCGACGAGGCGGTGGAGGGGCGCGACGCGTTCCTGCAGAAGCGCGAGCCGGACTGGTCGGGTTTCCCCTGGTACTTCTGACGGCGGAGCGCCGCGGCGGCGGGGGGCTGCCGTCACACCCGGGCAGCTGGACCACCCAGGGGCGCTGCGGCGCCGACCGTGCCGGTGCCGGCTCGGGGAGAGGGTGCACACGGCAGGTGAGGGGTGGGATCACCGCAGGGCGAGCACCCGCCCGGCGCAGGCATCGCCGCACTCCCCCGCAACCGGGGTCGCGCAGCACTACGACCCGTGCGGTGGCGCCCCGGTGCTGCGGAACGAGCGGCGGTAGGTGTCCGGGGAGACCCCGACGATCCGCTTGAACCGGCGGCGCAGGGTCGTGGCGGTGCCTGTGCCGGTGGCGAGGGCGATCGCCTCGATGCCCTGGCCGCTCGTCTCCAGCAGTTCCTGCGCGCGGCGCACACGCTGGGTCAGGAGCCACTGGAGCGGGGTCTGCCCGACCGCCGCGCGGAACTGCCGCCCGAGGTCCGCACCCACATGGGCCTCGAGGCCGCCCGGGACCTCGCCCGGGCCGACACGCCCCCACCGGAGCCGGTCGACGCGCTGGGCCGCTCGGACCAGCTGTTCGTCGTGGACGCCGTGGTCCGCTCGGGTGGCGTCGAGCGCCGCGCGACGGCCCACGGACAGGACATCTACGCGGTCACCGCACCACTGGTCGTGGAAGCGGTCCAGCGGGTCCTCGACGGGCGCACGCGGACCACGGGTGTCGCGTCGGCCGGCGCGGTGTTCGACGCGGCGGAGTTCCTGCACGCGCTGGCCCCCCACGTCTCGGTCGGGCTCCCGCACGAGGCCCTCGCGACCCGCTGGGGCGCGGGGGCGCCCCGCCACGACCGGGACGGTCCGGCGACGGGTGGCTAGGGTGGTGCCGACGGCGAGGTCCGGGAGGGGCAGCGTGGCCCAGGTGAAGGTCTACGGTCAGCGGCACGTGCTGGAGCCGTTGCGGGGCAGGATGTCCGACGTCCTGCAGACCGCCGCCGTCGAGGTTCTGGGGTTGCCGCCCGCCAAGCGGTTCCACCGGTTCTTCCCCATGTCGGCCGAGGACTTCCCCGTCCCCGAGGAGCGCACCGACCGCTACACGATCGTCGAGATCCTCCTGTTCAGCGGACGCACCGTCCCCACCAAGAAGGCGTTCTACCAGCGGCTGTTCGCCGACTTCGAGCAGCACCTGGGGATCCCCCCGCAGGACCTGGAGATCATCGTCGTCGAGACACCACGGCATGACTGGGGCATCCGCGGCCGGGCCGGGGACGAGCTCACGCTCCCCTACCGGGTGGACACCTGACCTCGCACCCCCGCCTCCAGCACCTCCGCCAGGCGCGCGAGGTCGCTCCTCACCAGCGCGGTGTCCCGCTCGAACTCCTCGTCGGTCATCCCCTCCCGGCGGCGCAGCGTGAGGACCACCTCGCACCCCCCGTCGTCGGGGAGGACCCGCAGCGGGACGTGCACCGTCTCCCCGGAGGGCGTCACCACGTCGTGGTCGAGGACGCCGAAGTCGTTGCGGGGGGCGAAGACCACCCGGGCGCGGCCCTCCGGCGTCCCGACGAACCAGTTGCCGTCCTCCTGCACCACGGAGGTGCCCAGGCCGGGCGCCCACCGGGGCAGGTTGGCGGGGTCGGCGGCGAAGGCGTAGACCTCCGCGGCCGGCCGGGCGACGTGCACGCCCAGGTGCCGGGACCTCTCGGGCTGCTCGGGCTGCTCGGTCTGCTCGGTCACCGCCGCAGCCTGCCACCGCCGCGCCGCCCCGGCCAGGTACCGGCCGCCCCGCCGGGTCGCCCTGCGACGCTCCACCGGTGTCCCCCGGACGGGAGCCTCCCCGAGGCGGCGAGCGCGAGGACGACGGCGCAGAACGGCGCGACGAGGGGGAAGACCACCGGCAGCGGCAGCGCGGCCCAGCTCGCGGCCACGGCGACGAGCGCCGCCACGCCCCCGCGTCCGGCCCGTCCACCGGGTAGCCGCGAGGCGAGGGGGACGACCGCCACCACCCCGACGAGGAACGAGGCGGCGAGGAGGGTGCCGAAGGGGCCGGCGGGCCCCTGGAGCTGGGCGGCGCACACCACCACCAGCGCTGCGGCGACGGCCGCCGCCGACGCGGCAGCGCGCCGCCCCCACCGGGAGGCGGCCAGCAGCCCCGCCGCCAGGACGAGCGGGAGGGCGGCGAGCGCCCCTGCCGCCAGGCCGGCGTTCATGGCCGGCAGCGAGGTGACCCCGCCCGGCGACGGCGCCCACGTCTCCCCCAGGACGGCGTACGCGGCGCACGGGAACCCCAGCGCGGCGCTGAGCGCGCTGAGCCGCACCACGGTGCGTCGCAGCCGCGCGGGCGCGACCGCTCGCCGCGCACCCGGCCCCGGATCGGCTGCCGGCGTCGCGGCCGCGCGCCGGGGGATCCGCCGGGCCGCGCGCAGCCGGGCGACGACGACGAGGCCCACCGCCGCCGCCGGGGCCGTCGCGGGGTTCAGCGCGCCCACCCCGAGGGCGGCGGCGGTGGGCACGGCGCACAGGGCGGCCAGGAGCCGGCGCCCCCGCCGGTGCCCGCTGCGCCGCAGCAGCCCGTTCCACACCGGGGCGGCGGCCAGGGTGCCCGCCGCGAGGGCCGCGAGGAGGAAGGCGGGGAAGGCCGCGCTGAACGGCGACAGCGGCAGGCCCGCGTCCGCCTCGTCGAAGCCGGCGCCCCAGGACGCGGCCGACAGCAGCGCCGTCCCCCACGCCACCACCGAGGAGGCGGCGGCACCGACGCTGCCCGCCGCGCCGAGCACCCCGCCGTCCCGCAGCAGGGCGACGGCGCCCACCGACACCAGCGCCGGGCCGAGCCAGACCGACAGCGCCGGCACCACCAGCTCCCACCCCGACCGCACCTGCCCACCGGAGGAGCCGGGGAACGCCAGCCACCCGGTGAGCCCGAGCACGCAGCAGCCCAGCCCGGCCACGGCCAGCCGCACCGCAGCCGAGGGGGTCAGGCGCTCCGCGAGGGCGTGCACCCGCACCGACCAGCCACCGCGCAGAGCTCTCACCCACGGGATGCTGCCAGGGCGGGACCGCGACCCGGCCCACCGGAGCGGGGCCCACCGGAGACGGGCGCACTTCCCCCACACCGGGGGCGCCCGGGCGGTCGGGGCGCACCACCTGCCGGGCCGGTGGCGGCGCGCCCCAGCACGATCAGCGGGGTGACGTCGTGCTCGACCACCCGGGGGCGATCTCCTGCAGGCGGGCGGACACCGCCGCCTCGATCCGGTCGCCGGTGGCGGCCCCCGACCAGTCCGCGTCGAGCCGCTGCCAGAGGAGCTCGTCCTCCCCGGAGAGGTCCTCGTGGCCGGTCGGGCGGAAGCGCAGGTACTCGTCGCGGGCGCGGGCGACGAGGGCGGCGACGTCCGCCAGGCCGAGCCAGCGGAAGCCGTCGATGGCGTCGTCGACCGCGCGCCGCCGTCCGCCGAGCAGGAGGTTCTCGACGCCTCCGCCGACCAGCCCCCCGTTCTCCGCGATGCCGTGCAGGCCCATCACCGCCCCCAGCAGGCGCAGCCCTGGAGGAGCCGAGGAATCCGCCACCTCGTAGGCGTGGACGGCGCGGACGGTCAGGGCGTCGGTCAGCGGGGTCGTCACCAGCGGCCTCCGGTCGTGGTCGTGCGGGGACCGGGACGCTAGCGCCGACCGGGGACACCCGGGCGGCGGGGCGCGCCACCCGCCTGGCCGGTGGCGGTCGCCGACAGCGCGTGTGCGGGCGTTCGGGTGGCGCGGCGCCGCCGAGCGGGTGACAACCCCCGTTGCGCCTCCAGCGGCACCACGCGGGCCTCGACAACCGGAGAGCCCGGAGACAGCGGGGCGCACGAGGGGCACGGACCGAGGAGCAGGGCGTGGGGATCGGCGCAGCAGGAGTGCGGGAGCTGGACCGCGGACAGGTGGCCCGCGGGTACGACCTGGAGCACCCGCGGCTGAGGGAGCGCCTCGACGAGCTGGCCGGGCACACCGCCGCCACGATCGGGGCGCCCGTCGCCGCGGTGACGTTCCTGGCGCAGGACGTGGCCGTGTTCGCCGGGCACCACGGCCTCGGCGGCTGGATGGCCCGCCTCGGTGCGGTCCCCGCCGAGCTGGCCTTCTGCACCGACACCGTGCTCACGGCCGCGGAGAACGTGGTGGCGGACCTCGCGGCGCACCCCCGCTACGGCGGCAACCCCCTCGTCACCCACTACGGCCTGTCCTGCTACGCCGGCATCCCCGTGCACGACCCGCACGGGCTGGCGATCGCCTCCGCCTGCGTCATCGGCACCTCGCCGCGCCGTTTCACCGCCGCGGAGCTCGGCCACCTGCGGGCCACCGCCACCCGGGCCGGCGTGCTGCTGGAGGAGTACCGGGCCTCCTGAGCGACGGCACGTCCGGCCGGTTCAGGTGCCGGTGGAGTCGCGGTACCGGACCCAGGCGGCGAACCGCCGCACCTCGGCCTCCTGCGCGGGCGTGAGCGGCGCTCCGCCGTCGTCGCCCACCCCGTCGGGGACCTCCACGGAGTACGGCCTCGCGGGCAGGTCCAGCGCGGCGCGCACCGCGCCGTCCACGCGCTGCAGCACGTGCCGCGCGTCCTCCACGGCCGGGTCGGCGTGGTGGTGGACGCGCTCGAGGGCGCGGGCCAGCGCGGGCAGCGCCGCCCGGTAGACCGCACGGCCCTGTCCGGTCAGCTCCACGAACACGCTGCGCCGGTCCGCGGCGTTGGGGGTGCGGGCCAGTTCACCGCGGGCCTGGCAGCGGCGCAGCAGCGCCGACAGGGTGGTCGCGGACATCCCCGTCCACTGGGAGAGCTGGGTGGCGGTCACGGGCCCGAGGTCGCTGATGAGGCCGTAGAGGGCGAACTCGTCGACCGACAGCGGGTCGTCGGCCAGTTCCTCCGCCACCAGGGAGGTGGACACGCAGGACAGCAGCCAGATGTCGACGAGCAGGTTCTTGGGGCCGGGCACGGGACGAGCATATCGACGGGTATTGCAATTTCGCAGCGATCGCTGCGATAGTGCATCAACTCGACCCCTGGAGGTTCCCGTGTCCTCGACCACCGTCCTCGCCACCGCCGCGACCGGCCCGCAGGTCCCCCTGCGCACCGCCGCGGGGATCGCCGGCCTCCTCAGCGCCGCCGTGCTGGCCGTCAACGCCGCCAAGCGCGCCCAGCTCGTCCCGGCCACCGCGCTCACCCAGCTCGCGGCCCCGCTGGCCGAGGTGTTCGCCCTCGCCCTCGTCACCGCCCTCTACCTGGCCTGCGCCTCCCGGATCGGCCGGGCCGGCAGCATCGCCTTCGGGGTCAACCACCTCGCGCTCGCGGCGCTCGTCGGTGTGGAGTTCGTCCTCAACCTGGTGTTCCCCCGGCTCGACCCCGCACAGATCGCCGACCTGCGCGCCGGCCCGCTGGGGATCGCCCTCACCACCACGTCGCTCCTCTTCCTCGTCGGGTCGCTGGGTTTCACGGCCGCGCTGGCGCGGACGGGCATCCCGCCGCGCGGCGCCCTGGCGCTCTACGCGGCCGGCGCCGTCCCCGTCGCGCTGCGCGCGTTCGTCCCCGAGCTGGTGCTGGACCTCGGGCTGGTCGTCCTGGCGGCCGGGGTCGCCTGGCTCGCGGCGTGGCTGCTGCGCACCGGCCCGGCCGGCAGTGGGCCGGTCGCGGGCTGACGGACGGCCCCGGCGTCGGTGCCGCGTGGCACCATCCACCGGGTGAGCAGCGGATCCACCAGCGGCGCGGCGCACCTGCGGGAACTGGTCCTCCTGCGCCGCGTCCGGGACCGGATCGACCGCGAGCACGCCCAGCCGCTGGACGTGGAGGCGCTGGCCCGCGGGGTGCACATGTCGGCCGGGCACCTCAGCCGCCGGTTCCGCGCCGCCTACGGCGAATCGCCCTACTCCTACCTCATGACCCGGCGCATCGAGCGGGCGATGGCGCTGCTGCGCCGCGGGGACCTCAGCGTCACCGAGGTGTGCTTCGCGGTGGGCTGCTCCTCGCTCGGCACCTTCAGCACCCGGTTCACCGAGCTCGTCGGCGTGCCGCCGAGCACCTACCGGCGCACCGCGGCGGACGCGGCCGCGGGGGTGCCGCCGTGCGTGGCGAAACAGGTCACCAGACCGGTCAGGAATCGAGAAGCCGCGGCCGCCGGGCCGCCCCTAGCGTGACCGCCATGGACATCACCATCCACGCGAGCTTCCTCCCCCACGACGACCCGGAGGCGTCCCTGGCCTTCTACCGCGACACCCTGGGTTTCGAGGTCCGCAACGACGTCGGGTACGGCACCATGCGCTGGCTCACCGTCGGCCCCCCCGACCAGCCCGGCACGTCGATCGTCCTGACACCGCCGGCCGCCGATCCGGGCATCACCGACGACGAGCGCCGCACGATCACCGAGATGATGGCCAAGGGAACCTACGCGGCGCTCCTGCTGGCCACCGAGGACCTCGACAAGGCCTTCGAGCGGCTCCAGGCCGGTGACGCCGAGGTCGTCCAGGAGCCCGTCGAGCAGCCCTACGGGGTGCGCGACTTCGCCGTCCGCGACCCCGCCGGGAACCTGGTCCGCATCCAGCAGCGGCGCTGAGCGCCCCCGGCCGTCCCACCCGCGACCGTTCCCCCGGGGACGGTCCGGGTGGTTGGCTGGCCCGACCGAGCCCGGCGAGTTCGACGGCGACCGCACTGGCGGCCCCGCCCGACGGAGGAGACGCGATGAGCACCGCCACGACCACGGACCCGCACCCGCACGCGCCGCACCCCGCCGACGGCCACCACCTGATCCGGGTGCACGGCGCGCGGGAGAACAACCTCAAGGACGTCAGCGTCGACATCCCCAAGCGCAGGCTGACGGTGTTCACCGGGGTCTCCGGCTCGGGCAAGAGCTCGCTGGTGTTCGGCACGATCGCCGCGGACTCCCAGCGGATGATCAACGAGACGTACAGCGCCTTCGTGCAGGGGTTCATGCCGACGCTGTCCCGGCCCGACGTCGACGTCCTCGAGGGGCTGACGACGGCGATCATCGTCGACCAGGAGCGCATGGGGGCCAACCCCCGCTCCACGGTCGGCACGGCCACCGACGCCAGCACGATGCTGCGCATCCTGTTCAGCCGGCTCGGGGAGCCGCACATCGGCTCGGCCCAGGCGTTCTCCTTCAACGTCGCCTCCATCAGCGGGTCGGGCGCGGTCGCGATCGAGCGCGGCGGGGAGACGGTCAGGGAGAAGCGCAGCTTCAGCATCACCGGCGGCATGTGCCTGCGCTGCGAGGGCATGGGCTCGGTCACCGACTTCGACCTCACCCAGCTCTACGACGACTCCAGGTCGCTCAACGAGGGGGCGCTGACGATCCCCGGCTACACGATGGAGGGCTGGTACGGCCGCATCTACCGGGGTTGCGGCTTCTTCGACCCGGACAAGCCGATCCGGGAGTACACCGAGCGCGAGCTGCACGACCTGCTCCGCAGGGAACCCACGAAGATCAAGGTCGACGGCATCAACATCACCTACGAGGGCGTCATCCCGAAGATCCAGAAGTCGTTCCTCAGCAAGGACCGGGAGGCGATGCAGCCGCACATCCGCGCCTTCGTCGACCGGGCGGTGACGTTCACCGTCTGCCCGGAGTGCGACGGCACCCGGCTCAGCGAGGCGGCCCGCTCCTCCAAGATCGCGGGCATCAGCATCGCCGACGCCAGCGCGATGCAGATCAGCGACCTGGCCGGCTGGGTGCGCGACCTGGGCGCCCCCCGGCGGGGTGGGCGCGGCGCCCGCGCCGACGGCGCCCCCCGGGTGACCGAGGGGGTGGCGCCGCTGCTGACGGCGCTGCGGGAGACCCTCGACTCCTTCGTCGAGATCGGCCTCGGCTACCTCAGCCTCGACCGGCCCGCCGGCACCCTCTCCGGCGGCGAGGCGCAGCGCACCAAGATGATCCGCCACCTCGGCTCCTCGCTCACGGACGTCACCTACGTCTTCGACGAGCCGACGATCGGGCTGCACCCGCACGACATCCAGCGGATGAACGAGCTGCTGCTGCGGCTGCGGGACAAGGGCAACACCGTCCTCGTCGTGGAGCACAAACCCGAGACCATCGCCATCGCGGACCACGTCGTGGACCTCGGCCCGGGCGCCGGCACGGCGGGCGGCACCGTGTGCTTCGAGGGGACCGTCGAGGGCCTGCGGGCGAGCGGCACCCTCACCGGCCGCCACCTCGACGACCGCGCCTCGCTCAAGCCGCGGGTGCGCACCGCCACCGGCACGCTGCAGGTCCGCGGCGCGAACTCCCACAACCTG
Source organism: Kineococcus anabasis (assembly GCF_054590795.1). Classification (NCBI taxonomy): domain Bacteria; kingdom Bacillati; phylum Actinomycetota; class Actinomycetes; order Kineosporiales; family Kineosporiaceae; genus Kineococcus; species Kineococcus anabasis. The sequence goes on from NZ_BAAIHU010000009.1 coordinate 406,239, forward strand.
CGCGACGTCGACGTCGACATCCCCCTCGGGGTGCTCGTCGCCGTCACCGGGGTCGCCGGCTCCGGCAAGAGCTCCCTCGTCCACGGCTCGGTGTCCGGGCGGGAGGGGGTGGTCTCGGTCGACCAGAGCGCGATCCGCGGCTCGCGGCGCAGCAACCCGGCCACGTACACCGGGCTGCTGGAGCCGGTCCGCAAGGCGTTCGCGAAGGCCAACGGGGTGAAACCCGCCCTGTTCAGCGCCAACTCCGAGGGCGCCTGCCCCGCCTGCAACGGCGCGGGCGTCATCTACACCGACCTGGTGGTGATGGCGGGCGTCGCCACCACGTGCGAGGAGTGCGAGGGCAGGCGGTTCCAGGCCGAGGTGCTCACCTACCTGCTCGGCGGGAAGAACATCAGCGAGGTCCTCGGGATGCCGGTGAGCGAGGCCGTGGAGTTCTTCGGCTCCGGCGAGGCCCGCACCCCCGCCGCGCACGCGATCCTCGGCCGCCTCGCCGACGTGGGGCTCGGCTACCTCAGCCTCGGCCAGCCGCTCACCACGCTCTCCGGCGGCGAGCGCCAACGCCTCAAGCTGGCGACCCAGATGGTCGGCAAGGGCGGCGTCTACGTCCTCGACGAGCCCACCACCGGCCTGCACCTCGCCGACGTCGAGCAGCTGCTCGGCCTGCTCGACCGGCTCGTGGACTCCGGCACGTCGGTCCTGGTCATCGAGCACCACCAGGCGGTCATGGCGCACGCCGACTGGATCATCGACCTCGGTCCCGGCGCCGGTCACGACGGCGGCCGGATCGTGTTCGAGGGCACCCCCGCCGACCTCGTCGCCGCCCGCTCCACCCTCACCGGCGAGCACCTCGCGGCCTACGTCGGCGCCTGAGCGGACCCCCCGGCGGGCGGGGCCGTTCCCCCGGACCGGCCCCGCGAGCCGCGGCGCACCGCCATGATGTCCCGGTGAGCGAGCGCACCGACGTGGACGACCCGGCCGCCGACGAGGACGCGGCGATGGGCAACCCGCACCTGGAGTCGCTGAGCTCGGGAGCCGCGCTCGGCCTCGGCGCCGGGGGCCTGCTGTCCCTCGTCGCCGCCCTCCTGGTGGGCCAGGGCGAGGGCGGGGCGGTGGGCGTGCTGCTGCTGGCCCTCGGCTCGACCCTGCTCCTCACGGGTGCGGCGGCCTGGATCGCCTACCGGGTGTGCGGGGCCGTCCTGTGGCACCGGGAGAACCGGCCGGCGGACCGCTCCGGCTGAGGGCGGCCGTCCGGACGGTGCCGCGCGGGGCACGACCGGGAGCCGGCGCCCCGCGGGGCGACGGCTCCCCGCCCTCACCGCCGCCGGGCGCGCAGCACCAGGTCGGCCACGTGGTGCGCCCCGGCACCGCCGTGGACGACCCGGGGGCGGCGCTCGTCGACCTCGACCACCCACTCCTCGCCGAGGACCGCCGCGACGTCCGCGGGGAACGCGAAGTGCGCCGGGTCGTGCTGCAGCGCACCGTGACGCGCCGCGTCGTGTCCCGACAGGTCGTGGTGCACGAACAGCAGCGTGCCGCCCGGCGCGACGAGGCCGGCCAGGACGCGCTCGGCCACCGCGCCCGGGGTCTTCCGCAGCACCGGGTACTGCGCGGAGACGAGGTCGAAACCCCCGGCGGGCAGGTCCGCCTCGACCAGCCCGGCGTGCACCCACCCCACCTCCACGCCAGCGTCGTCGGCGTGGCGCCGCGCCCGCTCCAGCGCGATCCCGGAGACGTCCAGCGCGGTGACCCGCCAGCCGCGGCGGGCCAGCCACACCGCGTCGGCGCCCTCCCCGCAGCCCACGTCCAGGGCACGGCCGGGCGGCAGGTCGGTGGTCTCGGCGACGAGGGCGCCGTTCGGCTCGCCGCTCCAGATGCGGTCGGAGGCGCCGTAGCGCTCGTCCCACTCGTCGGCGTCAGGGGTCCGGTCCACGGGTGCGGTCACGGGAGAAGCGTGCGGCGCGGGAGACGGGGGGACCAAGTTCTGTTGCCGGTACGGCAACCGGAGCGCGGTGACCGCCGGTGCGGCACGATGCGCCGGTGTCCCTGCTGCGCTACGTGCCCGTGGAGCTGCTGGCCCTCGCGGTGGGGGCGGCGCTGCTCGCCGCGGCCGGTGCGGCGGTACCGGGCCTGCGCCGCGGGGACCGGGCCGCGGCGGCGCTCGCGGTGGTGCGGGTGCTGCTGGCCGGTGCGGTGCTGGCGGCGCTGAGCGTCACGCTGGTCACCGGCTACGGGGGCAGCGGCGTGAACCTGGTGCCCGGGGCGGGGATCCGCAGCGCGTGGCTGAACGTGTCCCCCGGCGTGGGGGCGCTGAACCTGCTGGGCAACATCGCGATGTTCGTCCCGATCGGCCTGCTGCTGCCCCCGGCGACGGGCCGGCGCCTCGCCGCCTCCACCGCGGCCTGCGCGGGGCTCTCGATCGCGGTGGAGGTGGTGCAGTCGGTGCTGGGCCGGGCGGCGGACGTGGACGACGTCCTGCTGAACACCCTGGGCGGTGCCCTCGGGGCGGCCGCCGGGGTCCGGTTGCTACCCCTGCGGGAGCGCGGGCGAGGGCCGCGGTGAGGCGTCCCGCCGCAGGCGCGCCGCGCCCAGCGCGTTGAGCCCCGCGCACCACAGCAGGACCACGACGCCCTCCCGCGCGAGGTCCACCGGGCCCGCCCGCCCGGACAGCAGGTCCTGGGAGGTGGCGTAGGGGGTGAGCCACTCCCGGGCGGGGCGGAGGACCTCGACCGCTCCGAGCAGCGCGTACACGCCCAGCGGCAGCACGACGGTGCCGAGCGAGGCGAGGGCGGGACGGCGCACCAGCAGGCCCAGCCCGGTCCCGACGAGCTGCGCGACGACCTGCACCAGCACCCCGCCCGCCACGAGCGGCACCGCGGAGGCCCACGGGTCGGCGGCGCCGGAACCGGCCGCCAGGAGCGCGAGGGCGGCGAGCAGCGCACCGGCGAGGCCCACGGCCCCGGCGAGCAGCACCGCCGCCGCCAGGGTGGGCAGCACCCCGCCGGGTGCCGCGCCGGGTGAGCGGCGCAGGTCGGTGGCGAGCAGCACCCCGGTGAACGGCAGCGGGACGGACATCAGCAGCTGCACGGTCGCGGACACGGCGGCGAACGTGCGCTGCCCGGCGGGGAGCCCCGCGGCCAGGGCGGCGGCGGCGAGCGCCCCGAGCAGCGGTGTCGTGGTGAGCAGCAGCACCCGGCGGCGTGTCCCGGCGGCCCGCCGCAGCGCAGCGGCCGTCGACGGGCCGGCCGGGTGCGCGGTGGTGGCGGTGTGCTGGCTCACGGCTGGCTCCCGGTCCTCGCGAACGGTCTCCGAACGGCTCCTGCCGCATCGTCCCGCCGCCCGCAGGCCGCCGTCGAGGGCCACCCGCCGGGGCCGTCCACCGCCGTGCCCGCGTCGCCCGCCGTTCAGGGCCCGGCAACCCCCGGCGCCTAGCGTCGCGGGGACCCCGCCGACCCGACCCGAGGAGCCCCCGTGCGCCCCGTCCGCCGCACCGTGCTGGCCGCGCTGCTGACCGCCGGCCTGCTCACCACCTCCGGCACGACCTCCGCCGCCGCCCCCGCCCCCGCCGGGGTGCGGCCGCTGCCGCAGGCCCACGCGCACAACGACTACGAGCACCCCCGCCCCCTGCTCGACGCGCTGGACCACGGGTTCACGAGCGTCGAGGCGGACATCTACCTCGTCGGCGGAGAGCTCCTCGTGGCGCACGACCCGGAGGACCTGCGCCCGGACCGCACCCTGCAGTCGCTGTACCTGGACCCCCTCGCCGAGCGGGTGCGCCGCAACGGCGGCAGCGTGTACCCGCACTCCGGCGCGGACTTCCAGCTCCTGGTCGACATCAAGACCGAGGGCCGCGCCACCTACGCCGCGCTGCACCGGGTGCTCGCCCGCTACCGCGACGTGCTGACCACCTTCCGGGTGCAGGGCGAGGGGTACCGGGCCAGCGAGGGCGCCGTGACGGCGGTCGTCTCCGGGAACCGCCCGATGGACCTGATGGCGCTGCAGCGGGTCCGCTACGCCGGCTACGACGGGCGCCTCGGCGACCTGACGAGCGGCGCGGACGCGGACTTCATGCCCCTGGTCAGCGACAACTGGACGCGGAACTTCACGTGGACGGGCACCGGCCCGATGCCCGAGGCGGAGCGCGCCCGGCTGCGGCAGATCGTCCGCACCGCGCACCTCGACGGCCGCCGGGTGCGGTTCTGGGCCACGCCCGACGCGCCCGGCGCGCAGCGGGAGGCGGTGTGGCGCGAGCTGCTCGCCGCGGGCGTGGACCACGTCAACACCGACGACCTCGCCGGGCTGCGGGACTTCCTGCTGGCCTCCGGCGGCGCGACCACCGCGGGCACCGGCACGGCCTGAGCGGCCCTCCCCCGGGAGGCGGTGCGGTGCCCCTCCCGGCGGAGGGACCGCACCGCCTCCTCAAGGAGGCACCACTCCGGCCCGATCAGAGGATGTGCGGATCCCCGACGAGGCCGAGGAGCAGGTGCGGTTCTGGCGCCGCCACCTGTGGTCCGGCGTCGCCCTGTGCGTGGTGCTGCCCGCCCTGTTCGCCCTGAGCACGTGGCTGTCCCCGGACGCCGCCCACCCGCTCGCCGTGTACGTCCTCGCCGCCGCCGTGGCCGGCCTGTCCCCGCTGCTGCTGCGGGTGCCGGTGGAGCGCCTGGTGCGCTCCCCGCGCGGGCACTGGTTCTTCGACGCCTGGGAGGCCCTGGGCATCGCCCTGATCACGGCGTTCTGCCTGCTCGACGGCGGGGTGGGCAGCCCGTTCGTGATGTCGTTCTTCGTGTGCCTGGCCCACGCCGCGCTGGCCTACCCGCCGCTGGGCATGGTGATCGCCGGCTGCGGCAACGTCCTCGGCTACCTGGTGGTGGCGGGGCTCGGCGGCCACGGCGGCACGCACGAGGTGCTGCCCGTGGTCCTGACGCTCGTCGTCGCCACGGCGACCTGCGCCTTCGCCTCCTCCAACCACGTCCGCCTCAACCGGCGCACCGCCGCCATCGCGCAGCAGCTCGCGGTGCTGGCGGAGCGGGACGGGCTGACGGGCTGCCTGAACCACCGCGCGTTCCACGAGGAGGTGCACCGGGCGGTGGCCGCGGCGGCGCCCGGGGCCCCGGTGGGCCTGCTGCTCGTGGACGTGGACCACTTCAAGCAGGTCAACGACACCTCCGGGCACCAGGCCGGTGACGCCGCCCTCGCCCTCATCGGCGGGCTGCTGCGCGGCACCGGCCGCGACGGCGACCTCGCCGGGCGCCTGGGCGGGGACGAGTTCGCCCTGCTGCTGCCCGGCGCCGGACCGGCGGAGGTCCTGCGCGTGGCGGAGCGCGTCGCCGCCGAGGTCCGCCCGCACGGGCTGACCGTGAGCGTCGGGGCGGCCTCCACCGACCGGCCGTGCGAGGTGGCCGACCTGCTCGCCGCCGCCGACCGGGCCGTCTACCGCGCCAAGCGCGCCGGCCGTGACGGGGCGGCCCTGGAACCCCTGGCGCGCGACGCGGGCACGGGGTGCGTGCCGGCCGGCCCGGCACCGCAGACCGTGCCGGCCAGGTGGGGAGCGGTCGGCGGAAACCCTGCCGCGTCCTGACAGGGTTCGGCGGCACGGTGGCCGCATGGAACGGGACGTGCAGGGGAACGGGCGAGGGGACCTGGCGGGAACGGTGGCGCTGGTCGCCGGCGCCACGCGCGGTGCGAGCCGCGCGATCGCGGTGGAGCTGGGCAGGAGAGGGGCGACGGTCTGGGTGACCGGCCGCTCCACCCGGGGCTCGCGCTCCGAGGTGGACCGCCCCGAGACCATCGAGGAGACCGCCGAGCTGGTGCGTGCGGCCGGGGGGACGGCGACGGCCGTGCGGGTCGACCACCTCGACCCCGGCCAGGTCGCCGCACTGGCGCGCCGCGTCGACGACGCGCACGGCCGCCTCGACGTGCTCGTGGACGGGCTCTGGGGCGGCGACCACCACCTGCAGTGGGGCAGGCCGGTCTGGGAGCACTCCCTGGAGGCGAGCCTGCGGATGATCCGGCTCGGGATCGACGCGCACGTCATCACCAGCCACCACCTGCTGCCCCTGCTCGTCCGCCGCCCCGGCGGGCTGGTCGTGGAGCTGACGGACGGCACCGCCGAGTACAACGCGCGGTTCCGGGAGGGCACGTCGCTGGCGTTCTACGTCGCCAAGACCGCCGCGCACTCCCTCGCGATCGCCGAGGCCGCGGAGCTGCGCGCGCACGGCTGCACCGCGGTGGCGTTCACCCCGGGCTGGCTGCGCTCGGAGGCGATGCTGGACACCTTCGGGGTGCGCGAGGAGAACTGGCGGGACGCGATCGCGCAGGAGCCGCACTTCGCGATCTCGGAGTCGCCGGTGTTCACGGGCCGCACCGTGGCGGCGCTGGCGGCCGACCCGGACCGGGCGAGGTTCGCGGGACAGACCCTCGACAGCGGCCGGCTGGCGCGGGAGTACGGCATCGACGACGTCGACGGCAGCCGCCCCGACGGCTGGCGGTACATGAGGGAGGTGGTGGCCGCGGGGAGGCCCGGGGACCCGGCCGGCTACCGGTGACGCCCGGCCATCCGCCGCGCCGTGTCCGCGAACGCGGCGCGCGCGGCGGGTGGCGCGAGGACCTCCACCTCCGCCCCGAGGGCGAGGAGCCGCCCGGCCGCGACGAGGGGGTCCTCCAGCAGCAGCTCCACCTCCCGCCACCCGTCGGCGCCCGGTGCCCCCGCGCCGGCGAGCGCGGCGGCGGCCACGTCCTCGTCGAGGACGGCGGGCAGGGCCCGGAACCCGCGCGGGCTGAGCCGCACCCGCACCGGTACCTGCTGCAGGGTCCGCTCGAACTCCGCGGAGGACCGCTCCCACCACGAGGCCAGGTCGAAACCCGCGGGCCGGTGGAACCGCTCGTCCAGCTCGGCCGTGGCGACCACCCGCGCCACGCGGTAGGTGCGCGGGTTCCGCGCCGGCTCCTGCGCCGGCTCCTGCGCGGAGTCGGGATCCGCGGGGCGGGCCACGAGGTACCAGGTCCCGGCCTTCAGGACGAGGCCGAGCGGTTCCAGGACGCGCTCGACCCCACCGCCGTCGCGCCGGTAGGTGACGCGGACCCGCCGCTGCGCCCACACCGCGCGGGCCAGGGGGGCGAGGTGCTCCGCGTCCTCCTCCCGGCGGAACCACCCCGGGGCGTCGAGGTGGAACCGCTGGCCGACGAGCCGGGCGTGCTCGCGCAGCTCCCCCGGAAGGGTCGCGGCGACCTTGGCGTGGGCGGCCGACACGGCGGTGCCCAGGCCGAGGTCCGCCAGGGCCCGCGGCACGCCCATCGCGAACAGCGCGACGGCCTCGCGGGACGTCAGCCCGTCCAGGTGCGAGCGCCACCCGTCGACGAGCCGCACGCCCCCGTGGCGGCCGGGTTCCGTCCAGAGCGGCACGCCGGCCTCGCGCAGGGCCGCGACGTCCCGGTGCGCGGTGCGCTCGGAGACCCCCAGCTCGCGGGCCAGCTCCCCCACCGTGGCCGAGCGCCGCCGCTGCAGGAGGAAGAGCAGGGCCACCAGCCGTTCCGCGCGCACCGGGACATCATCGCCGCAGGGGGTGGACGTCAGGCCCGGCAGAGGACCTCGCCGTGCAGGATGGTGAACCAGCCGTCCTCGTCGGCGGCCCACTCCCGCCAGCCCGCGGAGATGCGCTCCAGGTCGGCGCGGGTGGCGACGCCGGTGGCGAGGGCCTCCTCGGCGGTGCCGGACTCCAGGACGCGCCGCGCCCAGGAACCGCCCCACAGCTCCCGGCCCCCGTCGTCGGCGTAGCACCACGTCGAGGCGCCGGCCTGCACGTCCTCGAAACCCGCCGCGCGCGCCCAGGACAGCAGGCGGCGGCCGGCGTCGGGTTCGTTCCCGGCGGCGCGGGCGACGGTGGTGTAGAGGGTCCGCCACTCCTCCAGCGCGGGCACCGCGGGGAACCACGTCATGGCCGCGTAGTCGGCGTCGCGGGCGGCGACGAGACCGCCGGGGCGGCAGACCCTGCGCATCTCGCGCAGGGCCGCCACGGGGTCGGGCAGGTGCTGCAGGACCTGGTGGGCGTGGACGACGTCGAACTCCCCGTCGGCGAAGTCCAGGGCGCCGACGTCGCCGGTGGCGAAGGTGACGTTCCCCAGGCCGCGCGCGGCGGCCAGGTCGCGGGCCAGGCCGAGCGCCCCGGCGGAGGTGTCCACGCCGACCACCCTGCCGGGGGCCACCAGCGCGGCGAGGTCGGCGGTGACGGAACCCGCCCCGCAGCCCACGTCGAGCACGGACGTCCCGGGCCGCAGGTGGGGCAGCAGGTACGCGGCGGAGTTCTGCGCGGTGCGGGTGTCGTAGGTGCGCAGCACGGCCGGGGCGTGGCCGTGCAGGTACCGGGCGGGTGCGGTCATGGCCGTCTCCTCCTTCTCGGCGGGCCGCCACCGTAGCGAGAAGTGTCCACGATGCGAAACGGTCATCTCATCCAGCGAGATGACCTAGACGAGGCGCCCGCCACCGTCGACGTGTAGCACCGTTCCCGTGACGTAGGGGTTCTGGGTGGCGAACAGCACCGCGTCGGCCAGGTCGTCGGCCGACCCGACGCGCCGGGCGGGGTTCTCGGCGGCCACACCGCGCAGGAACTCCTCCTTGCCCGCACCCAGGCGGTCCCAGGCGCCGGAGTCCACGACCCCCGGGGACACCGCGTTCACCCGCACGGGCGCGACCTCCACCGCGAGGGCCTGCACGGCGAACGCCAGCGCGCCGTTCGTGGCGGCCATGACGGTGCGGCCGGGGACGGGACGCCACGCCGCCACCCCCGCGAAGAACGTGAAGGAACCCCCCGGGCGCACCTGCGGGGCGAGGTGCTTGACGAGGAACAGCGGCCCGACGACCTTCGCGGCGAACGCGCGGTGCACCGACCCCGGGTCCAGCTCCGCCAGCGGGCCGTTCGCGGGGACCGCCGCGGTGGAGACGACGTGGTCGACGTCCCCCACCTGCCCGGCGAGGTCCGCGAGGGAGGACTCGTCGGTGATGTCGGCGCGCACCGTCCCCACCGCCCCCGGCAGGCGCGCCGCGGTCTCCTCCAGCGTGCGCGGGTCCCGGCCGGCGAGGACGAGGTCGGCGCCGGCGGCGGAGGCCACCTCGGCGATGCGGCGGCCGGTGTTCGACCCGGCGCCGAGGACGACGAGGCGCTGCCCGCGCAGGTCGGCGGTGAGCGTGGACACGGGAACTCCTCCGTGGTCGGGTGCGGTGGTACCGGGAGCCTGCAGCGCCGGCATCCCAGAAGTCCAACTCCTAGGTGCTCTGGTTTCCATAAGCTGCGCCCATGACGACGCTGCGGCAGCTGGAGTACCTCACCGCCGTGGTGGACACCGACTCGTTCACGGCGGCCGCCGAACTGCTGCACGTCACCCAGCCCGGCCTGTCCTCCCAGGTGCAGGCGCTGGAGCGGGCCCTCGGCGGCCGGCTCCTGGAGCGCCTGCCCCGGGGCGTGCACCTGACCCCGCTGGGCCGGGAGGTGCTGCCGCACGCGCGCGCGGCGCTGGCGGACGCCGGGCGGGTGCGGGCGGCGGCGCGGCGCGTGCTCGGCCTCGACGGCGGCGAGCTGCACGTGGCGGCCCTGTACTCCCTCGTCCTCGGCGTGCTGCCCGCCGTGCTGCACACCTGGCGCGAGGCGCACCCGCAGGTGCGCGTGCGGTTGCACGAGCACCGCTCCGCGGGCGAGCTGCACGCCGGGATGGCCGCCGGCCGGGCCGACGTCGGCCTCGGACCGCCCCCACCCGGCTGGGAGGGGACCGTGCGGACCCTGGGGACGGAGGAGTTCGTGGTGCTGCTGCCACCGGGCCAGGCGCCTCCCGGCGGCGGGAGCGTGCGCCTGCGCGACCTCGCCGACCGCCCGTGGGTGCACTTCGCGCCGGACAACGGCCTGTCCGCGGTGCTCGACGCGGCCTGCGCCCGGGAAAGTTTCTCACCCGTGGCGGCCGTCCGGCTGGAGCAGACCGCCGCCGCCGCGCCCCTCGTGGCGGCGGGACTGGGCCCCGCACTGCTGCCCGCGAACGTCGTCCCCGGGGGTTTCGGCGGGCACGTGCGGCGCCCGGACCCGCCGGTGCGGCGGGAGGTCTGCGCGTTCACCCGGCAGGACCCCGACCCGCTGGCGGCGGCGTTCACGGAACTGCTCGCCGCCACCGCGCGGCTCTGAGCCCGCCGCGGGAGGACGGCGGGGCCGGGCCTCACCCCTGCCGGCGGGCGTACTCCTCGCGGGCCGCGGCGACGGCGGGCGCGGAGCGCTCCAGCAGGTCCGCCAGGTCCCGCAGCCGGGAGGCGACCTGCGACCCCAGCGGCGTGAGCGAGTACTCCACCCTCGGCGGGATCGCGCTGACCACGGTGCGCACCACCAGGCCGTCGCGCTCCAGGGTGTGCAGGGCCTGCGAGAGCATCTTCTCGCTGACCCCGTCGACGCGGCGGCGCAGGGCGTTGAAGCGGTGGTCCCCCTCCCCCAGCGCGAGCAGGACCAGGCCCGCCCACTTCGAGGTGACGTCCTCGAAGGCCGAGCGGGAGGTGCAGGCGCGGGCGAAGACGTCCGCGACGAACGCGGCGGAGGGCCCAGCACCTGTGGTCACGCGACCAGCATACGAACCGGCGGAACACACAGCGCTTTCGATCGGTTAGTGCCCTCCGGACGCACAGTGCCCGCTGTGCGCAGACCCGGAGGAGACCCCGTGCCCACCTACGCCGTCACCGGAGCCAGCGGACCCTTCGGCCGCCTCGCCGTCGGCTCGCTCCTCGCCCGCGGGGTCGCCCCCGCCGACGTCGTCGCCGTGGTCCGAACCCCCGCGAAGGCCGCCGACCTCGCCGCCCGCGGGGTCGAGGTGCGCCGCGGGGACTACTCCGAACCGGAGAGCCTGCCCGCGGCCCTCGACGGCGTCGAGCGGCTCCTCCTCGTCTCCGCCTCCGAGGTCGGCCACCGCCTCGAGCAGCACACCAACGTCCTCACCGCAGCCCGCGCCGCCGGCGTCCGCCGCGTCGTCTACACCTCCCTCGTGCACGCCGACACCTCCCCGCTGCCGCTGGCGGCCGAGCACGTCGCCACCGAGGCCGCCCTGCGCGACAGCGGGATCCCCGCCACCGTGCTGCGCAACAACTGGTACACCGAGAACTACACGGGCCGCCTCGCCCAATTCCTCGCCACCGGCGAGATCCTCTCCGCCACCGGCGGCGCCCACCTCGGCGCCGCCGCCCGCGCCGACTACGCCGGGGCGGCCGCCGCCGTCCTCACCGGCGAGGGCCACGAGGGCGCGGTGTACGAGCTGAGCGGTACCGGCTTCACCCTCGACGCCCTCGCGGAGGCCGTCACCCGCGTCACCGGCACCCCCGTCACCCACCGCACCGTGGACAGCGCCGGGCTCGTGGCCGCCCTCACCGCCGCCGGGCTCGACGAGGGCACCGCCGGTTTCGTCGCCGCCCTCGACGCCGGCATCGCCGCCGGGGCCCTCGACGACCGCAGCGCCGACCTGGAGAAACTGCTCGGGCGCCCGCTCACCCCGCTCGACGACGTCGTGCGCGCCGCGGCCTGACGGCCCGGAGGGGGTCCTCCCGCGCGGCGGGGAGGTGGGAGGGCCCTCAGGCCGGCCGGCGCCCGTACGTCAGCCGCCGCAACAGCACCTCCGCGGGGCCGCGCCGCCCGGCCGAGGCCATCCACGACGCGGCCAGCACCGTCAGCAGCCACGTGCCCACCGCGACCAGCGCCGTCCACCCCAGGCCGAGCCGCGGGCCCAGGCCCCCGCCCCAGGAGGCCAGCAGCGCGCAGAAGACCACGGACTGCGCCAGGTAGCTCGTCATCGAGCGCTGCCCCGTCGCCGCCAGCGCCGTGAGCACCGGGCCCCGCCGCTGCGCCACCCGGGCGGCGAGCAGCGCGAACAGCGCCGCGTACCCCGCCCCGCCGGCGTGACCGCCCAGCGAGTGCAGCACCCCCGCCGACGCCTGCGCGCCCGGCCCCGGGTCCGACCAGGCACCGGAGGCCATCAGCGCCAGCGGCAGCCCGCCCAGCACCGCCGCCCCGAGGCCGCCGGCCGCCACCCGCACCAGCAGGCCGGAGTGGCGCTCCGGCTCCTCCAGCAGCCGCCGCCGCGCCGCCCAGGAACCCACCGCCACCGCCGCCAGCAGCCCCGTCGTCTGCAGGAGCAGCCCGATGAGCAGCCACTCCGGCACGTGGAACGCCAGCGCGAGCAGCGGGGAGTCCAGCCCCAGGGAGGGCATGAGCGTCGTCGCGCCGGCGGTCTCGCGGAACCCCTGCCCCGCCCCCGCCAGCACCACCAGCGTCAGGCCCACCACGACCATCGCCCGGATCCGGCCCCGCAGCAGCACCCCCGCGAACAGCACCGCGATCAGGCCGTAGGCGCCGATGATGTCGCCGGGCCACAGCAGCACCCCGTGGACGGCGCCGATGAGGACCATCCACCAGCCGCGCCGGCGCACCAGCCGCCGCACCGCGCCGGGCTCGGCCCCCGCGGCCTCCCGGCGCCGTGCGAGCTGCACGATCCCGTAGCCGAACAGCAGGGAGAACAACGGGAACGCCCGGCCGTCCACCAGCAGGAGCTGGGCCGTGGTCACCGCCCGCTCCGCACCGGTGAGCAGCCCCGGCTCCGGGTAGCCGCGGAACCCCACGTCGCGGCCGGTGACGAACAGGTGGGCGTTGGCCAGGGCGATGAGCAGCAGCATCGCGCCGCGCGCCACGTCAGGGCCCGGCGCGCGTTCCGAGACCGGCGTGCCCGCCGGTGCCTGCGCGAGTGAGGTCTCGACCACGATCCGACGCTAGGGGCGCGGGTGCCGCGGCCGCCTCAACCGTTTGGTGGATCCGCGCACGCTCACGCACGCTCCGTGGTCGCCGTCGCGGGTCGGCGCCCGTAGGTGAGGCGCCGCAGCAGCACCTCCGCCGGGCCGCGCACGCCGGCCGAGGCCATCCACGTCGCCGCCAGCACCGTCAGCAGCCACGTGCCCACCCCGATCAGCGCCGCCCACGACATCCCCAGCCGCGGGCCCAGGCCCCCGCCCCAGGAGGCCAGCAGCGCGCAGAACACCACCGACTGCGCCAGGTAGCTCGTCATCGAGCGCTGTCCCGTCGCCGCCAGCGCCCTCAGCACCGGCCCCCGCCGGGCCGCCGCGCGCGAGGCCACCAGCGCGAACAGCGCCGCGTACCCCGCCCCGCCGGCGTAACCACCCAGGGCGTGCAGCAGCCCCGCCACCGGCTGGGCGACGATCCCCGGCTCCGCCCACACGCCCGTCGCCATCATTGCCAGCGGCAGCCCGCCCAGCACGGCCGCGCCGAGGCCGCCGGCCGCGACGCGCACCAGCAGGGTGTGGTGCCGCTCCGGCTCCTCCAGCAGCCGCCGCCGCGCCGCCCACGACCCCACCGCCACCGCCGCCACGAGGAGCAGGACCTGCAGCAGCACCCCGAGGAGCAGCCACTCCGGCACGCGGTACGCCAGCGCCAGCAGCGCCGAGTCCTGCCCCAGCGAGGGCAGCAGCGTCGTCGCGTCGCTCGGGTCGCGGAACCCCTGCCCGGCACCCGTGAGGGCCAGCAGCAGCAGACCGGGCACGACCAGCCGGCGGATCCGACCGCGCAGCAGCACCCCGGCGAACAGGACGGCGATGAGGCCGTAGGCGCCGATGATGTCGGCCGGCCACAGCAGCACCCCGTGGACGGCGCCGATGAGGACCATCCACCAGCCGCGCCGGCGCACCAGGCGCCGCACCGCCCCGGGCTCGGCTCCCGCGGCCTCGTGCCGGCGCGCGAGCTGCACGATCCCGTACCCGAACAGCAGGGAGAACATCGGGAACGCCCGGCCGTCGACGAGGAGGAGCTGGGCGGCGGTGAGCACCCGCTCCCCCGTGCCCATCAGCTCCGCCTCCGGGTAGCCGCGGAAACCGATGTCGTGGCCCGTGACGTAGACGTGGGCGTTGGCCAGGGCGATGAGCAGCAGCATCGCGCCGCGCGCCACGTCGGGGCCCGGCGCCCGCTGCGAGACCGGCGTGCCCGCCGGTGCGTGGAGGGGTGAGGTCTCGATCATGGCCCGACGCTAGGTCCGCGCCACCCGCGGACACCTCCACCGTCCGGTGGACGCCGCCGCGGTCACCTCCCGTAGGTGAGGCGCCGCAGCAGCACCTCCGCCGGGCCCCGCCGACCCGCGCGCGCCAGGACGCCCGCCCCCGCCAGCAGCACGGCCCACGTCAGCACCGCCAGCCCCGAGACGGCCGCGACCCCGAGGTCGTCGCCCAGCCCCAGCGCCCACGCCGGCAGCAGCGCGCAGAACACCACCGACTGCCCCAGGTAGCAGGACATCGACCGCTGCCCGCCCGCGGCCAGCACCCGCAGCACCGGTCCCCGGCCGCCCGCGGGACGCCCCGCCGCCCGTGCCGCCACCAGCCCGAACAGCGCCGCGTACCCGAGGCCGCCCGCGTAGCCGGTGACCAGGTGGGCCGAGGCCACGGCACCGGCGGTCCAGCCGGCCGCCGGCTCCCACACCCCCGCCGCCGCGAGCCCGGTCGGCAGGCCGCCCGCCACGGCCAGGCCCAGGCCGGCGGCCGCCGTGCGCCGCAGCAGCGGAAGGTGCCGCCCCGGCTCGTCCAGCAGCCCGCGCTCCGCCGCCCACGCGCCGATCGCGACGGTCACCGCCACCGCGAACGGGGCCAGCAGCAGCCCGACCACCCACTCCGGCGCCCGCAGGCCGAGCGAGAGGAGGTACGACCCCTGCGCGCCGGAGGGCATCACCGCCGTCGCACCCGTCCCGTCCACGCCCCCGAGCAGCAGGCCCAGGGGCGCCAGGAGCACCAGCCCCACCCCGATGAGCACCCCGCGCCCGCGCCGCTGCCGCACCAGCACCCCCGCGAAGAGCACCGCGACCAGGCCGTACGCGCCGATGATGTCGCCGGAGAACAGCAGCAGGGCGTGGGCGCCGCCGATGAGGAGCATCCACCAGCCGCGGCGGCGCACCAGCCGCCGCACCGCCTGCGGCGTGTCCCCCGCCCGCACCCGGCGCCGCGTCAGCTGCACGATCCCGTAGCCGAACAGCAGGCTGAAGAGCGGGTACGCCCGGCCGTCGACGAGGGTGAGCTGCGCGGCGGTGACCACCCGGTCCAGGGCGCCGTCCGGGATCGGGTAGCCGCGCGGCCCGAGCGGGGTCCCGCGCAGGTACAGGTGGACGTTCGCCAGCGCGATGAGCAGCAGCATGGACCCGCGGGCGACGTCCGGGGCGAGGGAGCGCTCGGCGAGCGGCACGGCGCGGACCGCGTTCCGGGACGGGGCGCCGTCCACGGGAGCGCCGGGTGGGGGGAATGCGGGAGGACCCGCGGAGATCGTGGACATGGCGCGACGCTAGGTAGCCGGTCCCTCGCGGCGCGTCCACCCTGCGGGGTGACCGGCTCCGCCGAACGGCGCTGCCGGGCGATGCCGCCCTCCGCCCGCGGACGGTGGCACAGTGGCGCGGTGAGCGCCGCCCGGCTCCTGCGCCCCCTGCCCCTGCCCCCCGGCACCGCGGTGCTCGGCGCCCTGCCCGCCCTGCGCGCCGCCCTCGACGGCTCCGGCCCCGCCCTGCTGCCCCACGCCGCGGACGCCGCCCCGCCCGCGGCCCTGCGGCCCGGGGAGCCGCTCGCGCCCGGGGAGGACGAGGAGTCCGACCCCACCGCCGTCGTCGTCGCCACCTCCGGCTCCACCGGCGACCCCAAGGGCGCCCTGCTGCCCGCCGCCGCGCTGCGCGCCTCCGGGATCGCCACGCACGCCCGGCTCGGCGCCGGCCCCGGCGACGGCGCGGGGGAGGGCGGGGACGTGCGGTGGCTGCTCGCCCTGCCCGCGCACCACGTCGCCGGCCTCCAGGTCCTCCTGCGCTCGCTGCCGGCCGGCACCGAGCCCGCCGTGTGCGACCTCACCGGCGGCTTCACCCCCACCGCCTTCGCCGCCGCCGCGGCCCGCTGCACCGCCTCCCGCCGGTTCACCTCCCTCGTGCCCACCCAGCTGCTGCGGCTGCTCGAGGCCGGGGGCGCGGCCACCGAGGCGCTCGCCTCCTTCGACGCCGTCCTCGTGGGGGCCGCGGCCACCCCGCCGGTGCTGCTGGAGCGCGCCCGGGAGGCGGGGGTGCGGGTCGTCACCACCTACGGGGCCAGCGAGACCTGCGGGGGCTGCGTCTACGACGGCGTCCCCCTCGACGGCGTCCACGTCAGCGCCGACCCCACCACCTCCCGCCTTACCCTCGCCGGGGACGTCGTGGCCCGCGGCTACCGCGCCCGGCCCGGCGACCCCGCGTTCGGCACCGACCCCGCAGGCCGGCGCACCTTCACCACCGACGACGCGGGGGTGCTGTCCACCGGGCCCGGCGGCCCCGTCCGCCTGGAGGTCCTCGGCCGTCTCGACGACCTCGTCACCACCGGCGGGCTGAAGGTCGCCCCCGCGCTGGTCGAGGGCGTCCTCGTCCAGCACCCCGGGGTCGCGGAGGCCGCCGTCGTGGGGGTGGAGGACGCCCGCTGGGGCCAGCGGCTCGTCGCCGTCGTCGTGCCCGCCGAGGGCGCCGGGGAGCCGGCCCTCGGGGAGCTGCGGGCCTTCGTCACCGCCCGCCTCGCCGCCCACGCCGCACCCCGCCAGCTCGTGGTGCTGCGCGGCCTCCCGCTGCGCGGGCCCGGCAAGCCCGACCGCCGGGCCCTGCGCGAGCTCGCCCGCCACGCCCCCGGCGCCCCGGGCACCCCGGGTGCTGCGGGCACCTCGGGCACTCGAGGGCCGGCCCGGTCGTTGTGACAGCGAGAACCCGGCGCTCCTGAGATGCTGGGAGCGCCCCGAGGAGGTGGTCCGTGCCCCGCGTCGTGATCCTCATGTCGCTGCTCCAGCTCGCCCTGCTGGTGTACGGCCTGGTGCACTGCATCCAGGCCGCCGAGGGCGGTGTCCGGCACCTGCCCAAGTGGGCGTGGATCCTGCTGATGTTCGTCATGCCCGTCGCGGGACCGCTCGCCTACTTCATCGCCGGCCGGCCCCTGCGCGCCTCCGGCACCACGCCGCCCCGGCGGCTGAAGCAGGCCCCGCGCGGCCCGGACGACGACCCGGACTTCCTGCGCAACCTCAACGTGGAGCGCGAGCGCCGCGAGCGCACCGACGGGGACAGCGCCCCCGGCTCCGACGGCGGGCGCCCGCAGGCCTGACCCGGCGTCCCGCCCTCCCCGTGGCAGCCGACACCCCTCCCGGGGCAGCCGACACCGCCCCCGGCCGGGCCGCCGCGGGCACCTCCTCCCTCCCCCGCCTCGCGAGCCTGGACTGGGCGCGGGGCTGGATGCTCGTCGTGAGCGTCGCCGTGAACAGCCTGTGGGCCGCCCCGGAGTGGTTCGGGCACGCCCGCTGGGAGGGCGTACACCCCGTCGACCTGGTCTTCCCCGTGTTCGTCACGCTCTCCGGCTGCGGCCTGGCGTTCGCGATGCACCGGCGCGTGCGGGCCCGCCCCCTGCTGCGCCGCTTCCTCGTGCTGCTCGCCGCGGGCCTGCTGTACAACGCCGTCACCACCTCGGGGCCGGACCCCCGCGCGTGGGACCCGGCGACGTGGCGCGTGACCGGGGTGCTGCAGCTGTACGCCGGGCTCGTCGTCCTCGTCTCCCTGGGGCACCTGCTCACCCGCACGTGGCGGGGCTGGGCGCTGCTGGCCGCGCTCGCCGCAGCCGCGCACACCGCCCTGCTGTCGGGCTGGGCGCGAGGCTGCCCCGGCGGGGTGCTCACCCGGGGGTGCAACCCCTCGGGGGCGGTGGACCCGGTGCTGTTCGGCGCGGCGCACGTCTACGGCGGCGGGGCGGCGGGGCACGACCCGGAGGGCGTCGTGGCGCTGCTGGGGGCGTTCGTCTCCGCGGCGGCCGGGGCGGCGGTGGGTCACCTGCTGCTGTCCGTGCGGGAGCGCGCATCGGGCACCGTGCGGAAGCGCGCGGCGGGACCGGCCGCGGCGGCCGGGCCGGTGCTGGCGCTGGCCGTGGCGCTCGCGGCGGCCGGCCTGCTCGCCGCCGTCCTGCCACCCCTGCTCGGCGGCGGCCCCGTGCCCGCGATGAAGCGGCTGTGGACGGCGCCCTTCGCGCTGCCCGTCGCCGCCGCCGTGGCCGTCGCGCTGCTGGCCGGGCACCTGCTGCTGGACCGGGAGCGGACCTCCCGGGCGCTGCGTGCGGCGTCCTGGCCGCTGCTCGCCCTGGGCCGCAACAGTCTCCTCGTGTACTTCGGCTCCCACGTCGTCACGGCGCTGCTGCTGCGCCGGCCGGAGGGCGCCGACGGCGGCGCGGGCAGGGGCCCGGCGCCCGTGGAGCGCGCCGCGGCGGCCGTCGCCGTCGCCGGGCACCCACAGGTCACCTGGACGGTGCTGGCCGTGGTGGCGTGGACGGCGCTGGCGTGCCTGCTGCACACCCGGCGCCTCTACCTGCGGCCCTGACCTACCGGCGACCCCGACCTACGGGCGACCCCGACCTACCTGCGGCCCCGACCTACCTGCGGCCCTGGCCCTCGTGCGCGGGCGACGGCTGTGCCGGCACGAGCGCGGCCGCCCGGAGCCTGCGCCGCAGCTCCTCCCGCGGCATCGGCCGCCCCAGGTGGAAGCCCTGCCCGTAGTCGCAGCCCGCGGCCGTCAGCAGCCGCTGCTGCTGCGGGGTCTCGATGCCCTCCCCCACCACCACCAGGTCCAGCACGTGGGCCAGGTCGATCACCGAGCGCACCATGCGCTGGTCGTGGTCGTCGTCCACGATCTGCGCGATGAAGCTGCGGTCCAGCTTCACCTCCTGCACCGGCAGCTGCTGCAGCCAGCTCAGGGACGAGTACCCGGTGCCGAAGTCGTCCAGGGACACCCGGATGCCGCGCTCGGCCAGCCGGCGCAGCACCGAGCGGGTGTGCGCCAGGTCCGGCAGCAGCCGGCTCTCGGTGATCTCCACGGCGAGGTGGCGCGGGTCCAGGCCCGTGGTCGCCAGCGCCGCGTCGACGTGGTCCAGCAGGTGCGGGTCGGTGAGCTGGCGGGCCGCCAGGTTCACCTGCACCTCCGGCGGGTCCTCGCACGTCAGCTCCCACTCCCGCGCCGCCCGGCACGCCTCGTGCAGGACCCACGTGCCGATCTCCACGACGAGGCCGGACTCCTCGGCGATGTCGAGGAACGCCGACGGCGTCAGCAGCCCCCGGCGCGGGTGGCGCCAGCGCAGCAGCGCCTCCACGGCCCGCATCCGGCCCGTCGCCAGGTCGATCTTCGGCTGGTAGTACAGCTCCAGGGCGTCGTGCCGCAGCGCGTCGTGCAGGCCCGTCTCGACGGCCACCCGGCGGCTGATCTCCGCCTGCAGGTCGGCGTCGAACATCGCCACCACGCCCCGCCCGCGCCGCTTGGCCAGGTACAGCGCGGAGTCCGCCTCGGACAGCAGCTGGTCCGCCGACGTCGTGCCGCCCACCGCCACCGTCGCGCCGATGGACACGTTCACGAACACCTCCCGGCCCTGGACCTGGTAGGCGCCCCCGCAGGTCGCCAGGACCCGCTCGGCGACCACCTCAACCTCCGCCGCACCCGGCAGGCCGGTCGCCACGACCACGAACTCGTCGCCGCCGAAGCGGGCCACGACGTCCTCCGGGCGGGTCGCGCGGCGCAGGCGCCGGGCCACCTGCCGCAGCAGCTCGTCACCGGTCGCGTGCCCGAGGTGGTCGTTGATCCACTTGAAGTTGTCCAGGTCGCAGAACAGCACCGCCACGGGGGTGCCGGTGGCCGCGAGCCTGCCCACGGCCGCCTCCAGCCGCTCGTGGAGCAGCCGCCGGTTGGGCAGGTCCGTGAGGCTGTCGTGCATCGCCTGGTGCGCCAGCGCCAGCTCCGCGCGGGTCCGCTCGGCCATCTGCTCGCGCAGCTCGGCGTTGGCCAGGGCCAGCTCGGCGGTGCGCTCGGCCACGCGGCGCTCCAGCTCGCTGCGGGCGCGGCCCTGCTGCTCCAGCAGCAGGCTGGTGTGCAGGCCCGTGGAGAGCTGGTGCGCCACCGACTCGTACACCGCCCCCGAGCGCGGCCCCACCGTGAACAGGGCGTACCCCAGGTGGTGCGACGTCACGTGCAGCGGCAGCAGCACCGTGTTGCGCCCGGCCAGCGGCTCCCACCGGGCGGCGGGCAGCAGGTCGGCGGTGCGGAAGGACTCCTCCCGGCCGGGCAGGTCGGTGCGGCGGCCGCGCTCGTAGCCCAGCAGCAGCCGGGACGTGGGCGCCGGGCCCCGGTCCGGGCCGTCGTCCAGCGCCTCCGCGGACGCCTCGTACGCCGCCACGAAACAGGTGTCGATGCCCAGGCGCGGCAGCTGCTCGGCGAGCGTGGGGATGCAGCGCTGCAGGGCGCTGGCGGAGACGACCTCCTGCCCGACCTCGCGCACGACCGCGACCTGCCGCTCCACGAGGCGGCGCATGTGCAGCCACAGCTGCTCCACGTCGAGCACCGCGCGGGCGGTGGCCGGGTCGTCGCCCGCGGCGGCGCGCAGCACGGTGATCACCTCGCCCCACACGTGCAGCGCCTCACCGAGGGCGACCGTGTGCCGGAAGAGCCGCTCCGCCGCGGCCAGCAGCCGCTCCCCGCCGCCGGCGCGGGCGGTGCGCAGGCCCGTGACGAGGTCCTCCGCCCAGTCGAGGTTGCCCGGGTCCACCGGTTTGCGTCCCGTGGTGCTGCGCAGGGCCGCGGCGAGGGCGGAGTCGTCGGCCGCGGGCAGCCGCGGCAGCACGGCGGGGCACCCGCAGGAGCGGCGCACCACCACCTCGCAGCCCAGCACCTCCCGCTCGGGGACGGGACGGCCGGTGACCAGGCCGACGGCCGCGCGCACCGCCCGGGCACCGATGTCGCGGAACGGCGAGCGCACCGTCGTCAGCGGGATGCCGGCCGCCCCGATGTGCAGGGACTCCCCGCCGCCCGAGCCGTCGACGGTGCCGAGGTCGAAGTGGTCGAGGTTCGCGAAGTCGTCGAAACCCGCGACGGCCACGTCCTCCGGGACGCGCAGCCCCGCGCGCAGCAGCGCCGACGCGGCGCCCAGGGCGAGGCTGTCGTTGGCCGCGACGATCGCGTCGGGCGGCCCGTCCAGCCCGGCCAGCAGCTCGCGCAGGCCGCCGAGGGCGGAGGTCTCCAGGGGGTGGAAGGAGGGCAGCGGGCCGACGACGAGGCGGGGGTCCTCCGGCAGGCCGGCCTCCCGCAGCGCCCGCCGGTACCCGGCGAAGCGCAGCACCCCGCCGCTGTGGGCGAGGGGACCGCGCACGTAGGCGATGCGCCGCTTGCCGTGGACGTCGACGAGGTGGCGCACGAGGTCGCGGGTGGCGCCCTCCTCGTCGACGGACACGGTGACCGCGCCGTCCAGGACCGCCTCGACGCTGACGAGGGGGCGGCCGGCGAAGCGCCGCGCGAGCTCCTCCACGGCGGGGCGCCCGGCGCTCAGCTCCAGCTTGGTCGTCCACAGCACGAACGCGTCGAAGGCGCCGGGGCCGAGCAGGTCGTAGGCGGTGTTCGCCTCCGAGCCGGGCCGGCCGGGCACCCCCAGCTCGCCGCCGACGACGGTGAGGCAGTCCACGCCGAGGCGCTCGGCCTCCTCCACCACACCGAGCCAGTGCTCCTGGTGGCAGCTCTGCAGGCTGCTGGTGAGGCAGGCGATGCGCGGGCGGGAGCCCGGCGGCACGCTCGTGCCGCCGGGCTCCGGACCAGGCGCTCCCACGGGCCGAAGCGTAGAGGGACGGCCGCGCGGCGCAGCCCGGTTCTCCGGGGACTCACCCTCCCGGGGTGGCTGCGGGCAGCGAGTTCACCGGGTGCTCCCCGGTCGCCCACAGGTGCTGCACGGCGTACGCACGCCAGGGCCGCCACGGCGCGGACCGGCGGGTGAGTGCGCCGGGGGTGGTGGGCAGGCCGAGGCGGCGGGCGGCGGCACGCACGCCCAGGTCGGTCGGCAGGAACGCGTCCGGGTCCCCGAACGCCCGCATCGCCACGACCCCGGTGGTCCAGGGGCCGACGCCGGGCAGCCCGCCGAGCAGCGCCAGGGTGCGGGCGGGGTCGGCGGCCGGGTCGGGCAGGTCCGCGAGGAGGCGCACGACGGTGAGGAGCGTGGCGCGCCGCGCGGCCGGCAGCGCCAGCGCGGCGGGGTCGAGCTCCAGCAGCGCCCGCGGCGGGGGGAACAGGTGGGTCAGGCCGCCCTCCGGGTCGGCGGCCCGCTCGCCGTGGGCGTGCACGAGCCGGGCGGCGTGGGTGCGCGCCGCGGCCGTGGACACCTGCTGGCCGAGCACGGCGCGCACGGTGAGCTCGGCGGCGTCCGCGGCGCCCGGCACGCGGCGGCCGGGGACCGCGTCCACGAGCGGGCGCAGCACCTCGTCGGCCCGCAGGCCGGCGTCGACGGCGGCGGGGTCGGCGTCCAGGTCGAGCAGGTCGCGGCAGGCCGCCACGGCTGCGGGCGCGTCGCGGGCGTCGGCGAGCAGCAGGCGGGCGGGGACCGCGACGGCGCCGGGCGCGGGGGGCCGCAGGGCCACGACCGCCGGCCCGTGCGGCAGGCGCAGGGTGCGGCGGTAGGCGCCGTCCCGCCACTCCTCCACGCCGGGCACGGCGGTGGCGGCGAGGTGCCCGAACAGGTTGCCCGGGTGCAGGGGCGGGCGGAAGGCCAGCTCCACGTCGACGGGGGCGGGGCGGGGGGCGTCCACGGCGAGGAGCATCGCAGCGGTGCCCGTCGCGGGTGCCGGTGCGGGGTGTCAGCCCGGCGGGCCGAGGACGGCGGCGACGAGGTCGGCGGCGGCGGCGTGCAGGCCCGCGGCGTCGAGGGGGCGGGTGCTGCCGTGCCCGGCGAGCTCGTCGAGGAGCAGCCCGTCGCAGGCCGCGGCGAGCCAGCGGGCCCGGCGCTGCGGCTCGTCGGCGCCGAGGGCGGCGAGGGTGGCGGCGAGGTGCTCGCGCAGCAGGGTGCCGGCGGCGTCGAGGCGGCGGCGCAGGTCCGGGTCGGAGCGCGCCTCGAGGGACAGGGCCCAGCGGGCGAGGTGCCGGTCGCGGCCGGGTCCTCTCCAGCGGGCGAGCAGCGCGGCCAGCCAGGCCGTGACGTGCTCCCGGGTGGGCGGCCCGGCCGGGGCGGGTGCGCCGGCCAGCTCGTCGAGGTCGAGCCGGACGAGGTGGTCGACGGCGGCGCCGAGGAGGGCGCTGCGAGTGCGCAGGTAGTAGGAGGTGGAACCTGCGGGCAGGCCCGCGGCGGTGTCGACGGCGCGGTGGGTGAGGGCACGGGTGCCGCCGGCGGCCACGAGCCCGACCGCGGCGTCGGCGATGCGCTCCGTGCGGGACACCTCTGCCACCCCGGCACTCTACAGGTGTAGAGTGCTCCTCGATCCTCTACAGATGTAGAGGTACATCGGGAGGGGACACCGTGACCGGTACGGCCATCGTCTGCGGCGCCGGGACAGGCGGCCTGGCCGCCGCGCTCGCGCTGCACCGCACGGGGTGGGAGGTGCACGTCCTGGAGCGGCGCACGAACCCCCTCGCGGGCGGCACCGCACTCGTGCTGTCCCCCAACGCCCTGGCCGTCCTCGACGCCCTCGGCGTCGGCGGGCAGGTGCGCACCCTCGGCTCCGCCGTCGGCACGATGAGCCTGCGCCGGCCGGACGGCTCGCGGCTCACCCGCCCCGCACCCGCCGGGACGCCCCTGCGCTGCCTGCGCCGCGCCGACCTGTCCGCACTGCTCGCCGCAGCGCTGCCGGCCGGCACCCTGCGCACCGGGACCACCGTCACCGGCGCCCACCCCGGCGGCCCCGGCCGGCCCGCCCTCGTCCGCACCACCACCGCGACCACCACCGCGACCAGCACCGGGACCACCACGGGCACCCTCACCGCCGACCTCGTCGTCGCCGCCGACGGCATCGCCTCCCCGTTGCGCGCCCTCGTCGACCCCGACGCCATCCCGCGCTCCGCCGGCTACAGCGCCTGGCGGGCCCTCGCCGAGGACCTGCCCGGTCCGCTGGGCGGCGCGAGCGAGACCTGGGGCCACGGCGAGCGCGTCGGCGCCGTCCCCCTCGGGCCCACCGCC
The DNA here is from genome assembly GCF_054590795.1 of Kineococcus anabasis. Taxonomy (NCBI): domain Bacteria; kingdom Bacillati; phylum Actinomycetota; class Actinomycetes; order Kineosporiales; family Kineosporiaceae; genus Kineococcus; species Kineococcus anabasis. The sequence goes on from NZ_BAAIHU010000009.1 coordinate 430,225, forward strand.
GCCTACGTCTACGCCACCGCCCCGGCCGCGCCCGGCGACGGTGCGGGGACCGACCTGCGCACCCGCTTCTCCGGCTGGCACGACCCGCTCCCCGCGCTGCTGGACGCGGCCGGCCCGTGGCACCACGACCGCGTCGCCGCCCTGCCGGCCGTGCCCCGCCTGCACACCGGCCGCCTCGTGCTGCTCGGGGACGCCGCCCACGCCCTGGAGCCCAACCTCGGGCAGGGCGCCTGCCTGGCGCTGGAGGACGCCGCCGTCCTCGCCCACCACCTGTCCGCGGCCCACCCGGGCGGGGACGTGGGCGCCGCCCTCGCCGCCTACGACCGCGAGCGCCGCCCCCGCGTGGCCGCCCTGCTGGCGCGCTCGCGGCAGGTGGGGCGCCTCACGCTGCTGCGCACCCCGCTCGCCGTGGCCGCGCGCGACGCGGCGCTGCGGCTGACGCCGGCCCGCCTGGCGTCCCGGCAGGCGGCCGGGATCTGGTCGTGGCGGCCGGCCCCGGGCTTCCCCCACCCGCGCGCCGCGACCACCCCCGGCGGGAGGTGAGCACCGCCCGGGCGCGCACGGCTCAGGCGCGCACGACGGGGCGGCGGGTTCCCGCGAGGCGCTCCAGCAGGTCCAGCACGACCTCACCGGGGCGGACGGCGGCGTAGGCGCCGGCCAGCCGCCGCGCCGCCGCCCGGAACGAGGGCTCGTGCAGGACCCGCCCCACCGCCAGGTCCAGCGCCGCCTCCGAGGGGGCCTGCGTGCGCAGCCGGATCCCCGCACCCGCCCACGCCACCCGCGCCGCCACCTCCGGCTTGTCCTCCGTGGTCCCCGCCACCACCAGCGGCACCCCGTGGGCCAGCGCCTTCTGCACCCCTCCGTACCCGCCGTTGGTCACCATCGCGGCCGCGTGCGGCAGCAGCGCGTCGTGGTCGACGAACCGGGCGACGCGGGCGTTCGCGGGCACCGGCCCCACCGCCGAGGGGTCCGCGCCGCCGGTGGTGGCCACGACGAGCACGTCGCGCCGCGCCAGGGCCCGCAGGGTCGGCACCACGAGGTCGCCGAGCCGGGCGTTCGCCACGGTGCCCTGCGTGACGTGGACGACGGGCCGCCCCGCGGGGACGACGTCGGCCCACCACGGCGGCAGGTCCGCGGTGCGCGGCGGATCGGCGAGGTTGCCCACGTAGTGCACGTGGGGCGGCAGGTCGCTGCGCGGGTAGTCCAGCTCGGGTACGCCGTTCTGCAGGTGCAGGTGCGGGGAGATGCCGGACATGAGGAAGTCCGCGCGCGGGGGGAGCCCGACGGCGGCGCGGACCTGCGCGTCGTGGCGGCCCACCCCCCGGAACACCACCTTCGTCACGAGCTGCTGCAGGGCCCGGTTGCGCAGGCGCCCCAGCGGGGTCGACGACGGCGGCAGGCCCAGCCCGAACGGTGGGACGTCCCGGCTGAACAGCGGCAGCGGCGAGACGCCCACGCTCGCCCACAGCCCGCCGGTGACCTCGGCCCACGCGCCCGCGCCGAGCACCGTCATGTCGGCCACCACGACCTCGGTGCCGAGCCGCGCGGTGATCCCGCGCAGGTCCGCCACCTGCCCCGGCACCGGGTCGAGGAAGATCTTCTTCAGGCTGTCGGTCATCTGCGCCAGCCCCTGCCGGGTGTCGTCCGCCTCGCGGACCATCGGGATCTCGGCGGTCATCGGCTCGAACACGGCGCCGGTGTCCTCCACGGAGGCGCGGAACCCCCGGCCCGTGTACCAGTGCACGTCGTGCCCGGCGGCGACGAGTGCCCGGGCGACCGGCCGCAGCGGGGCGACGTGCCCGGCACCGGGCATCGAGGCGAGCAGGAAGCGGGCCATCGCGGGCACCTCCGGGCGGGTGCCCCAGCCTGCCGCACCGCGGGCGCGACCCGCCAGACCCGCCCGGCCTAGGACCCGCCAGACCCGCCCGGCCCGGGTCCCGCGGGCCGGCTCAGAGGTTGATGCGGCCCACGTCGTCGTGCGCGACGCGGTGCAGCCGGCTCTCCCGGGCCGCGTCGAGGCGCGCGACGACCGGGGTGGCGCTCAGACCGTGCAGCAGCACCGACAGCGCCACCGTGAACCCGACGACCGCCCACAGCGGCTCCGCCGGGAAGTCCGCCTCCCCCAGCGCGTACGCCAGGTAGTACAGCGAGCCGATGCCGCGCACCCCGAACGCCCCGATGACGCGGCGCTCCCACGGCCCCGCCGAGGTCCCCGCCAGGCTCAGCACCCCCACCACCGGGCGGATCACCACGACGAGCAGCACCCCCACGAGCGCCAGCTGCCACGTCAGCGCCGCCAGCAGCCCGTCGGCCATCGCCGCGCCCAGCAGCAGCAGCAGCCACGCGGTGAGCATCCGCTCGACCTGCTCGATGAACCCGTGGGCGACCTCGTGCGCGTCGTGCGAGCGCTCCGAGGCCTTGATGGTGCAGGCGGCGACGAACACGGCGACGAACCCGTAGCCGTGCAGCAGCTCCGCCACCCCGTAGGCGAGGAACGTCACCGCCAGGGCCGTGAAGCCCTCCACGTCGTCGGCCAGGCGCAGCACCCGCAGCCGCGCGCGGAAGAACAGCCTGCCGAGTACCTTGCCGATCCCCCAGCCCACCAGGACGCCCACGACCCCGCGCCACAGCACGTCCTCCAGCGCCCACGAGCCCAGCTCGGACAGCCCGAAGGCCCCCGCCGCCGCGGCCGCGACGGCCAGGTGCACCACGGGGAAGGCCGCGCCGTCGTTGAGCCCCGCCTCGCTGGTCAGCGCGAAGCGCACCTCGTCCTCGGTGGTCTCGTCCCCGGCCGGCTCGCCGACCTGGACGTCGCTGGCCAGCACCGGGTCCGTGGGCGCCAGCACCGCACCCAGCAGGACCGCCGCGGCCAGCGGCAGCCCGGCGACCGCCCACCCGGCGAGCGCGACCAGGACGATGCACACCGGCATCGTGATGAGGATGAGCCGCCACGTCGTGGCCCAGCGCCGCCACCCGACGGGGCGGTCCAGGGCGATGCCGGCGCCCATCAGCGAGATAATCACGACGATCTCGGTGACGTGCTTGGTGACGGTGTCGTGGGCGATCGGGTCGACGTCGGGCAGCCCGGGCACGAGGCCGAGGAGGACACCGACGCCGAGGAACGCCATCGGCAGGCTGAACGGCTTGTCGTGCAGGAACCGGGGCAGGACCGCGGCGAGGAGGGCGCTACCGCCGGCGAGGGCGAACAGGACGGGGGCGAGGTCCACGCGGGGAGGTGCTCCTGACTTCCGGGGTGAGGTCCCAGTCTCGGGGCCGGGCTCCTCGATCGCACGGCGGGAGCACGGCGGCACCCGGGCACCGCGCGCGGCTGGGAGACTTGCCGACCGTGGCAGCCCCCGATCCGCAGCGCCCCGGCACCCGCCCGACCGCCCGCCCCGGCGCCCGCCCGACCGCCCGCCCCACTGCGGCGCAGTGGCTGGCCGGTGCCCGCCCGCGCACCCTGCCCGCCGCGCTGGCACCCGTCGCCGCCGGCACGGGCGCGGCCGCCGCCCTCGGCGGGGCGCACGCCGGGCGAGCGCTGCTGGCGCTGGCGGTGTCCCTGGCGCTGCAGGTGGGCGTGAACTACGCCAACGACTACTCCGACGGCATCCGCGGCACCGACGCCGACCGGGTCGGTCCGTTCCGGCTCGTGGGCTCCGGGGCCGCCGAGCCGCGGGCGGTGCGGCGCGCGGCGTTCGCGGCCTTCGCCGTGGCGGGGGCGGCGGGCCTGGCGCTGGTGGCGTGGTCGCAGGCGTGGTGGCTGCTGGCGGTGGGCGCCGCGAGCATCCTCGCGGCCTGGTTCTACACCGGCGGCAGGCGCCCCTACGGCTACGCCGGGCTCGGCGAGGTCTTCGTGTTCGTCTTCTTCGGCCTGGTGGCCGTGCTGGGCACGACGTACACGCAGGCGGGGCGCGCGAGCTGGCCGGCGCTGGCGGCGGCGGTGTCGGTGGGGGCGCTGGCCTGCGCGATCCTCGTGGCGAACAACCTGCGCGACGTGCCCACCGACGAGGTCGCGGGCAAGCGGACCCTGGCGGTGCGCCTCGGCGCGGCGCGGACGAGGGCGCTGTTCGCGGGGCTCGTCGGGGTGGGCTTCGCGGCGGCCCTGGCGCCGGCGGTGGTGCACCCGGCGGCGGCGCTGGTGCTGCTCGCGGCGCCCCTGGCGGTGCGGCCCGTGCGGACGGTCCTGGGCGGCGCCGCGGGCCGGGACCTGGTGCCGGTGCTGCAGGGCACGGGGCTGCTCGAGCTGGCGGTGGGGGTGCTGCTGGGCGTGGGCCTGGCGGTGTCCTGACCCAGCCCGCCCATCTCCGGGTTCGGGCGACCGGCACCCTCCCCCAGCCCGCCCATCTCCGGGTTCGGGCGACCGGAAACCGATTGCTGGACGCCGAAACCCGGAGATGGGCGGGCGCGGGACGGGCGCGGGACGGGCGCGGGACGGGCGCGGGACGGGCGCGGGACGGGCGCGGGGGGCGTGTCGCAAGCGCTCTCCGGCTGCCGGGAGCGCTCCGCCGTCCTAGCATCGGCGCCCATGAGCGCACTCGACGTCCGCGCGGCCGGCGAGCACCGCTACGCCGCCACCGCGACCCTGTCCGACGGCACGAGCACCGAGCACACGGTGCTGTGCGACCCCGACCTGCTCGCGGAGCTCGGTCTGGGCCCCGTGGAGGAGCCGCTGTTCGTCCGCCGCACCCTGGAGCACCTGGTCGTCTCGGCGGGCGGCGGTGCTGCCATCGGCGCCCCGCGCGGGGAGCTGCCGGAGGTCATCGACCTCGCCCGGCTGCACGAGGAGCACCCGGAGCTCATGCGCTCCGTGCGCCTGCGCGCCACCCTGTAGCGACCGGCACCCCTGGAGCGACCGGCACCGCTGGAGCGGCCGGCAACCACGGCGAGCACCCCGGTCGGCACCCCCGCGTCAGCGCTGGGTGCCGTCCCGGTGCGTGCCGTCCCCGCGGACCTCGGCGTCCTCGGCGTCGTTGTCGGCGTCGTACGCCTTGCCGAAGCGGCTCGGGCGCGGCGCGGAGGTGCGCGCCTCGATGCGCCGCTGGATGTCGGCGGCCATCTCCTCGCGCTGGCGGCGCAGCAGCACCAGGGACAGCAGCACGGAGATGACGGCGGCCAGCCCGAGGGCCAGCCAGCTGCGGGCCCCCGCCCACGTGAGGACCACGAGGGCGAGGACGAAGACGCTCAGGCGCAGGACGGTGTACTTCAGGTAGGGGCTGACACCCTGGCGGCTCACGCTCACACCCCCGCGTAGGAGTGCAGGCCGTCGAACACGAGGTTCACCAGGGTGAAGTTCGCGATGAGGCAGGCGAAGCCCACCATCGACAGGTACGCGGCGGGGCGCCCGTCCCAGCCGCGGGTGGCGCGGGCGTGCAGGTAGGTGGCGTAGACGACCCAGATGACGAACGTCCACACCTCCTTGGCGTCCCAGCCCCAGTAGCGGCTCCACGCCTTCTGCGCCCAGATGGCGCCGGCGATGAGGGTGAACGTCCAGAGCACGAACGCCACGGCGTGCAGGCGGGCGGAGGTGCGCTCCAGCTCCTGCGCGCTCGGCATCGCGTCCATGAAGGAGGCGCCGACGGTGCGGCCCTCCCGGCGCCTCGTCTCCCGGGAGTCCTGCACGAGCTGGAGCACCGTGGTGGAGAAGCCGATGGTGAACAGCGCGCTGGCGAGGAACGCGACGGCCACGTGGATGATCAGCCAGTAGCTGTCCAGGGCGGGGACGAGCTCGGCGGCCTCGACGTAGAAGGTGCGCAGCGCCAGCCCGAGGGTGAGCAGGACGGGACCGACGACGAAGGTGCCGAGGTAGCGCAGGTCCCGGCCGCCGCCGATGCCGCTGCGGCGGGCCTGCACGAGCGCCGCGAGGTACACGCCGGTGACGACGACGGCGCCGGTCACGGCGAACTCGAACATGTTGCCCCACGGCACGCGGCCCACGGAGACACCGCGGGCCAGCACCGAGGCCAGGTGCAGCACGAACGCCGCGGCGAGCACCGAGGTGGCGATGGCGGCGGAGCGGCGCCGGCCCCGGACGGGCGGGGCGGGCGGGGCGAGGGCGACGGAGCCGCCGGTGCGCTGCGCCTCCTTCGCCAGGCGGGCCTGCCGGGCGGCCTCGCCCTTGGCGGTGCGCTGCCCGTCGGCGAGGTCCATGGCGAACGCCACGAGCGAGACCAGGTAGGCCGTCATGGCGCCGTAGAGCAGGACGTTGCTGAGCCCTGCGAGGTTCTCGTCGACGGTCACGTCGTCTCCCTGCTGCCTGCCGTTGGTGCGGAACCCGTTGGGTAATCCGTCGTGGAGCCTGTCGTGGAGCCTGTCGTGGGGCCTGTCGTGGGACCTGTCGGGGGGTGTGCCGTCCCATCGTCCCCCAGCCGTGCGCGGAGGCGGTCCACGACGGCGTCGACCTCCGCGCCGAGGCCGGCGTCGTTGCCGCGCGCCAGACCCGCGACCTTCAGCGCCGAGCCGCCCACCCCGCCGGCCATCCCGCCGGCCACGGGGCGCACCCGCAGCCACACGCGGCGGCGGGGCAGGAACAGCGACGCCGTCAGCCCGAGGGTCGCCAGCAGCGAGAACGTCAGCGCGGCCCGCTGGCCGGGGGTGTGCCGCACGTCGAAGGAGGCGAAGCGGCGCACGCCCTCGAAGGTGAGGGTGCCCAGCCCGTCGGGCAGGGTGGCGCTCTGCCCGGGGGTCAGGCGCAGCGGCAGCGGGCGGCCGTCCTCCCCGCGCACGGCGTTCATCGCGCCGAGGTCGAGGACGTACACGGACTCCGGCACGCCGTCGCGCAGGCCCAGGTCGCCGGTGTAGGCGACGAGGGCGAGGAAGGGGTTGGCGGCGTCGGGGAAGCCGGAGACCGCGACGCCGTCCGCGCCGGTCGTCATCGTGGGCAGGAACACGCCCTGGAAGCCGAGCTGCACCGGCTCCCCGGCGGCGTCGCGCGCGTCGGGGACCTTCAGCACGCCGCGGGAGTCGTAGTTGGCGTTCTGCGGCAGGAACGGCACCGCACCCGTCTTCACGACCCGGCCCTGCCCGTCGCGGAAGGTCAGGACGGGCGCGTAGCCGTTCCCGGACAGGGAGATCTGCACCCCGTCCTCCTCCACGGGCTGGTTGACCCGCACGGTCTGCCGGCGCGGGGGCTCCCCGGGGGCGGGGGTGAACGTCACGTCCGCCTCGAACTGGCGGGGCTGGCCGATCTGGCTGGTCTGGCGGGCCTCGAACCGCACGCGCATGTCGTCCAGGCGCAGGGAGAACGGCGGCACGTCGTCCCGGCCGGCCCACGGGCCGGAGGAGAAGGAGTCGAACGCGGTGCCCGCACCGACGAACGTCTCCTCCTCCACGACGAGGCGCTGGCCCTCGTAGCCGAGCAGGGAGCCGGACGCCACGGACACCAGCAGCCCCACGAGGGAGAGGTGGAAGAGCAGGTTGCCGCTCTCGCGGTGGTGCCCGCGCTCCGCGGCGACCTCGACGCCGGCGCCGTCGTCGCGCACGTCCACCCGGTAGCGGGCCCCGCGCAGCACCTCCCGCGCCGCGGCGGCCACCTCGCCCGGCGCGCCGGGCAGCGCGAGCTCCCGGTGCTCGGGCAGCTTCGCCAGCCGCGCGGGGGTGCGCGGCGGGCGGGCCCGCACGGCGCGCCAGTGCACCCTGGCCCGCGGCAGCACGCAGCCCACGAGGGAGACGAACAGCAGCAGGTAGATCGCGGAGAACCAGACCGAGGAGTACACGTCGAACACCTGCAGCCGGTCCAGCCACGGCCCGGCGCTCTCGTGCTCGGCGAGGTAGGCGCGCACCGCGACGGGGTCGATGCCGCGCTGGGGGAACAGCGAGCCGGGCACCGCCGCCACCGCCAGCAGCATCAGCAGGAATAGCGCGGTGCGCATGCTCGTCAGCTGCCGCCACGCGAAGCGCAGCAGCTCCCCCGGGCCCAGCGCGCGGGGCTCGCCGGCGGCGGGCTCGGTCTCCGCGGCGGTGTCCGCGCCCAGCCGGTCCAGGTGGGTGGCGTCGGCTCTGGCCGGTCCCACCTCAGATCACCGTCTCGAAGGAGCCGATCCAGCCCTGCAGGGAGCCGGTGGCGGCGTCGAACGTGCCGGTCACCAGCAGCAGGCCGACCACGACGAGCAGCGCACCGCCGGCGCGGTTGACGGCCAAGCGGTGCCGGCGCAGCACGTCGAGGGCGCGCATGCCCCGCGCGAAGGCCAGCGCCACCAGCAGGAACGGCACCCCCAGGCCCGCGGAGTACGCCACCGCCAGGGCGGCACCGCGCCCGGCCGTGCCGCTGTCCACGGACAGCAGGCCGATCGAGGCCAGCACGGGCCCGGAGCACGGCAGCCACCCGAACCCGAACACCGCCCCCAGCAGCGGCGCGCCGAGCAGGCCCGCGCGCGGGCGCCAGCGGAAGCGCACGTCGCGCTGCGCCCAGGTGGGCGCGGTGAGGAACAGCACGCCCATCGCGACGACGAGGACGCCCAGCACCCGGCGCAGCGCCCACTGGTGGGCCGCCAGCACCCCGCCGACGGCCCCGAAGCTCCAGCCCATGAGCACGTACACGGCGGAGAACCCCGCCACGAACAGCGCGGCACCGGCCACCAGCCGGCCGCGGCGCTGCTGCTCCAGGTCCACGCCCGACATGCCGCTGACGTAGCCGAGGAACCCCGGCACCAGGGGCAGCACGCACGGGGAGAGGAAGGAGACCAGCCCCGCGAGCAGCGCCACGGGCAGCGCCAGGGCCAGCGAGCCGGTCAGGACGGTGGCCTGCAGCTCCCCGATCACGCCCCGGCCCCCTCGGCCAGCACCGTGGCGAGCAGGGCGGTGAGGGTGGACCCCTCCACCTCGCCGGCCACGACCGCCGCGACCCGCCCGGCGGTGTCCAGCACGAGCGTGGAGGGGGTGGCGTTCGGCGCGACGCCGCGCAGGGCGAGCTGGGCGCTGCCGTCCCCGTCGCGGATGCTCGGGTAGTCGATGCCGTGGCCGTCCTGGAACGCGGCGATCGCCTCGGCGCTGTCGTTGCGGACGTTGACGCCGACGAAGCGGACGCCCTCGTCGGCGTGCTCCCGGGCCGCCGCGGCCAGCACCGGGGCCTCCTTCTGGCAGGGCGGGCAGTCGGCGTACCAGGTGTTCAGCACGACGACGGAGCCGCGCAGGTCCGCGAGGTCGACCCGCTCGCCCTCGGCGCTGGTGCCCGACAGCTCCAGGGGCTCCCCGCGCTCGCCCGGCGCGCGCTCCACGACCGCCTCACCGGCGGCGGCGTACCCCGCGGGCGGCAGGTCGTCACCGCCGCAGCCGGCGAGCAGGACGGCGGCGGCCAGGGCGCGGGCGAGGCGGAGGAGGGGGCGGCGGGCGGGTCGGTGCATCACGCCCCCGGCACCTGCGGGGCGGCGGGCAGCAGGTCGGCGCACGGCTCGGAGTAGGACACGCCGGCCAGCCGCTGCCCCTCGAAGCGCAGGGACGTCACCGACGCCAGCGCGCACTCCCGCCGGCGCGGGTCGTGCCAGAGCCTGCGGCCCTCGGCGGTGCAGCGCGTCACCCAGATCGGCAGCTGGTGGCTGACGAGGACCGCCTCGCGGCCGGGCACGGCGTCGCGGGCGTCGCGCACCGCGGCGGTCATCCGCCGCACCTGCCGGGAGTACGACTCGCCCCACGAGGGGCGCAGCGGGTTCCACAGCACCAGCCAGGTGCGGGGGTCGCGGAACGCCGTGAAGCCCTGCCCGAGGACCTTGCCCTGGAAGGAGTTCTCCGCCTCCAGGACCCGCTCGTCCGTGCCGAGGGGCAGGCCGTGGGCGGCGGCGATGGGGGTGGCGGTCTCCTGCGCGCGCTGCAGCGGCGAGGCGGTGACGCTGGCGACGTCCCGGGAGGCGAAGTGCTCCCCGAGGCGCTCGGCCATCGCCCGGCCGCGCTCGGAGAGCCGGAAGCCGGGCAGGCGCCCGTAGAGCACGCCGTCGGGGTTGTGGACCTCCCCGTGGCGGACGAGGTGGACGGTGGTCGTCGGCGCGGCGCTCACGCGAGACTCCCGGCGGCGGCGCGCGCGGCGTGCGGCAGGGCGTCGAGGACGCGGTCGAGCGCGGCGTCGTCGTGCGAGGCGGAGAGGAACCACGCCTCGAACGCGCTGGGCGGCAGGTGCACCCCGCGCTCCAGCATGGTGTGGAAGAAGGCCCGGAACGCCGCGAGGTCCTGCTGCTTTGCGCCGTCGTAGTCGGCGACCTCGTCGCGGGTGGTGAAGAACACGCTGAACATGCTGCCCGCCCGGGACAGCAGGTGCGGCACACCGGCCGCCGCCAGCGCGTCGGAGGCACCGCGGGCGACGACGTCCGCGGCCCGGTCGACCGCCGCGTACACCTCGGGGGTGCACACCCGCAGCGTGGCCAGGCCCGCGGCGGTGGCCACGGGGTTCCCCGACAGGGTGCCCGCCTGGTAGACGGGCCCGGCCGGGGCCAGGTGCGCCATGACGTCGGCGCGCCCGCCGAAGGCCGCGGCGGGGAAGCCGCCGCCCATGACCTTGCCGAACGTCATCAGGTCGGGGGCGTGCTCGCGGCCCAGGCCCTCGTGGCCGTACCAGCCGGCCGCGGAGACCCGGAAGCCCGTCATGACCTCGTCGGAGATCAGCAGCGCGCCGTGCTCGCGGGTGACCCGGCGCAGCGCGGCGGTGAAGCCGGGCGCGGGCGGCACGACGCCCATGTTGCCCGCGGCGGCCTCCGTCACGACGCACGCGATGCGCTCGCCGTGGGCGGCGAACACCGCCTCCAGCGCCTCGACGTCGTTGTAGGGCAGGACGAGGGTGTCGGCGGCCACGGCCGCGGGCACACCGGGGGTGTCGGGCAGCGCGAACGTCGCCAGGCCGGAGCCGGCGGAGGCGAGCAGCGCGTCGACGTGGCCGTGGTAGTGCCCGGCGAACTTCACCACCGCGGGGCGGCCGGTGAACCCGCGCGCCAGGCGCAGGGCGCTCATCGTGGCCTCGGTGCCGGAGTTCACCAGGCGCAGCATCTCCACCGGCTCCACGCGCGCGACGATCTCCTCGGCGAGCACCACCTCCCGCTCGGTGGGGGTGCCGTAGGAGAAGCCGCCGGCGGCCGCGGCCGTCACGGCGGCGAGCACGTCGGGGTGGGCGTGGCCCAGGATCATCGGGCCCCAGGAGCAGACGAGGTCGACGTACTCGCGCCCGTCGGCGTCGCGCAGGTACGGCCCGGAGGCGCCGGCGACGAAGCGGGGGGTGCCGCCGACGGCCCGGAACGCGCGCACGGGCGAGTTGACGCCGCCGGGGATGACGCGCCCGGCCCGCTCGAACAGCGCCTCGGAGGCGGGCGCGGACGACGGGTAGACCTCGGCGGGGGGCACGTGCGGCGCGGCGCTCACGTCCTCCAGTGTCGCAAGCCGCGGGGTGTGCGGGCGCGCCCGGGGGACCCTGCGACGGTGCGTGTGTCCAGTCTCACGCGCCGCGCAGCAGGCCCCGGCCGAACAGGGGGTGCGCCGGGCCCTCCCCGAGCAGGTGGTGCAGCGCCGCGCGCGGCACCGACAGGCCGTCGGCGGCGTCCTGCGCGGCGGTGGTGCCCGGCACGCCCGGGTCCCACCGCGGGTACAGCGGCGCGTCCTGCACGGGCAGGCCCGCCACCGCGAGCAGCACCGCGGCCGCCTGCAGCCGCAGCCCCGGCGCGGCCCCCCGGGTCCCGGCGGGGCTCCCGGCGGCGTCGCGCACGAGGCGGACCAGGCACGCCAGGAACGCCAGCAGCCCCAGCATCCACCAGCGGCGGTGGTCCACCCCGACGGCGCCCAGCGCCAGGGCCACCGCCGCGCAGCACGCCCCCGCCGCCAGGGCCGCCCGGCCGCGGCGGCGCCCCGTGAGGACCCAGGCGAGCAGGCCGGTGAGCACCGCGAGGCCGCCGAGCACCAGCAGGCTCAGCGCGACGGTGGCCGGGTGCAGGCCGCGCACCATCTGCACCTGCGCGTCCCACGGCTGCCCGATCACGGTGACCGCGTTGACCGCCCCGAGGAACGCCCCGGCGCGCTCCCCCTCGGCCACCGCGCCCGCCACCGCACCCGGCGGCACCGGCAGCCGCGCGCTGGCTCCCGCCACGGCCAGCCCCGGCCCGAGCGCGACGAGCGCGGCGGCGGCGCGCGCGGCCCGCGGCAGCGGCGCGCGGAGCAGCCCGAGGACCACGACGGGGGCGAGCACCGCGACGAGGAACTCCTGGCTGCCCGCGGCGGCCGCCACCACCACCCCGGCCACGGCGGCCGACCCCCACGCCCCGGCGCGCCCGCGCCGCCACGGCAGCAGGGCCAGCAGCGGCAGGGCCACCAGCGCCACGGCGTCGTAGCGGCCGAGGTCGCGCGCGGGCAGGGACAGCGTCAGCGGCGAGGTGAGCAGGACCGCGGCCAGCGCCGCGCGCCGCCACGCGCCCCTGGCCGCGGCCACCAGCAGCGCCACCAGGACGAGGACCCCGGCGGCACCGGCGAGCGTCAGCCCCAGGCCCGTCCGCTGCGCCTGCTCCAGGGTCGGCACGCCCCCGGTGGCCCGCGCCAGCAGCTCCCCGGGCAGGGCGCGGCGCACGAACCCGTCCCCGTGGTCCAGCCAGTACTGCGACAGCGGCCAGCCCTGGACGTACTGCCCGGGGCTCTCCGGCTGCCCGGCCGCCACCTGCGCCAGGACCAGGGAGGTGCTGCGCCACAGCGACACGGCGAGCGCGGCGAGGAGGACGGCCGCGCTCCCCCACGCCGCCGACGTGCGCGCCCTCACGTCCCGTCCGGCTCCAGCGAGGCCGAGGCCGGCTCCAGCCAGGCCGAGGCGGGGTCCGCCAGCAGGGCGAGCAGCGCCGCGAGGCTGTGCTCGACGTCCTGCCCGGTGGTGTCGAGCTGCCGCTCGGACTCCCAGCGCCGGGAGGCCTCGTACTGCAGCCGCACCACGGCCTCCGGCACGTCCTCCCCGCCCGCGCGCGCCCGGGCGGCGCCGCGCTCCAGGCAGGTGCTGAGGGAGGGCAGCACGGTGACGAGCCGCACGCCCAGGCCGCGCAGCTCCGGCTCCCAGAGGCCGCGGGCGTCGCTGGGCCGCAGCACGTCGTCGACGGCCACGTCGAGCCCGGAGGTGGCGAGGGAGCGCACGAGGGCGCAGGTGGCGCGCACGGCGGCGAGCCACTGCACAGGCTGGCGGGGGTCGCGCACGTCCCGGGCGTCGACCCGGCCGGAGCACAGCAGGCCCCAGACGTCGGCGACGCGGACGTGGGCGGCGACCTCGCGGGTGGCGCACCAGCGGGTGGCGAGGGTGGACCTGCCCGACCCCGAGGGCCCGGCCAGCAGCACGACGGTCCCGGGCGCCACCGCAGGTCGGTTCACGGCACGAGCCTCGCGCATCGGGCCGTGGAGCACCACCTCCGCGCCCGGACCACCGCGGACCCCCACTCGATTCCGCAGAGTCACATGAAGATGACGTAACGTGGCGGCGTGGACGGGGAGGAGCGGTGACGGCGACCCGGCTCCCCGACCCGGACCCCGGCACCGGCACCGGCACCGGCGTGGGTCCCGGCGTGGATCCCGGCCCCGACGTGGCGGCCGCCGTGCTCGCCGCCACCGCCCGCAGCAGCACCGCGCTGCTCGTCTGCCGCCCCGTCGAGCCCGGCAGCCCCACCACCGACTTCGAGGTCGTCCACGAGAACGCCGCCTCCCGCGCCCAGCTGCCCGTCGGCTCCCTCCTCGGCCGCCGCCTGCACGAGGTGTTCCCCGCCCAGGCGGGACGCTCCGGCGACCTGCACCCCCTCTACCGCGAGGCGCTCGCCACCGGCACCACCCGCTCCGGCCGCGTGCGCCTCGCCTCCCCCGGCCACCCCGCCGTCGACGAGCACGACTTCGAGGTCGAGGCCTGCGGCGCGGACGGCCTGCTCGTGCTCCTCTTCCACGACGTCACCGCCCGCGAGCACGCCCGGCAGGCGCTGGCCGCCGGCGAGCGGCGCTACCGCGCCCTCGTCGAGCACGCCACCGACGTCGTCGCGGTGTTCGACGCCGCGGGCCGCACCACCTACGTCAGCCCGTCCTTCGAGCGGATCCTCGGCCACCCCGCCGGGTCCGCGACCGGCAGGCACTACCGGGACCTCGTCGTGCCCGACCAGCACCCCACCGCCGACGGGGCCTTCGCCACCGTCCTGGCCGCCGGCCCGGAGACCGTCACCACCGTCGAGCTGCAGGTCCTCACGGCCACCGGGGAGCCGCGCTGGATCGAGGCACAGCTGAGCAACCGCCTCGACGAGCCCTCCGTGGCCGGGGTCCTCGCCAACTGGCGCGACGTCACCGAGCACCGCGCGCTGGAGCGCCGGCTGGCCCACGAGGCCCTGCACGACCCCCTCACGGGCCTGCCCAACCGGCAGTTCCTCGACGAGCTGCTCACCCGCGCCATCGCCCGCACCCACCGCGCCGACCACGCCAGCGCCCTGCTGTTCTGCGACGTGGACCACTTCGGGGTCGTCAACGACAGCCTCGGCCACGACGCCGGCGACGCGCTGATCCGGGACGTCGCCCAGCGGCTGCGCGGTGCGCTGCGCCCCAGCGACGTCGTCACCCGCTTCGGCGGCGACGAGTTCGTCGTGCTCTGCGAGGACCTGGAGAACGAGAGCGACGCCCTCACCGTCGCCGAGCGGCTGCAGCACGCCCTGCACGGCGACTACCACCTGCACGGGCGGGCGGCCGCGGTCACCACCTCGATGGGCGTGACCGTGCTGCACCCCGGCAGCACCGCACCCGACGCGCTGTCCGAGGCCGACGCGGCGCTGTTCGAGGCCAAGCGCGCCGGCCGGGCCCGCGTGGAGGCCTTCACCCCCCGCATGCGCCAGCAGTGGCGGCACCGGCTGGACACCGAGGCCAGCCTGCGCCGCGCCCTCGCCGGTGACGAGCTGTGCCTGCACTACCAGCCGATCATCGACCTGCGCGACGGGCGCACGAGCCACGTCGAGGCGCTGCTGCGCTGGCAGCAGCCGGACGGGCGGCTGGTCCAGCCCGGGGAGTTCCTGCCCGTCGCGGAGGAGACCGGCCTCATCGTCGAGATCGGCCGCTGGGTGCTGCGCACCGGGTTCGAGCAGGCCGCGCGCTGGCAGCGGCAGGTCCCCGGCGCCCCCCGCGTCAGCCTCAACGTCGCCGGGCGCCAGCTCCACGAGGCCGGTTTCGCCGGGGACGTGGAGGACCTGCTCGCCGAGCTCGGGCCCGCCGCCGACGGCATCGAGCTGGAGGTGTCCGAGCGGCTGCTCGCGCACGACCAGCCGGCCCTCGTCCGCACCCTGCACCGGCTGCGCGAGTCGGGGGTGCACGTGAGCCTGGACGACTTCGGGGCCGGGCAGACGGCCATCGCGTGGCTGCAGCAGCTGCCCTTCGACACCCTCAAGCTGGACCGCTCCCTCGTCGTGGGGCTGCCCGCGGAGGGTGCCAGCGCCGTGGTGCACGCCCTGGCGCAGCTCTCCCGGCGCCTCGACATCCGCAGCATCGCCGAGGGCGTGGAGACCCGCGCGCAGCTGGAGGCCGTGACGGGCCTGGGCTGCGCCCACGCCCAGGGCTTCCTGCTGGGCAGGCCGATGCCCGCCGGGGAGCTGGAGACGCTGCTGACCACCGGCGGGGCGGCCGCTCACTCCCCGGGGTAGCGCACCCCGACCTGGTGGCGGATCGCGTCCATCGCCTCCATGAGCGCCACGGTCTCCTCCAGCGGCATCGCCGGGCTCTCCGCGAGCCCGGCCCGCAGGCAGCGCTCCACCTCGGCGGCCTCGAACTGGTAGCCGCTGCCCTCCCAGGTGAACTCCAGGACCTCCGCGTCCTGCCCCGAGCGCTCCACCCGCAGCCTGGAGGGCCGGAAGAACAGCTCCTCCACCACGACGCGCCCGCGGGTCCCGGCCACCACGGCGGCCGCCGGGACGGACGCCTGCAGCGTGGCCAGCCCCGTGGAGAGGCCCCCGCCGGGGTGGGCGGCGGTGAACGCGACGGCCTCGTCGACCCCCGTGCTCCCCACCGTCCCCGTCGCGCGGACCTCCTGCGGCACCCCGAGCACCATCGAGGCGAACGAGAGCGGGTAGACGCCCAGGTCCAGCAGGGCCCCACCGCCCTGTGCCGGGTCGAGCAGCCGGTGGGCCGGGTCGAACGGCAGGGGGAAGCCGAACGAGGCGCTCACGTGCCGCACCTCGCCGATCTCCCCGGCGGCCAGCAGCTCCCGCAGGCGCA
Source organism: Kineococcus anabasis (assembly GCF_054590795.1). NCBI lineage: Bacteria > Bacillati > Actinomycetota > Actinomycetes > Kineosporiales > Kineosporiaceae > Kineococcus > Kineococcus anabasis. The sequence goes on from NZ_BAAIHU010000009.1 coordinate 446,386, forward strand.
CCACCCCCGGCTGCCAGCGCGCCCACATCGCCTCGCAGGCGAACACCCCGCGCGCCCGCGCCGCGGCCACGACCTCGCGGGCCTGCCCGCCGGTGAGGGTGAACGCCTTCTCCACCAGGACGTGCTTGCCGGCCTCGACCGCCGCGAGCGCCACCTCGTGGTGCTGGGCGTGCGGGGTGGCGACGTAGACGACGTCCACGTCGGGGTCGGCGAACAGCTCCGCGTAGCTGCCGTGGGCGCGGGGGGCGGGTGCACCGTCGCGGCGCGGGACGCTCGCCGCGAACTCCGCGGCGCGCGCGGCGCTGCGCGAGCCGACGGCGACCAGCTCGCTGCCCCCCACCAGCGGCAGGTCCGCGGCGAAGCTGGAGGCGATCCCGCCCGTGGCGGCGATGCCCCAGCGGACCGGGCGGCCGGCGTAGGGGTCGGTGGTCGCGGGAGCGCTCTCGGGAGTCGTCATGGCGCACATGATCCCCTCCCGCCGCGACCGGTCCGGGAGCGGATCCGCCGAACTCCCGGAAACCGCGGGCCGGGCGCACTAGCGTGCGCCCGTGGACGGACGACGCCTCGCGGTGGTGGCCCTGGCGTGCGTGCTCGCCGGGTGCGGTCAGGGTCCCGGGGCGGTGCCGGCGGAGACCGTGACGGTGACGGCCCCCGCCACCCCGACCGCCACCGCGACCCCGACCCCGACCGGCACCCCCGGGACCACCGGCACCCCCGCGCCTGCCGCGACGACCACGTCCCTGCGCGGCTCGGCCGGCTCCTTCACCTGGGACGTGCGGGTCCCCCGGTTCCCCGGCCGGCCCGCGGAGGTGGACCGCCGGGTGCGGACCTCCGCGCAGCACGCCGTCGACGAGGCCCGCGCGAGCGTGCGGGCGGGCGATGCGCCCCGGCGGCTGGAGGGCACCGGCACGGTCACCACGGACGACGGGCGCACCGTGCAGGTGCGCTACGGGCTCACCGACTTCACGGAGGGCACCGCGCACCCCACCGGCTCGGTGCGCACCGTGGCGCTGCGCGCGGACGACGGCTCCCCGATCACCCTCGGCGAGCTGTTCCAGGACGAGGGCTCCGCGCTGTCGACGCTGGCGATGGAGGTCGAGCGCCTCGCCGGCGAGCGCGGTGAGGACGTCGAGGCGGCCGGGCTCGCGCCGGACCCGGAGAACTGGGGCGCCTGGCAGACGACGCCGGAGGGGATGGCCGTCTCGTTCCAGGACTTCCAGCTCGGCGGGCACGGCGTGCGGGAGTACACGGTGAGCTGGGACGTGCTGGAGGAGCTGGTGACCCCCGAGGCGTACGACCTGCTCGGCCCCGCCTGAGGTCACCGCCCCGGGGGTCAGGGGTTCCCGGCCGCGGGCCCCGCCGCGAACGCCGCCGCGAACTCCGGCGCGGGGTCCACGGGGGTGATGACGTCGACGAGGACGCCCTCCGGTGCGGCGACGATGAAGTGCCGCTGCCCGAAGGGCTCGGTGCGCAGCGGCAGGACGGCCTCGAGCGGGCCGTCGAGGACGAGGCGGCGGTACTCGGCGTCCACGTCGTCGACCTCGAGGTTGAGGAGCAGGCCGGCGGTGGGGCGGCGGGCGCACCCGGGCACGGTGGGGTGCTGGGCGTCGACGAGGGCGAGCTCCCAGGAGTCGCGGCGGAGGCTGACGTACCAGTCGGACGTGAACACCGGCTCGAAGCCGAGGTGGGTGCGGTAGAACTCCGCGGCGGTGGGGACGTCGTCGCTGAGCAGGACGGGGTAGACGCTGGTGAGGGCCACGGTCGGCTCCGTTCCTCGCGGGTGGCGGTCGGCACCACGATACGTACAGTCTGTATGTAAAAGCCAGGGTGGGATCCACGGGATCGGGGAGGGGCGGTGCCACGGGCGTCGAGGGCGCAGAGCGAGGAGACCGCGGCCCGCGTGCTCGCCACCGCACGCGAGCTGTTCGCCACCCGCGGCTACGCCGCCGTCGGCCTGGAAGAGGTCGCCGCTGCGGCGGGCGTCACCCGCGGCGCCGTCTACCACCACTACGCCAGCCGCCTCGGGGTGTTCGAGGCCGTCCTCGCCGACGTCCAGCGCACCGTCGCCGCGGCCGTCGAGCAGGCCGCCGCGCAGGAGAGCGACCCGTGGCGGGCGCTGGAGGCCGGCTGCCGCGCCTTCCTGACCGCCAGCTCCACCGCCGGCGCGCGGCGGATCGTGCTCGTGGACGCCCCCGCCGTCCTCGGCTGGGACGTGTGGCGCCGCCACGACGCCGAGAACTCCGCCCGGCTGCTCACCGGCGCGATGCGCGAGCTCGCTGCCGCCGGCCGGCTCACCGTCCGCTCGCCCGACGCCGCGGCGGCCCTGCTCTCCGGCGCGCTCAACGAGGCAGCCCTGTGGACCGCCGCCGCCGAGGACCCCGCGGCCGCCCTCGCCGAGGCCGGGGAGGTCCTCACCCGCCTCGTCACCGCCCTGCGGGCCTGAGCGCCCCCGCCCTTCTCCGGGTTCGGGCGCGCAGACACCCCCTCCCCCCCGCCCATCTCCGGGTTCGGGCGCGCAGACACCCCCTCCCTTCCGCCCTTCTCCGGGTTCGGGCGCGCAGACACCCGCTCCCTCCGCCCTTCTCCGGGTTCGGGCGCGGAGACGTCGTTCAAACGCGCCCGAACCCGGAGAAGGGCGGGATGAGGAGCCCGAGCCCCACCCGGAACCGGGGACGGCAGGACCCGGGGACGGCAGGAACCGGGGACGGCAGGAACCGGGGACGGCAGGACCCGGGGACGGCAGGAAAGAGGGCGACGGGGAACGCTGCGTGCGGGCGTCAGCCCAGCCAGTGCCGCGCGGCCTCCAGCGCCCAGTACGTCAGGACCACCTGCGCACCCGCCCGGCGCAGCGCCAGCAGGCTCTCCAGCGCCGCCCGCTCCCGGTCGATCGCACCGGCCGCCGCCGCGAACTCGACCATCGCGTACTCCCCCGACACCTGGTACGCCGCGACCGGCACGTCCGCGACGTCCGCCACGGCGCGCACCACGTCCAGGTACGGCAGCCCCGGCTTCACCATGACCAGGTCCGCGCCCTCGGCCAGGTCCAGGCGGACCTCCCGCAGCGCCTCCGCGACGTTCGCCGCGGGGTCCTGCTGGTACGTGCGCCGGTCCCCGGTCAGCTGGGAGTCCACGGCCTCGCGGAAGGGCCCGTAGAACGCCGAGGCGTACTTCACCGCGTACGCCAGCATCCCCGTCCCCGCGTAGCCGCCGGCGTCCAGCACGGCCCGCAGGTGCCCGACCTGCCCGTCCATCATCCCGCTGGGCCCCAGCAGGTGGGCGCCCGCAGCGGCCTGCGCCAGCGCCATCGCGGCGTAGCGGTCCAGCGTGGCGTCGTTGTCGACCAGTCCGCGGGCGTTCAGCACCCCGCAGTGGCCGTGGTCGGTGAACTCGTCGAGGCAGGTGTCGGCCATCAGGACGGTGTCCTCGCCGAGCGCGTCGCGCAGGTCCCGCAGCGCGACGTTGAGGATCCCGTCCGGGTCGTCGGCCCCCGATCCGACCGCGTCGCGCCGCTCGGGCACCCCGAACAGCATGAGCCCGCCGACACCCGCGTCGACGGCCTCCCGCGCCACCCGCAGCAGGGAGGCGCGGGTGTGCTGCACGACGCCGGGCATGGACCGGACCGGCTGCGGCTCGGCGATCCCCTCCCGCACGAACAGCGGCAGCACCAGGTCCGAGGGGTGCAGCCGCACGTCCGTGACGAGCCGGCGCAGCGCCGCGCTGGAGCGCAGCCTGCGCGGGCGCACCGCCAGCGGACCGCGGAACCCCGCGCCCCCCGGCAGGGCACCCGGACCGGCGGGGGCCGTCATCAGCGGGCCCGCCGCCGGGCCCCGCCCCGGCGCTGGCTCGGCCGCAGCGGCGCCTCCCCCGCGTCGATCGCGTTCTGCCGCAGCCCCGCCCCGAACGCGGCGAGGGCGTCGACGACCGCGTCGGCGTTGGGCTCGGGAGCCAGGACGTCCACGCGCAGGCCGTGCTCCTCGGCGGTCTTCGCGGTCTGCGGCCCGATGCAGGCCACCACCGTGGACGGGTGCGGCTTGCCCGCGATGCCGACGAGGTTGCGCACCGTGGAGGAGGAGGTGAACACCACCGCGTCGAACGCGCCGGACTTGATGGCGTCGCGCACCGGCGCGGCGGGCGGCGCGGCCCGCACCGTGCGGTACGCGGTGACGTCGTCGACCTCCCAGCCGGCCTCCTGCAGGCCCGCCACGAGGGTGTCGGTGGCGATGTCCGCCCGCGGCAGCAGGACCCGGTTGATGGGGTCGAGCACCTCGTCGTAGGGGGGCCACGCCTCCAGCAGGCCCGTGGCGGACTGCTCGCCCTCGGGCACCAGGTCCGGCTCGATGCCCCACTCGCGCAGGGCCGCGGCCGTCACCCCGCCCACGGCGGCGACCTTCAGCCCGGAGAACGCCCGCGCGTCCAGGCCGAACTCGGTGAACTTCTCCCGCACCGCGCGCACCGCGTTGACGCTGGTGAAGCCGATCCACTCGTACCGGCCGGTGACCAGGCCCTTGACGGCCTTCTCCATCTGCTGCGGCGTGCGCGGCGGCTCCACCGAGATGGTCGGGACGACGTCGCTCGTGGCGCCGTACCCCGCCAGGCGGGTGGTGACGCTGCCGGCCTGCTGCTTGGTGCGCGGCACCAGCACCCGCCAGCCGAACAGCGGCTTCGTCTCGTACCAGGACGCCTGCTCGCGTAGGTCCACCACGTCCCCGACGACCGCCATCACCGGCACGTCGGCCTCCTGCGCGGCGGCGGCCGCGGCCAGGCCGGCCAGCGTGGTGGTGGTGGTGGCCTGCGTGGTGGTGGTGCCCTGGGTGGTGAGCGCGGCGGGGGTGGTGGCGGCGCGGCCGGCCTCCAGCAGCCCCGCTGCGGCGGTGGCGAGCTCCTGCCGGTCCCCGAGCAGGACGACCGTGGACTCCGGCCGCACGTGCGCCGACCAGTCCACGCGCCCGCCGGCGTCCACGACGTGCAGGCTGCTGGTGTCGGCGGAGGTGACGGGGACGCCGGCGTAGGCGGGCACGGCGCTGATCGCGGAGACGCCCGGCACGAGGTCGAAGGGCACCCCGGCCTTGCGGCAGGCGGCGATCTCGTCGGCGATGCCCGTGAAGGTGGTGGTGTCGCCGTCGAGCAGCCGCACGACCCGGCAGCCGCCCTTGGCGGCGCGGACGACGAGGCGGGCGCGGGCGGCGCGGGCCAGCGGGCGGCCGTCGTCACCGCGGCCGGCGTCGACGAGCTGCACCTGCTCGCGGGCGTAGCGGCGCACGACCTCCTCGCGGGAGCCGGTGTCCAGCACCACCACGTCCGCCTCGCCGAGCAGCTCGGTGGCGCGGACGGTGAGCAGCCCGGGGTCGCCGGGGCCGGCGCCGACGAACGACACCTGCCCGAGGGCGCTGCGGCCGGGTGCCGTCGCGCCCTGCCCACCCGGGGCGGCGGGAGCCGCGTGCGGCTGCGCCGGGACCTCCGCCGCGGCGGCCTGCGGCGGCGCGGCGGCCGGGTGCGCCTCCTCCAGGGCGAGGTCCGGGACCGCCGCCGGACGTGGCGACGCCGGGCCGGGCACGAGCCTCACCTCGCTGACGGTGAGGCCGTCGCCGCCCTCGGCGGTCGCCACGGCGTTCGGGGTCTTCACGGTGGGGCTCACGAGCCACTCTCCCTGTCGGACTGGGCACGGGGGCGGTCGGGACCGGGAGCGGCGCCCGGCCCACGGCCCTGGGTTCTGCGGTCGGCGGCGACCGGGTGGCCGCGGGCCAGGTGGGGCAGCAGGCGGGCGGCGAGGTCCCGCCCGAGACCGGCGGCGAGCGCCGGTGCGCCGGAGGGGTCCCCGGACAGGTCGAGCCGGGCGCGCTCGCGCAGCACGGTGCCGCCCTCGACGGCGACCGCGGCGAGCAGCTCCACGACCTCGCCGGAACCCGCGCCGTCGCCGGGCAGGACGCGCGCGTACGCGCCGACGGGCGCCGAGCAGCCCGCCTCCAGCGCCGCCAGCAGCGCGCGCTCCGCGCTCACCGCGACGCGGGTGGCCGGATCGTCCAGCTCCCGCAGCACCGCCAGCACCGACTCGTCGGCGGCACGGCACTCCACCGCGAGCGCCCCCTGGCCGGGGGCGGGCACGAAGGTCCGCGGGTCCAGCAGCTCGCTCGCCTCGCCCAGCCTGCCGAGCCGGCTCAGGCCCGCCGCGGCGAGCACCACGGCGTCCAGCTCCCCACCGGAGACCATGCCCAGGCGGGTGTCCACGTTGCCGCGCACGGCGACGACGTCCAGGTCCGGGCGCGCGTCCAGCAGCAGCGCCCGCCGCCGGGGCGAGCCGGTGCCCACGCGCGCGCCGGGCGGCAGCTGCGCGAGGGTGCGCCCGCCCGCGGCGACGAGCACGTCGCGGGGGTCCTCCCGCGGGGGCACCGCCGCCACGACGAGGCCGTCGGGCGGGGCGGTGGGCAGGTCCTTGAGGGAGTGCACGGCCAGCTCCACGCTCCCCGCCACGAGCGCGTCGCGCAGCGCGGAGACGAAGACGCCCGTGCCGCCGATGCTGGTCAGCGGCGCGGTGGAGACGTCCCCGTGGGTGGTGACGAGCACGAGCTCGACGTCGCGGCCGCGCGCGGTGACGAGGTCCGCGACGTGGCCGCTCTGGGTGGTGGCCAGGGCGCTGCGCCGGGTGCCCAGGCGCAGGGTCGTGGGGGGTGCGCTCACGCGGCACCGCCCACGTGGCCGACGGCACCGGCGACGGTGCCGCTGAGCGGGGTCTCGCCCACGCGCGCGGCGGCGGTGACGTCGAGGTCGAGGTCGAACAGCGTCCGCAGCGCCGCGGCGTACTCCGCGCCCTGCGGCTCCTCCGCCAGCTCCTTCACCCGCACGGTGGGGGTGTGCAGGAGCTTGTCGACGATGCGGTGGACGGTGCGCTCCACCTCCGCGCGCAGCGCGGGGTCCAGGCCGCGGGTGCGCTGCTCCAGGCGGCGCAGCTCCACCTCCGCGACGTGCCGGGCCTGGGCGCGCAGCGCGACGACGGTGGGGGCGACCTCCGCGGCGCGGCGCGCGGCCGTCCAGGCCGCGACCTCCCCGGCCACGATCTGGCGGACGGCCCGCAGGTCCGCCCCGGCGTCGGCGCCGGCCAGGTCCGCGCCGAGGACCTCCAGGCCGACCAGGACCACACCGGGCAGGTCGGCGACGGCGGGGTCCACGTCGCGCGGCAGGGCGAGGTCGACGAGCACCAGGGGGCGCCCGGCGCGGGCGCCCAGGGCCGCCGAGACCGTCGCGGCGTCCAGGACGTGGCCGACGGAGCCGGTGCAGGAGACGACGAGGTCGGCGGCGGCGACCTCGCCGGCGAGGTCCGCGAGGTCGGTGGCGCGCCCGGCGACGGCGGTGGCCAGGCGCACGGCGCGCTCGGCGGTGCGGTTGGCCACGACGAGGCCGCCGCTGCGCTCCCCGACCCCGGCGCGGTGCAGGGTGGTGGCGACGAGCGCGCTCATCGCGCCGGCGCCGACGACGAGGGCCCGCGCGGACGCCAGGTCCCCCAGGACGTCCCCGGCCCGCCGCAGGGAGGCCTCCACGAGGGAGCCGCCGGCCGCGTCCAGCCCCGTCTCGGAGTGGGCGCGCTTGCCGACCCGCAGGGCCTGCTGGAGCAGGGCGTCCAGCGCACCGCCGGCGCCGCCGTCGGCCTGCAGCTCGCGCAGCGCGAGGCGCAGCTGGCCGAGGATCTGGCTCTCCCCCACGGCCATCGAGTCCAGCCCGCACGCCACGGAGAACAGGTGCTCGACGGCGGCGTCCTCGTAGTGGACGTAGAGCTGGTCGCCGAGGACCTCCAGCGGGGCGCCGATCCGGCGGCACAGGGCGGCCCCGACGTCGGCGACACCGCCGTGGAAGCGGGTGACGTCGCAGTGGATCTCCACCCGGTTGCAGGTGGAGAGCACGACGGCCTCGGAGACGTGCGGGCCGTCGACGAGCTCGGCGACCAGCGCGCGGGCCGAGGCGGCGTCCAGGGCGGCGCGCTCCAGGACGTCGAGGGAGGCGGTGCGGTGGGACAGGCCCACGACGAGGAGGCTCACCGGCCCACCCCGCCGGCGGGCAGGGCCACGTCGAGCGCGGCGCTGACGGCGGCGTCCGCGACGGCGCGCTCGGCGTCGGCGACGGTCCGCTCGGCCGCGGAGGCCCCGGGCGCGGGCCTGCCGGACGCGGCCCTGCGCTGCTCGTGGAACGCGAGGATCTGCAGCTCCGAGGCGAGGTCGACCTTGCGCACGTGCACCCCCTCCGGGACGTGCAGGACCACGGGCGCGAAGTTCAGGACGCTGGTCACGCCCGCCCCGACGAGCCGGTCGCAGACCTGCTGGGCGACGGAGGCGGGCACCGCCAGCACCGCGATGGTCGGGCGGTCGGCCTCCACGGCCCGCTCCAGCTCGGCCAGGGGGCGCACGACGAGGCCGTTGACGCGCTCGCCCACGACGGCCGGGGAGTCGTCGAACAGGCCCACCACGCTGAAGCCGCGGGAGGCGAAGCCGCCGTACCCGGCGAGGGCGTGGCCGAGGTTGCCGATGCCGACGATGACGACGTTCCAGTGCTGGGTGAGGCCCAGGTGCGCGGAGATCTGCCGCACGAGGCGGCTGACCTCGTACCCGACGCCGCGGGTGCCGTAGCTGCCGAGGTGGGAGAGGTCTTTGCGCAGCTTGGCCGAGCCGACACCGGCGGCGGTGGCGAGCGCCTCGGAGGAGACGGTCTCGGTGCCGCGCTCGGCCAGGGCGGTCAGGGCGCGCAGGTACTGCGGGAGGCGGGCCACGGTGGCCTCGGGGACCCCGCGCGCCGCGTCCTCCCCCGCCTGCTCGGACGTCCCGCGCGTTCCGGGGGCGCCCGTCGCGGGACGCGGCCCGCCGGACGGGTCGACCGTCGCGTCGTCGTCGTTCACCGGATCGTGGCGTCCTCGTGTCGCGGGGGTGGTGGCACTGGTGCTTCCGGGGCAGTCGAGCGCAGCCAGCCTAAGCGTTTGTGAACGCACGCACAAAGTTGTGGGGCGGGGAGGAGATCAGCGTCTGCGCCACCACCGGCCCCCGGCGAGCGCCGAGCGCAGCCGGGCGGCGTCGACCCGGCCGAAGTCGTGCTCGGCGCCGTCGAGGAGGACCACGGGCACGAGGTCGGTGTAGCGGCGGTGCAGGTCCTCGTCGGCGTCCACGTCGGCCTCCCGCCACGTCGCACCGGTCTCCGCGGCGACCTGGGCCACGACCGCGCGGGCGTCCTCGCACAGGTGGCAGCCCGCTCGCCCGACGAGCACGATGCGCTCCGCGGCCACGACGTCCTCCCCGCTCCCGGCGACCCGCGGGCCAGCCTCCCCCACCGCGGCGGTGCCGTCGCGCCCGACGCGCCGCCGGGGACACCGGGGCGTGCGGCGGTCAGCCACTACGGTGCGCGACGGAGCCGCCCGCCGGTCGTCCGGGTCCGCGCCGGGCCCTCCCGCGGGAGCGGCGGGGAGGACGGCAGCGTGTCCGGGGACCAGCGCACCACGACCGGCGAGCACACGGGGGGTGCAGGCCGGGGCTGGGCGCTGCACGGGGACGGCCGCACGGTCTCCCCCGGCGAGGTGGTGGGCCCGCGCGAGCGCCTGACCTGGCCGCGCACCGCCGCGGTGGGGGCGCAGCACGTCGTGGCGATGTTCGGCGCCACGTTCCTGGTGCCGGTGCTCACGGGGCTGGACCCGGCGACCACCCTGTTCTTCTCCGGGGTGGGCACCGCGCTGTTCCTGCTGCTGACCCGCGGGCGGCTGCCGAGCTACCTGGGGTCCAGCTTCGCGTTCATCGCGCCGATCACCGCGGCGAGCGCGACCGGCGGGCAGGCGGCGGCGCTCGGCGGGGTGGTGGTGACCGGCCTGGCGCTGGCGCTGGTGGGCCTGGTGGTGCACCGGGCGGGCACGCGCTGGCTGGACGTGCTGATGCCGCCGGTGGTGACGGGCGCGATCGTGGCGCTCATCGGGCTGAACCTGGCGCCGGTGGCGAAGGACTCCTTCGCGAAGGCACCGGTGACGGCGCTGGTGACGCTGTTGGCGATCGTCCTGGCGACGGTGCTGTTCCGGGGGCTGCTGGGGCGACTGGCGATCCTGCTGGGGGTCCTGGTGGGCTGCGCGGTCGCGGCGCTGCGCGGGGAGGGGGACCTGACCGCGGTGCGCGAGGCGGCCTGGGTCGGCCTGCCGGACTTCACCGCCCCGCGCTTCGACGTGGCGGTGCTGGGCCTGTTCCTGCCGGTGGTGCTGGTGCTGGTCGCGGAGAACATCGGGCACGTGAAGTCGGTGGCGGCGATGACCGGGCAGGACCTGGACCCGCTGGTGGGCCGGGCGCTGGCCGCGGACGGGGCGGCGACGGCGCTGGCGGGCCTGGGCGGGGGGTCGGGCACGACGACGTACGCGGAGAACATCGGGGTGATGGCCGCCACGCGCGTCTACTCCAGCGCCGCGTACGCGGTGGCGGCGGGCACCGCGGTGCTGCTGAGCCTGTGCCCGAAGTTCGGTGCGCTGGTCGCGGCGGTGCCGGTGGGGGTGCTGGGCGGGGCCACCACCGTCCTCTACGGGATGATCGGGGTGCTGGGCGCGCGGATCTGGGTGCAGGCGCGGGTGGACTTCTCCGACCCGGTGGCGCTGACGACGGCCGGGGTGGCGCTGGTGGTGGGGATCGCGAACTTCTCGTGGTCCCCGGGCGGGCTGGCGTTCGAGGGCATCGCGCTGGGCACGTTCGCGGCGATCGCCGTGTACCACCTGATGACGTGGCTGGGGCGGGTGCGGGGAACGGCCGGGGGTTCGGCGGGTGCCGCCTGAGGTCGGCCCTCAGGGGGTCTGGGTGACGATGTCGTTGAGGACCTTCTGGACCTCCTCGCGGGTCTGCGGCGGGGAGGAGACGTACACCCCCAGCTGCCAGCGCGGCGGGCCGCCGGGGGCGTCCCCGAAGTACCGGCTCACGTCGAGGGCGTAGTCCCCCTCCTGCCGCACGGGCGGGTCCTCGTCCCAGGTGGTGCGCTCGTCGGCGGGGTGGGCGTCGGCCGGCTCGTCGAACCACGCCTCGTCCAGGTCCCGGCGCTCCCCGGGGCCGCAGGGGGCGGGGCAGGGCCGCAGCCGGATGTTGACGCGCTGGCGGTCGCCGGGGTTCTGCTCGTCGATGCACACCCAGCCCCGCGCGTCGGGGGCGGCGGTCTGGTCCGTGGCGACGCAGCCCCAGGAGGCGGGGGTGCGGAAGGCGAACGGGAAACCCTCGAAGGCCATCGTCCACGTCTCCTCGCCCTCCTCGTAGGAGGGGCCCACGAGGGTCCGCACCGGCTGCTCCCGCAGCTCCGGCTCCCCGGCCGGGCCGGGCCAGGGGACGGCGCCGGGGCCCGGGGCCGCGGGGTCCGACGGCGCGGGGTCCGGGGGTGCGGCGTCGGGGGGCGCGGGGCGCTGCGGCGGGAACGGGTCGGCGGGCGAGCCCGCCGCGGCGAGCTGCTCGCGCACGGCCGAGACGAGGACGAGACCGCCGCCGGCGAGCAGCGCCAGGCCCGCGACGGCGGCGGCCACGACGGCGACGATCGTGGCGGTGGCCGGGCCGCGGCGGGAGCGCGGGCCGGGCGCCCACGGCTGCGCCCCCCGGCCGCCACCGGGCACCGCACCGGGAACCGCGGCGGCCGACGGGCCCGCGGGCAGGGACGCCACCAGCGCCTGCCAGGAGGGGTCCTCCGGCGGCAGGTACGAGGCGACCCACGGCCGGAAGGTGTGCAGGTCCGCCGCGCACAGCCGCGGCAGGCCCGGCGGCACCGGGACGCCACCGCCGCCGGCGGCGTGCACCAGCGCCCGGCGGGCGGCGGGGTCGGCGGAGGCCGCGGGTGAGAGCACCGCCACCGTCACCGGGGCACCGGCGCCGTCCCGGCCGGTCAGCAGCTCCACCGCGGGCAGGCGGGCCAGCACCCTCAGGTCCGAGAAGGGCGGCGGCGCGGGCTGCGGTGGCACGCCCTCGAGGCTAGGTGCCGCCGCGCCGGGCGTCCTGCCGCGCGCCCGCGACCGCACCCGTGCGGGGCGGCGGTCCTACGATGCTGACCATGCCGGGGCCGACGGGGGAGCAGCCCCCTCCCACCGCGCCGGCGCCCGCGCCGGCCGGTGCGCTGCCCGCCGCCCTGGAGGCCACGGGCAGCAGCGGGCCGCAGCGGGCCGCGGCGTTCTTCGACCTCGACAACACCATGATCCGCGGTGCGTCGCTGTTCCTGCTGGCCCGGGCCCTGCACGCGCGCAGGTTCTTCACCGCGAAGGACCTGCGCTTCTGGGGCCGCCGGGCGCTGCACTTCGCGCTGCACGGGGAGAACCTGCGCCACCTCGTGGAGGCGCGGGAGCTGGGCCTGGCGTTCGTGGCCGGCCGCGAGGTCGCGGAGATCCGCGCGATCGGCGAGGAGCTGTACGACGAGTACGTCGCCGCCCGCGTCTGGCCCGGCACGCAGGCCCTGGCTCGCGGGCACCGCGAGCGCGGCGAGCCCGTGTGGCTGGTGACGGCCGCGCCGGTGGAGGTCGCGGACGTCATCGCCCACCGCCTGGACCTCACGGGCGCGGTGGGCACGGTGGCCCAGAGCGTGGACGGCGTCTACACCGGGCACCTGGTGGGCGAGCCGGTGCACGGCGCGGCGAAGGCCGAGGCGGTGCGGCTGCTGGCGCGGCGGGAGGGGCTGGACCTGGCGCGCTGCGCCGCCTACAGCGACTCCGCGAACGACCTGCCCCTGCTCTCCCTCGTGGGCACCCCCGTGGTGGTGAACCCGGACCACGCGCTGCGGGCGCACGCGCGGGCGCACGGCTGGCCGGTGCACGAGTTCCGCGTGTGGCGCCGGGTGGCGCGGGCCGGTGTCCGCGCGGGTCTGGTGCTGGCGGGCGGGGCGGCGGCGGCCGGTGCCGCGGCCCTCGTCCGGCGGACCCGCTGACACCGGCAGACCTGTTGCGCTGCACCGAACTTCCCCTTGCACTCGATGCGCGGGAGTGCTAAACCTGGGAGTGCGCCGGAACCGCGGAGGGTTCCGGTGGTGACCTCGACGCGCATCTCCTTTCGTGTTCCGGAGGTGGTGGTGATGTTGATGCGCACCGACCCGTTCCGTGAGCTGGACCGTCTCACGCAGCAGTTCCTCGGCACGTCGGCCCGCCCGGCGGTGATGCCGATGGACGCCTGGCGGACGGGTGACGAGTTCGTGGTGGAGTTCGACCTGCCGGGGGTGGACCCGGACTCGGTCGAGCTGGACGTCGAGCGCAACGTGCTGACCGTCAAGGCACAGCGGCCCGTGCACGAGGGCACCGCCGAGATGGTCGCGGCCGAGCGCCCGCGGGGTGTCTTCAGCCGTCAGCTGATCCTCGGCGACAACCTCGACACCGAGCGGATCCAGGCCGGCTACCGCAACGGCGTGCTGAGCCTGCACATCCCGGTCGCCGAGAAGGCCAAGCCCCGCCGCATCCAGATCCAGACGCAGGCCCAGGACGACCAGCAGCTGGCCATCTCCCGCTGAGGTGCCGGCGGTGACGGTCGACGTCGTCCTCCCGGACCTCCCCGCGGCCCCGCCCGCACCGGGCGCGGCCCCGGGGACGGTCCCGGAGGCCGCACCCGAGGAGGCGGGGGCCTGGGCGCTGTTCGAGCTGTGGCTGGAGCTCGAGGCCGGGTCGGGGCGGGAGCCGGAACACCGGTACCGGGGGCGCCCGGCGCCACCGGGCACACCCGCCGGCCGCCGGGCGGACCCGGCCGCCGCCGGGGAGGCCCGCTCCGGGCACGCCGTCCCCCCGCGGGGCGGCGGACGTCTGGCGGCACGCGCCCCGGGACGGGACGCGTGGGCCCGGGAGCGGTCACCCCCGGGACGCACCGGGGAGACAGCCGGGAGCCGTGGCGCCGCGCGCCACGGCTCCCGCACGTCCGGGGCGGGGAGTCGCGGCTCACAGGTGCGGCGCGGAATCCGCCGTCCACCCCGCCCGTTCCCCTGGGTGGACCCTCGCCCGGAGGGGCCGGGGAGGACCACGTGGCACCGCACCCGCCGCACACCCGCCGCACCCGGGGCCTGCGCACGGCGCTCGTGGCCGCGGCCCTGGCGCTGACCGGCTGCACCTCGATCCCCTCCGCCGGGGACGAGCCGGACGACACACCGCGGGCCGCACCTCCGTCCTCCGCGGGCGCTCCCGCCGCGGGGACCGCCGGCGGGGACGCGGGGGCCCCCGCGCCCGCGCGCACCAGCTCCGAGCAGACGTGGTTCGAGCCGGGCACGGCCTGGACCGGTGACTTCGGCGACCCGCACGTCGTGCTCCACGAGGGCACCTATTTCGCGTACGCCTCCCCCGTCGGCGGCCGCTACCTGCCCGTGCTCACCAGCACGGACCTGCGGACGTGGACGGTGCACCCGCGCTGGTCCGAGGACGGCCCGCCGGGGCGCCCGGGCTACGACGTGCGCACCGACGAGGCGATCCCCGCCGAGCTGCGCGCCTCGGGCCTGGACGAGTGGGGCGTGTACGACCTCAACGACGCCCTCGTGCGCCCCGCCTCCTGGGGCCTGCCCCACCAGCAGGGCCCCTGGCTCTCCCGGGACCTGTGGGCGTCCTCCGCGGCGCGCATCGGGGGTCCCCCGCAAGCGGGCGGTGCCCCCACCTGGTACGCGTGGTCCGCGGTACGGGTCGGCCCCGACCGGTTCTGCCTCACCGTGGCCTCCGCACCCACACCGCTGGGCCCTTTCCGCGACGTCAGCGGCGACGCGCCGGTCCAGTGCCAGCCGCAGGAGCGCGACCCCGGCGGCTCGATCGACCCCAGCCCGTACACCGACCCCGCCACGGGCAGGAACTACCTGCTCTGGAAGGCGGCCGGCAAGCCTGGGGAGCGGCCCTCGTCGCTGCTGGCCACGGAGCTGGGCGCCGACGGCAGGCCGCTGCCGGGGGCACCGGTGACGACGCTGCTGGAGACGAACCCCGACGCGGCGTGGGAGGGGCAGACGATCGAGAACCCGTCGATGGTCACCGCCGGGGGGACGACGTACCTGTTCTACTCGGCGAACTACTCCGGCGTCCTGGACGCGGAGGGCCGCAGCGACTACGCCTCCGGGTACGCGGTCTGCCCGCAGGGCCCCCTCGGGCCGTGCACGCGCCCGGACCCGCAGGTGCCGCTGCTGGCCAGCGAGGGCGACGTGCAGGGCCCCGGCGGCTCGGCCGGTTTCGTCGACGCGGAGGGCCGCCTGCGCATGGCGTACGCCGCGTTCCGGCTGGGCGAGAACCTCGGCGGCGCGCACCCGCACCCGCGGCGCATGGGGATCGTCACCCTGGAGCAGGCCGCGGACGGGCGGCTGACGGTGCAGGGCCGGCAGCGCGACCCCGCCGGCGAGGTGGAACGCACCCGGCGGGAGCTGGCCGGCACGGCCGGGGACCTGGGCGAGCCGCTGGGCCCGGTGCAGCGCACCGCCGACGGGCGGGCCTGGTTGCAGCGCTCCGCGGGCGGCTCGGTGTACTCCTCGGCCGCGACCGGCGCCCACGTGGTGCGCGGCGAGGTCGCGCGGGT
This sequence comes from Kineococcus anabasis, assembly GCF_054590795.1. Taxonomy (NCBI): domain Bacteria; kingdom Bacillati; phylum Actinomycetota; class Actinomycetes; order Kineosporiales; family Kineosporiaceae; genus Kineococcus; species Kineococcus anabasis. The sequence continues at coordinate 461,859 of NZ_BAAIHU010000009.1, forward strand.
CTGGCTGGCGAGCGGGGCCGAGACCGGGCCGCTGGGCCTGCCCACCACCGACGTGGTCGCCACCGGCGACGGGCGGGGCACCTTCGCGCACTTCGAGCACGGCTCCGTGTACGCCTCCCCCACCACGGGGGCGCACGCGGTGCGCGGGGCGGTCCGCACCGCCTGGGTCGAGCGGGGCGGGCAGCCCGGGCCGCTGGGGTTCCCGGTGGGCGACGAGCAGGTCGTGCCGGAGGGCTGGCGCAGCGACTTCGAGCACGGCTCGATCACGGTGTCGGCGACGACGGGCCGGGTGACGGTGACGCCCGTCCGGTGACCACCGCCGCGCGGAGCGCACCGTTGACCCCGCGCGGGGGCGGGTGTGCACTGGCCGGGGCGGGAGCACCGGTTCCGCGCCCGTCCGGGAGGGCGCGGGGCCGTCCCGGCGGTGGCGCCGTCGCCGACGGCGGTTTCCTCCTCCCGGGGAGAAACGATGTCCACCCAGCCCACCCACCCGCGCTCCACCCGGCCCACCCACCCGCGGCACCGGGCGGCGCGCTCCGCCTGGGCCGCGCTCCTGCTGGCACCCGTCCTCGCCTCCCCCGCGGCACCGGCCCCCGCGCAGGCCGACCCGCGCGTCGGCGGGGAGATCGGCGTGCGCTACGAGGCCCTCGGCGGCGCCCGGGGGTTCCTCGGGCGGCCCACCGGCGGTGAGGTCCCCACCCCCGACGGGCGCGGCGCCTCGGTGACGTTCGAGCACGGCGTCGTCTACTGGTCCCCGCGGACCGGCGCCTTCGAGGTGCACGGCGCGATCCTGGCCGCATGGACCGGTCAGGTCCGGACGCAGGGCGCCCTGGGTTTCCCGGTGAGCGACGAGTCCCGCACACCGGACGGCCGCGGCGCGTACGGCGTCTTCGAGGGCGGCTGGGTCTGGTGGTCCCCCGGCACCGGCGCGCACCGGGTGCTCGGTGCGATCCGGGACGCCTACCACCGCACCGGCGCGGAGGGCGGCCCGCTCGGCTACCCCGTCACCGGTGAGGTCCCCACCTCCAGCGGGCAGGGCGATCCCGGCGCCCACAGCACCTTCGAGCGCGGCGTGATCGCGTGGAGCCCGGAGACCGGGGCGCACCCCGTGACCGGCGGGATCCGCGCGTTCTGGGAGTCCCTCGGGATGCAGCACGGCTGCCTGAACTTCCCCACCGGCCCGGCCCGACCCGGCCGTCCCGGCTGGGTCCGGCAGGACTTCGGGTCCGGCTGGGTGGAGGAGGAGGTGCGCACCGGCTCGATCGACGCGGACGTGCGCTGCCACCCGTCCTGAGCAGGTGGCCCGCACACCGGCCCCCACACCGGCCGGCGCCGGCACCCGGGCCGCTACCGCCGGTGCCCGGCGGCGGCTGCAGTCGCGCCGTGCCACCGCTCCCCCGCCCGTGGTGCTCCGCCGGGCGCGGCCCCCGGCGGAGCGGGGCGGAGCGGGGCGCAGGGCGCCGGGCCGGTCCGCCGCGGCGTCGCCGGTGCTCACCGCCCGACGGCCGGAAGGCCCCTGAGGACACCTCGGGGGCCTTCACGACGACGCGCGGCGGACGGGGTCCCCGTCCGCCGCGCGGCGGTCACTTCTTGTTGCGGCGCTGGTGACGCGTGCGGCGCAGCAGCTTGCGGTGCTTCTTCTTCGCCATGCGCTTACGGCGCTTCTTGATGACAGAGCCCAAGGGGTCCTCGCTCACTTCGACGGGTCGGACGTGCACTGGTCGTCGTGCACTGAAGGGCCGCAGCCCTCGACCCTGGAGGTCGCCCCCGGACGGGGGGTGGCCACGGCGAACCGGCCCCAGCCTACCGGCGTGGCGGCACTGGTCCCGGCGTCTCCCGGCGGGACCACCCTCCCGGGGGTTCCGGACCGCCCCCGGCACGGCTCCGGGCGGGCACGGCGGACCCGCCGCCGGCTCACGCCGTGTCGATGTACGGCTGGCGCAGGTACTCGTGGACGGCGTGCTCGGGAACCCGGAACGACCGGCCCACGCGGACCGCCGGCAGCTCCCCGTGGTGGAGCAGGCGGTACACGGTCATCTTGGAAACGCGCATCAACGACGCCACCTCGGCCACGGTCAGGAACCGGACGTCGGTCAGCGGGCGGTCCTCTGGCATCCCCACAGCGCTCCTTCGGCGCGCGCCAGCGACCCGGTCACCGTCCCGGGCTGCGATCCCGCGCGATCCCTGCCCACTGTAGGGGCACATGGGGCACGTTGGAAGGTCTGAGCGACCAATCGATCACCGAGAGTGATTAATCGAAGAGCACATCGAGCCCGTGGAGGGGGAAGACGGCCTGCCGGGTGGCCAGGACCGCGCGGTCCACGGCGTCGTCCGGGTCGAAACCGGAGTCCCACGGCTCCCACGTGGCCGCGGCCCCGTCCGTCATCCGCAGCGGGGGCACCCGGCCCGTGAGGATGTTGACGTGGTCCCGCCACGCCGCCGGCACCGCGGTGGCCGGGTCCAGCGGCCGGTGCGCCACCTCCGCCACCAGGTGCGCCCACGCCCGGGGCACCACGTCCACCACCTCGTAGCCGCCACCGCCCAGCGCCACCCACCGGCCGCCGGCGACCTCGTGCACCAGCGCGTGCACCGTGCGCCCCACCTGCCGCTGCGCGTCCACCGACACCGCCAGGTGCGCCAGCGGGTCCAGCACGTGCGTGTCGCACCCGTGCTGGGTCAGGACGACGTCCGGGCCGAAGGAGCGCAGCAGCGGTGGCACCACGGCGTGCACCGCCCGCAGCCACCCGGCGTCGCCCACCCCGGCCGGCAGCGCCACGTTCACCGCCGTGCCCTCCGCCCCCGGCCCGCCCACCTCGTGCGGGTAGCCCGTGCCCGGGAACAGCGTGCGGCCCGACTCGTGGACGCTGACCGTCAGCACCCTCGGGTCGTCCCAGAAGACCTGCTGCGGCCCGTCGCCGTGGTGCACGTCCGTGTCCACGTACGCCACCCGCCGCGCCCCGGCGTCCAGCAGCGCCCGGATCGCCACCGCCGCGTCGTTGTAGATGCAGAAGCCGCTCGCCCGCCCCGGCATCGCGTGGTGCATGCCGCCGCAGAAGTTCACCCCGTGCAGGCACTCCCCCCGCCACACCGCCAGCGCCAGCGCCGTGGACGCCCCCACGATGCGCGCGCTCGCCTCGTGCATCCCGGCGAACGCGGGGTCGTCGTCCGTGCCGAGGCCGTACTCCTCCTGCGCCGCCGACGGGTCCAGCGACGCCCGGCGGACCGCCGCGATGAAGTCCGCGTCGTGGACCGTGCCGAGCAGCTCGTCGGAGGCCGGCGGGGCCGTCACCACCGCCACGCCGGGGGAGCCGAACAGCCCCAGCTCCGCGCACAGGCGGGCCGTCAGGTCCAGCCGCACCGGTGACATCGGGTGCAGGCGGCCGAAGTCGTAGCGCGTGAACAGGGCGTCCCAGACGACCTGCACCGCCGTCCCCTCGGGGCACGGTCCGGCACCGGCGGGCTCCGCGGCGGCGGAGGGGGCGGCTCCCATGCGCGGAACCGTACCCGCTGCGCACGGGCGGGCACGCCACGCGTCCCGACGGCGTCCCGACGGCGTCCCGGCGGCGGCCCCGCGGGCGCAGGGCTCAGACGCCGCCGGAGAGCTGGCGGGAGCGGGCGCAGGCGGCCTCCACGGCCGTCACGAACGCCGCCCGCACCTTGTGCTCGTCGAGCTGGCGCAGCGCCGCGGCCGTGGTGCCCGCCGGGGACGTCACCTGCTCCCGCAGCACCGTGGGGTGCTGGCCCGTCTCGCGCAGCATCGCCGCGGCGCCCACGACCGTCTGCACCACCAGCTCGGTGGCCGTGGCGCGCGGCAGGCCCAGCACGACCCCGGCCTCCACCATCGCCTCCACCACGTAGAACACGTACGCGGGCCCGGAGCCGGACAGGGCCGTCACGGCGTCCATGTGCTTCTCCGCCAGCACGACCGTCCGGCCGCACGAGCGCATCAGCGCCTCCGCCTCGGCGAGGTCCTCCGGCGAGCAGCTGCTGCCGCCCGCCAGGCCCGCCATGCCCTCGTCCACCAGCGACGGGGTGTTGGGCATGACCCGCACCACCGCGACGCCCGGCTCCAGGTGCCGCTCGCAGAAGTCCGTCGTCGTGCCCGCCGCCAGGGACACCACCAGCGCCGCCGGGTGCAGGTGCCCGCGCAGCGAGGCCAGCAGCGCCGCCATGTCCTGAGGCTTGACCGCCAGCAGCACCGTGCCCGCGGCGGCGACCTCCGCGACGTCGGAGACCACCCGCACCCCGAAGCGCCCGTGCAGCTCCTCCGCCCGGCCCGGGCGGCGGTCCACGACGACCACGGTGCCCGGGTCGCGCCCGGCGCGCAGCAGGCCGCCGAGCAGGGTCTGCCCCATCACCCCGGCCCCCACGACCGCCAGGACCCCGGGGCGCCGCACCTGCGCGCTCACGGTGCGGGCGCCAGGTGCTCGCGGGCGTGGGCGAGGGTCTGCGCCAGGTCGTCCTCGCGCTCGGCGCGGTTGCGGGCCTTGCGGGTGTTGACCTCCACCACGACCGTGCCCGCCCAGTCCCGGGCGGCCAGCCAGCGCAGGACCTCCGCGCACGGCTGGGCGCCGCGGCCGGGCACGAGGTGCTCGTCCTTGAAGGAGCCGGAGCCGTCGCACAGGTGCAGGTGCGCCAGCCGGTCCCCGAAGGCGTGCGCCAGCTCCAGCGCGTCCAGGCCGGAGGTGGCCGCGTGGGAGATGTCGAGCGTGAGGTGGTCGTAGTCCAGGTCGGTGGGGTCCCAGCCGGGCGCGTACGCCACGACCTCCCGGCCGCGCGCCCGCCAGGGGAACATGTTCTCCACCGCCAGCGTGATGCCGGTGCGGGCCTCCACGCGGCGCACGCCGGCCACGAACGAGGCGGCGTACTCGCGCTGCCAGCGGAACGGCGGGTGCACCACGACGGTGCCCGCGCCGAGCTGGGCGGCCATCTCGCAGGAGCGCTCGACCTTGCCCCAGGGGTCCCGGCCCCACGTGCGCTGGGTCAGCAGCAGCGTGGGGGCGTGGATCGCCAGCACCGGGACCCGGTAGTGCTCCACCAGGCGCGCCAGGGCGTCGGCGTCCTGGCTGACCGGGTCGGTCCACACCATGATCTCCACGCCGTCGTAGCCGAGGCGGCCGGCGATCTCGAACGCGGCCGTCGTCGCCTCGGGGTAGGCGCAGGAGGAGGACAGGCCCACCGGGATCCGCCGCCGGGCGTCCTGCGCCCCGGGCCCGCCGGGGGCCGTGTGCCGGCCCGTGCCCGTCCCGCTCACCGGGCCGCCGTCGTTCCGGTCGGGATCCACGAGACCAGGCTAGATCGGGATGCCGCCCCGGTCGCGACCCGGCGCCCCCCGCGGGGCTCCGCCCCCGGCTCGAGGTCCTGTTCCGGGGAGGTGCCGGCCGCGATGGCGTCCAGCCTGCGCAGGATGATCCCCTCGCGCAGCGCCCACGGGCACACCTCGGCCTCGGGGATCTCCAGCAGGTCCAGCGCGGCCTCGGCCACCAGCGCACCGGCCAGCAGCTGGGGGGCGCGCTCCACGGACACCCCCGGCAGCTCCGCGCGCTCGGCGGCCTTCATCTCCGCGAGCCGGGGCACCCAGGCCGCGAGGTCGCCGTGGCGCAGGACGCGCCGCACGAAGGGCCCCTCGGCGCTGGGGGCGGCACCGCAGATGCGGGCGAGGCTGCGGAAGGTCTTGCTGGTGACGACGACGCTCTGGGCCTCCGTGCGGCCCACCTCCCGGGCCACGGAGGCGACCTGGCGGCGGATGTAGCCGCGCAACTCCTTCACCTCCGCCGGCTTCGGCGGGTCGTGCCGCAGCCAGTCGCGGGTCAGGCGCCCGGCGCCCAGGGGCAGGGAGACGGCCACGTCGGGGACCTCGTCGAGCCCGGCGGCCAGCTCCAGCGAGCCACCGCCGATGTCGAGCACGAGGACGCAGCCGCGGGACCAGCCGTACCAGCGCCGCACCGCGAGGAACGTCAGCTCCGCCTCGTCGCGGCCGGGCAGCACGCGCAACCGCACGCCGGTCTCCTGCTCCACGCGCGCCAGGACCTCCTCGCCGTTGCGGGCCTCGCGCACGGCGGAGGTGGCGAAGGGCAGCAGCTCGTTGCACCCGCGGTCCTCGGAGACCTCCAGCGCCTTGGCGACGGTGCCCAGCAGCGCCTCGACGCCCGCCTTGCGCAGGGCGCCGTCGTCGTCGAGGTGCTCGGCGAGGCGCAGCGGCGCCTTGAAGGACGAGGCCGGCAGCGGGCGGGCACCGGGATGTGCGTCCACGACCAGGAGGTGGACGGTGTTGGAACCCACGTCGAGCACGCCCAGCCGCATGGGGACGACCGTACCGGTCCCGCAGCGCACTCGTTGCCGCGCGCGGGGGGCCTGCGGCGGCGGCGCGGGCGTGCCTACGCTTCCGGGATGCCGAGCCCACCACCTCCGGAGCAGCCCCTGGACACGGCCCGGCTGTGGGTGGAGTTCCCCGACCCCGCCGCCGCCGGGGAGGACCCGGAGGTGGTGTACCGCTGCGACCTGACGTGGCTGACGTCGTCGTGGACGTGCATCTTCGGCCGCGGCTGCCGCGGCATCCACGCCGACCGGCCGGACGACGGCTGCTGCACGCTGGGCGCGCACTTCAGCGACGCCGCCGACGAGCGCCGGGTGCGGGCCGCCGCGCGCCGCCTCGACGCGGGCACCTGGCAGCACGCCGCCGCGGGGCGCCGCGGGACGGTGGAGGTGGACGAGGGCGGCGCCCGCAAGACGCGGGTGGTGGACGGGGCGTGCGTCTTCCTCAACCGGCCGGGCTTCGCGGGCGGGCAGGGGTGCGCGCTGCACTCCCTGGCGCTGCGGGAGGGCCGGGAGCCGCTGGAGCTGAAGCCGGACGTGTGCTGGCAGCTGCCGCTGCGCCGGACGTACCGCACGGTGACGCGCCCCGACTCCAGCACCTACCTGGAGGTCACGCTGGCGGAGTACGACCGCCGCGGCTGGGGTGAGGGCGGGCACGACCTGGACTGGTACTGCACGGGCAACCCGCAGGCGCACGTGGGGGCGGAGCCGGTGTTCCGGGGCATGGCCGCGGAGCTGGTGGAGATGCTGGGGGCGCCGGCGTACGCGGAGCTGGTGCGGCACTGCGAGGCGCTGGTGGGGCGGCGGCGGTCGCTGCCGCTGACGGTGCACCCGGCGACGCGGCGGGCGGGGCGGTGAGCGCGCGGCCGCCGGAGGACCCGGACGGGGACCTGGACGAGGAGCTGCCGGGGGTCGTGCCCAGCCCGAACATCTGGCACTCCCCCGACGTGTACGAGGTGCAGAACCGCGCCGTGGACCCGGACGGGGTGCTGGAGGCGGCGATGCACGCGGTGCGGGACCGGGCGGGCGCGGACGTCCTCGACGTGGGCTGCGGGGCGGGTTTCCACCTGCCGCGCCTGGCCGCCACGGCCCGCAGCGTGGTGGGGGTGGAGCCGCACCCGCCGCTGGTGGAGCGGGCCGCGGCGCGGGTGGCGGGCCTGCCGGGGGTGCGGGTGCTGCGCGCCAGCGCGGAGCGGCTGCCGCTGGCCGACGGCAGCGTGGACGTGGCGCAGGCGCGGTGGGCGTACTTCTTCGGCCCGGGCTGCGAGCCGGGCCTGGCGGAGCTGGAGCGGGTGCTGCGCCCGGGCGGGGTGGCGTTCGTCGTCGACACGGACGCGGACCGCTCGGCGTTCGGGCGCTGGTTCCGCCGCGCCGTCCCGGGCCGGGACCAGGCCGCGGTGGACCGCTTCTTCGCCCGCCGGGGCTTCTCCGCGGAGCGCTTGGTGGTGCGCTGGGAGCTCGGCTCGCGGGCGGACCTGGAGGCGGTGCTGCGCATCGAGCTGGGCGAGCGGGTGGCGCGGCAGGCGCTGGCGGAGTGCTCCGGCACGAGCCTGGAGCAGGCGGTGGTGCTGCGCTGGCGGCGGTTCTGAGGAGGTGCCCGCGCCGCCGCGGGGGGGTCGGCTCGCCCCGGGGGCCGCGGACGGAGGATGATGGCGCCATGAGCTCGCAGTCCAGCGCCGGTTCCGCCACCGGCAGCCACGCCCCGACCGGACACGGCGACCACGCCCCGACGGGTCACGCCGAGCACCGCGCGCTCGCGCCGATCCGCTGGCGCAGGCCGGACCGGGGCACGACGCTCTCGATGGCCCTGTGGGCGGTCGGCCTGCTGATCGCGCTCGTGGTGCCCGCGATCCTGGCCCCGCCGGAGTTCGGCAACACGGGCGACCCGGGCGCCGGGAGCGTGCAGCCGCACGGCAACCCGGGGATCTCGGGGCTGAACATCGGCCTGGCGATGGGCGCCACCGTGCTGGGCTCGCTGATCATGCTGGTCTCGGCCTACGCGCTGCACCGGCGCACCGGCAGCATCGGCGCGGCGATCCTCGCCTTCGTCCCGACGTTCGTCGTCGTGGTCAGCGGCGCGATCATCGCCACCATGCTCCTGCTGGGCTGACCTCCCGCGCGTCCGCGGCGCCCCGCTCCCCGACCCGGGGGGCGGGGCGTCGCGCGTCGGGGTGTCGGAGGCGGCGCCTAGCGTGCTGCCGTGCCCGCGAAGACCGTCTCCCGCCCCGCCCGCCCGAGCTACCGCTGCGCCGAGTGCGGCTGGGTGGCCGCCAAGTGGGTCGGCCGCTGCGGGGAGTGCCAGGCGTGGGGCACGGTGGAGGAGGTCGGCACCCCGACGGTGCGCACGACCACCCCGGCGACGGTGCGCGAGCCGGCCCGCCCCATCGCGGACGTGGACGTGGAGGCGGCCCGCGCGCAGCCCACGGGCGTGGAGGAGCTGGACCGCGTCCTCGGCGGGGGCCTGGTGCCGGGCGCGGTGGTCCTGCTGGCGGGCGAGCCGGGGGTGGGCAAGTCGACGCTGCTGCTGGACGCGGCCTCGCGCGCGGCCGCCACGGGTCGCACGGTGCTGTACGTCACGGCGGAGGAGTCGGCCGCGCAGGTGCGGCTGCGGGCCGAGCGGATCGGCGCGCTGCGGCCGCGGCTGCTGCTGACGGCGGAGACGGACCTGGCCACGGTGCTGGGCCACATCGAGCACAGCTCGCCGGACCTGCTGGTCGTGGACTCGGTGCAGACGGTGGCCTCGGGCGCCGTGGAGGGCGTCGCGGGCGGCGTGACGCAGGTCCGGGAGGTCGCCGCGGCGCTGATCGGGGCGGCCAAGCGGCGCAACCTGGCGACCCTGCTCGTCGGGCACGTCACGAAGGACGGCTCCATCGCCGGGCCGCGGGTGCTGGAGCACCTGGTGGACGTGGTGTGCCAGTTCGAGGGCGAGCGGCACTCCCGGCTGCGGCTGCTGCGCGCGGTGAAGAACCGGTACGGCCCGACGGACGAGGTGGGCTGCTTCGACCTCACCGAGGACGGCATCGAGGGGCTGGCCGACCCGAGCGGGCTGTTCGTGTCCCAGCGCACGGAGCAGGTGCCGGGCACGTGCATCACGGTGACGCTGGAGGGGCGCCGGCCGCTGCTGGCGGAGCTGCAGGCGCTGGTGGCGGCCAACGCGGGCGGCGGCAGCCCCCGCCGGGTCACCAGCGGGCTGGAGGGCAGCCGGGTGGCGATGCTGCTGGCGGTGCTGCAGCGGCGCCTGGGGGTGCCGCTGGCGGACCGGGACACGTACGTGGCGACGGTGGGCGGGGTGAAGCTGACGGAGCCGTCGGTGGACCTGGCGGCGGCGCTGGCGGTGGCGAGCGCGGCGGCGGACCACCCGCTGCCCGCGGGGCTCGTGGCGTTCGGCGAGGTCGGGCTCGCCGGGGAGGTGCGGCCGGTGACGGGGGTGCCGCGCCGGCTGTCGGAGGCGGCGCGGCTGGGTTTCACCACGGCGATCGTGCCGACGGGCTCGCAGGCCGCGGGCCGGGCGCCGGCCGGGCTGCGGGTCCACGAGGTCACCACGCTGGCGGAGGCGGTCCGTCACGCCCGGCTCGTCCGCGATGCCTCCCCGGGACGGGGCGGACGATAGGATCACGGCAACCGCCGCCGGTTCACCCGGTCGGCGGTACCGCGCCGGGGGTCGGTCCGGCACCAGCCGGTACGAGAGCGGCCTCGCCCGCGAGGAGGAGTCCGTGCCCACTGCAGACCGCAGCCCCGAGGAGATCCTGCGCGCGACGCTCGCCGCCGTCGCCCCCGGGACCGAACTGCGCGACGGGCTCGAGCGCATCCTGCGCGGCCGCACCGGCGCCCTGATCGTCCTGGGTTTCGACCGCGTCGTGGACTCCCTCTCCACCGGGGGTTTCAGCCTCGACGTGGAGTTCTCCGCCACCCGGTTGCGGGAGCTGGCGAAGATGGACGGCGCCATCGTCATCGACCGGGACGTCACGAAGCTGCTGCGGGCGGCCGTGCAGCTGGTCCCGGACCCCTCCATCGAGACGAGCGAGTCGGGAACCCGGCACCGCACCGCCGAGCGGGTGGCCAAGCAGACGGGTTTCCCGGTCATCTCCGTCAGCCAGTCGATGCGGATCGTGGCCGTGTACGTGGGATCGCGCCGCTACGTCCTGGAGGGTTCCGACGCGATCCTCGGCCGGGCGAACCAGGCGCTGGCCACCCTGGAGCGCTACCGCGCGCGGCTGGACGAGGTCACGGGAACCCTGTCCGCGCTGGAGATCGAGGACCTCGTGACGGTCCGGGACGTCTGCTCCGTGGTGCAGCGCATGGAGATGGTGCGCCGCATCGCGGACGAGATCTCCGGCTACGTCGTCGAGCTGGGCGTCGACGGCCGCCTGCTCTCGCTGCAGCTCGACGAGCTCATCGGCGGGGTGGGGCCGGACCGCGAGCTCGTGGTCCGCGACTACCTGGAGTCCTCCAAGCACCCGGGCCCCGCCGAGGCGGTGCTGGCGGACCTGGCCGTGCTGGGCGCCTCGGAGCTGGTGGACCTGACGTCCGTGGCGCGGGTCCTGGGGTTCTCCGTCGGGGGGGACTCCCTCGACGCTGCGGTGAGCCCGCGCGGGTACCGGCTGCTGCACCGGGTCCCCCGCCTGCCGGGCGCCATCGTGGAGCGCCTCGTGGAGCAGTTCGGGGACCTGCAGAAGCTGCTCGCCGCGAGCATCGACGACCTCATGACGGTCGACGGCGTGGGCGAGCAGCGGGCCCGGGCGGTGCGCGAGGGCCTGTCGCGGCTGGCGGAGTCCAGCATCCTCGAGCGCTACGTCTGAGACCGGCCCCCGCGGGGCTCAGCGGACCGTGAAGCTGCGCTCCTGCGCCGCGACGTCGCCGAGGTGCGCGCTGACGGTGTACTCCCCCGGCTCCACGCGCGGCTGACCCGGCGGGCACCCGTCGGCGGAGCGGGCGCCCTGCCAGACCTGCACGACGGGCTTGACCTCGCCCGCGGGCAGCCGGACGGGCCGGGCGTCGGTGCCGGTGGAGCAGTGCCTGCTGTTCCACACGGCCACACCGGCGGCGTCGAGGACCTCGAAGCGCACGAGGCCCGCGCCGAGCTCGGCGGTGCACGGCGCGTCCGAGGCGTTCTCCACGAGCAGCGTGAACAGGGGCTTGGCGTCGCGCCCGTAGCGGACCGCGTCGGTGGTGACGCCGACCTCCAGGTCGGCGGGCTCGCAGGGGCCGGCGGGACCGGAGGCCTGCTCGGACGGCGTCGTCACCGCGTCCGGGGCGGCGGAGGTGCTCGGCGCGGGCGCGGTCGGGCTGAGGGCGAGCGCGGCCGCACCGGCCGGGGTGCTCTCGCCGCCGCCGCGGCCCACGAGCGCCACGACGCCCGTGACGAGCGCGGCCAGCACGACGAGGAGCACCAGGCGGCGCCGCCAGTAGGTCCTCGCGCCCGCGGGGCCGACCGGGTGCCAGACGCTGCTCACCCGCGTGACCGTACCGGGCCGCGCGGGCGGTGCCGGGCAGCGGGGCCGACTTGACTCCGGCGAGTCTTGAGTATCCAATCACTCACATGCCGACGACGTCGTCCCGCTCGACCGCGGAGGCGCAGCGCGCCCGGGTCGTCGCCAGCGCCGTGCGGGTCTTCGCCCGCACCGGCTACCACGCCACCCCGGTCACCGACGTCGCCGCGGACGCCGGGATCTCCCCCGCCTACGTCTTCCGGCTCTTCCCCGGCAAGCTCGCCCTCTTCGTCGCCGCCGTCGACCACTGCTTCGAGCGGGTCGTGGAGGCGCTGGCCGCCGGGGCCGAGCGGGCACCGGACGGCTCGGCCCAGGAGCGGCTGGAGGCCATGGGCGACGCCTACGCCGAGCTCATCGCCGACCGGGACCTGCTGATGCTGCAGGTCCACGCGCAGAGCGCCGGGGACATCCCCGAGGTGCGGGACGCGCTGCGCCGGGGCCTGTCCTCCGTCGTGGCCGCGGTCGGCGACCGGTCCCTGGCCGAGCCCGCAGCCGTGCAGCGCTTCGTCGCCTACGGGCAGCTGTGCCACCTCATCGTCACCGCCGAGCTCGACGGCCTCGACGCCTCCTGGGCGCAGACCCTCACCGCCGGGATGCGGCACCTGAGCACCCCGGCGCGCTGAGACCCCGCCGCGCCGAGGCCCCCGCCGGGTGCCGCCGCGTCAGGCGGGCTGGTCCACGCGGGTCCCGCCCGTCCCGGCGGGGGAGGCGAGGGCGGAGCGCCGCGGCCGGCGCGGCCCCGGCAGGACCGCGGGCACCGCGGTGCGCACGGCCGCCGGCACCAGCCGCGCGTACCGCTCCTCGAAGGCGTCGAGGGTGGCGCCGGCGTCGTGGGCGGCGACGATCCGCAGGCTCTCCGCACCCATCCGCTGCCGCAGCGCGTCGTCGGTGAGGACGCGCACCAGCCGCTCCGCCAGGCCCGCCACGTCGCCGGGCTCGAACAGGTGGCCGTTGACGCCGTCGTGGACGAGCAGCGGCAGCGCCCGGGCGTTCGCCCCGAACACCGGCTTGCCCGAGGCCATGGCCTCCAGGGTGACGATGCTCTGCAGCTCCGCGACACCGGGGTTCACGCACACGTCGGAGGCGGCGTAGGCGGCGGGCAGGTCCTCGTCGGCCACGAAACCGGCGAAGGTGACGTGCTCCCCCACGCCTGTCCGCTCCGCGAGGCGCACGAGGTTCTCCCGCTCGCGGCCGGTCCCGACCACGAGGAGCTGGGCGTCGACGCTGCGGCGCACCAGGGGCAGGGCCCGCACGAGCTGGTCGACGTTCTTCTCCAGGTCCAGGCGCCCGACGAACGTGATGGTGAGCCGGTCCCCCAGGCCCAGCCTGCGCCGGAACCCGGCACCGGGGTTCGCGGGGCTGAACCGGGAGAAGTCCATGCCGCAGGAGATGGGCAGCACCGCGGCGCGGACCCCCTTCTCCTGCGCGAGGGCGGCGGCGAACGGCGTGGGGGCGGTGACGACGTCCGCGGTGTTGAACACCCGCGCGAAGTCCCGCCACGCCACCGCCTCCACCGCGCGCTCCAGCGGACGCGGCAGGTGCAGGTAGTGCACGAGGTTGTCGGGCATGAAGTGGTTCGTCGCCACGGTGGGCACACCCAGGGCGCGCGCCACCCGCAGCGTGGTGCGCCCCAGGGTGAAGTGGCCCTGGACGTGCACGACGTCGGGGCGGACGCGGGCGACCTCGCGGGCCAGGTACCGGCGGATGCCGGGCGGGGTTCCCCGAAAACCCGGGTGGCCGGGGACCGGCAGCGAGCGGACCCGGTGCTCCGTCACGCCGTCGCGCACCAGGGTGTGGTGGCGGCGGTCCCGGGAGGGCGCGACCACGTGCACCTCGTGCCCGCGGGCCACGAGGCCGGCGGCGAAGCGCTGGGCGAAGTAGGAGGCCCCGTTGACGTCGGGGAAGTAGGTGTCGGCGGCGATCAGGATGCGCATGGGTGGTTCCCTCCGGCGGCTGCGGGTGCCCTGCGGCCCAGCAGGTTCTTGACGACGAGGTAGGTGGCGGCACCGGCGGCGGCGAGCGCGAGCACGGTTCCGGCGTCGAGGTGGCGCGCCGCCTGGCTGCCGAACACGGCGCCGAGGGTGAGCAGCACGGCCACCTTCGGGGCGGTCAACAGGGCGTTCCACGCGATGAACCGGGAGTAGCGGATCCCGGACATCCCCGCTGCGAGCAGCGCGGGGACGGCGGCGATGTCGACGACCTTGGCGGCGGCGAGGACACCGGGCAGGTTCCCGGTGAGCCGGGCCTCCAGGTGTGCGGCGCGGGCGTCGGTGAGCCCGAGGCGCTCCAGGAACCGGCGGCCCCGGCCCGCGCGGCCCAGCCGGCCGAGGAGGAAGAACCCGGTGTCGGCCGTGAGGTCGGCGACCAGGGCGATCAGCGCGGCCGAGGGCAGCGCGATCGAGCCCGCGGCGACGAGGGATCCGGCCAGCACGGTCGCCAGGGGGCCCTCGACGAGGACGAGGGGGAACAGGACCAGGTGGGGTGCGCCCTGCACCCACTGCCACAGCGCTTCAGCGAGCATCCTTCCCCTCCAGGGCCGGTGCGTTCGTACGGTCGGCCGTGGTGGGCTCCCGCCTGCCGTCGCGCTCCCGCGACGGCACCGCGGCCGTGGACGACGGCGTCCGGCTGGAGGGTGCACGCGCGCTCCGCGGTATTCCTCTCATGTCCTCGATCCTGGTTGCGCGACGGCGCCGGGAACCATCGGTGAACACCCTGAGGCGAACCTGAGCCGGCCCCGGGTTCCCCCCGCTCCGGGACAGGGGGAACCCGGGGCCGGGCCCGCGGGCCGGGGCCCCGACGGGCCGGTTCAGGCGTCGCGGCGGCGCAGCGCCACGGCTCCGGCGACCCGGTCGCCGCAGGTCCCGCGCCGGCCGACGACCCCGGTCACGCCGCCACCTCCTCGGCGGTCCTCGCGCCGAGCGGGCCGCGGGGGGCGGGGACGCGCACGGCGCCGGTCAGGGCCGCGTAGCGGGCTTCGAACGCCGCCAGCGTGGTGTCGATGTCGTGGTCGGAGACGATGCGCAGGCTCTCCGCGCCCATCCGCCGCCGCAGCGCGTCGTCGGTGAGGATGCGGGTGAGGGCCCCGGCGAGGCCGGTGACGTCGCCGGGCTCGAACAGGTGGCCGTTGACGCCGTCGTGGACGAGCAGCGGCAGCGCCCGGGCGTTCGCCCCCACGACCGGCTTGCCGGTGGCCATGGCCTCCAGGGTGACGATGCTCTGCAGCTCGGCGGTGCCGGGGTTCACGGCCACGTCGGAGGCGGCGTAGGCGGCGGGCAGGTTCTCGTCGGAGACGAAACCGGCGAAGGTGACGTGCTCCCCCGCGCCGCTGTCCGCGGCGAGGCGGGCGAGGTTCTCCCGCTCGTGGCCGGTGCCCACGACGAGGAGCTGGGCGTCGACGCTGCGGCGCACCAGGGGCAGGGCCCGCACGAGCTGGTCGACGTTCTTCTCCGCGTCCAGGCGCCCGACGAAGGTGATGGTCGGCCGGTCGTCCATGCCGAGCCGGGCGCGGAACTCCGCACCGGAGACGGCCGGGGAGAACCGGGAGAAGTCCATGCCGTTGGAGATGGTGTGGACCCGGCCGCCGACCCCCTTGGCGCGGGCGAGGTCGGTGGCGAACGTCGTCGGCGTGGTGACGACGTCCGCGGAGTTGAACACCCGCGCGAAGTCCCGCCACGCCACCGCCTCCACCGCGCGCTCCACGGGGCCGGGCAGGCCGAGGTAGTGCACGAGGTTGTCGGGCATGAAGTGGTTCGTCGCCACGGTGGGCACACCGAGGTCGCGGGCGACCCGCAGCGTGGTGCGCCCCAGGGTGAAGTGGCCCTGGACGTGCACGACGTCGGGGCGGACCCGTCGCAGCAGCCTGCGCAGGGAGCGGCGGGCGCCCGGCGGCGAGAAGCGGAAACCCGGGTGGCCGGGGACCGGCAGCGAGCGGACCCGGTGCTCGGTCAGGCCGTCGCGCACGGTGCGGGTGGAGCGGGCGCCGCGGGCCGGTGCCACCACGTGCACCTCGTGCCCGCGGGCGAGCAGACCCGCGGCGAAGCGCTGGGCGAAGTAGGAGGCCCCGTTGACGTCGGGGAAGTAGGTGTCGGCGGCGATCAGGATGCGCACGGGAGCTCCTCGGGTCGGGTTCGGTGGCGGGTCGGGTTCGGTGGTGCGGGGGTGCTGCGGGGGTGCGGTGGTGCGGGGTCCTCAGGAGGTGGCGCCGGCGGGTGTGCGCTGCCGGGTGCGGCGGGAGAGGGTGGTCCGGGCGAGCAGGTAGGCGCCGACCCCGGCCGCGGCGAGCAGGCCGACGGCGGTGGGGTTGAGGTTGCGCGCGACCTGGGAGCCGAAGAGGGCGCCGAGGGCGAGCAGCAGGCCGACCTTGGGGACGGTGAACAGGACGTTCCAGGCGAGGAAGCGCAGGTACCCGGTCCCGGAGAGCCCCGCGGTGATCATCACGGGGACCGCGGCGACGTCGACGACCTTCGCGCCGAGCAGGACGCCGGGCAGGTTGTGCCCGACGCGGGCCTCCACCTCCCGGCGGCGGGTCTCCGTGAGCCCGAGCCGCAGGAGGAGCTCGCGCGCCCGGCCCTGCCGCCCGAAGCGGCCCAGGGCGAAGAACGCGGAGTCGGAGGTGAGGTCCGCGACGAGGGTGAGCACCGCCGCCCACGGCAGGGCGATCGCGCCGGCGGTCACGAGCGAGCCGGCCAGGACCGTGGCGAGCGGCCCCTCGACCAGCACCAGCGGGAACAGCAGCAGGTGCGGTGCGGCGAGGGCCCACCCCCACACGACCTCGGTGATCACGACGCCGGGGCGGGGTCGGGCACCAGGACGACCTTGCCGGCGACGGTCCTCGACTCCGCGAGCTCCAGGGCGCGCCCGGCCTGCGACAGGGGGATCCGCGCGGCGACCTGGGGCTTCAGGGTGCCGTCGGCGAGGAGGGCGAACACCCTGCCGAGGTCCTCGGCGAGGCGGGCGCGGAACGTGGCGGCGTTCTTCTTCCCGGCCCAGATGTTGTAGAAGTGCGCGCGCCTGCCGTTGGGCAGGGCGTTCCACAGCAGCAGCCGGCCGAAGAGCTTCAGCACGGGCAGCATGGCGTTGCCGGCCTGGTCGCGGGTGGAGGCGGTGCCGTAGGCGACGAGGGTGCCGCCGCGGCGCAGCAGCTTCCAGGAGGCGACGATGCCGGGGCCGCCGACGTGGTCGAAGACGGCGTCGACGCCCTCGGGGGCGAGCTCGCGGACGCGGGCGGGGACGTCGGGGTCGGCGTAGTCGACGGGTTCGGCGCCGAGGGCGCGCAGGGTGTCGTGGTGGCGCGGGGAGGCGGTGCCGATGACGCGGGCCCCGGCGGCGCGGGCGAGCTGGACGAGGGTGGAGCCGACCCCGCCGTTGGCGCCGAGGACGAGGACGGTCTGCCCGGCCCGGACGCGGGCGGTGCGGTGGAGCATCTGGCGGGCGGTGATGCCGTTGACCACGACGGTCTCGGCCTCGGCGGGGTCGAGGCCGTCGGGGACGGGCACGAGGTCGTCGGCGTCGAGGAGGACGGCGCTGGACCAGGCGCCGGTCTTGGTGAGGGCGGCGACGCGCCGGCCGGTGAGGCCGCGGTGCACCCCCGGGCCGACGGCGGTGACGGTGCCGACGAGGTCGTAGCCGGGGACGAAGGGGAAGGGCGGCTGGTCGAAGTACTTCCCGCGCCGCATCTGCTGCTCGGCGAAGGACACGCCGCTGGCCTCGACGGCGACGAGGACCTGCCCGGGGGCGGGTGCGGGCAGGCGGGTGCGCCTGACCTGCAGCCCGTCGGGGGCGACGACGCCGGGCAGGACGATCTCGGTGGCCTCGGTGGTGGTGGTCCGGGAGGTGGTGGCGAGGGTGCCGCTCATGGTCGCGCTCCTTGGTGAGTGTTTGGTCAGTCATCGGCCGGGAGCGGAGGGGGGCCGCAAGGTGCGGTCGCCCGCACCCTGCGGCCCG
Source organism: Kineococcus anabasis (assembly GCF_054590795.1). NCBI lineage: Bacteria > Bacillati > Actinomycetota > Actinomycetes > Kineosporiales > Kineosporiaceae > Kineococcus > Kineococcus anabasis. The sequence goes on from NZ_BAAIHU010000009.1 coordinate 479,606, forward strand.
GATGTATGTGATTACACAGTCACAAGTGGGTCGCGTCAATCCCCCACCCGCTCCTCGCGACCGACGACATCCCTCCCCCCACCCTCCGTCGCAGCCGTAGGGTGCGCGCATCCGGCGGAGGGCGGAGCGATGCACGACGGCAGCGGGCACGACGGCAGCGGGCGCGACACGCGCCTGGGACGGGACCGCTACGAGGCCCTGGTCATCGGCACCGGCTTCGGCGGGGCCGTGGCCGCCTGCCGCCTCGCCCAGGCCGGCGTCGACGTGGGCGTCGTCGAGCGCGGCCGCCGCTGGCGCCCCGGCGACTTCCCCCGGGACCTGTCCCGGCTCGACGACGGCTGGCTGTGGCTCTGCGACCACGGCCTCTACGAGGCCCGCCCGCTCGAGGACATCCTCGCCGTGTGCGCCGCCGGCTACGGGGGCGGCTCCCTCGTCTACGCCAACGTGGCGATGCGCCCCCCGGCGCCCGTCTTCGACGCCGCCTGGCCCGCGGGGTACACCCGCGAGGCCCTCGACCCCTACTACGACCTCGTGGCCACGATGCTGGGCCTCTCCCCCGTCCCCGCGGACCCGCGCACCGGGGAGCTGCCGCCCAAGACCCGCGCGGCCAGGCTCGCCGCCGAGCGCCTCGGGCACGCCGACGGGTTCTTCCGCCCCAACCTCGCGGTGACGTTCGGCGACCCGGGCACCCCCGTGGTCAACGCCTTCGGCCGCACCCAGACCGGCTGCTCCTTCTGCGGGCAGTGCGACATCGGCTGCAACACCGGTTCGAAGAACACCCTGGACCTGAACTACCTCGCCGCCGCGGAGGACGCCGGCGCGGACGTGGGCACCCTGACCCGGGCCGTGCACCTCACCCGCACCGCCGACGGCTACCGCGTGCGCCTGCGCGAGACGGGCCGCGGCGCCGACGGCCGGCGCAGCCGCGAGGGCGTCGAGCGGGACGTCGAGGCGCGCTCGGTGTTCGTGTGCGCCGGGGCGCTGGGCAGCACGGAACTGCTGCTGCGCAGCCGCGACCAGTACCGGACGCTGCCGGACCTGCCCGCCGCGCTGGGCCTGGGCTACTCCGGCAACGGCGACTTCCTGGGCCTGGGGCACGGCACGCGCGATCCGGTCGAGCCGTCCGCCGGGCCGACGATCACCACCGCCGCCGTCCTGCGCGCGCAGGGCGTCGGCCGCGACCAGTGGTTCGTGCTGGAGGAGGGCGGCTACTCCGAGCACCTGGCGCGCCTGGTGCGCGCGCTGCACGTCTCCCGCCTGCCCGCCCGGGTCGCGGAGCGGGTGGGCGCGGGGCTGCAGGGGCTGCTGCGGGAGACGCGGGGGCTCGGGGCCCTCCTGGACGAGGACCGCGCGCACACCGCCGTGCTGCTGGTGATGGGCCGGGACCGCGCCGACGGCCGGATCGAGCTCACCGGGCGCAGGCACCGGCTCCGGGTGCGCTGGGACGTCACCCGCAACGACCCCCTGTACGCCGCGGAACAGGTGGCGTGTGCGGACGTCGTGCGGGAGCTGGGCGGCACGCCCGGTACCAGCCCGACGTGGCGGCTGTTCCGCCAGCCCCTCACGGTGCACAACCTCGGCGGCTGCCGGATGTCCGACGACCCGGCCACCGGGGTCACCGACGCCGGCGGGCAGGTGCACGGCCACCCGGGCCTGTACGTGCTCGACGGCGCGGTGCTGCCCGGCGCCACGGGCGCGAACCCGTCGATGACGATCGCCGCGGTCGCCGAGCGCTGCATCGAGCGCGCGGTGCGGGAGCTGACGGGGGACCCCGCGTGGCGGGCACCCGAGCACGCCCGGACCCGGCACGTGCGCCCGCCGGAGGACGTGGCCGTGCGGGCGGTCGCCGCACGCCCGGCGGCACGCCCGGCGCCGGGCGGCGGGGTGGCCTTCCGCGAGCGGATGCGCGGGCACGTCGTCCCCCGCGGGGAGGACACCGCGCCCACCCCGCGGGCGGTGGAGTTCCGCCTGCGGGTCACCGTCGAGGACCTGCGGATCTTCCTGGCCGACCCCGTCCACGCCGCCCGGCTGGAGGGTGCGGTGCACGTGGCGGGTCTCACCGCCTCGCCGGCGCGCGCGGAGGGGACCCTGCACCTGCTGGCCCCGACGGGCACGGGCCGGGCGAGGACCATGCGCTACCTGCTGCGCTTCCCCGACGACGAGGGGCGGGAGTGGTCGCTGCAGGGGCGCAAGGACGTGTGGCGCCGGCGCGGCTCCGGGCCGTGGCGGGCGACGACCCGCCTGCACGTGGGCCTGGCGCCGACCGGGGAGGCCTACGAGGAGGCCGTCCCGACGGGGACGATGTCGCTGTCGGCGTGGGAGGTGGGGCGGATGCTCGGCACCATGCGCCCGACCGCGCCGCAGGGGGCGGTCCGCGGTGGCGCGGGCACCCTCGGGCGCTTCGCCGGGTTCTTCCTGCGCGAGTGCGCCGGCGCCCTGCTGCTGCCGGGGCGCTGAGGCACCCTCCGCCGGGCCGCCGGGATCCGGCATTGACCGCCCGGCCTTGTTAGTGTTCACTCAGTCACATGACACCGCAGCCCTCCTCCAGATCGACCGCAGAGGCGCAGCGCGCCCGGGTCGTCGCCAGCGCCGTGCGGGTCTTCGCCCGCACCGGCTACCACGCCACCCCGGTCACCGACGTCGCCACCGACGCCGGGATCTCCCCCGCCTACGTCTTCCGGCTCTTCCCCGGCAAGCTCGCCCTCTTCGTCGCCGCCGTCGACCACTGCTACGCGATCATCGCCGGGGCCGTCACCGAGGGGGCGCGGCGCGCACCGGGCGGCTTCCCCGAGCAGCGGCTCGCCGCCATGGCGGACGCCTACGCCGAGCTCATCGCCGACGGGGACCTGCTGATGTTCCAGGTGCACGCCCAGAGCGCCTCGGACGTGCCCGAGGTCCGCGAGGCCGTGCGGCGGGGCCTGGCCGGCCTGGTCACCGCCGCCCGGGAGGCCTCCGGGGCCGACGAGGGCGCCGTGCAGCGCTTCGTCGCCTACGGGCAGCTGTGCCACCTCATCGTCACCGCCGGTCTGGACGGCCTCGACACCTCCTGGGCCCGCACCCTCACCGCCGGGATGCGGCACCTGCGCGCAGCCTGACCCCCCCACCGGCCGCCACGGGCGGCCTTCTTCCGGCCCCACCAAGTGACTGTCCAGTCAATAACGATGATTCGAGGAGACTCCCGTGAGCACCACCACCCGCCCCGCCCCCGCCGCCACGATCGGCGGCGCCCCCGCCGCCACCCGCCTGGCCACCGTCGCCCTGGTGGCCCTCGCCGCGGAGAACCTCGCCGCGTACCTCCTGCTCGCCGGCCAGCCCAACCCCGGCATGGCCGCCGCCTCCGTCCTCCCCCTCGCCGCCGCGGCGGCCGTGCACACCCGCAGGCGCTGGGCCCCGCTCCTCGCGCTCGCCGCCACCGCCGTCCTCCTCGGCCTGCGGGTGGTCGAGCTGTCCTTCGACCTCGTGCGCCCCGGCTCCCCCGCACCCTTCGCCCTGGCCGCGCTCCAGCTGCTCACCGCCGGCGTCGCCGTGACCTCCTCCGTCGTCCTGCTCACCGCCTCGCGCCGCCGCGCCTGGCAGGGCTCCCCCGGTGCGGCGCTGCTGTCCACCACCGGGCTCGCCGTCGCCGCCGCCACGGGCCTCGGCCTCGTGGTGCTCTCCCCGCAGGGCGAGGACACCGGAACCCTCACCGGCGCCCAGATCCAGGCCCTGCCCACCGTCTCGATGCAGAACTACCGCTTCGAGGCCGCCCAGCTGCGCGCCGGCGACACCGGCCCCGTCGCCTTCCGGTTCACCAACCCCACCGACGACAGCCACAGCTTCGCGATCGAGGAGCTCGGCCTCGACGTGGAGGTGCCCAGCGGCCGCGAGCGCGTCGTCGTCCTCGACGCACCCCCCGGGGAGTACGTCTTCCACTGCTCCGTGAGCGACCACCGCGAGGACGGCATGGAGGGACGCCTCGTGGTCACCGGGACCGGCACCGCACCGGCCACCGCACCGGCCACCGCACCGGCCACCGCACCCGCCACCGCCGTCGCCGCGGCGCACGCCCCGGGCCACTCCCATGGCTGAGCACGCCGCTGCCCGCGCCCTGCCCTCCCGCCGGTCGTTCCTGACCGGCGGGGTGGGCCTGGCCGCCACCGGCGCCCTGGGGTGGTGGGGCGCCACGAGCCTGCTGCCCGGCCTGCCCACCGACGGCCCGCCGCTGCCCGAGCCGCCCGTCCTGCCCCTGGTGCGCCACCCCGGCGGCGTCCTCGGCGGCGAGCTCACCGCCGCCGCCACCGCCACCGGCCTGGCGTACGACGGCTCCAGCCCCGGCCCGCTGCTCAGGTTCCGCGAGGGCGAGAAGGTGCGGCTCGCCTTCCACAACGGCACCGGCGTCGACAGCACCCTCCACCTGCACGGCCTGCCCCTCACCCCCGCCCAGGACGCCCCCCTGGCCCACCTCGGCCCCGGCGGCTCCGATGTGCGCGAGTTCGAGCTCACCCCCGGCAGCGCGGGCACCTACTGGTACCACCCCCACGCCCACGGCGACGTCGAGCGGCAGATCCTCGCCGGCCTCGCCGGGCCCGTCGTCGTCACCGGCCCCCTCGACGAGCTGCCCGGGCTGCGGGAGGCCGACGACCGGCTCCTCGCCCTCACCCGCGCCGGGGCCGACGTCCGGGTCAACGGCGCCCTGCACCCCCGCATCACCGCCCGCGCCGGCCGGGTGCGGCTGCGGCTGCTCAACGCCACCGCCGGCGACCACCTCCTGGTCGGCGTGACGCGCGGGCGCGACCGCGTCCCCGTGCACCTCGTCGCCACCGACGCCGGGCTCGTCGAGCGGCCCGTGCGGCTGCGCGAGGTGCTGCTCGCGCCCGGTGAGCGCGCCGAGGTGCTCGTGGAGACCACCGAGCAGGGCCTGCTCGGCGTGCGGGCCCTGCCGTACTCCGTCTACGGCCCCGGCGGGGAGCGCGGCGCCGAGCGCACCCTCGCGGTCCTCGACGTCCCCGCGGGCCTGCGCCCGGTGCCCCTGCCGGCCGCGCTGCGGCCCGTGGAGCGGCTCGACCCGGCGGGCGCCGCGCGCACCCGCCGGATCGTGCTGGACGCCGACGGCCGGGGCGGCTACACCGTCGACGGGCGCGCCTTCGACGTGCACGCCGCCCACGCCGGGCACGCCGACCTCACCGCCCGCCTCGGCACCCTGGAGGTGTGGGAGGTCGTCAACGCCCACGGCACCGACCACCCCTTCCACCTGCACAGCTACCCCGTGCAGGTGCTCGACCGCGACGGGGTGCCGGAGCCGTACCGGGCGTGGCGGGACACCGTCAACGTCCCCGCGCGCTCCGCGGTCCGCCTCGCCGTGCCCTTCCGCGGGGCACCGGGGCGCACGGTGTACCACTGCCACATCGCCTCCCACGAGGACCTCGGCATGATGGGCGTGCTCGAGGTCACCGCGTGAGCGGGGACGGGCCGGGAGCTCAGGCGGCCAGGGCCGGCGCGGCGGCGCGCAGGACCTCCGCGAGCGTGGTGGCGGGCCTGCCCAGCAGGTCGGCCAGGTCCGTGCGGTCGGTGTCCAGCGCTCCTGCCGCGACGGCCTGCTCGGCCGCCGCCCGCGCACGCGCGGTGTGCTCGTCCACGCCGCCGCGGACCAGGTGCGCGACGAGCCCGGCGGTGCTCACCGCCCGGTAGCGCACCGGCACACCGGTCAGGGCGCCGACCGCCCGCGCGAGCGCCGCGTACGTGAACGGCGCACCGGCCAGCTCGTACACCGCCCCCGCGTGAGCGTCCTGCACCAGGACCGCCGCGGCGGCCCCGGCGAGGTCGGCCCGCGCGGCGGGCGCGACCCTGGCGGCACCGACGGCCGCGACGACCTCCCGCGCCGCCACGAACTCCGGCAGCCGGTCGGTGTACTCCTCGGTGCACCAGCCGGTGCGCAGCACCGTGGACGGGATGCCGGACGTGCGCAGCAGCCGCTCGGTGACGCGGTGCTCCGCCGCCGCCGGCAGCGGGCTGCTCGGCGCGTGCAGCAGCGACGTGTACGCGATCCCGCCGACCCCCACCGCCCGCGCCGCCCGGATGACGTTGGCGTGGTGCGCCACGCGCTGCCACGGGTCGGGGCTGCACACCAGCAGCAGCCGGTCGACACCCGCCAGGGCGTCGCGCAGGAAGGCGGGCAGGCGGTAGTCCCCCTCCCGGACCTGCACGCCCAGCGCCGCGAGGGCACCGGCCCGCGCCGGGTAGCGCACCACCGCGACGACGTCGCCGGGATCCACCCCCCGCTCGAGCAGGGCGTCGACGACGAGACGTCCGAGGCGTCCGCCGGCTGCGGTGACGGCGTAGGTGGTCACGGTTCCTCCCGGTGGTGCTGACGCGGTGCGCGTCCCACCGTGCCCGCCGCCGCTCCCCCCGGACAGCCCACCGGGGTGCTCACGCATGACCGCGGGTGCTCGCCGCGCCCCCCGGCGGGCAGGGGCGGACAGGACCGGGCAGCCGCGGCACCTGCCGCCCGGCCCCGCCGCGCGCCACCGTGGGACCAGACGACGAGCGCCCGGAGGACCGCGTGACGAGCACCCGGGGAGCGCGCCACGGGGACGGCCCCCTGCAGCGGCGCCTCCAGCAGGCCCGCACCCGCACCTTCGTCGGGCGGGAGGAGGAGTTCCTGCTCCTCGTCGACGCCCTGCACCAGCGGCGGGCGCTTCCCACCGTCCTGTACGTGCACGGCCCCGGCGGCATCGGCAAGACGACCCTGCTGGGCCAGCTCGCCGCGGCGGCGCGGTTCCTGGGCCGCGCCGTCGTGGAGGTCGACGCCGCGGCCGCCGGGGCCTGCAGCGGGGCGCCCGCCGGCCGCTGCCTCCCCCTCCTGGCCGGCCCCGGCACGGTGCTGCTGGTGGACTCCCTGGAGCACGCGCCGCCGCTGGAGGGGTGGCTGCGCCGGCACCTGCTCGCGCACCTGGCCCCCGGGACCCTCGTCGCCGTCGCCGGCCGGCACCCACCCGCCGCGGACTGGCTGGTCGACCCGGCCTGGCGGGACGTGCTGCGCGTGGTCCCGCTCGGCCCGCTCGCCCCGGCGGAGGCGGAGGAGCTGCTGGAGCTGCTGGGCGTCGAGCCCGGCCGCCGGGCGGCGCTCACCGGGTTCAGCGGCGGCAGCCCCCTCGCGCTCGCGCTCACCGCGGCGCTCGCCGGCACCGGCGGGGACGGCGGCGCGCTGTGGGCCCCGCCGCCACCGGTGCGGCAGGCGCTGCTGTCGAAGCTGGTGGGCGAGGTGCCCACCGCCGCGCACCGCCACGCCCTGGAGGTGGCGGCGCAGGCCTGGGTCACCACCGAGGACCTGCTGCGCAGCGCCCTGCCGCGGGAGGGTGCCGCCGAGCTGTTCGCGTGGCTGCGCAGCCAGCCGTACGTCGAGGCCGACGGGCACGGGATCGTCCCCCACCACGCCGTGCGGGAGGCGCTGGCCGCGGACCTGCGCTGGCGGGACCGGCAGACGCACGAGGCGGTGCGGGCGCGGCTCGGGGTGGCCGCCCTGGAGCGGGTGCGGAGCGCGGCACCGGAGGACGCGCCGCGGCGCGCCGCCGAGGTCCTCTTCCTGCACCGGGCCGAGGGGCGCACGTCCGACTTCCACTCCTGGGAGGAGCACGCGGACCTGCGGGACGATCCGCTGCTGGCGGCGGACCACGCGGCGGTGCTGCGGCTGGCGGAGGCCGCCGAGGGCCCGGCTTCCGCGGACGTCGCCCGCTACTGGCTCGGCCGCCACCCGCAGGGCTTCCGGGTGTTCCGCCGGCACGGCGCCGAGGAGCCGGTGGCGTTCACGGCCCTGCTGCACCTGGAGGCCCCCACGGCCGAGGACCTGGCCGCGGACCCGGTGGTGGCGGCGGCGTGGGAGAACCTGGGCGCGGCCCTGGGCCCCGGCGAGCGGCTCGGCATCACCCGTTTCCAGGTCCACCCGGAGACGTACCAGCTCCCCTCGCCGGTGCTCGACCTCGTGCAGCGGCGCAGCATGGCGGAGGTGTTCCGCGACGCCCGGCTGGCGTGCTGGGTGGTCGTCGTCGCGGACGGGGACCTGTGGAGCCCGCTGCTGACGCGGTGGCGGTTCGGGCCGCTGGCGGTGACCGCGGTGGGCGCCCGCGCGTTCTCCCTCTTCGCCCACGACTGGCGCACCGAGCCCGTCGAGCGGTGGCTGGGGCTGCCCGTGGCGGAGGGGTGAGCGGAGGGGTGCGGGCCCGCCCGTCAGCCGGCGCGTCCCAGGGCGTCGCGCAGCTCCGCGCGGCTGGTGATCCCCAGCTTGGGGAAGAGCCGGTACAGGTGGGCACCGACCGTGCGGTGCGAGAGGAACAGCCGGTCGGCGATGTCCTTGTTGCTCAGGCCCTGCGCCGCGAGGTCGGCGATCTGCCGCTCCTGCTCGGTCAGCGCCACGCCCGGTGCGTCCCCCGTCCGCCGCACGGACACGCCGGAGGCGCGCAGCTCGGTGCGGGCGCGGTCCGCCCAGGCACCCGCCCCCGCGGCCTCGAACGCGGCCAGCGCCTCGTGCAGCTGCTCGCGGGCGTCGGTGGCGCGGCGGCGGCGGCGCAGCCACTCCCCGTACACCAGGCGGGTGCGGGCGTGCTCCAGCGGCCACTCCCGCGCGCCCGGCCCCGCCAGGGAGCGCTCGAAGTGCTCCTGCGCGTCGGCGTCGGTGGCGACCAGGGCGCGGGCCCGTGCCAGCAGGGCGTCCAGCCGGGCGGAGCCGAAGGACGCGGCCTCCTCCTCCACCGCGGCCAGCAGCTCCCCGGCCTCGGCCGGCTCCCCGCTCCGCACGGTCGCCTCCACCAGGTCCGCGGCCGACCAGGAGACGGTGAACGTGTGCCCCCGCGCGACGCCCAGCGCCGCCCGGGCGTCCTGGTACCTGCCCTCGGACAGGGCCGCCAGGCCGGACGCCCACCCGATCTCCGCCCCGGTGAGGAACCGGGGGAGGGAGTCGGTGAGCTCGCGGGCGCGGGCGAGCGCCGCGGTCCCCGCCGCGGTGTCCCCCCGCCAGGCGTGCACGCGCGCGCTGGTGGCCAGGCCGATGCCCTCCAGGCCGCTCACCCCGACGTCGCGGCCCAGGCGGGCGGCGTGCTCGGCGCAGGCGAGCGCCTGCCGGAGGTCCCCGGCGGCGAGGTGCCCGCGGGCCAGGCCGGGCAGGGCGGTGGACAGGTCCGTGGCGGCTCCGCTGCGCTCGTAGGCGTCCGCCGCGGCCGCGCAGGCACGCCGGGCCAGGGGCAGGTCGCGCAGCGCCTCCGCAGCCGAGGCGATCCCCAGGGTGAAGCTGGCCAGGGCGCGGTGCTGCACGGCCGGCAGGCCGGGGGCCCCCAGGGCCTGCAGCACCGGCTGGGCCACCGTGCACAGCGCCGGCACCAGCGCCCGCGCGTGCCGTGCGGGCGCCAGGACGGCGAGCGCGAGGACCCGCCGCGGCGAGTCCGGGGGCAGGTCCAGCGCGAGCAGCTCCTGCTCCATGTCGGCGACGACGTCGGCCGGCAGCCGCTCGGCGTGCAGCAGGGAGGACGCCGCCGCGACGAGCAGGTGCGCGGCCTGCTCGGCCGGCAGCGACCGGGAGACCGTCAGCAGGTGCGCGGCGCTGCCGCGGCTGGGCACCCCGGCGAGCACCCGCAGCAGGGCGCAGGTGGTGGCCAGCTCGACCAGCACGGCCGGTTCCCCGGCGATGCCCCAGGCCTCGTCGGCCAGCGCGCCCGCCCAGGTGGTGCGCCCCGCGACCCGGGCGGCCTCCGCCGCCAGGGCCAGGCGCCGGGCCCGGTCGGGCTCTGCGGGGCTCAGCTCCGCCGCCCGCGCGGCCGCGTCCGCCGCGGCGCTGAACGCCCCGCGCGCGAACCGGCGACCGGCCGCGGCCTCCAGCCCGGCCGCCACGTCCTCGTCCGCCCCGAGGGCCGCCGCGGCGCGGTGCCAGGCCGCCCGGTCGGCGTCCCCGGCCAGCGCCCCGGCCAGCGCCAGGTGTGCCTCGCGGCGCTCGGCGAGGGTCGCGGCGCCGTAGACGGCCGAGCGGACCAGGGGGTGGCGGAACTCCACCCGCCCGCCGACGCGGACCAGCCCGGCGGTCACCGCGGGGTCCAGGTCGCCGAGGTCACCGCCGTACGCGGCCGCGACGGCGTCCAGCTCGGCCGGGTGCCCGTCGTCGCTGGCCGCCGCGGCCAGCAGGAGGCGGCGGCAGGCTGCGGGCAGGTCGCCGGCGCGGGCGGCGAAGGTCCGCTCCAGCACCTCGGTCTGCGGCAGCCGCACGGGCAGCGGGGCGCCGGCCTGCGCTGCGGGCAGCGCCCGCGGCAGCTCCAGCAGGGCCAGCGGGTTGCCCGCGGCCTCGGCCAGCACCCGCTCGCGCACGGGGGCGGGCAGCCGCGCACCGCCGCGGTCCAGCAGCCGGCGGGCGGAGTCCTCGTCGAGCCCGCCCAGGGTCGTCTCCGGCAGGCCGAAACGCCGGAACGGCTGGTCCTCCCCGGTGCGGCAGGTCGCGACCATCAGCACGGGGGTGGCGGCGAGGCGGCGGGCGGCGAAGCCCAGGTGCTGCACGCTCGCGGCGTCCAGCCAGTGCGCGTCCTCCACGACGAGCAGGACGGGCCGCTCACCGGCGAGCTCCTCCAGGAGCCCGAGGACGGCCAGGGAGACGAGGAGCCGGTCGGCGGGGTCGTCCCCGCCGAGCCCGAGGACGCTGCGCAGCGCCGCGGCCTGCCGCGGCGGCAGGGCCGGCAGGTGCGGCAGGGCCTCGGCCACCAGCTCGTGCAGGCCCGCGAACCCCGCGCCGGTCTCGCCCTGCACCCCGGCACACGTCAGGACGCGGAACCCGCGAGCGCGCGCGATGTCCGCGAGGGCGGCGACGAGAGTGCTCTTGCCGACCCCGGCCTCACCGAGGATGATGATTGCGTCACCTGACGTAGTGACCCGGTCCAGCATGGCCGCGAGCCGGGTCAGCTCCGCACGCCGCCCGAGCACCGCCTCCGCCGCGACGTCCACGTCGGTCATGGACCGCATGGTGACAGAGGTGCCTGCGACAGCGCAGTCATCCGACTCATGCCCGCACGGCGCCCGCCGGGCAGCATGACGGCATGGACCACGCTGTCGGCACCGTCGCTGGTCCCCGGCCCCCCGCTCCCGGGGGAGGACCCGCCGCCGGGCTGGCCGGCAGGGTCCGCGCCGCCCGCGCCGCCGCCTTCGTCGGGCGCCGCGCCGAGCAGGCGCTGTTCGAGGCGGTCCTGCGCGGCGGTCCGCAGGCCCCATCGGTGCTCTACGTGCACGGCCCGGCCGGGATCGGCAAGTCCTCGCTCCTGCAGGCGCTCGCCGAGCGGGCGCGGCAGGCCGGCCGGCCCGTCGCCGAGGTCGACGGCCGGGCGCTGGGCTCCTCCCGGGAACCGCTGGTCGCGGCGGTGGCCGCCGTCCGGGCCCGCCCCGGCACGGTGCTGGTGGTGGACGCGCTGGAGGGTGCGCCCGGCGCCGGGGCGCTGCTGCGCGAGGTCCTGCTGCCGCACCTGCCGGACGACGCCGTCGCGGTGCTGGCGGGTCGCGCCGCCCCGGAGGTGGAGTGGCTCGTCGACCCCGGCTGGTCGCGGGTGCTGCGGGTGGTGGAGCCGGCGGAGCTGTCCGGCGCGGAGCGGGACGCGCTCCTCGACGTGCACGGGGTGGCCCCGCGGTTGCGGCCCGCCCTCGTGCGGTTCGCCGGGGGCAACCCCCTGGTGCTGTCGATGGCGGCGGCGGCGGCACGGGCCGACGCCGGCCCCGGCGTGGACCCGGCGGCGTCCTGGGTGCCGCCCGCGGCGCTCGTGCGGGCGGTGCTGGCGCAGGTCGTCGGGGACCTGCCCTCCCCCGCGCACCGCCGGGCGCTGGAGACCGCGGCCCTGCTGCGCACCACGACGGAGGACCTGCTGCGGGAGGTCTGCGGGCCCGGGGAGGCCGCCGCGCTGTTCGCCTGGCTGCGGGAGCTGCCGTCCGTGACGGCCACGGGACGGGGGTTGCGGCCGCGGGCGTTCCTGCGCTCGGCCCTGGCCCGGGACCTGGCCTGGCGGGCACCCGAGGCGCACCACGAGCTGCGCACCCGGCTGACGGAGGCGCTGGCGCGGCGCGTCCGCGAGGCCCCCGCCGCGCAGGCGCTGCACCACGCCGGGGACCTGCTCTTCCTGCAGCGGGGCACGGAGGGCGGCGGGGACGACGACGCCGGGGACGACGGCGGCGGGGACGACGGCGGGGACCTGGAGGAGGCGCTGCGGGAGGACGAGCGCGCCGCGCTGCGCTCCCTGGTGGCGGACGTGACCGGCGACGCGGACGCCGCAGCCGCACAGCACTGGGTGGAGCGCTGCCCGGGCGCCTTCCGGGTCCACCGGCGCGGAGCCGACGGCCGCCCCGTCGCCGTCTCCTGCCTGCTGCACCTGCCCGCGGGCGGGCGGGTGCCCGCGGCGGACCGCGCGGCCGCCGCGGCGGTGGCCCACGCCGGGCCCGGGGACGACGTGGCCCTGTCCCGCGCGTGGGCGCACCCGCGGGACGCGGCCGCGCGCCGTGCGGCGCACGCCGCCGCCCTCGCCCGCGTCTGCCGCGCGCCCGGGCCGGCGCGCGGCTTCGTGCTGCTGCCCGAGGAGGACGCGGATCCGGGTGCGGTGCGGCGGACGGGCAACCGCGTCGACCTCGGCGGGTCCCCGCACGTCCTGCTCCCCCGCGACCGGCTCGCGGGGCCGACACCGGAGCAGCCCGCCCCCGCGGAGCCGGACACGGCGGGGTCGGACACGACGGGGTCGACGGAGCCGGACACGGCGGTCGGGGACGCGGCGGCGGGGGCGACCGCGGTCGCCGCGCCACCGGGGCCGCTGTCCGCCGGGGAGTTCGACGAGGCGGTGCGCGCGGCCCTGCGGGCGTGGCACGAGCCCCGGGCCCTCGCCGGCAGCCCGCTGCTGCGCACGGGCCTGGCGGCCGGCGGCACGGGCGCGCAGGCCGTGGAGTCGCTGCGGGCCGCGATCCGCGACGCGGTCGCCGCGCTGCGCACCGACGTCGCCGGCGTGCGTGCCCACGACGCGGTGGAGGCGACCTACCTGGCCGGCACTCCCACGCAGGAGTCGGCCGCACGCCGTCTGGGGATCCCTTTCAGCACCTACCGGCGGCACCTGCGCAACGGCCTCGAGGGCATCTGCGCGGACCTGCGCCGCAGGGCCTGAGCACCGGGTCCGGGACGTCCCGGCGCGGGATGAGCAGCGGTGGGCACCACTGGTCACAGCCCACCGGCCGCAGGAGGTGGAGCCGGTGCCACCGGCGGCGCATCCTGCTCGGACCCCCCGGACGGTTCCCCCGCCCGGCGGCCTCCGGAAGGGAGCGCCATGACCACGACAGAGCCGGTTCCCGCCCCGCGGTACCGGGCCTCCGCGCCGACGCCGTCCCCGGCGGGGGACACCGTCACCGAACCGGTCGGGCCGCCGGGTGCGGCCCCGGTGCTCACCGTCGTGCGGCCCCGCCACGCGCGTGGGCGGCTGCCGGTCGTCGTCTACACGCCCGGGAGCCCGGGCGCGGCCGTTCCCGGCGCGGCTCCGGCGGGGCCGGGCAGGGTGGTGCACGACCTGGCGCTGGACACCGGTGCCGCGGTGGTCGTCGTCGGGTACACCGCCGCGCCGGAGGACGCGTACCCCGTGGCCCTGCAGCAGGTGCGGGCGGCGACGACGTGGGTCCGGCGGCACGGGCCGGCCCGGGACCTGGACGGCGCCCGCCTGGCCGTGGCCGGGGACTCGGTGGGCGCCGGCATGACGGCCGCGGTGAGCCTGCTCGGGCTGCGCTGCGCGGACGCCCCTCCCCTGGCGCAGGTCCTGCTCTGCCCCGTCACCGCGGCCTTCGGACCCGACTCCTACGCGGCGTTCGAGCACGGCTACCACCTCGTCGACGGCGGCCGCTCCTGGGAGTGGGGCGGGCAGGTGCGCCCGGAGGCGGAGATCCCCGTCTCCGTGCGGCAGGCGGCCCCGGAGGACGTGGCGGCGCTGCCCGCCACCCTCGTCGTCACCGCCGGGGACGACCCGTTGCGGCACGAGGGCGAGGAGTACGCCGCCGCGCTGGGGCGGGCGGGGGCGCTGGTGACGGCGGTGCGCTACCAGGGCGTGCCGCACGGCTTCGTGACCCGCCCGGGGCTGTGCGACTCCCCCGCGGCGCGGGCGGCGGTCGCCCAGGCGGCCCGCCACCTGCGGGAGGTCCTGCACCCCTGGGGGTGAGCACCCGGAGGCGGGGGGACGGGGCGCCCGGTGCGACGATGGCGCCGATGCCTCCCCGCACCACCGCCCGCACCGGCACCCCACCCGGCACCCCACCCGGCACCGGCACCGACGCCGCCACCGCCGCGCTGCACGGCACGCTGCTGGCCTGGTACCGCGACAACGCCCGCGACCTGCCCTGGCGGCACCCGGGCTGCCCACCGTGGTGGGTGCTCGTCTCGGAGGTGATGCTCCAGCAGACCCCGGTGGTGCGGGTCCTGCCGCGCTGGCAGGAGTGGGTGGAGCGCTGGCCCGAGCCGGCGGACCTGGCCGCCGCCCCCGCGGGCGAGGCGGTCCGCGCGTGGCGCTCCCTCGGCTACCCCCGCAGGGCGCTGCGCCTGCACGAGGCCGCCGCCGCGATCGTGGAGCGCCACGGGGGCCGCGTGCCCGAGGACCACGCCGAGCTGCTGGCGCTGCCGGGGATCGGCTCCTACACCGCCGCGGCCGTCGCGGCGTTCGCCTTCCGGCAGCGTCACGCCGTCGTGGACACCAACGTCCGCCGGGTGCTGGCGCGTGCCGTCACGGGCGCCGCGCAGCCCGCGCCGTCCCTGTCCGCCGCGGAGGTGCGGCTGGCGGCGTCGCTGCTGCCGCAGGACCCGGACACGTCGGCGACGTGGGGGGTGGCCGTCATGGAGCTGGGGGCGCTGGTCTGCACGGCGCGCTCGCCGCGCTGCCCGGCGTGCCCCCTGGCGGGCCGCTGCGCGTGGCGGCTGGCGGGCAGCCCGCCCGACGACGGCCCGCCGCGCAGGGTGCAGCGCTGGGCGGGCACCGACCGGCAGGTGCGCGGCAGGCTGCTGGCGGTGCTGCGGGAGGCGGACGGGCCGGTGCCGGTGGAGGCGCTGGAGGCGGCGTGGACGCTGGACGCCGCGCAGCGGGCCCGCTGCCTGGACGGCCTGGTGGCCGACGGGCTCGTCGAGCCGCTGGCCGACGGCCGCTTCGCCCTGCCCGGCACCTGAGCCCTCCCGGCGCCCGAGCCCTCCCGGCACCTGAGCCCGTGCCGCCCCGCCGGCGGGGCGGGGCTCAGATCCCGCGGGCCGAGCGCTCGCCGTGCAGGCGCGTCAGGACCGCCTGGACCACCTCGTCGGGCCCGCCGATCACGGGCACCACGAACCCGGGCTCCTCCTCGGCGAGCGGCTGCAGGGCGTCGAGCTGGCTGCGCAGCAGGCTGGGGGGCATGTAGTGGTCCCTGCGCTCGGCCAGCCGGACCGCGAGGACGGACTCGGGGACCTCGAGCTCGCAGAACACCACGGACGGGTTGCCCTCGCGCAGCAGCTCCCGGTAGCTGCGCTTGAGCGCCGAGCACGTCACCACGGCGTCGCGCCCGGCGGCCTCCTGCTGCCCGACCCACTGCCCGATGGAGCGCAGCCACGGCCAGCGGTCGTCGTCGTCGAGGGGGGTGCCAGCCGCCATCTTCGCCACGTTGGCGGGCGAGTGGAACTCGTCGCCCTCGGCGTACAGCCAGCCGAGCCGCTCGGCGACGCCCTGGGCCACGGTGGTCTTGCCGGATCCGGAGACCCCCATCACGACGAGGGTCGTGGTGCCGCGGGGGTCGCCGTCCGGGGTGCTTCCGCTGGTGTTGATGGCGTTGTCCTTCCACTCGCCGCCGCGGGGGCGACCCGCAGCATCCTGGTGTTGCCGAGGGTGTTGGGCTTGACGCGGGCCAGGTCGAGGAACTCGGCCACGCCCTCGTCGTGGGAGCGGAGCATCTCCGCGTACACCTCCGGGGAGACGGGGGTGCCCTCGATCTCCACGAAGCCGTGGGCGGCGAAGAAGCTGGTCTCGAAGGTGAGGCAGAAGAGCCGGTCGACGCCGAGCCGCCCGGCGCGCTCCAGCAGGGCGGTGAGGAGGGCGTGGCCCACGCCCCGGCCGCGCACCCTGGGCGCGACGGCGAGGGTGCGCACCTCGGCCAGGTCCTCCCAGAGCACGTGCAGGGCGCCGCAGCCGACGATCCGCCCGTCCAGCTCCGCGACGACGAACTCCTGCACCGCCTCGTAGAGGGTGATGACCTCCTTGGCCAGCAGGATGCGCTCGCTGGCGTACGCCTCCACCAGGGCCCGGACCTGGGCCACGTCGCCGGTGCGGGCGGGCCGCACGAGCACGCCACCGCCGGGGGCGTCGGGGTCGGGCGCGGCGGAGGGCATCGCCCGATGGTGCCAGGTGCGCCCCCGGCCCGCGCCGACCACCCCCGGCCGTCCCCCTCACCCACCCACCCCGCCCCGCCCTGGGCTCGCCCGCCCCTCCCGCCCTTCTCCGGATATGGGCGCCCCCCGGGCCTCCCGCACCACCCGAACCCGGAGATGGGCGACCGAACACCCCTCCCGCACCGCCCGAACCCGGAGATGGGCGACCGAACACCCCTCCCGCACCGCCCGAACCCGGAGATGGGCGCGCAAGAGGTGCCGACCTCGTCCCCACCCGGACGCGCGAGAGGGCCGGACCCCGGGTGGGGTCCGGCCCTCTCGACGGACGGTCGGCGCGTGCCGGGCGGCCTCAGGCCGCCGGCGTCACTCCGCGTCGGGCGTTCCGGCGGCGTCCACGGCCACCGTCACGGGCAGGTCGGCCTTCATGGCGCCCTCGAAGGTGAACCGCTTGACGCCGTCCTCCTCCACCGCGTCCACGAGCACGATCTGCCCGGGCCGCAGCTCGCCGTAGAGGATCTTCTCGGACAGGACGTCCTCGACGTCCCGCTGGATGGTCCGGCGCAGCGGCCGGGCACCCATGACCGGGTCGTAGCCCTTGGTGGCGAGGTGGACCTTCGCCGCCGGGGTGAGCTCGATGCCCATGTCCTTGTCCTTGAGGCGGTCGTCGAGGCGGGCCAGCATGAGGTCCACGATCTCGATGATCTCGTCCTGGGACAGCTGCGGGAAGACGACGATGTCGTCGACGCGGTTGAGGAACTCGGGCCGGAAGTGCTGCTTGAGCTCCTCGTTGACCTTGGACTTCATCCGCTCGTAGTTGGTGAGCTTGGAGTTGCCCGTCGGCACGAAGCCGGTGGGCGCGCCCTTGGAGATGTCCCGCGTCCCGAGGTTGGTCGTCATGATGATCACGGTGTTCTTGAAGTCCACCGAGCGACCCTGGCTGTCGGTGAGGCGGCCGTCCTCCAGGATCTGCAGGAGCGAGTTGAAGATGTCCGGGTGGGCCTTCTCCACCTCGTCGAAGAGGACGACGGAGAACGGCTTGCGCCGCACCTTCTCGGTGAGCTGGCCGCCCTCCTCGTACCCGACGTAGCCGGGGGGCGAGCCGAACAGCCGCGAGACGGTGTGCTTCTCGGAGAACTCGCTCATGTCGAGCTGGATGAGGGCGTCCTCCTCGCCGAAGAGGAACTCCGCCAGCGCCTTGGCCAGCTCGGTCTTCCCGACGCCGGTGGGGCCGGCGAAGATGAAGGAGCCACCGGGACGCTTGGGGTCCTTCAGGCCGGCGCGGGTGCGGCGGATGGCCTGGGACAGCGCCTTGACCGCGTCGGACTGCCCGACGATGCGCCGGTGCAGCTCGCCCTCCATGTTGAGCAGGCGCGAGGACTCCTCCTCGGTCAGCTTGAAGACGGGGATGCCCGTGGCCGTGGCCAGGACCTCCGCGATCAGCTCCTCGTCGACCTCGGCGACGACGTCCATGTCCCCGGACTTCCACTGCTTCTCGCGCTCGGCGCGCTGCATGAGCAGCTTCTTCTCGCCGTCGCGCAGGGAGGCGGCCTTCTCGAAGTCCTGCGCGTCGATCGCGGACTCCTTCTCGCGGCGCACGTCGGCGATGCGGTCGTCGAACTCGCGCAGGTCCGGCGGCGCGGTCATGCGGCGGATGCGCAGCCGTGCGCCGGCCTCGTCGATGAGGTCGATGGCCTTGTCCGGGAGGTACCGGTCGTTGACGTAGCGGTCCGCGAGGGTGGCGGCGGCCACGAGGGCGGAGTCCGTGATGGACACCCGGTGGTGCGCCTCGTAGCGGTCGCGCAGGCCCTTGAGGATCTCGATGGCGTGCGCCAGGGAGGGCTCGGGCACCTGGATGGGCTGGAAGCGCCGCTCCAGGGCGGGGTCCTTCTCGATGTGCTTGCGGAACTCGTCGAGGGTGGTCGCCCCGATGGTCTGCAGCTCACCGCGCGCGAGCATCGGCTTGAGGATGCTGGCGGCGTCGATCGCGCCCTCCGCGGCACCCGCCCCGACGAGGGTGTGGATCTCGTCGATGAACAGGATGATGTCGCCGCGGGTGCGGATCTCCTTGAGGACCTTCTTCAGCCGCTCCTCGAAGTCACCGCGGTAGCGGCTGCCCGCGACCAGCGCGCCGAGGTCGAGCGTGTAGATCTGCTTGTCCTTGAGGGTCTCGGGGACCTCCCCGCGGACGATGCCCTGGGCCAGGCCCTCGACGACCGCGGTCTTGCCGACACCGGGCTCCCCGATGAGGATCGGGTTGTTCTTGGTGCGGCGGGACAGGACCTGCATGACGCGCTCGATCTGCGTCTCGCGGCCGATGACCGGGTCCAGCTTGCCCTCGCGCGCGGCCTGGGTGAGGTTGCGGCCGAACTGGTCGAGGACGAGCGAGCCGGAGGGGGTGCCCTCCTGGGGGCCGCCGGAGGTGGCCGGCTCCTTGCCCTGGTAGCCGGACAGGAGCTGGATGACCTGCTGGCGGACGCGGTTGAGGTCGGCGCCGAGCTTGACGAGGACCTGGGCGGCGACGCCCTCGCCCTCGCGGATGAGGCCGAGCAGGATGTGCTCGGTCCCGATGTAGTTGTGCCCGAGCTGCAGCGCCTCGCGCAGGGACAGCTCCAGCACCTTCTTGGCCCGCGGCGTGAAGGGGATGTGCCCCGAGGGGGCCTGCTGACCCTGGCCGATGATCTCCTGGACCTGCTCGCGGACGGCGTCCAGCGAGATGCCCAGGGACTCGAGCGCCTTCGCGGCGACGCCCTCGCCCTCGTGGATCAGCCCGAGCAGGATGTGCTCGGTCCCGATGTAGTTGTGGTTGAGCATCCTGGCTTCTTCCTGAGCCAGGACGACGACCCGTCGGGCGCGGTCGGTGAACCTCTCGAACATGCGGCGCTCCTCGCGGGTGGTCGGGACCGGGGGCATTCCCCCCAGCGGACCACTCCGATGCTAGACCTGGGCCCTGACAGCTTCACCCCGCACCGGTGGTTCTCGCAGCCGGAGCGGGTGGACAGCACCCCTCACCGGTGTCAACGGGTGCTCACGGGGCGCTGTTCCGGTCGGCTGTTCGCTGTCGGCGTACCGCCGCGGCCGCCGGGGGCCGTCCGGGAGGGCGGCCCCCTCCCTCCCCGCCGGCCCGGCGGGGAGGGAGGGGAGGACCCCGGGGCGCTCAGCCCGCGACCGGCACCCCGGCCGCCAGCAGCGGCGCCCAGGCGGTGTCCCCGCGCGGCTCGTAGCGCTCGAGCCGCTGCGTGCGCCGCAGCAGCTCGCGGGCGTGGGCGCGGCCGCGCACCACGCCGAGGGCGGTGGCCTGCGCCAGCAGGTTGCCCAGCGCGGTGGCCTCCACGGGTCCCGCCAGCACCGGCAGGCCGCAGGCGTCGGCGGTGGCCTGCATGAGCAGCGCGTTGAGGGCACCGCCACCGACGACGTGGACGACGTCGACCTCGCGGCCGGACAGGCGCACCGCGTCGGCCAGGGTCCGGGCGTGGGCCAGGGCCAGGCTGTCCACGACGCACCGGACCACCGCGGCGGGGGTGGTGGGCACCGGCTGGCCCGTGCGCCGGCACAGCCTGGCGATGCGCCCGGGCACGTCCCCGGGTGCGGCCAGGGAGGGGTCGTTGGCGTCGACCACCGAGCGCAGCGCCGGCTCGGCGGCCGCGGCCGCCAGCAGGGCGGTGAGCTCGGGCGCGCCGCCCTCCCGCTGCCACTGGCGCATGCTCTCGGCCAGCAGCCACATGCCGGTCACGTTGCGCAGGTACCGGATGGTCCCGTCGACGCCCACCTCGTTGGTGAAGTCGGCGGCGAGGCTGTCGGCGCTCAGGACGGGCGCGTCCAGCTCGACGCCCACGAGCGACCAGGTGCCGCAGGAGATGTACGCGAAGCGCTCCCCCTGCGCGGGGACCGCGAGCACCGCCGAGGCGGTGTCGTGGGAGCCCACCCGGTGCACCACGGCGCGCCCGTCGTCGCCGACGCGCCCGCGGACGGGGGCCAGCAGCGGCCCGGCGGCGCTGCCCGGCTCCACGATCTGCGGCAGCAGGCGCCGGGGCAGGCCCAGGGCGTCCAGGACCTGCGCGGACCAGCGCCCGGCGCGCACGTCGTAGAGCTGGGTGGTGGAGGCGTTGGTGCGCTCGGCCCCCACCGCGCCGGTGAGCCGGTGCACGAGCAGGTCCGGCAGCATCAGCAGGTGCTCGGCGCGCTCCAGCAGCGCGTCGTCCTCGGCGAGGAGCTGGTAGGCGGTGTTGAAGGGCAGGAACTGCAGCCCCGTCACGCCGTACCAGTCCTCGTCGCTGATCACCGTGCGCAGCCGCTCGCGCAGCCCGGCGGTGCGCTCGTCGCGGTAGTGCACCGGGTCCGCCGGCAGCGTCCCGTCCGCGGCGAGCAGGCCGTAGTCCACGGCCCAGGTGTCCACGCCGATGCTGGCGAGCCCGCCGCGCTCCCGGGCGCGCTCCCCGGCGGCGGCCAGGCCCGCCAGGACGCCCTCCTGCAGGGCCGGCCAGTCCCAGCGCAGGTGCCCGGAGCGCACGGACGGCTCGTGCGGGATGCGGTGGACGACCTCCGCCTCCAGGGTGTCCGGCCCGACGCGGCCGAGGACCACGCGGCCGGAGGAGGCCCCGAGGTCGACGGCCGCGGCGAGCAGCTCGCGGGTGCTCACGAGCGTCCTCCCCGCCCGCTCACCGCAGGAAGGCGGCGGCGACGCCGGAGTCGACGGGGACGTGCAGGCCCGTGGTGCGGTCCAGCTCCCCGGCGGTCAGGGCGAAGACGGCGTTGGCGACGGACTCCGGCAGCACCTCGCGCTTGAGCAGGGTGCGCTGGGCGTAGTACGCGCCAAGCTCCGACTCCGGCACGCCGTAGACGGCGGCGCGCTTGGCGCCCCAGCCGCCGGCGAAGATGCCGGAGCCGCGCACCACCCCGTCCGGGTTGATGCCGTTGACGCGGATCTGGTGCTCGCCCAGCTCCGCCGCCAGCAGCCGCACCTGGTGGGCCTGGTCGGCCTTCACCGCGGAGTAGGCGATGTTGTTGGGGCCGGCGAAGACGCTGTTCTTGGAGGAGATGTAGACGATGTCCCCGCCCATGCCCTGCGCGATCATGATGCGGGCGGCCTCGCGGGAGACGAGGAACGAGCCCTTGGCCATGACGTCGTGCTGGAGGTCCCAGTCCTTCGCGGTGGTCTCCAGCAGCGGCTTGGAGATGGACAGCCCGGCGTTGTTGACCACGAGGTCCACCCCGCCGAAGGCCAGCACGGCCTCGGCCAGGGCGGCGGCCACGGCCTCCTCGTCGGAGACGTCCGCGGCGACCCCGACGGCCACGTCGGCGCCGCCGATGCCCTCCGCCGCGGCCTGCGCCTTCGCGAGGTCGAGGTCGGCGATGACGACGCAGGCGCCCTCGGCGGCCAGGCGCTCGGCGGTGGCCCGCCCGATGCCGGAGGCGGCGCCGGTGACGAACGCGACGCGCGTGGCGAGCGGCTTGGGCTTCGGCATCCGGGCGAGCTTGGCCTCCTCCAGCGCCCAGTACTCGATGCGGAACTTCTCCGACTCCTCGATGGGGGCGTAGGTGCTGATCGCCTCCGCGCCGCGCATCACGTTGATCGCGTTGACGTAGAACTCCCCCGCGACCCGCGCGGTCTGCTTGTTCCTCCCGAAGGAGAACATGCCCACCCCGGGCACCAGCACGATCGCCGGGTCGGCGCCCCGCATCGCCGGGGAGTCCGGCGCGGCGTGGCGCTCGTAGTAGGCGGCGTACTCGTCGCGGTAGGTCGCGTGCAGCTCGCGCAGCTCGTCCTCGACCCGGTCCAGGGGCGCGTCGGCCGGCAGGTCGAGCACGAGGGGGCGGACCTTGGTCCGCAGGAAGTGGTCCGGGCAGGAGGTGCCCAGCTCCGCCAGGGGCAGGAGCTTCTCGCGGGAGAGGAGGTCCAGGACCTCCGGCGAGTCGGTGAAGTGCCCGAGCTGGGGCGCGTCGGTGGAGGCCAGGCCGCGCAGCAGCGGGAACAGCGCGGCGGCCCGGGCGCGCCGCTGCGCCTCGGGGAGGGGCTCGTAGCCCTCGCGCACCGCGCCGAAGGGGTGCTCCGCGCGCGCGGCCGTCCGCTCGGCGATGAACCGCTCGGCGGTGCGGACGATCTCCAGGGAGTTCGCCTCGCACTCCTCGCTGGTGGCGCCCCAGGCGGTGACGCCGTGCCCGCCCAGGATGCAGCCGATCGCCTGCGGGTTGGCCGCCTTGACCGCGGCGATGTCCAGGCCGAGCTGGAAGCCGGGGCGGCGCCACGGCACCCACACGACGCGCTCGCCGAAGCACTCCTTGGTGAGCGCCTCGCCGTCCGCGGCGGTCGCCAGCGCGATGCCGGAGTCCGGGTGCAGGTGGTCGACGTGCGCGGCGTCGACGAGGCCGTGCATGGCGGTGTCGATCGAGGGGGCCGCGCCGCCGCGCCCGTGCAGGCAGTAGTCGAAAGCGGCGACCATCTCGTCCTCGCGCTCGAGACCCGGGTAGACGCCGGCGAGGGCGCGCAGCCGGTCCAGGCGCAGGACGGCCAGGCCGGCCTCGGTCAGCGTGCCGAGGTCACCGCCGGACCCCTTGACCCACAGCAGCTCCACGTCCCCGCCGGTGACGGGGTCGCGGTCGGTGCCCTTGGCGGAGGTGTTCCCCCCGGCGTAGTTGGTGTTGCGCGGGTCCGCCCCCAGGCGGTTGCTCCGGGCGATCAGCGCCTCGGGCGTCGTGCTCATGACCGGGTTCCTCCAGGTTCTCGGCGTGGTGCGTGCGGCTCGTCGGGAGGGCGGGGGCTCAGGCGCCCCAGCCGGCCTGCGCGCCACCGACGCGCTCGGCGGCGATCTTCCGGGCGTAGCCGGAGGCGGCGTAGGCGGCGTGCGGGTCGCGGGGCAGGCCCTGGCTCTCGCGCAGGTCGGCCAGCAGCGGGCGGACGTCGGTGTTGTAGGCGTCCATGAGCACCGCGTGGGCGCCCAGGACGTCCCCGGCGGTCTGCGCGGCGGCCAGCGCCTCGCGGTCGACGAGCAGCGCCTTGGCGGTGGCCTCCTGCACGTTGGTCACCGAGCGGATCTGCGCGGGGATCTTCGGCTCGAGGTTGTGGCACTGGTCGAGCATGAAGTTCACTCCGGAGTCCGGGCGCAGGGCGTCGGCCCGGACGATCTCGTTCATGATCCGGAAGAGCTGGAAGGGGTCGGCCGAGCCGACGATGAGGTCGTCGTCGGCGTAGAAGCGGGAGTTGAAGTCGAAGGCGCCGAGCTTCCCGATGCGCAGGAGCTGCGCGACGATGAACTCGATGTTGGTGCTCGGCGCGTGGTGGCCGGTGTCGAGCACGACGCTCGCCTGCGGCCCGAGGGCCAGGCAGTGCAGGAGCGCGGTCCCCCAGTCGGGGACGTCCATCGTGTAGAAGTGCGGCTCGAAGATCTTGTACTCGAGGATGATGCGGTGCCCGGGGTCCAGCGCCGCGTAGATCTCCCGCAGGCCCTCGGCGAGGCGCTCCTGGCGGGCGCGGATGTCGTCCTGACCGGGGTAGTTCAGCCCGTCCGGCAGCCAGATCTTCAGGTCCCGCGAGCCGGTGGCGCGCATGACGTCGAGGCACTGCAGGTGGTGGGCGACGGCCTTGGCCCGGACCGCCGCGTCGGCGTTGCACAGCGAGCCGAGCTTGTAGTCGTCGTCCTGGAACGTGTTGGAGTTGATGGCGCCGATGGAGACGCCCTCGTCGGCGGCGTGGGCGGCGAGCTTGCCGAAGTCGTCGACGAGGTCCCAGGGGATGTGCAGGGACACGCGCGGGGCGGCGCCGGTGAGGCGGTGGACCTGGGCGGCGTCGGAGATCTTCTCGAACGGGTCGCGGGGGACGCCGGGCTGCGCGAAGACCTTGAACCGGGTCCCGGAGTTGCCGAACGCCCAGGAGGGGAGCTCGATCCCGAAACCTCGCAGGGCGTCGAGTGCTGCGGCCTGGCGGCTGTCGTCGGTCATCGCTGTGCTCCTGCTCCCCTGGGCTCGGCGTCGGTGCCGGCCGCGTCGTCGGTGGGTTCCTGGCTGGGTGTGCGGGTGGTCGCGGCGTCGCCGGGCCCGGGCAGCGCGGCGAGCTGGGCGTCGAGGTCGAACACGGTCTCCAGCGGGCGCACGGCCTCGTCGGGGGCACCGTCGAGCGCGACGAAGAACGGCGCCATCTCGGCCTGCCAGCGCGCGTTGACGTCGGTGCGGCCCATGGCGGCGACCGCGGCGGCGAGGTCGTCGGTCTCGACCACGCCCACGAGGAGGCCGTCGGGGCGCAGGTGCAGCGTGTAGGAGTTCCAGCCGGTCCCGTGCAGCGCCCGCAGCATCTCCGGCCACACCGCCGCGTGCCGCTCGCGGTACTCCTCCAGCCGCTCCGGGCGCACCTGGAGGGTGAACACGACGCGGTTCACGCCGGCACCCGCGGGCATCCCCGGCACCTCGTCCGGACCACCATGTCGTCACTCCTTTGTGAAACGTTTCACTACATTCTCAAAGTACGGTGCCGCGCGCCCCGCCGTCAAGGTGTCCCCAGCCGTCCGCCGACCGTTACGATCACCGGATGACCCCCGTGAGCATCAAGGAGGTCGCCGCGCGCGCCGGCGTCTCCGTGGGGACGGTCAGCAACGTCCTGAACCGGCCCGATGCCGTGTCCTCCGCCAACCGCGAGCGCGTCCAGCAGGCCATCGACGACCTCGGTTTCGTCCGCAACGAGTCCGCCCGCCAGCTGCGCGCGGGCCGCAGCCGATTCCTCGCGTTCGTCGTCCTCGACGTCTCGAACCCCTTCTTCACCGACGTCGCCCGCGGCGCGCAGGAGGCCGCCGACGCGGCGGGGATGGTGCTGCTGCTGTGCACCAGCGACGAGCAGGTCGAGCGGGAGCGGCGGCACCTGGAGGTGCTGCGCGAGCAGCGCGTCACGGGCGTGCTCCTCTCCCCCGTCGACAGCTCCCCGGACCGGCTGGCCGAGCTCGTCGCGGGACCCCGCCCGCTGGTCCTGGTGGACCGCGTCGCATCCGGTGGGCAGACCTGCGCCGTCGCGGTGGACGACCTGCACGGCGGAGGCCTCGCCGCGCGGCACCTGCTGGAGTGCGGCCACCGCCGCATCGCCTTCGCCGGCGGCCCCGCCGGGTTGCAGCAGGTGCAGGACCGCCTCGCCGGAGCCCGCGCCGCGGTCGCCGCGGCCGGGGAGGACCCCGCGGCCGTCACCGTGGTGGAGCTCGACGGGCTCGGTGTCGAGGAGGGCCGGCGGGCCGGCGGGATCATCGCGGCGATGCCCGTGCGGCGGCGGCCCACCGCCGTGTTCTGCGCCAACGACCTCGTCGCGCTCGGGGTCCTGCAGGACGCCACCGCGCGCGGGGTCCGCGTGCCGCAGGACCTCGCCATCGTCGGGTACGACGACATCGACTTCGCCGCCGCGGCCGCCGTGCCGCTGACGTCGGTGCGCCAGCCGCGGCACCAGCTCGGGCGGACGGCGGTCGAGCTGCTGCTGGCGGAGGCGGAGGGGGTGCCGGGCCACGAGCACCGGCAGGTCGTCTTCGAGCCGGAACTGGTCGTCCGCCGCTCCAGCCAGCACCGCCGCCCGCGCCGCTGAGGGCCCCGCCCGGCACCCGGTCCGGGTGCGGAGGTGCCGGTGCGGCGCGTGAGGTGCCGGTACGCGGGGGGACACGACGTGCCGGCCCGGGGGCTCAGGCCGCCGGGAGGGCGACCGCGAGGCGGGGGCGGACCAGGACGCGGTCCACGGCGTGCAGGCCGAGCACCCACAGGGCGGGCAGGACCAGCACGACCCCCGGCAGCAGCACCGCCAGCAGCACCGCGATCCCGGTGACCACCACGACCGCGGCGCCGGCCGCCGGGACGCGCAGCAGCGCCTGCCACCCCGCCGCCAGCGCCGAGCGCCAGGACCTGCCGTCGGCCAGGCGCGGCACCGCCAGCAGCACCACCGCGGCCAGGCACGTCACGGCCACCAGCAGCGCACCGGCGGCCACCTCCCCGCCGGGCACGGTGCCCGCCCGCAGCCACCTGTGCTCGGCGGCCACGACCAGCACGGCGAGCACCCCCACCGCGCTGACCACGGCCCCCGGCAGCAGCCGCCGCACGAACACCGAGCCGGTTCGCGACCAGGGCGGCAGCTCGTCCTCCTCGCACCAGTGCCCGACGGCGCCGGACAGGGCCGCGACGACCGCCCCGGCCGTCAGCACGGGCGCGCAGAGCAGGGCGGCGACGAGGCCCAGCAGGCAGAGCTCGGAGACCCGGCGCAGCTGCTCCTTCCAGCCCCGCCCCGACCCCGTCGGCTCCGGCGGCCGGCGGCGGGGAGCCGCCGTGCCCCGCGCCGCCCGGCTCACCCCTTGATCCCGCTGGTGTTGATGCCGTCCACGATGAGCCGCTGGAACACCAGGAAGAAGAGGAAGACCGGGATCAGCGACAGGACGGACATGGCGAACATCGGGCCGATGGCGTTCTGCCCGGAGGAGTCCAGGAACAGCCGCAGGCCGATCGGGATCGTGTACTTCTCCAGGTCGTTGAGGTACACGAGCTGGGTGAAGAAGTCGTTCCACGTCTGGATGAAGGAGAACACGGCGGTGGTCACCAGCGCCGGCTTCGTCAGCGGCAGCACGATGCGGGCGAAGGTGGAGTAGGGACCGCAGCCGTCGATGGCCGCCGCCTCGTCCAGGGTGCGCGGGATGCCCCGCATGAACTGGACCATGAGGAAGACGAAGAAGGCGTCGGTCGCCAGGAGCTTGGGCACGATCAGCGGCAGCGACGTGTTGACCCAGCCGAGGTTGTTGAAGAGCACGTACTGCGGGACCACGAGGACGTGGTGCGGCAGCAGCAGCGTGCCGATCATGAGGGCGAACCAGAACCCGCGCAGCGGGAACCGCAGCCGGGCGAAGGCGTAGGCGGCCAGGGCGCAGGAGACGACGTTGCCCACGACCACGCCCAGCGAGACGATCACGCTGTTCGCGAAGAACGTGGCGAACGTGACCCCCGGGATGCCCCGCCAGCCTTCCGCGTAGTTCCCCGGGGTGAACCGCTCGGGGAGGATGCTGACGTTGTTGGCGATCTCCTGCGGCGCCTTGAGCGACGTCCCGAACATGTAGGCGATCGGGTAGAGGGCGACCACCAGCAGCGCGATCAGGACCGCGTGCGCGGCGGTGCCGTTGTACCAGGGCCTGCGCACCGCGGCGGGCCGGGGCGGCTCGGGCGCCAGCGGCGCCGCGGCGAGGGTGTCCGGGGCGGTGGTCATCAGTGCTCCCCCTCGTCGGCGTAGTGGACCCACATGGAGCCGGTCCGGAAGACGACGGCCGTGATGATGCCGAGGACGATGAGGAACACCCACGCCATGGCCGAGGCGTAGCCCATCTGGAAGTCCCCGAAGCCCCGCAGGTACAGGTACAGGGTGTAGAGCAGGGTGGAGTCGGCCGGGCCGCCGGTGCCGCCGGAGATGACGAAGGCCGCGGTGAAGCCCTGGAAGCCGGCGATCGTCTCCAGCACCAGGTTGAAGAACAGCACCGGGGAGAGCATCGGGATGGTGATGTTCCAGAACTGCTGCCAGCGCCCGGCACCGTCGAGGGAGGCGGCCTCGAACATCTCCGTCGGGATCTGCTTGAGACCGGCGAGGAAGATCACCATCGGGGCGCCGAACTGCCACGCCGCGAGCAGCACGAGGGTCCCGAGGGCGGTGTCCGGGTGCGTGATCCAGCTCCGTCCCTCGATGCCGACGTAGCCGAGGATCTGGTTGATGGCGCCGGAGCCGCCGAAGAGCGTCTGCCACACGATGGCGATGGCGACGCTGCCGCCGAGCAGCGAGGGCACGTAGTACAGGGAGCGGTACCAGCCCACGCCCCGCCGGTCCCGGTAGAGCAGCAGGGCCACCCCGAGCGCGACGGCGAGCTTGAGCGGCACGGAGACCAGGGCGAAGAGGACCGTCGCCTTCACCGAGTTCCAGAACTGCGGGTCGTCGGTGAACATGCGGACGTAGTTCTCGGTGCCGATCCACTGCGGGTCCTGCAGCAGGTCGAAGTCGGTGAAGCTGAGGTAGAGCGAGTACAGCATCGGCAGCAGGGTGATGCCGAAGAGCCCGAGGAGCCAGGGCGAGAGGAACACGTAGCCGGAGACGGCCTCGCGCCTGCGGCGGGGGCTGCCCGGGCGGGCCGGGGCCGCCGGTGCGGCCCCGGCCCGTGCGGCGTCCCGCCGGTTGAGGATGTCGGCCACAGGGGCGCTCCTGTCCGTCGTCGGGTCGTGGGTGGTCAGCCGCCGGCGCGCTTGAGCTCGGAGGTGACCTGGGACACGAACTCCTCCGCGGCCTGCGGGATGGGCTGGCGGCCGAAGGCGGCGTTCTCGGCGGCGGTGGTGAGCAGCTTGCCGACCTGCGCGTCACCCTGCGCGGGGACCGGCGGGGTGTCACCGGCGCCCTCGACGACCCTCTCGTGGAAGTCGACGACGTACTTCAGCTGCTCCGAGAAGCTCGGGGTGACCGTCTCGCGCACGGTGGCGCTCGGCGGCAGCCCCCGCTCCGTGCCGAGGATCTTGCCCGCCTCGGGGTCGTTGACGAAGAAGTTGATGACGTCCACCGCGGTGGCGACGTTCTCCCCGCGGCCGTAGGTGGTGAAGAACTGCGAGGGGCGGTCGTAGGCGCCCTCGACGTCACCGGGCAGGGGCATGAGCACCAGCTGGTGGTCCGTCGCCTTGGCCAGCTCGGTGAGCTGGTTGTCGTAGCTGAAGGTGGCCGCCGTCTGCTTGGTGGCGACGGTGTTCTTGGAGATGTCACCGGCGTTGGCGGGCTGGCTGACCTCGGGCGGGGAGGCGGCGCCGCTCTTGCGCAGGCCGTCCCACAGGGTCAGCCAGGCGGTGACGTCCTGCACGGTGAAGCCGGGGGCCTGCCCGTCGTAGAGGTTCTTGCCCTGCTGGCGCAGCCAGTACTCGAAGGCGCTGACGTTGGCGCTCTCGTCGCGGGTGCCCCAGACCTTCTTCCCGGTGCCGTCGGTGACCTTCCGGGCCCAGGCGCCGAACTCCTCCCAGCTCGCCCAGCCGGTCTCGGGCGGCAGCGCCCCGAGCGGCTCCACGACGCTCTTGTCGACGACGAAGGTCTGGGTGTTGGAGGCCAGCGGCACGGCGAAGAGCTTGTCGTCGAGCTGGCCGGTGCCGAGGAGCTTCTCGTTGAACTCGTCCGTCTTCAGCGCCTCCCCCTGGAAGGGCGTCAGGTCGGCGATGAGCTTCTTGTTGGCGTACTCGCGCAGCACCCGGTTGTCGATCTGGATGATGTCGGGGGCGTTGCGGCCCGCCGCCGAGGTGTTGATCTTGTCGTAGTAGCCGCTGTAGCCCTGCCACTGCGTCTTGAAGGTCACGTTGGGGTGGGTCTTGGTGTAGAGGTCCAGCACCTTCTGCGTGTTCTCCGCGCGGGCGGGGCCGCCCCACCAGGCGACGGTGAGGACGACGGGCTCGTCGGTCTTCGGGGCCTGGCTCGCGGCCTGCTCGGCGGGGTTGGAGCCCCCACCGCAGGCGGCGGTGCCGAGGAGGGTCAGGGCGAGCGCTCCGGCCAGGACGTGCCTGCGGGCGGGGCGGGCGGCCGCGGGGGTGGTGCCGGCTTGCCGCGTGCGGGGGTGGGTCATGACGATCTCCTTCGATCTCTGACTGGCCGACGAGGTGGGTCGGGGCGGGCACCCACCGGCGGCCCGACCATTGGGGCACACCGGCACCCCTCCGTCAAGCGCTTTCCCGAGGCTGTCCGCCTGCTGGCGGCATTTGACCGCAAACGTTTGCACGACGGCAAGCCCCCCTCCGGACACGGTTCGGTCGCGCTCGCGCCACGCCGCCCTTGACACGGGCGGCCCCGACGGGGCTAGATCGTCACAAACCTTTTCAGGGCACCGGCGGCGAGGGCGCCACCGGCTCCCAGGTCCGCACGGAGGAGTGCCCATGAGCGACGCGCCCACCCCGCACCGCCGGACCCGCTACGCGATCGTGGGGCTCGGCGGCCGGGCGCAGATGTACGTGCGCGCCCTCGCCTCGACCCACGCCGACCGCAACGAGCTGGTGGCCTTCTGCGACGTCAACCAGACGCGGATGGACGTCCACAACAAGGCACTGCTCGACGAGCACGCCCACGACCCCGTCCCCACCTACCTCGCGGACGACTTCGCGACCATGCTCGCCGAGCGGCGGGTGGACGCCGTGGTGGTCTGCACGGTGGACCGCACCCACGACGAGTACATCGTCGCGGCGCTGCACGCCGGCTGCGACGTGGTCACCGAGAAGCCCATGACCGTGGACGCGGAGCGCTGCCGGCGCATCCTGGACGCGCAGGCCGCCACCGGCCGGAAGGTCACCGTCACCTTCAACTACCGCTACAACCCCGCCCACGCGCGGGTGCGGGAGGTCCTCGCCTCCGGGGCGATCGGCGAGGTCGGCTCCGTGCACTTCGAGTGGCTGCTGGACACCCGCCACGGCGCGGACTACTTCCGCCGCTGGCACCGGGACAAGGCCAGCTCCGGCGGCCTCATGGTCCACAAGGCCACCCACCACTTCGACCTCGTCAACTGGTGGGTGGACTCCTCCCCCGAGCTCGTCTTCGGCCTCGGCCGGCTCTTCTTCTACGGGGAGGAGAACGGGCGGCGCCGCGGCCTGGCCCGCGGCTACGAGCGCGCGCACGGCTCGCCCGAGGCGGCCGGGGACCCCTTCGCGGTGCACCTGGCCGACTCCCCCTCCCTGCGCGCGCTGTACCTGGACGCCGAGCACGAGGACGGCTACCACCGCGACCAGAACGTCTTCGCCCCCGGCGTCACCATCGAGGACGACATGACCGTGGCGGTCCGCTACCGCAGCGGGGCGACGATGAGCTACCACCTCACCGCGTACTCCCCCTGGGAGGGCTACCGCGTCGCCTTCAACGGCAGCGCCGGCCGCCTGGAGCTGGACGTGGTGGAGAACTCCTTCGTGGACGCCGGGACGGCGGGCCGCGTCAAGGGCGAGGCCCTGCACGGGGCCGAGGCCGGGGACGCCGAGGTCGGCCCGCGGCTGGTCCTGCGCCGGCACTGGGAGCGCCCGCAGGAGCTGGAGCTGCCGGACACGACGGGCGCGGGGCACGGCGGCGGCGACGAGCGCATGCTCGCCGACATCTTCGGCCCGCCCGCCGGCCCGGACCCGCTGGGGCGCGCCTCCACCCACCTCGACGGGGCGCGCTCGCTCCTGACGGGCCTGGCCGCCAACCGCTCGTTCGAGACGGGGCTGCCCGTCCTCGCGGACGACGTCCTGCCGCTCTGAGCACCTCCCGCGCCCCGAGCGCCCCGCCGCCGCGCCCTGCGACCCCTGGAGCCCCCGTGCGACCCCTCGAGCTCGACGACGACCGCATCCTCCCCGCCGATCCCGCCGTGCGCGCCGTCGCCCGCGAGATCTACGGGCAGGTCCGCGCCCTGCCCCTGATCAGCATGCACGGGCACGTGGAGGCCTCGGTCCTGGCGCGGGACGAGCCGTTCGGCGACCCGGCCCGCCTCCTCGTGGTCCCCGACCACTACGTGACGCGGATGCTCGTCTCGCAGGGCGTGCGGCCGGAGGAGCTCGGCGTGCCGCGCCGCGACGGCGGACCGGTGGAGCAGGACGGCCGCGCGATCTGGCGGCGCTTCTGCGCCGGGTGGCGGCTGTTCCGCGGCACCCCGAGCCGCTTCTGGCTGGAGCAGGAGCTGCACGACGTGTTCGGCGTGCGGGTGCACCCCTCGGAGGAGACCGCCGACGAGATCTACGACCACCTCGCCGAGCGCATCGCGCGGCCGGAGTTCCGCCCGCGCGCGCTGTACGAGCGCTTCGGGCTGGAGATCCTGGCCACGACCGACGGCGCGGCGGACCCGCTGGACGACCACGCGGCCCTGGCCGCCTCCGGCTGGGGCGGTGAGGTGGTGCCGACGTTCCGCCCCGACGCGGTCGTGCACCTGGACCGCGCGACCTGGAAGCGCGACGTGGAGGAGCTGGGCGCGGCGGCGGACACCGAGGTGGACAGCTACGCCGGCTTCCTGGAGGCGCTGCGCCTGCGCCGGCAGCACTTCATCGCCCGCGGCGCGCGGGCCACCGACCACGGTCACCTGACGGCCGACACCACGCCGCTGGAGCGCACGGACGCCGAGCGCATCTACGCCGCCGCCCGCTCCGGCGCGGTGGGAGCGGCCGAGGGGCGGGCGTTCGCCGCCCACATGCTCTTCGAGATGGCGCGGATGAGCAGCGAGGACGGCCTCGTCATGCAGATCCACCCCGGGGTGCTGCGCAACCACGACCCGGGGGTGTCCGACCGCTTCGGCGCGGACAAGGGCTTCGACATCCCGCAGCCGGTCGACTTCGTGCGGGGCCTGCGCCCGCTGCTCAACGCGTTCGGCTTCTCCCCCGGCTTCCGCTGCGTCGTCTTCACGATCGACGAGACGACGTACTCCCGGGAGCTGGCACCGCTGGCCGGCGCCTACCCGGCGATGTTCCTGGGCGCGCCGTGGTGGTTCCTCGACTCGCCGCTGGCGATGCGGCGCTTCCGCGAGGCGGTCACGGAGACGGCCGGTTTCTACAACACCGCCGGTTTCGTCGACGACACCCGCGCGTTCGCCTCCATCCCGGCGCGGCACGACGTCGCGCGCCGGGTCGACTCCGGCTTCCTGGCGGAGCTGGTGGTGGCGCGGCAGCTCTGCCTGGAGGAGGCCGTGGAGACCGCGGTCGACCTGACCGTGACCCTGCCCCGCCAGGTGTACCCCGCCCTGCGGGGCTGACAGGCCCCGGTGGCCCCGGCTTCACCCGGCGGTGCCGGGGCCACCGGTTCGTCCCTCCTCCGCGGAGGGCCCCTAGGCTGCCCGGCGTGACGGCTCCCGGCGTGCGGACCCCCCGGGTGCGGCGGCTGGCGTGGGTGAGCGCCCGGGCGGCCTGCGGCCTCGACCCCGACGAGCCGGCCGCGCTGGCCGCCCTGGCCGCGGCCGGGGTCGCGGTGGACGTGGTGGCCTGGGACGACCCGGCGGTCGACTGGGCCTCCTACGACCGCGCCGTGCTGCGCTCGACGTGGGACTACACCGACCACCTGCCCGCGTTCCTGGCGTGGCTGGAGGTGGTGGACGGCCGCACGGACCTGCGCAACCCGCTTCCGGTCGTGCGCTGGAGCCTGGACAAGCACTACCTCGCCGACCTCGCCGCCGCGGGCGTGCCCGTCGTGCCGACGGAGTTCGCCGAGCCGGGCACGGCGCCGCTGTTCCCGGCCGGCGGGTTCGTGGTGAAGCCCGCCGTCGGTGCGGGCAGCCGGGACGCCGCCTCCTACGGGCCCGCCCAGCACGACGCGGCGCGTGCGCACGTGCAGCGCCTGCACGACCGCGGGCTCGGCGCGCTGGTGCAGCCGCTGCTGGCGTCCGTGGCGGCGGACGGGGAGTGGCCGCTGGTCTTCCTCGCCGGGCGCTACAGCCACGCGGCGCACAAGCGGGTCGACCTGCCCCGCGCCGGGGAGGAGACCGGGCTGTTCGTCCCCGAGGTCACCGGCGGCCACGTCGCCACCCCGGAGCAGGTCGCGGTCGCCCGGGCGGCCCTGGACGTGGTGACCGCCCGTTTCGGCACCCCGCTGTACGCGCGGGTGGACCTGGTGCGCGGCGACGACGGCACCCCCGTGGTGCTGGAGCTGGAGCTGGCCGAGCCGTCGCTGTTCCTGGCCGAGGGCGGGCCCGGCACGGCGCAGCGGCTGGCCGCGGCGCTCACGGCCCCCTGATCCCGTCCCCTCCCCCGCGCTCCCGCCACCGCGTCCCGCTCCCACCCGTTCGTCGGGAACGCCGCGCCGCAGGTCGGACCCGCCGGTGCCGGGCGGCGGGCGCGCCACGACCATCGGCGCCCCGCACGGCCCCCGCGGGGGATGCCGCCGGCCCGGCCGCTGGGAGAGCGTTCCTCCAGCACACCAGCCCGCCCGCGACATCCCTGCGAGGAACCATGAGCTACACCCTGCAGCTGAGCCAGCGCCTCACCGTGGTGCAGAACCGCTACGAGGTCGTCCGCACCGACGGCGGCACCGAGACGCTCCTCGCCCACGCCGAGCAGAAACGCTTCTCGCTGCGCGAGCACGTCACCTTCTACGGCGACGAGCAGGACCGCCGGGTCGCGTTCACGCTCGCGGCCCGCAACGTCGTCGACCTCGCCGGCTCCTACGACATCTGCGGTCCCACCGGGGAACGGCTCGGCACGCTGCGCAAGGACGCGGTGGCCTCCTTCGCCCGCTCGACCTACCGCCTCGGCACGCCGCGGGGGGAGCTGACCGCCCGGGAGCGCGGCTCGGTCCTCCCGCTCGTGCGGCGCCTGGTCGACGTGGTCGGCAACCTGCCGTGGGTGCTGCCGATCCACTTCGACGTGACCGACGCGCAGGGCTCGGTGGTGATGTCCGTCGAGCGCCTGGTGCGCGTGCGGGACGTCTACCGGGTCACCGTGCACGACGACGCGCTCGACTGGCGGCTGGCCGCCGCGGCCGGTGTCGCCTTCGACGCCTTCATGGACCGCTGAGCCGGGCCGTCTCCGCTCACCAGTCGTGCAGGGTGCCGTCCGCCAGCCGGTTCACGGGCAGGTGCGCCGGGACGTACCCGAAGCGGGCGGCGGCCTCCTCGTCCAGCTCCACGCCGAGGCCCGGCTCGTCGCCGGGGTGCAGCAGGCCGTCGGTGAAGGTGTAGCTCGTGCGGAACACCTCCAGGGTCGTGGGGGAGTGCTCCATGAACTCCTGGATGCCGAAGTTGTGGATCGCCAGGTCCAGGTGCAGGGCCGCGGCCATGCCCACCGGGGAGATGTCGGTGGGCCCGTGCATCCCGGACTTGACCTGGTAGAGGGCCGCGAGGTCCAGCAGGCGCCGCATGCCGGTGATGCCCCCGGTGTGGGTGACGGAGGAGCGGACGTAGTCGACGAGCTGCTCGGTGATCAGCACCCGGTAGTCCTGGACGCCGGTGAGGACCTCGCCGATCGCCAGCGGCGTGGTGGTCTGCTGCCGCACCCGGCGCAGGGACTCCGGGTTCTCCGCCGGGGTGCAGTCCTCCAGCCAGAACAGGTCGCAGGGCTCCAGCGCCCGGCCGAGCTGCGCGGCCTGGTTGGGCGTGAGCCGGTGGTGGGCGTCGTGCAGCAGGTGCAGCGCGGGCCCGAACTCCTCGCGGACGGCCTCCAGCACGCGCGGGACGTGCCGCAGGTAGGCGGAGGTGTCCCACGACTCCTCCACGGGTGCGGCGGCCCGGCCCGCGGGCTCGTAGTCGTAGCGCTGCCCGGGCCGCTGGTCGCGCCCGACGCCGTAGACCTTGCCCAGCCCGGGGACGCCCGACTGGACGCGCACGGCGCGGAAGCCGAGGTCGAGGTGGTTGCGGATGGAGTCGAACAGCGCGGGCAGGTCGGAGCCGGAGGCGTGGCAGTACGCCAGGGCGCCGGTGCGGCTGGCGCCGCCGAGCAGCTGGTACAGGGGCATGCCGGCGGCCTTGGCCTTGAGGTCCCACAGCGCCACGTCGACGGCCGCGATCGCCGACATCGTCACGGGGCCGCCGCGCCAGTACGCGCCGCGGTGCAGGAACTGCCAGGTGTCCTCGATCCGGTGCGCGTCGCGCCCGGGCAGGAGCGGGGCGACGTGGTCGCGCAGGTAGGAGGCGACGGCGAGCTCGCGGCCGTTGAGGGTGCCGTCGCCCCAGCCGACCAGCCCGTCCTCGGTGGTGAGCTTGAGGGTGACGAAGTTCCGCCCGGGGCTCGTCACGACGACGTCGGCACTGGTGATCTTCATGGCTCTCCTGTCGGGTGCCGCCGGGGCGGTGCGCGGGCCGGCCGGCGGGCGGCGCCGCCCCGGCGGGTACCGGCCTCTTCCGGAACGTTCCACGGTGTTTCAGGCCGTCGTGGCGGCGCCATCATGGCCCGGCTGCCGCAGGGCCGCAAGGAGCCGCAGCGCGGCAGGCGAAGACGCTTCCCGCGTCCTGGGCACCGCCGCCGGAACCTTCCGGAATGAAACCCTTGACACGCGGCTACAACCGTTTGCAGGATGGCGCGCCAGGTGACGGAGCCGGCACGCGAAGGAGGTGGGCCCGTGGGCGTGACCGTTCGCGACGTGGCCCGCGCCGCCGGGGTCTCCGCCTCCACGGTGTCGAGGTCCCTCTCGGCACCGGACGTCGTCTCCGACGAGACCCGCACCCGGGTGCTCGCCGTCGCCCGGGAACTCGGCTACCGCCCCAACCGCGCCGCGCGCGGGCTCATCACCGGCCGCACCGGGAACCTCGGCCTCGTGGTCCCGGACCTGGAGAACCCGTTCTTCGCCTCCGTCACCAAGGGCGTGCAGAGCAGGGCGCGGGCCACCGGCCACGCCGTCTTCGTCGCCGACAGCGACGAGGACGCGGCACAGGAGGTGGACCTGGTCCACAACCTCGCCAAGCAGGTGGACGGCATCGTGCTGTGCTCCCCGCGCGCGTCGGACGCCGAGATCGAGGACATGGCGGCCGAGTGCCCGCTGGTGCTGGTGAACCGGCGCTCCGGCGGGATCCCGTCCGTCACGGTCGACGACTCCGACGGCGTCCGCCAGACGGTGGACCACCTGCGGGCGCTGGGGCACCGCCGGATCGCCTACGTGGCCGGGCCGCGCACCTCCTGGTCCGGCCGCGAGCGCCTGGCCGCCCTGGAGGTCGCGACCGCCGTGCACCCCGACACCGAGGTCGTGCGGCTGGGGCACTTCGCCCCGAACTTCTCCGGCGGGGTGGCCGCCGCGGACCTCGCCATCGCCAGCGGGGTGACCGCCGTGCTGGCCTACAACGACCTGGTCGCCCTGGGGGTCTGCTCACGCCTCGCCAAGCGCGGCGTGGCGGTCCCCGAGCGCATGAGCGTGGTGGGTTTCGACGACATCCCGCTCGCCGAGCTCGCCCCGCCGGGGCTGACGACGGTCGCCCTGCCCCGGGTCGGCGAGGGCCGCGCCGGGGTGGAGATGCTCATCGGCCTCGTCGACGGCGGCGTCCGCGCGCCCCGCGGCGCCGGCACGTCCGTCCAGCTCCCCGTGGGGCTGGTCGTGCGCGGCACCACCGCACCACCGAGCTGATTCCCGGGCCCGGGGACGCCCGGGCCCGGACGGGACCGAAGCGAGGTCCCCCGAGACGCCCGCGGGCGGACGGCACGACGGCGACGACGCCGCGCCGGCCGCCGCGGATCCCGCCCGCTCCGCCGGAGTACCGGCCGAACCCCTGGAGGACCCCGATGTCCGTCCGTTCCCGCCTGAAGCTCGCGATGGCCGGGGTGGCCCTGACGGCGCTCGCCGCGACCGGGTGCAGCGCCCCCGAGGCACCCGGCACGGCCGCCCCGCCGGCCTCCGCGCCCGGTGACGTGCCCGAGAAGCCCTCCGCACCCGTCGAGCTGCACATCCTCGACGTGGCCGGGGCGCAGCGCATCACCAAGTCCGCGTTCGACACCTTCGCGCGGGAGAACCCCGACGTCGTCTCCGCCGTCACCTGGGAGAGCGGCGGCGCGCCCGACGTGGTGGGCACGATCAAGCCGCAGGTCGACTCCGGCCAGCACTCCATCGACCTCGTCCTCACCGGCATCGACGGTCTGTCCTCCGGGATCGGGG
Source organism: Kineococcus anabasis (assembly GCF_054590795.1). Lineage (NCBI taxonomy): Bacteria > Bacillati > Actinomycetota > Actinomycetes > Kineosporiales > Kineosporiaceae > Kineococcus > Kineococcus anabasis. The sequence continues at coordinate 517,459 of NZ_BAAIHU010000009.1, forward strand.
AGGACCTGTGGGTGGACGTCGTCGGCGACCACGGCGACCGGCTGAGCAACCGCGAGGGCTACTCCGAGGGCGCGCAGAAGGCGGCCGAGCTGGGACAGGGCAGGGGCGTCCTGCTGACCTACACCCCCGGTGGCCCGCTGCTGCAGTTCAACCCCGCCGACATCCCCGCCGACCGGGCGCCCAGCACCCCGCAGGAGGTGCTGGAGTGGGCGAAGGCCAACCCGGGCCGGTTCGGCTACGCGCGCCCGGCCAACAGCGGCCCGGGCCGCACCTGGCTGCAGGGGCTGCCGTACCTGCTCGGGGACGCCGACCCCAAGGACCCCGTGAAGGGCTGGGACAAGACCTGGGCGTACCTGGAGGAGCTCGGGCAGTACGTGGAGAACTACCCGACCGGCACCGGGCAGGTCATCACCAACATGGCCGACAACACGTGGTCGCTGACCCCCATGACCCTCGGCTGGGACATCGAGCCCCGCGCCGCGGGCCGCGCCCCGGCGACCCTGGAGGTCGCGCAGCTGGAGGGGTCCACCTGGATCGCCGACGCACACTACGCGGCCGTGCCGAAGGGGCTGTCGGCGGGCAAGGTGTCGGCCGTCCTGCTGATGCTGCAGGACGCGCTGACGCCGGAGCAGAACGCCAAGGCCTACGAGACCGGCTACCTCTACCCGGGCCCCGCGATCGAGGAGGCCACGCTGGACAAGGCGCCGCAGGCCGCCCAGGACCTCGTGGCGAAGTTCGGCCGCGACTGGTACGACGACGCCATCGCCTCCCGCCCCGTCGAGACGCAGCTGTCCCCGGAGGCGCTCGTCGCGGCCTTCGACACCTGGGACCGCCAGGTCGGCGCCGGCAAGTTCGAGAAGAAGTGACCATGGCCATCACCGCCACCCCCTTCCGGACGCTCGAGCTGCGCGGCGTCGGCCGCCGGTTCGGCGGGAACACCGCGCTGGACGGCCTGGACCTCACCATCTCCTCCGGGGAGTTCATCGCCCTGCTCGGCCCCTCCGGCTGCGGGAAGTCGACCGCGCTGAACTGCCTCGCCGGCCTGCTGCCCCTCACGGACGGGCAGATCCTCATCGACGGCGAGCGCGTGGACACCCTGCCCGCGGAGAAGCGCGGGTTCGGCATGGTGTTCCAGAACTACGCGCTCTTCCCGCACCTGTCGGTGCGCAGGAACGTGGCGTTCGGCCTGCAGATGCGCAACGTGCCCAGGGAGGAGACCGCCCGCCGCGTGGCGGAGGCCATCGCGCTGGTGAAGCTGGAGCAGCACGCGGACAAGCTGCCCGGCCAGCTCTCCGGCGGGCAGCAGCAGCGCGTGGCGATCGCCCGGGCGGTGGTGCTGCGGCCCCGGCTGGTGCTCATGGACGAGCCCCTGTCCAACCTGGACGCCAAGCTGCGCCTCGACATGCGCACCGAGATCCGCGGGCTGCACCAGTCGCTGGGGCTGACCACGGTGTACGTGACCCACGACCAGGAGGAGGCGCTGTCCCTGGCCGACCGCCTCGTCGTGCTGCGCGAGGGGCGCGTGCAGCAGGTCGGCACGCCCGCCGAGCTGCACGACTCCCCCGCCAACTGGCACGTCGCGGACTTCATGGGCTACCGCAACCTGCTGGACCTGGAGGTGACGTCGGCGGACGGCTCCTCGGTGGTGGTCGCGGGAGGGGGCCTCACGCTCACCGCGACGGCGGTGGGGCGCCTGGTCCCGGGGGACCGCGTGCGGGTGGCGACCCGCCCGGAGGACCTCGTGGTGACCTCCCCGGCCGTGGGGGTGCGCAGCGGCAACCACCTGCGCGCCTCGGTCGCGGTGGTGGAGTACCACGGCCGGGAGTTCGCGGTCACCGCGACGACCCCGGCGGGGCAGGTCCTGCACGTGCACGCCGACCACGCGCCGGCCGTCGGCAGCCCGGTCGAGCTGACGATCGACGCCTCGCGCGCCCTGGCGTACCCGCTGGACCTCGGTGCGGCCGCGGCGGCGCCGGCGGGCAGCCCCGGCATGGCCGGGGTGGCGTGATGGCCGCGCGGCGGGAGCACCCCCGCGGCACCGCCGGCCTGCAGCACCGGCTCGCCGAGCGGGGCGTGGACCGGAGCCTGCTGATGCTGGTGCCCGCCCTGGTGTTCGCCCTGGCGCTGTTCGTCTACCCGTTCTCCTACGGCATCGGCCTGACCCTCCAGCCGTCCGCCCTCACCCAGCAGCGCTGGGGCGCGGGGCTGCTGGCCAATTACGCCGCCTTCTTCTCCGACCCGTTCCTGTCGGAGTCGGTGTGGCTGACGATGCGGCTGGCGCTGCCGGTGGCGCTGTTCAACGTGCTGGTCTCGGTGCCGATCGCGTTCAAGCTGCGCCCGAGGTTCCGCGGCAAGCGGCTGCTGACGACGCTGCTGGTCCTGCCCATCACGCTGGGCACGGTGCTCACGGCGGAGGGGATGCTCATCTTCCTCGGCCGGCAGGGCTGGGTGAACCGGACGCTGCTGGCCCTGGGCGTGGTCGACCAGCCGCTGGCCCTGGTGAACAACTACTGGGGGGTGGCGCTGTCCCTGGTCATCTCGGGGTTCCCGTTCGCGTTCCTGCTGATCTCCTCGTACCTGTCGGGGATCGACCCGTCGCTGGAGGCCGCGGCGCGGACGCTGGGGGCCGACTGGAAGCAGCGCTTCCGCCGGATCACGCTGCCGCTGCTGGCGCCGGGCCTGGCGACGACGTTCATCCTCACGTTCGTGCTGGCGTTCAGCGTGTTCCCCTCCGCCCGGCTGGTCGGGGACCCGATGGGCAGCACGCGGGTGATGTCCCTGATGGCCTACCGGGCGTTCGGCGAGCAGAACGAGTACGCCCTGGCCTCGACCATCGCGGTCGTCATGGGCGCGGTGGAACTGGGGGTCGTCGCGGTCGTCCTGCTGTGGCGGTCGCTGCTCTACAAGGGCTCGACGGGGGGCAAGGGCTGATGGCCGTCACCACCGACGTCCCGGCGCGGCGCGGCGACGGCGCGGCACCGCCGCGGGGGCCGTCCCGCCCACCGGGCGGGCGCTCCCTCGCGGCCTCGCCGGGGACGTGGTTCGTGTGGGCCGGCATCGCGGCCTTCTTCGTGTTCCTGATCGGCATCATCGTCAGCGTCGTCGTGGACTCCTTCGCCCGGACGTGGTTCACGACGTGGCTGCCGGAGTCGTTCACCACCGACTGGTACACCGGCGCGTGGGAGCGGTTCGGCCTGACCCGCGTCATCGGCGTGACGCTGGCGGTGTCCCTGCTGGTGGTGGTGCTGTCGGTCCTCGTCGGGGTGCCGGCGGCCTACGTGCTGGCGCGCCGGGACTTCCCGCTCAAGCGGGTGGTGACGCTGCTGTTCCTGCTGCCGGTGCTGATGCCGCCGATCACGTTCGGCATCCCGCTGGCGACGGTGATGTACAACCTGGGGCTGGGCCGGACGCTGACGGCCGTGGTGCTGGTGAACCTCGTGCCCTCGGTGCCGTTCGTCATCATGACGATGACGCCGTTCATCGAGCAGATCAACCCCGCCGTGGAGTCGGCGGCGCGGATGTGCGGGGCGGACATGCGCCGGGTGTTCACGCGGATCCTGGCGCCGCTGCTGGTGCCGGGGATCCTGGCCGCGTCGATCCTGGTGCTGGTGCGGACGGTGGGGATGTTCGAGCTGACGTACCTGGTGTCGGGGCCGTCCTCGGACACGCTGGTGGTGGCGATCTACCGGGCGATGACGGCCTCGGGCGGCGGGGAGGCGCGCCAGCTGGTCTCGGCGATGGGCGTGGTCTACACGCTCACGATGGTGCTGATCCTCGTGGTGGCGCTGCGGTTCGTGAACCCGACGCAGCTGGTGGCCCGGGTGAAGGAGTCCCGGGAGGACTGAGGAATCCGCGGGCCGGGCCCCGGGGGCGGCTCAGCCCTCGGGGGCGACCTGGGCGCACCAGGTCTCGGTGCGCAGGATCGCGCGCTGGGTGGGCCGGGCCTGTTCGTAGCGGGCCCGGCCCTCGTCCGTGACGAGCACCCACACGGCGCGGCGGTCCTCGGCGCAGGCGTCGCGGCGCACGAGGCCGTCGCGCTCGAGCCTGCCGACGAGGCGGGAGAGGGCGCTCTGGCTGAGGTGGGCGCGCTCGCCGAGGTCGGCCATCCGCAGCTTGCCCTGCGCGGCGCAGGCGTGGAGCTGCTGGAGGACCTCGAACTCGCTGGAGGACAGGCCGTGGGCGGCCTCCAGCTCGCGGTCGAGGCGGGCGGTGAGGCGGTTGTAGCGGCCCATGAGGGCGTGCCAGGCCTCCGCGAGCGTCTCGTCCGGGACCTGGGGCACGCGGGGAGTGTACCCCCGGGAGCTGGGTCGATGCACACGAAAATAATGCTTGCGCATCAAATGCGTGTGCATAAGAGTGGGGCCATGACCTCCTCCGCCCCACCCGCTCCCGGCGGGACCCCCGCGAACCCCGTGGTCACCGACGGCACGGGCTGGTCGCGCCGCACCTGGATGCTGCTCGTCGTCCTGTGCGGCGCCCTGTTCCTCGACGGCCTCGACATCTCCATGGTGGGTGTCGCACTGCCCTCCCTCGGCGCGGACCTCGGCATGGACCCCGCCGCCCTGCAGTGGATCGTCAGCGGGTACGTCCTCGGCTACGGCGGCCTGCTGCTGCTCGGCGGGCGCGCCGCCGACCTGCTCGGCCGCCGCCCGGTCTTCCTCGTCGCCGTGACCGTCTTCGGCCTCGCCTCGGTGGCCAGCGCGTTCCTCTCCGACGAGCTCGCGCTCGTGGCGCTGCGCTTCGTCAAGGGCGTCGCCGCCGCCTTCACCGTGCCCGCCGGGCTCTCCATCATCACCACCACGTTCGCCGAGGGGCCCGCCCGCAACCGGGCCCTGAGCATCTACACCGTCTGCGGCGCGAGCGGTTTCTCCCTCGGCCTCGTCGCCGGCGGCCTGCTCACCGAGCTCGGCTGGCGGGCCACCTTCCTGGTGCCGGGCCCCATCGCCCTGGCCCTCGTCCTCGCCGGCCTGGCCGTCGTGCCCCGCGCGCCCCGGGCACCGCTGTCCTGGCGCACCCTGGACCTGACCGGTGCCGCCACCGTCACCGCCGCCCTGCTCCTGCTCGTGTACGCCCTCGTCGAGGCGCCCGAGCGCGGCTGGGCCGCCCCCGCCACCTGGGGCACCCTCGCCGCGAGCGCCGTCCTCGGCGTGCTGTTCGTCGCCGTCGAGCGCCGGCACCGCACCCCGCTCGTGCGCCTGGGCATCCTGCGCTCCGCGAGCCTCGTGCACGCCAACCTCACCGGCGCGGTCATGGCGGGCGCGTACTTCTCCTTCCAGTTCGTCGTCACCCTCTACCTGCAGAACTCCCTCGGCTGGTCCCCGCTGGCCATGGCGCTCGGCTTCCTGCCCGCCGGCCTGCTCGTCGTCCTCAGCGCCACGAAGATGGACGTCGTCCTCGCCCGGTTCGGCACCGCGCGCCTCATCGCCGTCGGCATGGCGGCCTTCACCGCCGGGTACGCGCTGTTCCTGCGGGTGCAGCCCGGCGCGCCGTACGCGGAGTTCCTGCTCCCCACGATCCTGCTCGTCGGCGTCGGGTTCGCGCTGACGTTCCCCTCGATCAACGCCCAGGCCACCGCGGGCGTCGCGGACTCCGAGCAGGGGCTGGCCTCCGGGCTCGTCAACACCAGCGTCCAGGTCGGCGGCGCGGTGACGCTCGCCGTGGTCAGCGCCGTCACCGCCACCACCGGGGCGCCCGTCCCCGGCACGCTGCCGCCCGGGATGGTGTCCGCCATCGCGGTCGTCACGGCCCTGAGCGCCCTGGGCACCCTCGTCGGCGTCGCCGCCCTCGTGCGGCGTGGCCGGACCGCCGCGACGGCTCCCGCGCAGCCCGCCCCCGCGCAGTCCGCCCCCGCGCAGTCCGCCCCCGCGCACGCCGCCCCCGCCGGGGCCGCCCTGCCGCCCGCCGTTCCCGCGCAGGCGCTCCCCCCGCTGTCGGTGCCGGCGGTCGCGGAGGTGCCCGCCACCCCGGCCTCCTGAGAACCCCGGCAACCCGGCGGCCCGGGAACCCCGGCCTCCCGGGAACCCCGGCCTCCCGGGAACCCCGGCGGCCCGGGACGCGCCGAGGCCCTCCCCGCCTGCGCGGCGGGGAGGGCCTCGTGAGCCGTGGGTCAGCGCACCCAGGCGCCACCGTTGACGTCGACCACGGTCCCCGTGCAGAACCCGCCCCGCTCCGAGACCAGGAACGCCACCGCGGCGGCCACGTCCTCCGGCTCCCCCGCCCGCCCCAGCGGGATGCGGGCCACCGACTCCCGCCGGGCGGCCTCCGGGGTGAACCGCTCGTGGAACGGGGTGTCGGTGATGAACCCGGGGGCCACCGAGTTCACCGTGATCCGCCGCGGCGCCAGCTCCTTGGCCAGCGCGCGCGTCAGGCCGTCCAGCGCCGCCTTCGACGTCGCGTACGGCACCGCACCGGCGCCGCCGCCGTTCTGCCCGGCCAGCGAGCTGATCGAGACGATGCGCCCGCCGTCGGGCATGTGGGGCAGCACCGCGCGCACGGCCGAGAACGCGCTGACGAGGTTCAGGTCCAGCACGTGCCGGAAGAACTCCTCGTCGATCCCCTCCACGGGCCGCCGCTCCACCAGGCCGCCCGCGTTGTTGACCAGCACGTCGATGCCGCCGAGGAACTCCGCCGCCCGCGCGACGACGGCCGGAACCTGCGCCGCGTCCGTCACGTCCAGCGCGAACGCCGCACCCCGCCGGCCGAGCGCCTCCACCTGCGCCACGACGGGCGCCGCGTCGTGGGTGCGGTACGTCACCGCCACGTCCGCACCGGCGCGCGCCAGCTCCAGCGCGATCGCCCGCCCGATCCCCGTCCCGCCGCCGGTGACGAGAACACGCCTGCCCGCCCGCTCCACCACGTCGTCCTCCTCCTCAGCCCGCGACCGTCTCGCGGACGGCGGCGGCCACCCCGCCGCGCGTCAGCGCCTCCAGCTGATCCGTGACGAGCCCGGTGAACACCGGGTCCGCCGGCAGCTCGGCGCCGAAGACCTCCTCCAGCGACAGCAGCGCCGCCACGACGTCCGCCGGGGAGCCGGCCGGTGCCGTCAGCTCCCGCAGCCGGTCCGCCAGCGGGTCGTCGACCGGCAGCGGCTCCCCCGCCTCCGAGCGCGCCGTCGAGACGTAGCGCATCCACGCCGCCACCCCCAGGCAGGCGGCCCGCGGCCGGTGCCCGCGCGCCAGGGAGTCCGCGACCGTGCCGAGCAGCCGCTGCGGCAGCTTCTGCGTGCCGTCCATCGCGATCTGCACGGTGCGGTGCCGCAGGGCGGGGTTCGCGAACCGGTCCAGCAGCTGACGGCGGTACCGCGCGACGTCGAAACCGTCCGGCACCGCCAGCGTCGGCGTGACGTCCTCGGCCATCAGCCGCTCCACGACCCCGGCGATCCCCTCGTCCCGCACCGCGTCCGACACGTGGGCGTGACCCGCCAGCGCCCCCAGGTAGGCCAGGGTGGAGTGGCTGCCGTTGAGCAGCCGCAGCTTCATCGCCTCGTACGGCGCGACGTCGGCGGTCAGCACGGCACCGGCGCGCTCCCACGCCGGGCGGCCCGCGGCGAAGTCGTCCTCCACGACCCACTGGCTGAACGGCTCGGTGACGACGACACCGCGGTCCTCCAGCCCCAGCAGCCTGCCGGCCTCGGCGCGGTCCTCCTGCGTGGTGGCGGGCACGATGCGGTCCACCATCGAGGAGGGGAAGCGCACCGACTCCTCCACCCAGCGCGCCAGCGGCCCGCCCTCCGCCGGCGGCAGCGCGGCGCAGAAGTCCGCGACGAGGCCGCGCAGGACGGCGCCGTTGGCGGGCAGGTTGTCGCAGGACAGCAGCGTGATGCCGCCCGCGTCCGCCGCGCGGCGGGCCTGCAGGCCGCGCACGAGCTGCCCCACCACGGTGCGGGGCAGGCGGCCCGCGAGGTCGGCGGCGACCTCCGGGTCGGCCGTCCGCAGCCGGCCCGTGGCGGGGTCGTGGCGGTAGCCCTTCTCCGTCACCGTCAGGGTGACCACGCGCACGGCGGGGCTCGCCAGCAGCCCCAGCAGCCTGCCGACCTCCTCGGCGGCGAACAGCAGCTCCCGCACGGCGCCGACGACGCGCAGGCCGACCCCGTCGGCGCTGCGCTGCAGCACCGAGTACAGCCCGTCCTGCGGGCCGAGCTGGTCCACCACGTCGCGGCTGCGCTGCGTCACACCGCAGATGCCCCAGCCGCCGTCGGCCGCGGCGATCGCGTCCTCGGTGAACACCGCCTGGTGCGCGCGGTGGAACGCGCCGATGCCGAGGTGGACGATCCCCGTGCTGAGGGAGCGGGGGTCCACCCGCGGGCGCACCCCGGCACCGGCCAGGTGCAGCGTGTCCAGGGCCAGGCGCCGCATCACATCACCGCCCCGAGCTGCCACGGCTGGAACTCCTCGTCGCCCACCCCGAGCTCCTCGCTCCTGCTGCGCCGGCCCGAGGCCACGTCCAGCACCAGCCGGAAGATCTCGCGGCCGGCCTCCTCCACGGTCTGCTCCCCGGACAGGATCCGCCCGCAGTCGACGTCCATGTCGTCGCCCATGCGGCGGAACACCTCCGAGTTCGTGGCGAGCTTGATGCTCGGCGCCGGCTTGCACCCGAACACCGAGCCGCGGCCGGTGGTGAAGCACACGACGTTCGCGCCGCCCGCGACCAGGCCGGTCACCGACACCGGGTCGTAGCCGGGGGTGTCCATGAAGGCGAAGCCCCGCCCGCGGATCGGCTCGGCGTACTCGTACACCGCGGCCAGCGGGCTCGTGCCGCCCTTGGCGACGGCGCCGAGGGACTTCTCCAGGATCGTCGTCAGGCCGCCCGCCTTGTTCCCGGGCGAGGGGTTGTTGTCCATGCTGCCGCCGTGGGCCGCGGTGTACTCCTCCCACCAGCGGATGCGGCGCAGCAGCTTCTGCGCGACCTCGTCGCTGGTGGCGCGGCGGGTGAGCAGGTGCTCGGCGCCGTAGATCTCCGGGGTCTCCGCCAGGACGGAGGTGCCGCCCTGCGCGACGAGCAGGTCGGAGGCCACCCCGAGGGCGGGGTTCGCGGTGATGCCGGACCAGCCGTCGCTGCCCCCGCAGTTCAGGCCGAGCACGATCTCGCTCGCGGGCACCGGCCGGCGCTCCGCGGCGTCCACCACGGGCAGCAGCTCCCGGATGCGGGCGACGCCCTCGGCCACCGTGCGGACGGTCCCGCCGAGCTCCTGGATGGTCATGGGCACCACGGGGACGTCCGCCGGCAGCTCGAAGCCGCGGGTGAGCTCGGCCACCTGGTTCACCTCGCAGCCCAGCCCGATGACGAGCAGCGCCGCGAAGTTGGGGTGCCGGGCGTAGCCGGTGATGGTGCGCCTCAGCAGCGCCGCGCCCTCCCCCGCCGAGTCCATGCCGCAGCCGGTGCCGTGGGTGAGGGCGACGACGCCGTCGACGTCGGGGTACGCCTCCAGCTCCCCGGAGTGGCGGAAGGTGTCGGCGATCCGCCGGGCCGCGGTGGCCGAGCAGTTCACCGACGTGAGGATGCCGATGTAGTTGCGGGTCGCGACCCGCCCGTCGGCGCGCACGTAGCCGTCGAAGGTGGCGCGCTCCGCGTGCGGCACGAGGGGCACCGCGCGCGCGTCCACGCCGACGTGCTCGTCGGCGCGGGCCTGGGAGGCGGTGAAGGCGAGGTTGTGGACGTGGACGTGGTCGCCGGGGGCGATGTCCGCCGACGCCAGGCCGATGAGCTGGCCGTACTTGCGGACCGGCTGCCCCGCGGGCACGTGCGCCAGGGCGACCTTGTGCCCGGCGGGCACGTCGGCGCGCAGCACCAGCTCCGGGCCGTCGTCGAGGCGGACGCGGCTGCCGGCGGGCAGCTCCGCGCGCGCCACCGCGACGGAGTCGCCCGGGGCCAGGCGCAGCAGCGCACCGGTGGCCGGCGCCTGGGGGGCGGCGGTCACCGGAGCACCCCGGCGGCCTCGTCGGCCGCCCGCCCGTGCGCGGCGAGGTGCGCCCGCGTCTCGGCCAGGGGGGGCAGGTACCCGGTGCCGCCGCGGCCCTGCAGCGACAGCGAGGCCGCGGCGCAGCCGAGGCGCACGGCGGTGCCCACGTCGTCGCCGAGGGCCAGGCGCGCCGCGACGGTGCCGAGGAGGGTGTCCCCCGCACCGGTCTGGTCCACCAGCGCCGGCGGCGGCAGGGAGGGGATGTCCTGCACGTCCGTGCCGTCGTCGAGCAGGACGCCGTCGCCGCCGCGGGTGACGGCCGCGGCGGAGGCGCCCAGCGCGCGGGCGCGCCGGGCGCCCTCGACGGGGTCGTCGGTGCCGAGCAGCGCCGAGGTCTCCCCGGGGCAGGCGGGGGTCACGACCTCCGCGAAGGGCGCGAGCCGGGCCAGCGCCGCGGCGGCGGCCTGCGCGGTGGTGAGGCGGGGGCGGAAGTTCGGGTCGTACACGAACCTCCGGGCCCGCCGCGCGGCGTGCTCGACGGCCGCGGCGGCGGAGTCGGAGATCGCCACGGCGATACCGCTCGCGAGGACGAGGCCCGCCTCCTCCACACCCGCGGCGTCGACGTCGGCGGGCTCCAGGGTGGAGCCGGCGCTGCCGCGGCGGACGTAGACGAACTCCCGCCTCCCGCTGGGGTCGGCGGAGACGAAGTACACCCCGTGCTGGCCGGGGACGCGCCGCAGCAGCTCGGTGCTCACGCCGAGCTCGGCGACGCGGCGCTCCAGGGCCTCGCCGAGCTCGTCGTCGGCGATGCGGGCGAGCAGGGCGGTGCGGGCACCGGCCGCGGCGGCGGCGGCCGCGGCGTTCAGCGCGTCCCCGGAGAAGCCGAGGCGCAGCTCGGCGCCGTCGTGCAGGTCGCCGGGGGCGGAGAGCTCGACGAGGACCTCGCCGAGGACGAGGACGTCGTAGCGGGTGGTGCTCATGCGGGGGTGCCCCCGTCCTGCGCGATGCGGGCCAGGAGCTCCTGCACGCGCCCGGCGACGTCGCCGGGGGCGGACAGGTCGGAGCCGACCCCGACGGCGACGGCGCCGGCGGCCAGCCAGGCGGGGACGTCCGCCAGGCGGACGCCACCGGTGGGGACGAGCTGCGCACCGGGCAGGACGGCCAGCAGGGAGCGGAGGTAGGACGGCCCGCCGAGGTGGGCGGGGAACACCTTCGCCGGGCCGCGGGACGCGGCGTCGGCGACCTCGCCGGGCGTGCAGCCCCCCTCGAGGAACACCGCGCCCGCCGCGGCGGCGACCGGCCGCACCTGCGGGGCGGGCCACGGGCTGACGAGGAACTGCGCGCCGGCCTCCAGGGCCCGCTCCGCGTCGGCGGTGGTGGTGACGGTGCCGACGCCGACGACGGCCCCGGGGTGGGCGGCGCGGACGGCGGCCACGGCCTCCGGCCAGCCGGCGGTGGTCGCGGTGAGCTCCAGCACCCGCAGGCCGGCGCCGGCGAGGCGCCCGGACATCGCGACGGCCTCCTCGGCGGTGGACAGCCGCAGCACGGGCAGGAGCGGGACGGGCCGCAGCGCGGCCAGCAGGCCCGCCGCGTCGACGGCCCCCCCGGTCAGCGGGGCGGGGTCGGCGGCCGGCGTGCCCGGTGCCGTCGTGGTGGCTGCTGGTGTGCTCACTGCGGGTCCTCCGGGGTCGGGGCGGCCGGGCGGGTGCCCGGGGCGGGTGCTGCGGGTGCGGTGGCCGGACCGCGGGCGGCGGGGGCCGTCGTGGCGCGGACGATGAGCTGGGTGGGCAGGGTGTGCAGGACGCCCCGGCCGGGGTCGGGGCGGGAGAGGACGTCGAGCAGGAGGCCGACCGCGGCGCGCCCGGCCGCCTCCGTCGGCATGCCGACCGTGGTCAGCGGCGTGGTGGTCATGCCCGACATCTCGATGCCGTCGAAGCCCACGACGCTCATGGCGGTGGGCACGTCCACCCCGCGGGCCGCCAGGCGGCTCAGCACGCCCAGGGCCATCAGGTCGTTGTAGGCCAGCACGGCCGTGACGTCCGCGGCCAGCGCGAGGTCGGCGGCCTGCAGCCCGGCCTGGAAGGTGGGCGCGAAGGGGCCGAGCTCGACGACCTCCACCCCGCAGCCGGGGGCGGCCTCGCGCAGGCCCGCACGGCGCTGCCCGGCCGACCAGGAGGACGCGGGGCCGGACAGGTGCGCCACGCGGCGGTGGCCGAGGGCGGCGAGGTGCTCGACGGCCTGCCGCATGCCGTCGGCGGAGTCCATGAGGACCGACGGGATGCCGGGGACCTCCCGGTTGAGCAGGACCAGGGGGGCCACGCCCACGAGGCGGTCGAGCTGCTCGGCGGTCATCCGCGCGGAGCACAGCACGATGCCGTCGACCTGCTTGGCCATCGCGGCGACGACCTCGGCCTCGACGCGGGGGTCCTCCTCGGCGTCGGCGAGGAAGACGACGTGCTGGGACTCGCGGGCGCGGCCGTGGCAGCCCTTGAGCACGGCGGAGAAGAAGGGGTTGGCCACGTCGGGCACGACGACGCCGATGTTGCCGGTGCGGCCGGTGATGAGGCCGCGGGCGGCGCGGTTGGGCTGGTAGCCGAGCTCGCTCGCCACGGCCAGCACGCGCTCGCGGGTGGCGGTCCTGACCAGCTCGGGGACCGACAGGGCCCTGGACACGGTCGACACCGACACCCCGGCCCGGCGTGCCACCTCGTGGATCGTCACGGACATGGGCCTCCCGCCATCGGTCGCCACCACACCGCAAAGGTTTGCAGATCGTGTCAAGCCCCCCGGGCCCCGGGCCCTCCCGCGGAGCTGTGCACACCACCCTGTGCACGTTCACATGATCATGGTAAAAACGTTTCAAAGAAGTGCTTGACCGGGGCCGTCCCCTGAGCCTACCGTCCCCGGTAAGCGCTTGCCCCCGACCTCGATCCGGAAGTCCGGACGAGCCCGCCACGACCGAGCAACGGAGCTCCGAGATGAAGAACCGTCCCCTCCTCGCCGCCGCAGCCATCTTCTGCGCCGCCTCTCTCGGACTGACCGCCTGCGGTGGTGGCGAGGCCGGCGAGGCTTCCGGAGGAACCTCCGAGAAGCCCAGCGGCCCCGTCGAGATCACCTACACCTGGTGGGGTAGCCAGGACCGCGCCGACCGGATGCAGAAGGCGATCGCGGCCTTCGAGAAGGCCAACCCCGACATCAAGGTCAAGCCCAACTTCACCGACTACGAGGGCTACTGGCAGAAGCGGTCCACCGAGGCCGCCGGCGGTGGCCTGCCGGACGTCATGCAGTTCGACTTCTCCTACCTGCGCCAGTACGCCGACCGCGGCGCCCTGCTCGACCTCGGCGAGGTCGAGGGCGGCGTCGACCTCAGCGGCATCGACGAGTCGCTGCTGCCGGCCGGGCAGATCGACGAGGGCACCTTCGGCGTCCCGATCGGCACCAACGCCCTCGCGATGTACTACAACCCGGAGATCGTCACCCAGCTCGGCGTCGAGGCGCCGAAGGAGGGCATGACCTGGGAGGAGTACAACGCCTGGATCAAGGAGGCCAGCGCCAAGGGCGCCGGCAACGTCTGGGGCGCCGGTGACTACAGCGGGGTGCTCTGGCTCTTCGACATGAAGCTGCGCCAGGAGGGCAAGGCGCTCCTCGACGAGGAGGGCAAGCTCGCCATCGAGAAGGCGGACCTGAAGAAGTGGCTGGAGTCCACCGCCGAGCTCCGCCAGGCGAAGGCGGTCGTCCCCGCCGACCGCGTCACGCAGATCGCGCCCCTGTCGGTGTTCGGCGCGAAGCTCACCGCCACCGAGATGAGCTGGGACAACTTCCTCGCCGGCTACCTGAAGGACTCCGGCGCCGCCAAGATCGAGATGCTCACCCCGCCCACCACCGGCGGCGAGAAGGGCCTCTTCGTCAAGCCCTCGATGCTCTACGCGGTCGGCGCCAACACCGAGAACCCCGAGGCCGCGGCCGAGTTCGTCGACTTCATGACCAACGACGCCGAGGTCGGCAAGATCTTCGGCACCTCCCGCGGCGTCCCCGCCTCCAAGACCCAGCGCGACGCCGTGGCGGCCGAGGGTCCGGACGCGCAGGTGCTGGCGTACGAGGAGGCGATCGCCGCGGACCTCGACGAGAGCCCCGCGCCGCTGCCCGCCGGCTTCGGCAGCCTCGAGAAGGAGCTCCTGCGCCTCGCCGAGGAGATCAACTACGGCCGCCTGACCGTCGACCAGGCCGTCGAGGAGTGGTTCACCGAGGCGGAAGCGGCCCTGGAGCAGTGAGCACCGTCGAGGCCAACCCGCTCCGCGGTGCCGCCTCCGCCTCCGCGCCCGTCGGCCACCGACGGGCGCGGAGGGCGGAGACCTGGTCCGGCTACGCCTTCCTCGCCCCCTGGCTCATCGGCTTCCTCGCCCTGACGGCGGGCCCGATGCTGGCGTCGCTGTACCTCGCCTTCACCGACTACAACCTCTTCCGGTCCCCGAAGTGGATCGGCCTGGAGAACTTCGAGAAGCTCTTCAACGACCCGCGCTACCTGCAGTCGGTCAAGGTCACCCTGATCTACGTGGTCGTGGGGACGCCGATCAAGCTGGCCGCCGCGCTGGCCATCGCCCTCCTGCTCAACAGCGGGCGGAAGGCGCAGGGTTTCTACCGCTCGGCCTTCTACGCCCCCTCCCTCATCGGGGCCAGCGTCTCCATCGCGATCGTCTGGAAGGCGCTGTTCTCCGACGGCGGCATCGTCGACCTCGGGCTGACCGGGGTCGGGTTCCAGGCCGGCGGCTGGGTCGGCGACCCGGACAAGACCATGCCGATGATGATCCTGCTGGCGACCTGGCAGTTCGGGGCGCCGATGGTCATCTTCCTGGCCGGCCTGAAGCAGGTGCCGCGCGAGCTCTACGAGGCGGCGGCGTGCGACGGGGCGGGAGCGGTCCGGCAGTTCTGGAACATCACCGTCCCGATGCTCTCCCCGGTCATCTTCTTCAACCTGCTCCTGGAGACGATCAACGCCTTCCAGGTCTTCGCCTCGGCCTTCATCATCTCCGGCGGCGCCGGTGGACCGGCCGGCTCGACCCTCTTCTACACCCTGTACCTGTACATCCGCGGGTTCGGTGACGCCCGGATGGGCTACGCCTCCGCGATGGCGTGGGTGCTGGCCGTCGTCATCGGCCTCATCACCTGGGTCATGTTCCGCACCTCCAAGGGCTGGGTGCACTACAGCGGGGAGACGAAGTGAGCACCGCGACCTCGACGGCGACCGCCGCACCCCTGGCCGAGCCGGGGAAGGCCGCGCCCGGCACCCCCCGCCGCCAGCAGGGAGCCCTCCTGCGCTCGGTGCTCGTGCACCTGGTGTCCCTCGCCATCCTGGCGGTGGTGCTCTACCCGCTGCTGTGGATGGTGATGTCGTCGCTCAAGCCGACCAACCAGATCATCGGCAACGCGTCCCTGCTGCCCACCGACGCCAGCCTGGACAACTACCGCAGGGCACTGGCCGGCATCGGCGGCATCTCGTCGTGGACGTTCGCCTGGAACTCGCTGTTCCTGGCGATCCTCTCGGTGATCGGGACGGTGCTGTCCTCGGCGGTGACCGCCTACGCCTTCGCCCGCATCGACTTCGTGGGACGGAAGCTGTGGTTCGCGCTGATGATCGGCACGCTCCTGCTGCCGTTCCACGTCCTGATCATCCCGCAGTACATCGTGTTCAACAAGCTCGGCCTGATCAACACGTTCGTGCCCCTGCTCATCGGCAAGTTCCTCGCCGCCGAGGCGTTCTTCATCTTCCTCATGGTGCAGTTCATGAAGAACCTGCCGCGTGAGCTGGACGAGGCGGCGCGCATCGACGGCTGCGGGCACGTCCGGATCTTCACGAGCATCATGCTGCCGCTGATGCGCCCGGCGATCATCACCTCCTCGATCTTCGCCTTCATCTGGAGCTGGAACGACTTCCTCGGGCCGCTGCTGTACCTCAACGACCCGGAGAAGTACCCCCTGCCGCTGGCGCTGCGCCTCTTCGTGGACCAGACCAGCGTCTCCGACTACGGCGCCATGATCGCCATGTCGGTGCTGGCCCTGATCCCGGTCATGCTCTTCTTCTTCCTGTTCCAGCGCTACCTCGTCGACGGGGTCGCGACGCAGGGCCTGAAGGGCTGAGGATCCCGTCATGGGTTCCTCCGCGAGCACCCCCTCCCCCGC
Source organism: Kineococcus anabasis (assembly GCF_054590795.1). NCBI lineage: Bacteria > Bacillati > Actinomycetota > Actinomycetes > Kineosporiales > Kineosporiaceae > Kineococcus > Kineococcus anabasis. The sequence goes on from NZ_BAAIHU010000009.1 coordinate 533,534, forward strand.
CCCGGCCGCACGGCGCCGGAGCTCGCCCCGCGACGGGTTCGAGCTCTTCGCCGAGTGCCTGCTGACCGGCGTGGTGGTGGGGGTGCTCGCGCTCCCGCTCCTCACGGCGCTGCCGGTCCTCGCCGCCGGCACCCGCCACCTGCGCTCCCACGTCGAGGGCGAGGCCTCCGGCGTGCGGCTGCTGCTGCGCGACGCCCGCACCGCCACGCGCGGCTCCTGGGGCGTCTCGCTCCTCCTGCTGGCCCTCCTCGCCGTCCTGGGGTTCAACGTGCTCGTCGCCTCCAGCGGCGCGCTGCCCGGTGGTGGGGTCCTGCGCTGGGTGGCGCTCGCCCTGGCCGCCGCCGCGCTCGTCGTCGCGTTCCGGGCGGCGGCGCAGTGGTCCCCGGGCGCCTCCTGGCGGGCCCTGGTGGTGGCGGCGGCCCGGCGCTCGGGTGCCGACCCCACCGGGTCCGCGCTCGTGGCGCTGGCCGCCGGTTTCGTCGGGCTGCTGGCGTGGATGCTGCCCCCGCTCGCGCTGCCGGGCGTCGGGATCCTCGTCGTCGGCCTGGTCGCCGTCGAGACCCGGTACACCCGCTCCCACGGCTGAGCCGCCGCTGCCGGCCCGTGACGGGAGCGGCGGGCCGGCCCTACCGTTTCGCCGCGTGACCCCTGTGCTGCCGAGGCGCTCGCTGGGGCGGGCCACCCTCGCCCGCCACCTGCTGCTGGAGCCGGCGCGCTCCTCCCCCGAGGACGTGGTGCACGACCTCACCGGGCTGCAGGCGCAGGTCCCCGCCGTGCCCTACACCGCCCTGTGGAACCGGCTGGCGGGTTTCGACCCGCTGGTGGCCTCCGCGTCCCTGGCGGCGCGCCGGCTGGTGCGCACCGCGACCCTGCGCACGACGATCCACACCCTCACCGCCGACGACGCCGTCCTCCTGCGGCCCCTCGTCCAGCCGGTGATGGAACGCACGTTCGCGGGCACCGCGTGGGGCCGGGCGCTGCGCGGTCACGACGTCGCACCCGCGCTGGCGTACGCGGCGTCGGCGGTGGCCGAGCGCCCGCGGACCCGCGCGGAGCTCGCGCCGGTGCTGGCCGGGCGGTTCGCCCACCTGGACCCCGAGGCCCTCGCGTGGGCGTTCAGCTACCTCGTGCCGGTCGTGCAGGTGACCCCGCGGGGACTGTGGGGGGCGTCGGGGCGTGCGGCGCTGACGACGCTGGAGCACTGGCTGGGCCGGCCCGCGGCGGTCGCGGACCGCGACGCCGCGCTGGAGTCGCTCGTCGTGCGGTACCTGCGCGCGTTCGGCCCCGCGGGGGTGCGCGACGTGCAGGCGTGGTGCGGGCTGACCAGGTTGCGGGAGGTCGTGGAGCGGCTCCGGCCGCAGCTGAGGGAGTTCCGCGGCGAGGACGGCGCGCAGTTGTGGGACGTGCCCGGCGGAGCGCTGCCGGGCGGTGACGTCCCCGCGCCGGTGCGGTTCCTGCCCGAGTACGACAACGTCACGCTCGGGTACGCCGACCGCTCGCGGGTCGTGGCCGACGCGGAGCACGTGCCGCTGCCGGGCGGGCCCGGGGGCGCGGTGGGCACGGTGCTCGTCGACGGCCTGGTGGCCGCGACGTGGGCGCTGCGCCGCTCCCCCGGCTCGGCGACCCTGCTGGTGCGCCCGTCGCTGGCGCTGGGGCGCGAGGCGGACGCGGTGCTCGCCGAGGGCGCACGCCTGCTGGGGTTCCTCGCGCCGCAGGCGGGGGCGGACGTGCGGTTCACCTCCTGAGAAGTGCTGGCGCGAGGGCCGGGACACCGCGCATACTGTGGTCAGACCACACCCCCCCGACCGCCGCCCGGCCCGATGGAGCGCCATGCGCATCGCCCTCTTCGTCACCTGCCTCGCCGACGCCATGACCCCGGAGCCGGCGAAGGCGACCGTCGCCCTGCTCGAGCGGCTCGGCCACGAGGTGACGTTCCCCACCGCCCAGACCTGCTGCGGCCAGATGCACACCAACACCGGCTACCTCACCGACGCCACCCGCGTGGTCCGCCACCACGTCGAGGTGTTCGAGAAGGCCCTCACCGACGCCGACGTCGTCGTCGCACCGTCCGGCTCCTGCGTCGGGTCCGTGCGCCACCAGCACGCGATGGTCGCCCGCCGCGCCGGCGACGAGGACCTCGCCCGCCGCGCCGAGGCCGTCGCCGCGAGGACGTACGAGCTGTCCGAGCTCCTCGTCGACGTCCTCGGCGTCACCGACGTCGGCGCGTACTTCCCCCACCGGGTCACGTACCACCCCACGTGCCACTCCCTGCGGATGCTGCGCGTGGGCGACAAGCCCCTGGAGCTGCTGCGCAACGTGAAGGGCCTGCGCCTCGTCGAGCTGCCCGAGGCGGACTCCTGCTGCGGGTTCGGGGGCACGTTCGCCCTGAAGAACGCCGACACCTCCACCGCGATGCTCGCCGACAAGCTGAGCAACGTCGCGAGCACCGGCGCGGAGGTCTGCTCCGCCTCGGACTCCTCCTGCCTGCTGCACATCGGCGGGGGCCTGTCCCGCATGCGGGTCGGCACCCGCACCGTCCACCTCGCGGAGATCCTCGCCTCGACCGAGGACAGCGCCGCGATCGCCTCCGAGGGAGCCCGCCGGTGAGCACGTTCCTCGGCATCCCCCGCCGCGGCCCCGGCGCACCGGAGGCCGGCCCGCTGCGCGGCTCCAGGACGTTCCCCGACGCCGCGCGCACGGCCCTCGGCGACACCCAGCTGCGCGCGAACCTCGGGCACGCCACCAGGACCATCCGCGGCAAGCGCGCCGCCGTCGTCGGGGAGGTGCCCGACTGGGAGGCGCTGCGCGACGCGGGCTCCGCCGTCAAGGCCGACGTCATGGCGCGCCTGCCCGAGCTGCTCGTGCAGCTGGAGGAGAACGTGACCGCGCGCGGCGGCGTGGTGCACTGGGCCCGCGACGCGGCGGAGGCCAACCGCATCGTCACCGACCTGGTGCGCGCCACCGGCTCCGACGAGGTCGTCAAGGTCAAGTCGATGGCCACCCAGGAGATCGGCCTCAACGAGCACCTGGAGGCCGAGGGCATCGCGGCGGTCGAGACGGACCTCGCCGAGCTCATCGTCCAGCTCGGCGGCGACCGCCCCAGCCACATCCTCGTCCCGGCGATCCACCGCAACCGCGCGGAGATCCGGGAGATCTTCCGCCGCTCCATGCCCGGGTTCGACCCGGACACCACCGACTCCCCCCGCGAGCTGGCGATGGCCGCGCGCGCCCACCTGCGGGCGAAGTTCCTCTCCGCCCGCGTGGCCGTCTCCGGCGCGAACTTCGGGGTCGCCGAGAGCGGGACCCTCACGGTCGTGGAGTCCGAGGGCAACGGCCGGATGTGCCTGACGCTGCCGCAGACCCTCATCACCGTCATGGGCATCGAGAAGGTCGTGCCCACCTGGCGGGACCTGGAGGTGTTCCTGCAGCTCCTGCCGCGCTCCTCCACCGGCGAGCGGATGAACCCCTACACGTCGATGTGGACGGGCGTCACCCCGGGCGACGGCCCGCAGGAGTTCCACCTCGTGCTGCTGGACGCCGGCCGCACCCGGGCGCTGGCCGACGAGGTGGGCCGCGCCGCGCTGCACTGCATCCGGTGCTCGGCGTGCCTGAACGTGTGCCCCGTCTACGAGCGCGCCGGGGGGCACGCCTACGGCTCCACCTACCCCGGGCCCATCGGCGCGGTCCTGACCCCCCAGCTCACCGGCATGGGCGACCACGACGACCCGAACGCGTCCCTGCCCTACGCCTCGAGCCTCTGCGGGGCGTGCTTCGACGCCTGCCCCGTCAAGATCGACATCCCGTCGCTGCTCGTGCACCTGCGGGCCCGCGCCGTGGAGACCGACCGCGCCGCCCGCAGGGAGCGGCACGTGCCGCCCAGCGCGGAGGCCGCCGCGATGGCCGCCGCGTCCTGGGTGATGAGCGACGAGAAGCGGTTCGTCCTGGCGGAGAAGGCCCTGGGTGCGGGACGCCTGTTCGCGGGCAAGGATGGCCGCATCTCGGCGGCGCCGCCGCCCCTGTCGGGGTGGATGCGCAGCCGGGACGCACCCGCGCCGCCGGCGGAGACCTTCCGGCAGTGGTGGGCCCGCACCCACGAGGAGGAGGACGAGCGAGGATGAGCACGGCCCGCGACGAGGTCCTGGCGAAGATCCGCGCCGCGCTGGCGGAGGCGCGGGTGGAGCCCCGCGACGTCCCCCGCGAGTACCGCGCCACCGGAGAGCACGCCCCGGGCTCGGCGCCCGTGCTGGAGCTGTTCGCCGAGCGGGTGGAGGACTACAGGGCGACGGTGCTGCGCTGCGGGCCGGACGAGATCCCGGAGACGGTGAGCGACGTGCTGGCCTCCTGGGGCGCCTCGCACGTCGTGGCACCCCCCGACTTCGGCGTGGAGTGGCTCTCCAGCGGTCAGGTCCGGATCACCAACGACGACGGCACCCTCACCCCGGAGGACGTCGGGGCCGTCGACGCCGTCCTCACCGGGTGCGCGGTGGCGGTCGCCGAGACGGGGACCGTCGTGCTGGACGGCTCGGCGGGGCAGGGCCGGCGGATGATCTCCCTCGTGCCGGACCGGCACCTCGTCGTCGTCCACGCCGACCAGGTCGTCCAGACGGTCCCCGAGGCCGTCGCCCGGCTCGACGCGACCCGCCCCCTGACGTGGATCAGCGGCCCCAGCGCCACCAGCGACATCGAGCTGGACCGCGTCGAGGGCGTGCACGGCCCCCGCACGCTGGCGGTCGTGCTCGTCGGCTGACGCCCCGCCGAACGCACGACGGCCCGGTCCCCCGCAGGGGACCGGGCCGTCGTGCGCGTGCTCAGACGTCGCGGCGGGACATCCGCAGCGCGCCCAGGCCGAGGAAGGCGAGCACCCACGCGGTGAACCAGGCGATGGCCGGGCCCAGCGACAGGGAGTCCTCCGGCACCGTGACCATCGTGAACGCGTTGGCGGTGTTGGCGAAGAAGTACGTGCGCAGCACGTCCCCGCCCCAGCTCTCCGGCACGAGCAGCAGCAGGCCCGGCACCACGAGCAGCAGCGCCGCCATCGTGCAGATCGCGCCGGCGGAGTTGCGCATGAGGGTGCCGAGGCCGAGGCCGGCCAGTGCCACGCCGACCAGCATCCCGATGGTCCCCAGCACGGCCCGCAGGACGCCGTCGTCGCCGAGCGAGGCGCCGGCGTCCACCGTGCCGAAGATCGCCTGGCCGACGGAGAAGGCGGCGAACACCGCGACGGCCATGACGACCAGCACGTTCAGCGCCAGGACGAGCGCCTTGGCCGCCAGGGCCGCGACCCGGCGCGGGGCCGCGGTGAGGGTGGTGCGGATCATGCCGGTGGAGTACTCCCCGGCGATGGTGATGGCGCCGACCGCCGCGACGATCAGCGTGGCGAACTGCGCGCCGACCAGCGACAGCGTCGTGAAGTCCATCTCGGGCGGGGCCCCGGCGTCGTCGAGGTCCGTGGAGACGCCCCAGGACAGCAGGGCGCCGAACCCGACGGTCACGACGACGGCGCCCACCATCGTCCAGACCACGGAGGGAACGCTCCAGAACTTGACCCACTCAGAGCGGACCATGCCCGCGAAGGTCAGCCGGTGCTCCGGCGCCCGGTACTGCGGGATCCCGGCGGAGTTCTTCTCGAGGGTCGTCGCGCTCATCGGGCCACCTCCTGGGCCACCTTCTGCTGGACGTGCGGGGTCGTCGTGCCGGGTGCCGCCCCCGGGGGCGACTGCTGCGCCTGGTACTCCACGGCTCCGGCGGTCAGCTCCATGAACGCCTCCTCCAGCGAGGCCCGCTGGGGGGTCAGCTCGTGCAGGGCCACCCCGCGCCGCGCGGCGAGGTCGCCGATGAGGGCGGCGCTCACCCCGGCCACGTCGAACGCCCCGTCCGCGCCGGGGAGCAGCCGGCCCCCGGCCGCGGTGACGAGCTCCCGCAGCTCCTCCACCTGGGGGGAGCGGACCGTCACCCCCCGCGGGGTGGTGCGGTCGAGGAACGCCTGGACCGGCTCGTCGGCGATGAGACGGCCGCGGCCGATGACGACGAGGTGGTCGGCGGTGAGCGCCATCTCGCTCATCAGGTGGGAGCTGACGAAGACCGCCCGCCCCTCGGAGGCCAGGTGCTTCATGAAGTTGCGGATCCAGAGGATGCCGTCGGGGTCGAGGCCGTTGACCGGCTCGTCGAACATCACGGTCGAGGGGTCCGCCAGCAGGGCGGAGGCGATGCCGAGGCGCTGGCCCATGCCGAGGGAGAACCCGCCGGCGCGCTTGCGGGCGACCTCGCGCAGCCCCACCAGGTCGACGACCTCGGCGACGCGGGAGGCCGGGATGCCGGCGGTGGCCGCGACGGCCTGCAGGTGCCGGTAGGCGGAGCGGCCGGTGTGCACGGCCTTGGCGTCCAGCAGGGCACCGACGGCGCCGAGCGGGTTGCGGTGGCGGGCGTAGGGGATCCCGTCGACCAGGACGGTCCCGGCGGTGGGACGGTCCAGCCCCAGGATCATGCGCATGGTGGTGGACTTGCCGGAGCCGTTCGGCCCCAGGAAACCGGTGACGATGCCCGGGCGCACGGTGAAGGTGAGGTCGTCGACCGCGACCTTGCTCCCGTACACCTTGCGGAGGCCGACTGCCTCGATCATGTGTCCTCCTCGTGACGACTACGAGGAGCTTGTCGGGTGGAGCGGTGAGCGAGGATCGGCCGTGGGTAGCCGGTGGCGGCGCCACAGGGACGACGGGGCGGGGACGAAGGGCGGGGCAGCGGCGACGGAAGGATGATCCCCGCGGCTCAGCGCCCGGTGGTGCTCAGCCCCGCCTCGGCGGTGAAGCCCTCGATGTGGGCGCGCACGGCGTGCACGGCCCGGTCCGCCTCGTGGGCGCGCACGGCCCGCACCACCTCGCGGTGCTCCGCGCGCAACCGGCGCGCGGTGCCGGGCCAGTCGGGCAGGGACGGCACCGCGGCCATCACGTAGCCGTGCACGGCCTCGCGCAGGGCCACCATCACGGTCGTCACCAGGACGTTGCCCGCGGCGGCGGCCAGGGACACGTGGAACTCGGCGTCGAGGAAGTGGAAGCGCTCCGGGCTCAGCTGCTCGTCGTCCATCGCGTCGAGCAGCTCCTCGGCCCGGGCGAGCTGCTCCTCCGCTCCCCCGTGCCGCGCCCCGTCGCCCTGCGCGGCGGCGGCCACCGCCCAGGACTCCAGCAGCACCCTCGCCTCCACGAGATCGGCGATGGGCAGCGCCCGGGTGCCCAGGTGCAGCCGCAGGGCCGCGGTCAGGGGCGCGGCGGGATCCCCCACGACGACCGTCCCGGAGTCCGGGCCCGACCCCACGGCCGAGCGGACCACGCCCATGGCCTCCAGCACCCGGATCGCCTCCCGCACGGAGGCGCGGCTCACGCCGAGCTGCTCGGCGAGCAGCCGCTCGGGGGGGAGCCGCCCGCCGACGCGCAGGTCCCCGCAGGCCAGGTCCGCCTCGATGCGGCGCAGGACAGCCTCGTGGGTCCGCACGCCCTCACCCTAGCGACGGGACCGGCACGCCCCGCGGTCGCCTCAGCTGTCGGCGTGCGCGTCCTCGTAGGCCTTGATGATCTCCGCGGAGATGCGTCCCCGGTCCGAGACCGTGTAGCCGTTCTCGCGCGCCCAGGTGCGCACCGCGCCGGTGTCCACACCGCCGGAGCCGCCGGTGGGGGCGGCCTGCCCGGTGCGCTGCTTGGGGGCTGCGGGGGCGGACTTGCGGGCGGCGCCGCCGCTGCGACCGCCGACCTTGCGGGCGTGCCCGACCCACGGCGCGAAGGCGTCCCGCAGGGCCCCGGCGTGCTCGTCGGACAGGTCGATCTCGTAGGTCACCCCGTCGAGGGAGAAGGTGATGGTCTCCGCGGCCTCGCCCCCGTCGATGTCGTCGACGAGCAGGACCTGAACCTTCTGAGCCATGGGGTGTTCCCTTTCACGCACGCAGGCACAAGACCCGCCGAAATCGTCCGACCAACAGATCATGACGATTTCGGCGGGTATTGTCAAAAGGCTCAGGAGGCCGTGTCGCGCGTGTCCGCGGAATCACCGCGCTCTTTCTCCATCCGGGCCAGGGCGGCACGTTCACGACGGTCACCGTGCAGCATCGCCCGGATCACCACGACGAAGAGGACGAGGATGCCCGCGGAGGGCAGGAGGGCGGAGACGACGTCCACCCACCCAGCGTACGCTCCCGGCGCCGGCGGAAATCCCCGCCCGCACCGGGAGCCGCCGCGCCCGGGCCGCCCGGCGGACGCGCCCGGGGGATTCAGCGGGGCTTGACCAGCGGGAACAGGATGGTCTCCCGGATGCCCAGGCCGGTCAGGGCCATGAGCAGGCGGTCGATCCCCATGCCCATCCCGCCGCTGGGCGGCATGGCGTGCTCCTGGGCCAGCAGGAAGTCCTCGTCGACGCGCATGGCCTCGTCGTCGCCGAGCGCACCCAGGCGCGCCTGCGCCTCGAACCGCTCCCGCTGCACCACGGGGTCCACCAGCTCCGAATACCCGGTCGCCAGCTCGAAACCCCGAACGTACAGGTCCCACTTCTCCACCACACCTTCCACGCTGCGGTGCGCGCGGGTGAGCGGGGAGGTTTCCACGGGGAAATCCCGGACGAACGTCGGGGCGTGCAGCGAGTTTCCCACGCAGTGCTCCCAGAGTTCCTCCACGAGCTTTCCGTGGCCCCAGCGGACCTCGTCCACGGAGATGCCCAGCCGCGCGGCGTGCGCCTTCAGCGCGGACACCGGCGTGGCCGGGGTGATCTCCTCCCCGAGGGCTCCGGACAGGGACGGGTACATGGAGATGCTCGCCCACTCCCCGCCGAGGTCGTACTCCGAGCCGTCCGCGAGGGTCACCGCGGTGCCGCCGAACGCCGCGGTCGCCGCCTGCTGCACGAGGTCCTTCGTCAGCCGCCCGATCGAGTCGTAGTCGCCCCACGCCTCGTACGCCTCCAGCATGGCGAACTCCGGGGAGTGCGTGGAGTCCGAGCCCTCGTTGCGGAAGTTCCGGTTGATCTCGAAGACCCGCTCGATGCCGCCGACGACGCAGCGCTTGAGGAACAGCTCCGGCGCGATGCGCAGGAACAGGTCGATGTCGAAGGCGTTGGAGCGCGTCACGAACGGCCGCGCCGCGGCACCGCCCGGCTGCGTCTGCAGCATCGGGGTCTCCACCTCGGTGAAGCCGCGGTCCTCCAGCGTGCGCCGCAGCGAGCGCACCACGTCCGCGCGGGCGCGCACGGCACGGCGGGCCTCCTCGCGCACCAGCAGGTCGACGTAGCGCTGCCGGACGCGGGTCTCCTCCGACATCTCCTTGTGCAGCACCGGCAGCGGGCGGAGCGACTTCGAGGCCATCGCCCACTCCCCGGCGAGCACGGACAGCTCCCCCCGCCGGGAGGAGATGACGCGGCCGGCGACGAACACGATGTCGCCGAGGTCCACGTCGGACTTCCAGCGCTCCAGCGCGTCGGCGCCGACCCCGTCCAGCGACACCATCACCTGCAGGCGCGTGCCGTCCCCCTCCTGCAGCGTCGCGAACGCCAGCTTCCCGGTGCCGCGGGCGAACACCACCCGGCCGGTGACACCGACGACGTCACCGGTCTCCTCCCCCGCCTGCAGGTGCCCGTACCCCTCGCGGACCTCGCGCAGGGAGTGCGTGCGGGCGACCCCGACCGGGTACGGGTCGGTACCGGAGTCCAGGAGCCGCTGGCGCTTCTCCCGGCGGACCCGCACCTGCTCGGGCAGGTCGTCCGCTGGATCGTGCTCGGTGTCGTGCTCGGTCGGGCCGGCAGGGGCCTGGTGGTTCTCCTCGCTCACCGGGCCAGGCTATCCGCGCGCCGGGGGCGCCCCGGGCGAGCGCGGCGCCTCGTGCCGACAGCCTGCCTGCGGGCACCGGGCGACACACCGCGCGGGGGCACCGGCGCGCCGGCCCGTGCCCGCAGGCGGGCTGTCAGGGACGAACGGCGGTCAGGCGCTGCCGATGCTCAGGGGCACGTTGTCGATGAGGCGGGTGGAGCCCACCTTGGCCGCCACGGCCAGCAGGGCCTCCCCGCGGTGGTGCTCGGGCACGTCCTGCAGCGTCACCGGGTGCACGAGCGCCAGGTAGTCCACCCGGGCGGCGGGCTCCGCGCGCAGCACGTCCCGCGCCGCCCGGCGGACCGCGCTGGGGCCCTCGGCGGCCACCTCCGCCGCCGCCCGCAGGCTGTGGCTGAGGGAGAGCGCGACCTCGCGGTCGAACGGCGTGAGGTAGGTGTTGCGGCTGGACAGGGCCAGGCCGTCCGGCTCGCGGACCGTCGGGACGCCCACCACCTCCACCGGGAGGTCCAGGTCGCGCACCATGCGGCGCACCAGCAGCAGCTGCTGGGCGTCCTTCTGCCCGAAGTACGCCTGGTCCGCGCGCGTCAGGTGCAGGAGCTTGCACACGACGGTCAGGACGCCGTCGAAGTGGCCGGGGCGGCTGGCGCCCTCCAGCACCGTGCCCAGCTGGCCTGCGCTGACGCGGATCCCCGGTTCACCCTCGGGGTAGACGACGTCGGGGCCGGGGGCGAACACCACGTCGACGCCCTCGGCGCGGCACAGCTCCAGGTCCGCGTCGAGGGTGCGCGGGTAGCGCGCCAGGTCCTCCCCGCGCCCGAACTGCAGCGGGTTCAGGAAGATCGTCACCAGGACGCTCGCCGCCCGCTCGCGGGCCCGGCGCACCAGCTCGGCGTGCCCGCGGTGCAGGGCGCCCATCGTCATCACGACCGCCACCGGCCCGCTCAGCGCGTCCCGCGCGGCGTCCAGCTCGGCCCGCGTGCGCGCCACCACGAGGTCGGTCACCCGTCGCTCCTCTCCCCGGCGCCGCCGGGCGCCCCGAGTTCCGGCCGCACCTCCAGCGCGGCCCGGACGGCCGCGGCGGCCGCCGGGGCCAGCCTGCCGGACCCGGTGGCGCGCTCCAGCGCGGCCCCCGCCACCCGTGCGTAGACGGCCGCGGTCCCGGTGCCCGCCCGCGCCCGCAGCACCGCCAGGTGGGTGGCCACCGTCCCGGCGTCACCGCGGGCCACCGGGCCGGTCAGGGCTCCGTCCCCGGCGGCGAGGGCGTTGTCCAGCGCGGCCTGCAGCAGCGGTCGCAGGACGCGCTCCACGACCTCGGGACCGGCCTGCGGGTCGGCCTGCGGCAGCGCGGCCCGCAGCGCCTCCGCGGCCTGGGCGACGAGCGTGACGAGGTGGTTCGCCCCGTGCGCCAGGGCCGCGTGGTAGAGCGGGCGGTCCTCCTCGGCCACCACCACCGGCGTGGCACCGCACTCGCGCACCAGGGCCTCGGCCACCGGCAGCAGCGCCGCGGGCGCGGTGACGGCGAAGCAGGCGGTGGCCAGCCGGGCGAGGTCCAGGCTCGTCCCGGTGAACGTCATGGCCGGGTGCAGGGCCAGCGGCAGCGCCCCGGCCGCGGCGGCGGGGGCCAGGACGGAGGTGCCCACCCGGCCGCTGGTGTGGACGAGGAGCTGCCCCGCCCGCCAGGCACCGGCCGCGGTCAGGTCGGCCACCAGCGGGGCGAGGGCGTCGTCGGGCACGGCGAGCAGGACCAGGTCCGCGCGGGTGGCGGCGGGGGGCGCCACGAGCGGCACGCCGGGCAGCAGGGCCGCGACGCGCTCGGCACCGGCGGTGCTGCGGGCGCCGACCGCGACCACGCGGTGGCCCGCCCCGCGCAGGGCGGCGGCGAGCACGGGCCCGACGCGGCCGGCGCCGAGGACGCCGACGTCGAGGCGGCCGGGCGGCGCCGGGGTGCCCGCCGGTTCGCGGGCACCCGCAGGAGGAGTCGTCACCGCGCCACCGTAGGAGGCCCGGACGCGACGACGGCCGCCGCCCCGGGGAGGAGCGGCGGCCGCGCGCGCGTGCGGGTGGTCAGCCGGCGAGGATCGCCGCCTGCTCCACGCGCAGGGCGTCGATGAGACGGCCCTCGGGCAGGACCACGTCGTCGTAGGTGAGGACCTCGTCCTTGGCGACGTCGCGCTTCAGGACGCACCCCTCGGCCACACCCATGGGCAGCAGCCGCTCCGAGGCGGTGACGTCGGCGCGCTCGGCCACCCCGAAGGTGTCGTACCCGCCGAGGCGGTCGATCTCCTTGCCCGCCTCCAGGTCCGTCTTGGCCTTCGTGACGACCTCGACGGTGACGCGGTCGGACGGCTGGATGGCCGGGTCGCCGAACAGCACCGCGCGGGCCACCGTCAGGGGCACCTCGAAGTGGCACAGGTGGTACGGGGTGTAGAAGCTGTAGAGCGGGCCCTCGCCCAGCTTGTACAGGTTCAGGTAGTGCTTCTGCCTCGGGTCGTCGTGGGTGCCGAGGACGTACACGCCGGGGCCGGGCTTCGACCCGACGACGTAGTCCACGACCCCGCCGAGCTCCTTGAGCGCGTCCACGTCGTACGCCTTGACGAGCTCGTCGACGTGCCCGCGGTGGTCGGCGCCGCGCATGCCGCGCTTCTCCACGCTGAACCCGACGGCGTTGGCGACGAGGGCCTGCTCGAACGACACCTTGGTGCCGTCGGCGAAGCTCGTGACCATGTACGGGTCCTGCCCCCACTGCCTCGCGAACCCCTCCTGGGTGGTGGGGTTGCGGTACTCGTCCTGCAGGCCCTTGATGTTGCCCGCCACGAGGGGGGTGACGCCGATGCCCCTGACGAAGCGCAGCAGGTTCATCTGCACGCCCGGCTGGTCGCCGTCGCAGCCGGTGTAGAGCACCCCGGCCTTCTCGGCGCGTGTGCGCAGGGCGAGGCCGACGGTGCCGTCGACCTCGGCGTTGAGCAGCACGACGTGCTTGCCGGACTCGATGGCGTGCAGGACGACGTGCGCGCCGTACTCGGTGTTGCCGGTGGCCTCGACGACCGCGTCGACCTGCCCGGCGCCGACGACGGCCTCGTAGGAGGCGCTGACGACGGGGGTCCCGGCGGAGATCGCCCGCTCGACGCCCGCGACGTCGTCGGCCTCCACCACGCCCGTGACGCCGGCCTGCTCGTAGGCGTCGCGGGCCTTGGACACGGTGCGGTTGGCGATGGCGACGAGCTCCATGCCGGGCACGGAGTTCACGACCTGGTTGACGAAGCCGCGGCCCATGAAGCCGGCACCGACGAGGGCGACGCGGATCGGGCGGCCCTCGGCCTGGCGCTGCTGCAGCGCCCTGTCGACGATGATCACTCGGTGACCGCCCCCTCGGACAGCAGCTTCCAGCTGCGGTCCTTGTCGCTGACGACGGTGACGGGCACGGCCCACGGCAGGGCCAGGTCCGGGTCGTCGTAGCGCAGGCCGCGCTCGGTGCCGGGGGTGTAGCTCTGGCTCACCTGGTAGAAGACCTCGGCGCCGTCGGTCAGCGTGAGGTAGCCGTGCGCGAAGTACGGCGGGACGTACAGGGCGCGGCGGTTGTCCGCGGTCAGCTCCACCGCGACGTGCTGCAGGCGGGTCGGGGACCCCGGGCGCATGTCGACGATGATGTCCTGCACCGCGCCGGCGGTGCAGCGGACCAGCTTGGCCTCGGGGGCCGGGTCGACCTGGAAGTGCATGCCGCGCAGCGTCCCGGCCCTGTGGTTGTAGGACAGGTTGCACTGCTCGACGGCCGGGACGAGACCGGCCTGCTCGAACTCCTCGCGGCAGAAGGTGCGCGCGAAGAAGCCGCGGGAGTCCTCGCGGGTCTCCAGGTCGATGATCGCGACGCCCTCGACGTGCGTGGTGGTGATCTTCACGCGCGCCCCTCCGCCGCGGTGCCGGCGAAGTTCCGCCAGAACAGGTCCTTGTCGAGCTGCTCGGTGCGGATGAGGTGCTCGAGCTGCTTGAGCCGGGTGTGGCCGCGGCCGGTGAAGGTCTCCGCGTCCAGGTCGATGGCGCGGAACACCTCGACCAGCTGCGCGGCGCCCTTGTCGGCGTCCCAGTCGCAGGAGAAGCCCGGCAGCTCGGAGTGGATCTTGTCGAAGGCCACCTTGTAGCTGCGGTTGTCGCCGTTGCTCTCACCGAAGGTGATCTGCGCCTCCGGCAGGGCGCGGCCCACGGCCTCGGCGATCTCGCGCACGCGGTAGTTCTGCTTCGAGTCGCCCACGTTGAACACCTGGTTGTGCACGACCTCGCGGGGGGCGTCGAGCACCGCGCGGATCGACTTGGCGATGTCCAGACCGTGCACGAGCGGGCGCCACGGCGAGCCGTCGGACGTCATGGCGATCTTCCCGGTCGTCCAGGCGAGGCCGGTGAGGTTGTTCAGCACGATGTCGAACCGCTGGCGCGGGGAGGCACCGTAGGCGGTGGCGTTGCGCATGAACGTCGGCGAGAAGTCGTCGTCGGCCAGCGGGGCGAGGTCGCGCTCGACCATCACCTTGCACTCGGCGTAGGCGGTCTGCGGGTTGACCGGGGAGGTCTCGTCCACGGTGCCCTCGGCCACGCCGTACACGGAGCAGCTCGACATGTAGACGAAGCGCTCCACGCCGGCGCGCTTGGCGGTCTCGGCGAGGCGCACCGAGCCCTGGTGGTTGACGACGAAGGTGACGTCGGGGATGAGCTCGCCGAGCGGGTCGTTGGACAGCTCGGCCATGTGCACGACGGCGTCGGCGCCCTCGAGGTCGGCCTCGGTGATGTGCCGGATGTCCTTGGCGAGGGTCTCCACCGACGCGGACACGCCGTTGTAGAGCCAGCCGTTCTTGTAGTACCCGGTGTCGATGCCCAGCACGGAGTGCCCGGCGTCCAGCAGGGTGGGGGCGAGCAGGCAGCCGAGGTAGCCCTCGGTCCCGGTGACGACGATCTTCACGGTGCTTCTCCGGTTCCCTCGAGCCTCAGTCTTCCCACGTCTTCCACGGCGCCTGACCGGAGTCCCACAGCTTGTTCAGCTCGGTCCAGTCGCGGTAGGTGTCCATGCCCAGCCAGTAGCCCTCGTGCGCGGAGAGGGTGAGCTCCCCGTCGCGGGCGACGCGCTGCAGGGGCCGGGACTCCAGCATGACCTCGGGGTCGTCCTCGAGGTAGCGGTCGACGAACTCGCGCTCGAAGACGAAGAACCCGCCGTTGACCCAGCCGTCGGCCAGGGTCGGCTTCTCGTTGAACTCCACGACGGCGCCGTCCTGCACGTGCATCTCGCCGTAGCGGCTGGAGGGGTGCACGGCGGTCACGGTGGCCAGGCGGCCGCCGGCCTCGTGGTCCTTCAGCGTCTTGGTGATGTCGACGTCGCCGATGCCGTCGCCGTAGGTGAGGCAGAAGCGCGGGGCGTCGAGGTGCTGCTGCACGCGGAAGATGCGGGCGGCGGTGGCCGTGGTCAGGCCCGTCTCGACGAAGGTGATCTCCCAGTCCTCCTGGACGCCGAGGGAGTGGAACTCCGGCTCGTCCTGGGTGGAGAGGTTGATCGTGAAGTCCCCGGCGTTGAGGCGGTAGTCGAGGAAGTACCGCTTGATCATGTCGCTCTTGTAGCCGAGGCACAGCACGAACTTGCGGAAGCCGTGCTGGCTGTAGAGCTTCATGATGTGCCACAGGACGGGGCGCCCGCCGATGTCCACCAGGGGCTTGGGCAGCTTCTCACTGGCCTCGCGCAGGCGGGTCCCCATGCCTCCGCAGAGGATGACGACGGGGATGTCACGCGGACTGGTCGCTTCGGTCATGCCTGGATTCCCTCACTCGGTCTGTTCCGGCCTGCCCGGCCCCCCCGGGCCGGGCGTGGAAGAGCGGGGGTGTCGCAGGCAGCGCGGACAGCCCCTCGGGCGACGCGTACCCCCCACGAATCCGCGCCGGGACCTGTGTCCGAACCTGTGGCTCCTGCGCACGAGCACAGCGCGCCAGACAGTACTACACGTGATCGATCACTCCCGGTGACATTCACCAGGTCAGACCAGCGATCGCCCGCCCGGACGTCAGTCGTCGCGCAGACGTAGCAGCAGGTCACGCAGCGGAGTCATGGCTGTGGGCCAGGAGAAGTCGCGGTCCACCGCGGCGGCCGCCGCGGCCCCCAGCCGGCGGGCCTGCGCCGCATCGCCCAGCAGCTCCACGAGGGCGTCGGCGAAGGCGCCCGCCCCGTCCGCGACGCGCACCGCGTCGCGGTGCTCCTCCAGGCCCTCCAGCCCCAGGGACGTCGTGACGACCGCCCGCCCGCGCGACATCGCCTCCACCAGCTTGATCTTGGTGCCGCCGCCGGACAGCAGCGGCACGACGCACACGTCGGCGCCGTCGTAGTACGGGTCGACCTCGGGCACGTCGGAGTGGAACTCCGCCCCGGCCGGCTCCCCCTCCGGCCGGGGGTGCGCCGCGGCCAGCGAGCGGCCCACCGCCGTGAACCGGGCGTGCGGCAGGCGCGCGACCACGTCGGGCCACACCTCGTCGAGGAACCACCGCAGCCCGGCCCGGTTGGGGCCGTAGTCCGCGGCGCCGACGAACAGGGCCGAGGCGTTCCCCGGCTGCGGGGCGACCTCGCCGTGCGCGCTCGAGGCGCCGTTGGGCACGAGGATGCTCCCGATCCCCGCCGCGGCGAGCTCCTCCTGGTCGCGCCGGCTGCACGCGGTGACGTGCTCGGCCCGGCGCGCGACGGCCCGCTCGAACCGGCGGAAGCGGGCCACCTCCGGCTGCAGGAGCCAGCGGGCCCGCGGGTGCTCGGTGCTCAGCCTGCGCTGCAGCAGGTCGGCCTCGACGTTGTGCATGTCCAGCACGTCGATCCGCACGTCGGAGGGCACGTTCACGACCATCTGCGGGAAGTCGACGTGGACGACGTCCCGGCCGCGCACCTGCGAGGCCAGCAGCGAGCGGACCTCCATGGAGAACCACTTGCCCGCGAACACCGAGCTGCGCAGCAGCGCCGGGGCCGTCGGCCGCGGGGCGTCCACCGGGTGGACCGTCACGTGTGCCGGGACCTGCGAGCGCCAGTCGTCCCAGCCCTCGAACCCGACCACCTGCACGTCGTCGAAGACCTCCGCGTAGGTGTCGACGACCGCGCGGATGCGCTGGCGCCCCCCGGAGTCCGTCCTGGCCGGCAGCTGCTTCGCCACGACCCACGCCCGGCGCCCGTCGACGTCCCCCACGCACTCCCCCTCACGTCTGCGCCACCGCGCGAGCACGCACGGTGGCCACGAGCGGCCCCCGCCCGGCCTCCGGTCTACCAGACGGCGCCCGGCGGGCCGCCCGCGCACACCCGCCGGGGGGCGGACGGACCGCCGGACGGGTGAAAGCGCGCCCGCAGGCGGACGGGTCCGCCCATACCGGTGCCGGAGGCAACGGGCCTGCGCCGATACTGGACTGCGGCGTGCGCCAGCACGGAGAATCACGGTGCCGGTCAGGCACGGCGGGCGGCCGCTCGACGGGGGGAACGGAACATGACGACCGAGGTGCAGGGGCAGCCGCAGGGCACCCCCGCGGGCCCGGGACGCTTCGACGTCGAGCTCGTCCTCGTCAGCTACCGCAGCGCCCCCCAGATCCAGGGCCTCCTCGAGGGCCTGCCCGTGGACCTGCCGGTCGTCGTCGTGGACAACGCGCAGAACGTCGACGGCGTGCGCGAGCTCGTCGAGGCCCGCCCGCACGGGCGCTACGTCGACTCCGGCGGCGGCAAGGGGTTCGCCAGGGCCGCCAACATGGGTGCGCGCACGTCCGGGCACGAGTTCCTCGTCTTCGGCAACCCCGACTCCCGGCCCACCCTCGAGGCGCTCACCGCGATCGTCGCCGACGTCGCCCAGGACCCCACCTGCGCGGCGAGCGCGGCCACCATGGTCGGGACCGACGGCCGCGTCGAGCTCGGCGTCGGCGGGTGGGAGCCGACGGTGCGCCGGGCCCTGGTGCACAGCGCGGGCCTGCACAAGCTGTTCCCCCGCGCGGGGCTGTTCGCGCGCCCCGAACCCCACGAGCCCATCGAGGTCGACTGGACCACGGGGGCGTGCATGGCGGTGCGGCGCAGCACGTTCCTGGACCTGGGCGGTTTCGACGAGGACTTCTACGTCTACAACGAGGACGTGGCCTACGGCCGGCAGGCGCGGACGGCGGGGATGTACGAGAAGCTCCGCACGGACGTCCTGGTCCGGCACTCCGCCGGAGGCTCCGGCGCACCGTCGCTGGAGATGCTGCGCCTGCGCGGGGCCGCCATGGCCCGGTACCTGAGGCGCCACCACTCCCCCACCGCGGCCCGGACGCTCACGCTCGCGCTGGCCTCCGGCTACGCGGCACGCGCCCTCCAGCGCACCCTCACGCGGGAGGGCGACCTCGCGAGCCAGCACTGGGCGTACGTCAAGGGGGTCACGACGGGCCGCGCCACGGTCGCGGGCAGGGTCGTGATGGAGTGACCCGGACGGGTCGCTGAGGCCCTCCCGCGACGGGAGGGTGGGGAACGGTCCCCGCGGGGGCGGAGGTCGCGAACCCCGCACGTGGTGTACCGGTCGCACGGTGGCGAGAACGCCGGGGACCGCCCGGCGCCCACGACCGGTCTCAGCGGGCGGGCTTGCTCCAGCGCAGGACGCGGTCGCCCTTGAGGCAGCGCCGCATGCCGCCGAGCGCGACGGCCTGCAGGTACAGGACCTGCGCCGCCACCTTGCCCGGCAGCGGCACCTGCGCGCCCTTCTCCTGTGCCAGGAGGGCGCCGCCGGCCACGGCGTGGCCGGCGAGGAAGAGGCGCGCGAGCCTGCTGCGGCGCGCGGAGGCCGCGGCCAGACCGAGCAGCCCGAGGTGGCTGAGGGGGCCGAGGGTGGAGCGCCAGACCTTGTGCCCCCACAGCTGGACGCCGACGAACCCGGTCCGCGGGGAGAGCAGGTGCTTCTTGCGCCACATGACCCACAGGCCGCCACCGAGGACCCGCGTCTTGCGCTCCCACGACAGGCCCAGCTCCCCGATGGACTCCTCGCGCATGAGGGCCTTGGGCTCGTAGGCCACGTTCAGCCCGCGCTCCATGAGGTCCAGGGCGACCCAGAAGTCGTCGTTGGAGATGTCGGCGGGGATGTCCCGCCACGCGGAGCGCCGCACGGCGCACAGCCCTCCGTCCAGGCCGAGCGTGGTGCCCATCCGCCCCTCGTTGCGCTTGATCCAGGACTCGAAGCGCCAGTAGGCCAGCTCGCCGCCGTCACCTTCGAGCTTCTCCCCCGCGACGGCCCCGACGCCCGGGACGAGCAGGGCCGAGACGAGGTAGCCGAGGGCGTCGTACTCCAGCTCGCTGTTGGCGTCGCTGATGACGACCATCTCGTGCGAGGCGGCGGCCACCCCGGCGTTGAGGGCCTGCGACTTGCCGCGGCGCTCGGGCAGCAGCAGGGTGCGGGCACCGGCGGCCTCGGCGATCCGTGCGGTCTCGGGGTCACCGTCGGCGACGACGAGGATCTCCAGCTCGCCCTGGTAGCCGTTCTTGCGGACGTTGTCGACCTTGGCCGCGATGACGCCGGCCTCCAGGTACGCCGGGACCAGGACCGTGACGGCGGGCCACTCCCGGGGCGCGGGGACCTGCGGCTGCGGCCTGCGGCGGGCGACCGCGTGCAGCGCCACGGGATAGAGGACGTGGCCGACCATGGTCGAGGCCAGGAGCGTTGCTGCAGCGATGGTCCGCGTGGCGGCCATGGTCCCCCCAGAGTGCGTGCGAGCCGTCGACCGCGGGGCGCGAGCCCGTCGGAGGCCCCCCCGGCCAGCCGTGCGGCGCGACCGAGTGTAGCCAGGGCCGGGGTGGCCGGACCGGAACTTCGCCACCCACCTAGCCCGAATGCGGGACATCACCACGCTCCGCATCCAATTCGCTCGCACGGGTGGACAACTTGGCCCAGGGGCTGCTACTTTTAGTGATGTCCCCACCACGCAGAGATGCTGGATGGCGACCCCCCTCCAACTCAACACCCGAGCCCCGCGCCCGGACACCCCGCCCCGCACGCAGAAGTGCCGGGCCGGGAGGATCCCGGCCCGGCACCTGCTCCCCTCAGCGGGGACGTGCGGACACCTCGACCGGAGCGCCGGTCACAGGTGGGTACAGCCGTGCGGCGAGGATCAGAAGAGCTCGCGGTACTTCGCGGACGAGGCCGGCATGCGGGTGACGCCGGGCGTCAGGATCCAGCGGCGGTTGTCGCGGTCGACGTTGAACTGCACCTCGTAGAGGAACTTGCCCGCGCCGGTGCCGCCGTTGGTCTTGAAGAACTCGTGCATGCCCTGGATCCAGCCCGCGGAGTCACCGGCGTCGGCGTTGCCCGACCACTCGGAGATGCTCAGCGGCAGACCGACGCTCTGGGCGTGGGCGAGGTGCGCACCGAGGCCCTTGGGGGCGCCCCAGCCGTCCGTCTGGAACAGGTGCGAGCGGAAGGACTCCACCGTGCCGGCGTACGGGTAGTTGTTGTAGTAGTCCACGCCCATGACGTCGACCTGGCCCGCGCCCGGGAAGGACCGGCGCCAGTCGAAGCCGGAGCCGACGGACTCGCGGTTCATGTTCATGACGAGCTTGCTCTGCGGGAAGACCTGCTGCTGGATCGCGCGGTAGCGCTTCCAGCCGGCCTTGAACGCCTCGACGTTGCCGGAGTTGACGGACCAGGGGTACCAGTTGCCGTTCATCTCGTGGGCGAAGCGGATGTACACGGTGCCCGGACGGGTGCCCCACTTGCGCTTCAGCGTCTCCAGCGAGGAACGCCAGCGCGCGTCGTAGGAACCGGCGGCGGCAGCGTGCCAGCTCTCCCCGTGGTCGAACGCGCCGACGGCGATGTCCAGGTCCTTCTGCCAGGCGCCGAACTCCTTGCCGGCGTCGAGCTGCCACATGCCGGCGGCCGCGGCGTTGTTGTCGACCCAGGTCGCGGCGATCGCGACCGGGGTCCCGCGCCAGGCGCCGAAGGAGCCGTCGGCGATGCCGACACCGGCGGAACCGGACTTCCACGAACCGGACGTCACGGGGGTGGGGGCAGGGGCCGGTGCGGGAGCCGGGGCCGGGGCGGGGGCCGGGGCGGGAGCCGGGGCCGGGGCCGGGGCGGGAGCCGGGGCCGGGGCCGGGGCGGGAGCCGGGGCCGGGGCCACGACGCTGTCCACGAGCCTGACCTGGATGGCGCCGACCTTGGCGTTGTTCACCTTGGCGGAGAAGCCGAGGTCCAGCGTCCCGTCGGTGACGCCGACGAGGAAGGTGCGGTCGTGGGCGACGTTCTTGCCGACGGTGCGGAAGATGTCGACGTCGGTGAGCCTGCGCGCACCCTCGGCGTCGACGGAGAACACGCGCTGCCCGGCCGCGCCGAAGAAGGTCTCCGCCATCTTCAGGGTGACCTCGTAGGTGCCGGCCTGCGGGACCGGGGTCTTCCACGCCGTCATGCCCCAGTGCTCGGACTGGTAGAGCTTGTCGTCGACGGTGTTCGCGATGTCCGCGGTGGTGGCGCCGGAGACCTGGTAACCCCCGGTGAAACCGTTGCCGGCGGCCCAGGTCGCACCTGCGGAGTCCTGCACCGCAGCGGTGGAGGCGTTCACGCGGACGGCGGTCGGCACGGCGGGGACGGTCGTGCGGGCGACGCGCTTGACCTCGATCGCGGAGACCTTGGGGTGGTTGACCCGGGCGGCGAAACCGAGGTTCAGCGTCCCGTCGGCCACGTCGACGGCGAACGTCTTGTCGGCGGCGCGGTTCTTGCCGGCCTCCTTGTAGATGTCCACGTCGGTGAGCTTGCGCGCACCCTCGGCGTTCACCGAGAACACCCGCTGCCCGGCGGCGTTGAAGTACGTCTCCGCCATCTTCAGCGTCACGTCGTAGCTGCCCGCGGGAACCGGCAGGTTGAAGGCCGACATCCCGTAGTGCTCCGACTGGTACAGCTTCGGGGAGGTGGTGCCCGCGATGGCGGCGGTCGTGGCGACCGCGACCTGGTTGCCGCCGACGAAGTTCCGGCCGGCCGACCAGACGTTGCCCGCCGCGTCCGTGACGGTGGCGGTGCCCGTGCCGATGCGGTGGGTGTCGAGGGTCTCCGCGGAAGCACCGACGGTGGTGAAACCGGTGGAGGCGGTGGCGACGGCCACCGTGCCGAGCAGGAAGCGGGAAAGCTTGGACATGGCGGGATCAACCTCAAAGGTGTCGTGACGCTGGGGCCGGGAGGCGCTGCTGCGTCTGGCGGGTCCTGCGTTGTTGCTGACACATGAGGGATCGGGCCGGTGGCGCTGCTCCTTGAGGGGGAAGCGCCGGATTGTTCTGTAACGCCCTCCGCCGCCCACCCGATGCACCGCCGGGCGACGTCCCCTCGATACGATGGTCGAAGGGCTGCCGGAGCCCTGGGGACCGAGGCCGCGCGACGGGCGCCGCCCGCACCCGGCGAGCGGAGGCTGGCGTGAGACTGCACGCGATCTACCGGTCCCACGGCGGTGAGAACTCCAAGAACCGGCCCGGCTGGTACAGCAAGCTGTCGTGCCTGCAGTCCTTCTGCCGCGCCGTGGAGGTCGCCCGGGGCGAGGGCGAGGTGGACGTCGTCTTCCTCAACGACGGCCCCCTCCCGGCGGAGCGGCTCGAGGTCATGGAGGCCTGGGGGAGCACCGTGCCGATCACGGCGGGCAGCAACCGGCGCAGCTACCTGCGCGGGCTCGCCCTGCCCCGCGAGCGCGCCTGGGACGCCGCCGACCTGGTCCTCCTGGCCGAGGACGACTACCTGTGGGCGCCCGGCGCCCTGGGCGGCCTGGGCGAGGGGGCCGGCGGGACGTGGGGCGACTACTTCACCCCCTACTGGTCCTCCCGGTACCCGCCCGCGGGCACCGACGGCCCCGCCGGGTACGGGTGGGTCCCGTGCGTGAGCACCACCAGCACCTTCGCCGCCCGCGCGGGGACCCTGCGCGAGGACGAGCGGCTGCTGACGCTGTGCTCCCTGTCGGGTGGGGACTTCGACCACACCAGCTGCCTCACCCTGCAGGGCATCCCCCGCTTCGGGCCGCTGGACCTCGTGCGGCACCACGCGGCCGCGGAGGGCACCGACCCCGCCCGCAGGCTCGCCCGCTCGGTCTACCTGACGGCGATGAAGGCGGCCGTCGACGTCCGGGCGCTGCGCCGGCCCTCCCGCCGCAGGGTGCTGCTCGCCCCGCGCGTGCCGCTGGCCACCCACGCCGAGGCGGGCTGGCTCGCCCCCGGGGACTGGGAGGGCGTCGCCAGGCAGACCGCCGCCTGGGCCGGGGACGTCGCCCCCACCGGCTGAGCCCCCAGGGGGTGCGACACGCGAGAGGGCCCCGGGCGGCGTGCGCCCGGGGCCCTCTCGCGTCGCCGCCCGTCAGGAACGGGTGCTCGGCTCCGTGGGGGCGAAGATCTTGTCCACGCCACCCTGCTCCTCGGGCGCCCGGCGGAGCGCCGGCTGGGGCGCCTCGGCGGCCTCCAGCGGCAGGCGCTCCGCGGCGTCCTCCACGACCACCTGCGCCACGACCGCCGGCGCCGCGATCTGCAGGCGCTGGACCGTCTTGCTGACCAGGTCCGCGGACGGCTCCGGCTCGACCTGCACGAGCACCGCGTCCACCTCGCCGGCCACCGCGAAGGCCGCCGGGCTGTCCAGCACGGACCCGCCCACGACGATCACGAGGTAGCCGTCCTCCACGAGCTGCTGCAGCGCCAGACCCACGGCCCGCGGCTGCAGGTGGCGCACGCCCAGCGCCAGAACGTCGACGGTCGCACCCACCCCGATCACCCAGGGCCGGGGCCGGTCCACGGCGGCGCGGCGCCCGGCGGGCTGGACGTCCACGGGCGCGTTGAAGGCCGACAGGCGGCTGCCGCGCTCGTCGGCGTCCACGAGGACCACCCTGCGGCCGGAGCGCGCCGCGGCGGCGGCCAGGGCCACGGCCAGGCCGCCGCCCTCACCGCTGACGGCGGTCACCAGGATGCTGCCGACCTCCAGGCGCGGGGTGCGCAGGTGCCCCAGGTGCTGGATGCCGACGAGGACGACCCCACCGCTCTGGGCCTGGGCGCCGTGCGGATCGGCGAGGGCCTGCAACGACGGCGCGCTGGGCCAGCGCCCCAGCTCGGCGACGTCGGGCAGGGGGGAGCCGGCCACCCGCTGGCGCACGTGGGCCCGCCACGCGACGAAGGCACCGCTGGCGAGCAGGCCCGCCAGGCCGGTGAGGGCGCCGAGCGCCAGCGGCGAGAGCGAGGACGGGGACGTGGGGACCTCGGCGTTGTCGAGGATCGCCACACCGTCGCCGTAGGTCACCGAGGCCAGCTGGATGCGCTGGCGCGTCGCCGCGTCGCTGACCTGTGTCAGGGCCTGTGCGGTCTGGGTGCGGACCGTGTCGGCGCGCAGCTCGCGGTAGGCCAGGGCCACGGCGTCGGCGACGGCCGCGGCGTCGGCGGCGTCGGCGGCCGTCGCGGTGACCGCCACCTGGTTGAACTCGTTGTTCGGGAGGATCTCGACCTGGTCGCGGAACTCCTCGCGCTCGCGCGCCGGCACCCGCTGGCGGGCCCGGTCGAAGACGGCGCGGGACTGCGCGACACCGGACTGCGCGGTGGCCCACTTCGTCGGGTCGCCCAGCGGGCCGCTGTTGCCCTGCGGGTCGAAGGGCCGGTCCGAGGAGAGCGTGACGACCGCGGTCGCCGAGTAGCTGGGCGTCAGCGCGGCGCTGCCCCCGGCGAACCCCGCGATGCCGCACAGGGCGGCCACCGCGAGCAGCCGCCGCCGGTGCCGCACGATCGCCGCCAGCGCGCTGGCACCCGCCCTGTCCCCCGACCCCGTGGGTGTCGCCACTGTCCGCCCTCCCGTGGTGCTCCGCGTGCCCGAGCGGGCACCGAACGTCGTGTACCGGTTCTCCGGCGACGAGCACAGCCGGCCGCCGCGCGAGGGTTCCGCAGGCGCCCGCCGTGCCCCCCGTCGGCGCCGGTCCCGAATCACTATCCCATCCCGGGCGCACCGCATTACCGGATGCCGTCCGACCTCCACGAATGCCACACCGGCGTTCACCCGAACGCGTGAGAGGCCCACGATCCGCGCAGAGCCTCCTCCGCGACCGGACCGCCGCACGGGAGCGCGCGCCTAGCATGGTGGGTCGCGGGACCCGCCGCCCCGACGGCGCAGCGCCGAGGACCGCCCCGACCCGACGACCGATCCGACGACCGATCCGACGACGAGGGACGTGCGCAGGCTGATGGTGGAACCGACGGGCAAGTCCCCGCACGCGCAGGACGTCCGCATCGTGCGGGCCGGCCCGGCCACCGAGCGCCGCGTCCTGGCCGCCTGCACCGTCATCGTCCTCGCGGCCACGGTCCTGCAGCGCGTCGCCCTCCCGCTCGGCGCGCCCGTGGCCCTGTCGATGCTCGTGGTGCTGCCGGTGCTCGCGTGGCTGCTGTACCTCGGGGACGTCGTCGAGCACGCCAGGGCCGTCCGGACGTACCTGATGGCAGTGGCCGGCTGCTGCCTCGCCGCGATCGGCGCGTTCCTCCTCGGGGCCCAGGCCTCGGTGCCGTCCCTGCTGCTGCTCGTCGTCGTCTGGTCCGCGTTCTGCTTCCGCGTGCACCCCGCGGCGCACCACCTCTACCCGCGGGTCCTGGACCGCTTCGAGAAGATCATGATGGTGTTCGCGGTGGTGGGGATCGGCCAGGTGCTCGCCCAGTTCGCGGGGGTGTGGGCCTACACGGACTACGTGCAGGAGGCGCTGCCGCCGGACTTCACGTTCGCGGGCTACAACACCTCCTACCCCATCCAGTACGGCTCCAGCGTCATCAAGGCCAACGCCTTCGTCTTCGTCGAGCCGTCGATCTTCTCCCAGTTCCTGGCCCTCGCCCTGCTCTCCACGCTGGTGCGGGGCGCCCGGCCGCTCCGGGTGCTGCTCTTCACCGGGGGGCTGGTCTGCGCCGTCGCGGGCACCGGGTTGCTGCTGATGGCCGTGGGGCTCCTGGTGCTGGCGGTGCGCCGGGGCGGCTGGTGGACGGTGCGCGTCGCCGGCGGCGGTGCGGTGCTGCTCCTCGCGGCCCTGGCCACCCCGCTCGGGGACATCTTCGTCGACCGCAGCGACGAGACGTCCTACACCAACTCCAGCGCCAGCCTGCGCTTCGTGCAGCCGTTCCAATTCATCGAGCGCACCTGGCGGGAGGACCCGGTCACCTTCCTGACGGGCCTGGGCCCCGGGGGCGCGGACGCCGCCGCCGACGCCGTCTTCGCCGCCACCGGCCTGCCCCTGAACTTCGCCGGCGCCCCGAAGCTGGTCCTGGAGTACGGGGTCCCCGCCTCGCTCCTCTTCACGGTCTTCGTGACCGTCGCGGTGCTGCGCCGCGCGCCCTCCCCGACGCTGGCCGTCGGCGGCGTCTTCGCCGACTCGATCCTGTTCGCCGGGCTGCTGCAGCCGCAGATCCTCTACCTGCTGCTGCCGCTGTGCACCCTCTTCGTGGGCAGCCGCTTCGACGCGGGCCGGCGACGGGGGAGCGCGGCGCACCGGGGCGCGGCGCAGGAGGCGACCGCCCCGGCGCCGGTGCGCCCGACGTTGCAGCCGGCCGCCCCCAACGGCCTGGGGGTCTGGCGCCCCTGAGGTCCGGTACCTGCACGCGCCCCGGCGTCCGCGCCGTTGCTCCGCCCGTGGGCGTCAGGTCGTGCCATGCTCCTCTTGTGACGTAGCGTCATTGGACAGCTACTTGGACGGGAGCGCGCATGGAACTCGAACACAGCGACGTCCTCACCGCCGACGGCCCCGCCCCCGGCACCGAGGTCACCCTCATGCCCACGGGCACGGCCGTCGTCCACGTCGGCACCGTGCGCTCGTGGACGGCGAGCGCGTCCGGCCTCGTGGTGACCAGCCAGGTCGGCATGGACCCGGGCACCGTCGAGATGCTCGACGGCCGCCGGGTCTGGGCCAGCGCGCGGATGGAGCAGAGCGGCTCCCTCGCCGTCTTCCAGGCCGTCGCCCAGGCCCACCGCGACGACGAGCTCGCCCTCACCGGGGTGGTGCTGCTCGCCAACGAAGCCCGGCGCGGCGCGGTGCGCGCCCACACCCGGCGCCCCGCCCAGGTCGTCGGCGCAGGCTTCGAGGAGGAGGTCACCACGATCGACATCTCCCGCACCGGTGTGCGGCTGGGCGGCGAGAACCTGCCCGCGGCCCACGAGACCGTCGAGGTCAGCGTCACCCTCGACGAGGGTGTCGAGGTCCACGCCCGCGGCGAGGTCCTGCGGGCCGGCGCCGGTGAGGCCGTCGTGCAGTTCACCGACATGAACCCCGCCGACAGCGCCGCCGTCGAGCGCACGGTCCTGGAGGAGCTCGCCCGCGACGGCCACCAGCGCTGACACCGGCCGCACGCACGAGGGGGCCCGGTGGCCGGGTGCGGCCACCGGGCCCCCCCGTGCGTGCACGCAGCACCACCGTGCGGGTCGGGCACGTGCGGGTCGCGGGCGCCCCGGGAAGGGGCGTCAGGCGTGGGCGCCGGCCCCCTCGGAGGGGCTCGGGTCGCCCTGCCCGCCGGCCCGCGCCGCCACCACGGCCGCGGACTCGCGGCGCACCGCGAGGAACCACCACGGCACCACGAGCCAGAACGCCGCCGCGCCGCCCCACGCCGCACCCGGTGCCCCGTCGAGGACCGCACCCACCGCCGAGAACACCAGGGCGAGCAGCGCGTAGACGCCGTTGATGCGGAACGTCACGGCCGCGCGGTCCATCGCGTACAGGGCGGCCGCCGGTCCCACCGCGGCGGCCGCGCCGGCCTGACCCACGACGATCGGCAGGAGCACGGCCTCGGCGCCCTCCCACGTGCCCTCCAGCAGCCACGTGCCGGCCGTGTCCGGCAGCAGCAGGACCACCGCGCCCCACGCCAGCCCGGTGAGGACCACCAGCCCCGAGACCGCGGTCGCGGCCAGGCGCCAGCCCCGCACCCCCAGGTCGTGGCGGCGGCTGGACAGCTCCGGGATCGCGAAGGACAGCAGGCCGCCCGCGACGATCGTCGCCGGGCTGGTCAGCGACTCCCCCGCCCGCAGCGCCGAGGCCGCACCCAGCGTGCTGAGGAACGCCACCACCGGGATGACGAGCTTGACCCCGAGCTGCTGCAGGACGAACTCCGGCACCAGGTAGCGCGTCACCGACCACTGGTCCAGCACCCACCGGCGCGCCGACGCGGGCCTCGGCAGCAGGCGCAGCTGCAACACGCCGAGCAGCGAGGCCAGCAGCGCCGCCGCACCCCACGCCAGGACGAACGGCGCCACCGAGCCGTGCTCGGAGCGCATGAGCAGCACGAGCGCCGCGATCTGCAGCAGCAGGAACACCGTGTCCGTGGCCAGGGCGGCCGCGGGGCGCTTCAGGGCCAGCAGCACCTGGCGCCAGGAGTCCTGCAGCAGCAGCGCCGGCAGGGCCGCCCCCAGAGCCAGCAGGGCGGCACCCAGCGCACCGCCCAGCGTCCAGCCGACCACCGCGCTGGCGGCCCCGCCGACGACGCCCAGCAGCAGCGACGTGCCCAGGGCGCCCGCGGCCGCGGGGCGGAACCGCTCCGGGGGCTCACCGGCGAAGCGGATCCCCAGCGGCATGGTCGCCAGGGCCCGGGTGACGCCGATCCCGATCACGTACGCGACGAAGGCGATGGCGAAGGCGCCGACGTGCGGGCTGCCCGCCGCGGGGAAGGCGTTGGCGATCAGGAAGAACAGCAGCGCGTTGTTGACGCTGCACACCACCTGGTCGCCCAGGTTCCACACGACGCGGCCTGCGCCACCGGAGCGCAGCTTCGCGAGCAGGCTCACCGCTCACGTCCCCGCGGGAGGGTCGGACACTCGAGGGGCACGGCACCATCCCTGGGCACGGGGCACCCCGCGGGGCGCGCGCTGACGAAGGCGGCCACGAGGGTAACCGCCCTCACGAGCCGGTCGGTGCCGCGTCGCCCGAGGGGCCGAAGCGCTCCAGGAAGCGCGCCGAGCCCTGCGGCGCGTCGGCCAGCGTCATGCCGACGCCGCCGTCCGGCACGTTGAAGTAGCCCTGGTAGCGCACCGGGTTGTCGCGCACGAAGTCGGCCATCTGGTCGATGAAGACGGGGTTGTCGCCGCCGCCCTGCGTGCCGCTGTCCGGGGAGACCATGGCCCACTCGGGCAGGCTGAGCGGCTTGTCGTGCTCGCGGGCGAACGCGACGAGGTCGGCGACGCCGTTCTCCTTGGCGTTGCGCGCCTGGTTGCGGGCCGAGGGGTCGATGGGCGCGAGGTAGGAGTCGTAGACGTCGACGCCGATGATGTCGACGTACTCGTCACCGGGGTACAGCTCGGCGACGGCGACGGAGTTCTGCAGCCCCTCGGCGAGGTTGAAGTCGATCTCGAACTGCGAGCCGGGGACCTCCAGCGCCCGCACCGCGCGGCGCCAGTACTCCTTCCACTGCTCCCGCTCCTCGGCGCTCGCGCCGACGTAGTGGTTCTCGTACCAGTCGCCGTTGAACTCCCACCCGAGGCGGATGACGGAGCGGCCGAGGCCCTCGTCGACGAGGGTCTGGCCGAACTGGCGCCAGTAGCGGTCGTACTCCCCGGCGGCACCGCGCGCCCGCCAGTCGGACGGGGGCTCGTTGGGCACCAGCGACTGGGAGATGACGAGCGTGCGCTCCTCGGGTGCCTCGCCGACCCAGGCGCCCCAGTCCTTGCCCTCGGGGGAGTTCACCGCGAACCACGGCAGGGTCAGGGTGCCCCAGTCCTTGTCGGTGCTGAAGACGACGACGCAGTCGACCGGGCGGCCGAGGTACTGCTCGAAGGCGGCGACGTCGGAGACGGTGTGCGTCTGCGTGCAGGTCCACTTGGTGTCGCGCTCGGCGGCGGGCACGTGCGGGTTGGGCATCCACGACGGCGCGGCACCCTGGGAGGGGGCCTGGGCGGCACCGGGGTTCGGGGCGGCGGGCGGGGCGGGGTCGAGCGCACCGCGGGCGGTCCAGCCCGCCGCCCCGCCGGCCAGCACCAGCGCCAGGGCGCCGGCGACGAGCCTGCCGCGCCGCCTGCGCGGCGTGGGGACCTCGGCGCTCGCGTGCCGCGGCCGAGCCGTCGTGCTGGTGTCCATGTCCGCCCCCCTCGTGTGCCGTGCGGCCTGCCGCCCCACGACGCCCGCGCTCCGTGCGCTCCCCGCCGCGGCCTGCGCGGTCCCGCCGCGCGCCCACCGGGACGCCGGTGCGGACCCCCCGCGACCCGTTCCGGCGTGGACCGCCATGCTAGGTCGGCTCCGGCGACTCGCACGCTACGTGAGGGTTGGACGGGGCGTTCTTCCCCGGATCGGCGCAGGGAATTCACGCGGACGGGCCTGCGTGGCGACGCCGTGCGACGAGCACTTCACGTACGGTGCAGCCCCCCGACCAGGCGCCGGCGGTGGCTCCTCCCCCTACGCTCGGGGGCGTGGGACGGTTCGAGAACGTGGCAAGACTCGCCCAGCCGGGACCGCGGTCCGTCGTCGCCGACCTCGGCTGCGGACCCGGGCGCCTCACCCGCGTGCTGCTCGACTCCCCCGCCGCCCTCGTCCACGCGGTGGACGTGGCCGCCACCCTCGACGACGACCTCCTGCTCGACGCGCGGGTGCGCGCCCACATCGCCGACCTGGACGGCCCGCTGCCGCTGCCCGGCGCCAGCCTGGACGCCGCCGCCTCCGTGAACACCCTGGAGCACCTCGCCGACCCCGCGGCCCACCTCGCCGACGTCGAGCGCGTCCTGCGCCCGGGCGGCCGGTTCGTGCTCGCCCACAGCGACTGGGACACCGCCCTGTTCTCCAGCGCGGACGACCGGCTCACCCGCACCCTCATCGACCACTGGGTCGCGCACTCCCCCACCGCCGGCGGGCGGGTCGACGGCTTCGCCGGGCGCAAGCTGCTGCGCTACGCCGACGCCAGCGGCCTGACCGTGGAGTCGGTGCACTCCTGGGCCGACCCGCACCGGCGCTTCGACGTGGGCTCCGTGGCGTGGAAGGTCGCCACCGGCGTCCTCGCCGCCGTCTCCGACGACCCCGCCCTGGCCGCGCGGGCGGCGGGCTGGGTGGAGGAGCTGCGACGGCTCGCGGCCGCCGGGCGCTTCCTGTTCACCGTCACCGACATCGCCGTGGTGCTGCGCAGGGACCGGGCACCCGCCTGAGCACCCGCCCGGTGTCCCGACGGGCGCCCGGGCACCGGGTGCGGAACCATGCTGACCACCACAGCCGTTCGACCGGTGTGGTGGCACCCGCCCGCCACGCCGGTCCCCCGCCCGCGGGTGCACACGAGGAGGACACCGCCATGGCCGGATTCGCCGCCAAGATCTCGAAGTTCCTGTCGACGCCCCAGGGGCGCCGCCTGACCGGTGAGGCCGTGCGCCGGGCGCAGCGGATCGCCGCCGACCCCAAGGCCCGCGCGCGCATCCAGCAGGTCGCCACCCGCCTCGGCCAGCGCCGCCCGGGCCCCCGCCCCTGACGTCACCCCTGGCGCCCCCGCCCGGCACCCCCGCGCGACACGGCTGCCCGGCACCCCGGCCCGGCGTCCCCGCCCACCCGGGGCGCCGGGCCGCGGTCTCACCCCGGCGTCCGCTCCCGGGCGGTGCGGCGCGCCCCGCGGGCCGCCGCGGCCGCGGTGCGCGAGGAGACGGCGTCCACCACCGAGCGCAGCGGCTGCACCGACGCCAGCCGCGAGAGCCCCATCACCCGGGGCACCGACACCGTGCGCGAGGCCGGGCGCCGCAGGGTCCGCGCGACGGCCTCGGCCACCCGCTCGGGTGCGACCCCCGGCGAGGGGCGCAGGCCCGGCTCGTCCTCGGTGGGACGGTGGCCCATCGAGCGCGAGAGCCACTCGGTGCGCACGAACCCCGGGTTGACGCTGTGCACGCGCACACCGCGGGTGCGCACCTCCCGGCGCACCCCCTGCACGAACCCCTGGACGGCCCACTTCGTGGCGCTGTAGACGGTCAGCGGCGGCAGGGCGACGAACGCCGCCGCCGAGGAGATCATCACGACGTCGCCGTCGCGGCGCTCCAGCATGGACGGCAGGACGAGCCGGGTCAGGTCCAGGACCGCGGTGACGTTGGTCTGCACGACGTGCTCCACGTCGTCGGCGGCCATGTCCTCGACCAGGCCCTCCCAGCCGATGCCGGCGTTGTTGACGAGGACGTCGACGCGCCCGTGCCGGGCCAGCACCTCCTCCACCAGCGCCCGGCGCGCACCGGCGTCGCGCACGTCGCAGGGCACGGCCTCCATGCCGATCTCCGCCGCGGCCGCGTGCAGCCGCTCGGGGTCGCGGGCGCAGCCGACGACGACGGCACCGGCCTGCGCGAGGCGGCGGGCCGTGGCGCGCCCCACGCCGGCGCTGGCGCCCGTGACGAGCACCACCAGGCCGCTCAGGTCGCGATCAGCCGGGCTGGAGCGCTGGACGGGACCCACGGGAAACCTCCGCACCGGCCGCCGGGTGCGGCCCCGCGCCCACTGTGGGGGCTGGGTGCCGGGCCCGCCAGCGCTGGCCGGCGACGGCAGGACGGGCGGTGCGGGTCCGGCGCAGCACCGGTCGCCACCCTTCCGCGACGGTAGAGTTCCCGACCGGCACGGGCCCTGCGGTCGGCCCCGCCGCGACCGCACGACCGCACGACCGCACGACCGACCACGGAACCGCCCCCCCGACGGAACGGACGACGCGCCGCGTGGCACGCACCGCCCCCCACCGCACCCGGCTGACCCCCGCGGTCCTGCGCACCGAGGTCCTCGCCGGCCTCGTCGTCGCGCTCGCGCTGATCCCCGAGGCGATCTCCTTCTCGGTCATCGCCGGCGTGGACCCCCGTGCCGGGCTGTTCGCCTCGTTCACCATGGCCGTCACCACCGCCGTCCTGGGTGGCCGGCCCGCCATGATCAGCGCCGCCACCGGGGCCGTCGCCCTCGTCGTGGCCCCGCTCGTGGCCTCCCACGGCTTCGACCACCTGCTCCTGGCCGTCGTGCTCGGCGGCCTGGTGCAGATCGCCCTCGCCGCCCTCGGCGTCGCACGACTCATGCGGTTCGTGCCGCGCAGCGTCATGGTGGGCTTCGTCAACGCGCTGGCGATCCTGATCCTGCTCGCCCAGCTGCCCCACCTCGTGGGCGCTCCCCCGGCGGTCCACGCCCTCGTCGCGGCGGGCATCGCGCTCATGGTGTTCCTGCCGAGGCTCACCACCGCCGTCCCCGCACCGCTCGTGGCGATCGTCGTGCTCGGGGCCGTGACCGCGGCGGCCGGGGTGGCCGTGCCGGACGTCGGCGACGAGGGCGCGCTGCCCGACAGCCTGCCCACGCTGCTGCTGCCCGACGTGCCCTGGACGTGGGAGACGCTCGCCGTCGTCGCGCCCTACGCCGTCGGGCTCGCCCTCGTCGGGCTCATGGAGTCGCTCATGACGGCCAAGCTCGTCGACGACATCACCGACACCGGCTCGGACAAGACCCGCGAGTCCTGGGGGCAGGGCGTCGCGAACGTCGTCACCGGCCTCTTCGGGGGCATGGGCGGCTGCGCCATGATCGGGCAGACGATGATCAACGTGAAGGTGTCCGGGGCGCGGACCCGGCTGTCCACGTTCCTCGCGGGGGCCTTCCTGCTCGTCCTCGTCGTCGTGCTCGGCGACGTGGTGGCCGCCATCCCCATGGCCGCCCTCGTCGCCGTCATGATCATGGTGTCGGTCGCCACCTTCGACTGGCACTCCGTCGCCCCCGCGACCCTGCGCCGGATGCCCCGCAGCGAGACCCTCGTGATGCTCTCCACCGTCGCCGTCGTCGTGGCCACGTCCAACCTCGCCATCGGCGTCGTCGTCGGGGTCCTCGTCGCGGCGGTGCTCTTCGCCCGCCGCGTGGCGCACCTCGTCACCGTCACCGGGCACACCGACCCCGACGGCCGCCGCGTCTACACCGTGGACGGGGCGCTGTTCTTCGCCTCCAGCAACGACCTCGTCCACCAGTTCGACTACGACGGCGACCCCGAGCGGGTCGTCGTGGACCTGTCGCGCTCCCACGTGTGGGACGCCTCAACGGTCGCCGCCCTCGACGCCATCACCACCAAGTACGCCACGCGCGGCAAGTCCGTCGAGATCACCGGCCTCAACGAGGCCAGCGCCGCCATGCACACCCGCCTCGCCGGGCACCTCGGCGGCGGCTGAGCCGGCAGCCCGCTCCGGGACGCGCTCCATCCACCGCTCCGGCCCCGCCGCCGCCCGCGCGGTGCGCGCCCGCACCGCCTGCTCCTGCAGCAGCGCGGCCGCGACCCCGGCGGCCAGGTGCGCCACCTGCGGCGAGACCGGTCCGGGCGTGGAGTGCAGGACCACGCTCGCCAGGCCCAGCCGCCGCTGCCACGGCCCCTGCCGCATCGCCAGGCTCTGCGTCCGCTCGTGCGGCACCACCACCAGGGAGCGGCGCAGCACCCCCGCCCGCGCCAGGAAGACGCGGTCGGTGACCCGGAACCCGAGCCGGCGCCACCCCACCGGGTCCAGCCACCGCGCCGCCCGGGGCGCCGGGGTGAACCCGCCGTCGCGGTCCCGGCCCGTCAGGCCCGCGGAGACCACCTCCAGCGCCGGCTCCCGCGTGCCCAGGTCGGGCAGCACGACCGCCAGCACCCGGGCCAGCTCCTCCCGCGTCCCCACCGGCAGCACCAGCGTCGCGTCCTGCCCGCCCGCGGTCTCCATCACGCCGTACCCGGCGACGTTCACGTGCACCTGCCACCAGTCCGCGCCCCGCCACAGCAGCGGCTGGGAGATGCGCAGCGCCTGCACCCGCCCCGGCGGGACCGTCTGCGAGCGGTGCTCCAGCAGCCCGCGCCGCAGGCGCAGGCCGTCCGGCGACTGCGCCACCGAGAAGCCGAACCCCCGCGAGAAGCGCTGCCACGCCGCGCCCAGCACGCCCACGGCCAGCGGCAGCACACCCGCCAGCGCCGCGAACACGGCATCGAAGCGCGCACCGACGACCGCCGCCGTGACGACCCCCGCGGCCGCCAGCAC
Source organism: Kineococcus anabasis (assembly GCF_054590795.1). Lineage (NCBI taxonomy): Bacteria > Bacillati > Actinomycetota > Actinomycetes > Kineosporiales > Kineosporiaceae > Kineococcus > Kineococcus anabasis. The sequence goes on from NZ_BAAIHU010000009.1 coordinate 568,241, forward strand.
CACGGCCACCGACATCCCCGAGCGCAGGATCGACAGCACCAGGCGCTGCACCGGCACCTCGACGACCGTGCGCTCGGGGGCCTCCGGCACCTCCTGGTCCTCGCCGTAGCGGACGCCCGCCGCGGCGGCCAGCAGCGCGTTGCGCACCCGCTGCGCCTCCGCCTCCCGCAGGTACGCCAGCTTCACCGCGCCGCCGCCGATGCCGCCGGCGACCTCCAGCCGCAGCTCCGCGAGGCCGAACATCCGCCCCAGCAGCGGGCGCACCACGTCGACGGCCTGCAGGCGGTCCAGCTGCGCGCGGCGCTGCTGGCGGAAGAGCACGCCCGTCTCCAGCTGCACGGCGTCGGCGTCGATCCGGTAGCGGGTGCGCCGCCACGCCAGCACCGCCCAGCCGGTGCTCAGCAGCGCCAGCAGCACCAGCCCGCCGAGGACCGCCAGGACCAGCGCCCACGAGGGCAGCCGCAGGTCGCGCACGTCGCCGAGGTGCGTCAGGTTCTGGTGCACGAGCAGGGCCAGGACCACGGCGATGGTCTTCCAGCCGCGCAGCACCGGGGTGACCGGGTGCAGCCGCCGCCAGCCCCCGTCCGCGAGGACCTCGCGGGTGGCCTCGTCCAGGCTCTCCCCGGTGGCGGCCTCCAGGGTCTGCACGGGCACCCGGTCCAGGACCGGCTCACCCGCGGACCCGGCACCCTGCCCCCCGTCGGCAGGGGCGCCGGTGGCCTCGGTGCTCACAGGCCCGCCAGCCTCGCCTCGCCGCGCGCGGCGAGGCGGTCCCGCAGCCGCGCGGCCTCCGCCGGCGCCAGACCCGGGATCACCGCGTCGGTGGAGGCGGAGGCGGTGTGCAGCTGCAGGGTGGCGATGCCGAGGCGGCGCTCCAGCGGCCCCGCCTTGACGTCCACGTACTGCATCCGCCCGTACGGCACGACCACCAGCTTGCGGAACAGCAGGCCGTGCCGCACGAGGAGGTCGTCGTCGCGCTCGGCGTACCCCCAGGCGGGCACCTGGCGGCCGATCAGCCACCACTCCCACAGCTCCAGCAGCACCACCGCGGCGGCACCGGCCCAGAACCACGGGTGCACCAGCACCGCCAGCACGGCGAGACCGGCGAACGGCACGGCGCAGACGATCGTGCCGACCAGACGGCGGGCCGTCACCAGACGCGGCGACAGCCGGCTCCACACCACGCCCGGGGGGTCGAACGGTTCCGGGGACTCGCTCGGCGACGTCACGCGCACAGCGTGCCAGAGCGCCTGCACCGCGTGATCCCCCCGAGGGCGGAGGGGGAACCGGCGGGCCGGGAGGCCGTCAGACGAGCCCCTTCTCCGCCACGTACGCCTTCGCCACGTCCGCCGGCTTCTTGCGCTCCCCGTCCACCTCGACGTTCATCCGCGCGAGGTCCTCGGTGGTCAGCACCGGCGCCAGGGCGTTCAGCGCCTGCGCGATCCTCGGGTCCGCGGCGTCCTGCGCGTTCACGACGGGCACGAGGTTGTCGGCGGCCTGCAGCCCCTTGTCGTCCTCCAGCAGCACCAGGCCCTGCGCGGCCAGGGTGCCGTCGGTGGTGCCGGTCAGCCCGACCTGCGCCGCACCGGAGAGGACCTTCTGCTTCCCCGACGCGCTGCCGTACGGGTCGCCCGTGACACCGGCCACCTGCAGGCCGTACGTCGTCTCCAGGCCCGGCTGGCAGAACGTGTTCTCCACGCAGTCGTCCCCGGCGGCGATCGTCACGGGCTGCCCGAGCGCGGCGAGCCCGCTGAGCGTCGTCACCCGCTTCTCCGCGGCGAACGCCTCCGTGACGTAGAAGCCGTTGGAGTTGCGGGCCTGCGCGGGCTCCAGCAGCCGCAGGCCGGTCTTCTCCGCCAGCGGCTGCGCCGCCGCCACCGTCGCGGTGACGTCGGAGGAGGCGATCGGGGCGGCGGACTCCCCGTTCTGCGTCTTGTTGAGGTACTCCGCCAGCGACGCGGCGTACTCGGGGACGACGTCCACCTCACCGGACTCCAGCGCCTTCGCGTAGACGGCGCGCTCGCCCGCCGGCTTGATGGTGACCGTGAGGCCCTCGGCGCGCAGCAGCTCCGCGTAGACGTTCTGCAGGATCTGCATCTCGCTGGCCGAGGAGCCGCCGACGACCACCTCGCCGCCCGCGGCGGAGGAGGAGGCCGAGCCCTCGGCCCCCGGCGCCCCGGAGACCTCCCCGGGGCTGGAGCACGCCGGCAGGAGCAGGCCCGCCGCCGCGCAGGCCAGGAGGGCACGGCGCCGGAGGGGGTGGCGCCGGAGGGGGTGGTGCAGGGGGATGTCCACGGGGAACCGCCTTCTGTGTCCCGTGACCCGCAGGCCACGCGTGTCCGGCGAGGGCGGGCCGGGCGGTGCCCCGGACGCCCGCGCTGCTGTCAGGCGTCAGTGAACCCCATCGCGCCGACACGACCGGTCCCGGGGGCTCGCGCCGGCTCCTGCGCTCCCGGCGGGGTGCGGCGCCCGCCCCGCCGGCGCCGCTCCACGAGGTGCTGCACCAGCCCCAGCAGGCCCTCCACCGCCAGCGCCAGCGCCGCGATGAGCAGCGCCGCCCCCAGGTAGCGGCTCGGCTCGTACGTCACGAACCCCTCGCTGACGATCCGCCCCAGACCCGGGCCGGCGACCATGCCCGCCACCGACGCCGTCGCCACCGTCTGCAGCGCCGCCAGCCGCACCCCGGTCAGGATCAGCGGCATCGCCAGCGGCACCTCCACCCGCAGCAGCACCTGCGCGCCGCTCATGCCCATCCCCCGCGCCGCCTCCACCGCGGCCCGGTCCACGCCCCGCACGCCGACGTAGGCGTTCGTCAGCAGCGGGGGCAGCGCGAACAGCGTCAGCGCCAGCACCACCGAGAGGTTCCCCGGCCCCAGCGGCGCCGGCAGCATGAACAGCAGCGCCACCAGGGCCAGCACCGGCACGGCCCGCCCGACGTTGCCGAGGGCCACCGCCAGGCCCCCGCCCCGCCCCGCGTGCCCCAGCACCACCGCCAGCGGCAGCGTCAGCACGGCCGCGAGCAGCACCGACACCCCGCTGAGGACGACGTGCTCCTGCAGGCGCACCCCCAGCCCGGCCGGCCCGCTCCAGCTCGCCGGGTCCAGCAGGTACCCCGAGACGGAACCGACCCACCCCTGCCCGGCGCTCACGCCGGCTCCCCGAGCGGCAGGAACGGCTCCGCCGCCCGCGCCGGTGCCCGCGAGCGCCGCCGCCGCCCGACGAGGCGCTGCAGCAGGAGCAGCACCAGGTCCGCCACGACCGCGAGCAGCACCACGAGGACGGCGCAGACCAGGACCTGCGCCCGGAAGTCCGACTGCTGCCCCTGCAGCAGCAGCGTGCCCAGGCCGCCGAAGCCCACGAGACCGCCCACGGTCGTCATCGCGACGGTGGAGACGGTCGCCACGCGCAGGCCCGCCACGATCGTCGGCAGGGCCAGCGGCAGCTCCACCCCCAGCAGCAGCCGCGCCCGCCCGAAACCCATCCCGCGGGCGGCCTCGACCACCGACGCCGGGACGCCGTCCAGGCCGGCGAGGATGTTGCGCAGCAGCACCGCCAGGGAGTACAGGACGAGCGGCACCACCACCGTCCAGCGGGTCAGCCCCGTGAACGGCACCATCGCCGGGATCAGCGCCAGCGACGGGATCGAGTACAGCAGCGTGGAGGACCCCAGCAGCAGGCCCCGCACCGGGCGCCACCTGCGGGCCAGCAGGGCCAGCGGGAACGCCACCACCGCCCCGAGCACCACGCTCAGCACGGTGATCTCGGTGTGGTCCCAGGTCGCCGCCAGGAGCTCGTCCCGCCGGGAGGACAGGTACTCCCCGCAGAGCCACTCGTTGCGCACCAGGCAACCCTCGGCGAGAGTTCCCACATGAGCGCCGAGACTCCCGAGGATCACGCGGCTGACGCTACCGGTGACGCCGCGATCCGTCTCCACGGCGTCCGCAAGCAGTACCCCGACGGAACGCTCGCCGTCGGGGACCTCACGATGGCCGTCCGGCAGGGCGAGGTCGTCGCCCTCGTCGGGCCCTCCGGGTGCGGCAAGTCCACCATCCTGCGGCTGGTCAACCGCCTCGTGGAGCCCACCGGCGGGACCGTCCACCTGCACGGGCAGGACGTCACCGCCGCCGACCCGGTCCAGCTGCGCCGCGGCATCGGCTACGTCATCCAGGGCGCGGGCCTGCTGCCGCACCTGGACGTGCGGACCAACGTCGGGACCGTGCCGCGGCTGCTCGGCTGGGACTCCCGGCAGTGGCGGCGCCGGGCCGACGAACTGCTGGAGCTGGTGGGCCTGCCGCCCGCGGAGTACGCGACCCGCCTGCCCTCGGAGCTGTCCGGGGGGCAGCAGCAGCGCGTGGGCGTGGCGCGCGCGCTGGCGGCGGACCCGCCGGTGCTGCTCATGGACGAGCCGTTCGGGGCGGTGGACCCCGTGGTCCGCGAGCACCTGCAGAACGAGTTCCTGCGCATCCAGCACGAGCTGCGCAAGACGGTCCTGTTCGTCACCCACGACCTCGACGAGGCGGTGAAGGTCGCCGACCGCGTGGCGGTGTTCTCCGCCGGCGGGGTGCTGGAGCAGTTCTCCGACCCGGCGACGCTGCTGTCCACGCCGCACAACGAGTTCGTGGTGCGCTTCATCGGCTCCGACCGCGGGCTGCGCCGCCTGGCCGTCACGCCGATCCGCGCGGAGGACCTGGAGCGGCCGACGCCCCTGTCCCCCGGGGACGGGGTGGCGTACGCCGCGACGGCGCTGGAGATCGACGGGCGCTCCTGGGGGGTGGTGCTCGACACGGACCAGGTGCACCTGCTGGGCTGGGTGAGCCGCGGGGCCCTGACGGAGGCGATGCGCGCGGGGCACGAGCACGGCACCGTCGGGGAGTGGCTGCGGCCCTTCGGGGAGACGATCCAGCAGTCGGAGACGCTGCGCACGGGTTTCTCCGCGCTGCTGGCGCAGGACCAGCGCTGGCTGCCCGTGCTGGACGGCGAGCGGTACGTGGGCATCCTGACCCCGGACGTGGTGCACTCCGCGCTGCGCGCCGGCGTGCCGCAGGAGGCCGGCGCGGCCTGAGGCGCCGCTGCGCCGGACGGGCGGGCCTCAGTCGCGCGGATCCCCGGCGGGCTCGCGCTGCCCCTGGCGGTCGTCGCGCGGGACCCGGCACCAGCGCTCCACGAGCAGGCCCGCGACGACCATGAGCAGCGAGGCCACGACCGCCGCCACCGCCAGCCACATCCGGTCCCGCCGCGCGAGGATCTCGAACGTCCCCGCGTAGTGCGCCGCCTGCCCGCCGAACCAGCCGGCCAGCAGCGCCCCCGCGTACGCCGACGCCTTGCCCAGCACCGCGGTGCGCGCGGCCCGCAGGGCGTCGATGCGCCGGGCGCGGTCGCCCCGGACCCACTGCCGCACCGGCCAGCCCGCCCCGGCGACGACCACCGCGATGAGCACCAGCGCGACCACGGTGGTCCACAGCAGCGGTGGCTCCGTGCCGCCCTGCACCGACCACGCCCGCAGCGTCGCCCAGGTGAGGGCGCCGGCGACCGCGGCCACCCCGAGCAGGCGGGACCACTGCGTGGGCCTCACAGCGCCACCTCCGTCGGGCGCACGCCGTCGCCGCCGAGCGCCGCGAGCAGGTCCGCGACCGGCCCGCCGCCGGGGCCGGGCAGGACCGCGGCCGGGTCCACCGCGAGCCACGGCACGAGGACGAACGCCCGCTCGTGCGCCCTCGGGTGCGGCAGCGTGAGGCGCTCACCGGACACGGTGAGGCCCCCGTGGTCGACGACGTCCACGTCGAGGGTGCGCGCCCCCCAGCGCGCGGCCGCCGCGGAGCGGTCCCGCCCGTGCGCGGCCTCCACCTGCTGGCAGGCGTCGAGCAGCGCCGGCGGCGACAGCTCGGTGTCCACGAGGACGACGGCGTTGAGGTAGTCGGGCTGCGCGGGGCCGCCCACGGGGTCGGTCTCCACGACCGGGGAGACGGCCCGCACGCGCACGCCAGGGAGGGCGGCGAGGGCGCGGACGGCGGAGCGCAGCGTCCCGGCGCGGTCGCCGAGGTTCGTGCCCAGCGCCAGCACGGCCGGGCGCACGGCGGCGGGGACGGGGACGCCGGTGGTCACGTCGGTGGTCACGAGGCCACCGCCGCGCGGGTGCGGCGCACGGCGACCTCCACGTCCGCGAACGGCACCGGGATCGGGGCCTGCGGCTTGTGCACGACCACGTCGACGGCCTGCACCGCCGCCGCCTCCAGGCAGACGTCCGCCACGCGCTGCGCGAGGGTCTCCAGGAGGGCGACGGGCTCCCCCGCCAGGACGGCCACCACCCGCTGCGACAGGACCCCGTAGTCGACCGTCGCGCCGAGGTCGTCCCCCGCGGCCGCCGCGCGGGTGTCCAGGTGCAGCGCGACGTCCACGGAGAACGGCTGCCCCGTGCGGCGCTCCTCCTCGAGCACGCCGTGGTACCCGGTGGCGGCCAGGCCCCGCACGACGATGCGGTCCAGCGGGTTCCCGGCGGCGTCGGGCACGGCGGGCGCGGAGTCGATGGTGCTCACGCCGGGAATCCTGTCCCAGCGCGCGGTGCGGCGGAACCCGGGGCGCCCCAGGCGTGCGCCACCCGCACCGCCGCCGCGGAGGACGCCACGTCGTGCACCCGCACCCCCCAGGCGCCGGCGTGCGCGGCCAGCGCCGTGACCGCGGCGGTCGCGGTGTCCCGCGCCTCCGGTGGCGGGGGCGTGCCGTCCGGGCCGGCCAGCAGCGCGCCGAGGAAGCGCTTGCGGGAGGCGCCGACGAGCACCGGGTGCCCGAGGTCGCGCAGCACGTCCAGGGAGCGCAGCAGGGCCCAGTCGTGCCCGCCGGCCTTCGCGAAACCCAGGCCGGGGTCCAGCACGATGCGCCCGGGGTCGACCCCCGCGGCCACGGCCCGCCCGCGCGCGGCGCCCAGCTCGGCCACCACCTCCGCCACCACGTCGGAGTACGTCGCCAGGGAGTTCATGACGTCGCTGTGCCCGCGCCAGTGCGAGACGACGAAGACCGCACCGGTGCCCGCCACGGCCGCCGCCATCCCCGGGTCCGCGAGCCCGCCGCTGACGTCGTTGACGAGGACCGCGCCCGCCTCCACCGCCGCGAGCGCGACGTCGGCGCGCATCGTGTCCACGCTGACCGCGACCCCCGCGGCGGCCAGCTCCGCCACGACGGGCAGGACCCGCCGGGCCTCCTCGGCGGCGTCGACGCGCTGCGCGCCGGGACGGGTGGACTCCCCGCCCACGTCGACGACGTCCGCGCCGGCGGAGGTCATCGCGAGGCCGTGGGCGACGGCGGCGCGGGTGCCCGCCCAGCGGCCGCCGTCGGAGAAGGAGTCCGGGGTGACGTTGAGGACGCCCACGACGCGGCAGCGGCCGGGGACCAGCAGCTCCTGCGGGGACCCGCCCACCTCAGCGCCCCACGATGAGGCTCATCGCCTCCGCGCGGGTAGCGGGGTTGCGCAGCGCGCCGCGCACCGCGGAGGTCACCGTGCGGGCACCGTCCTTGCGCACCCCGCGGTAGCTCATGCAGAAGTGCTCGCACTCCACCACCACGATCGCCCCGCGCGGGTGCAGCTGCTTCACCAGCGCGTCCGCGACCTGGGTGGTGAGCTGCTCCTGCAGCTGCGGGCGGCGGGCGTAGACGTCGACGAGGCGGGCCAGCTTCGACAGGCCCGTCACCCGCCCGTGCTCGCCGGGGATGTACCCGACGTGCGCGACGCCGTGGAACGGCAGCAGGTGGTGCTCGCACATCGACTGCACCTCGATGTCGCGGACCAGGACGAGCTCGTCGTGCTCGAGGCCGAAGTCGGTGACGAGGACGTCCGCGGGGTCCTGCCACAGCCCCCCGAACATCTCCGCGTAGGAGCGCGCCACCCTCGCCGGGGTGTCGCGCAGGCCCTCGCGCTCGGGGTCCTCGCCGATGGCGAGCAGCAGCTCGCGCACGGCGGCCTCGGCCCGGGGGCCGTCGAAACGGGGCCGGGCGCCGGGCGTGCCCGGTGCGCCGGCCCCGCCGGTGGTGGTGCTGTCGATGGTCGTCGCTCCTGCTTGCGGTGTCCGGGTCGGGCGGTGCACGGACCGCCCGGGGGTCAGGACTGCTCGTGCTGGCCGAAGCCGTGCACCGGGGCCTGGAACCCGTTGGCGTGGCCGTTGGCGGCGGCGGAGCGGCGCTCCGCCGGCCCCAGCACCGGCGGGATGCTGGAGACCTCGCGGCGGGTGCTGGACAGCCACACCGGCCGCGCCGGGCGCTTGACGACCGGGGCGAAGATCTCGGCGAGCTCCTCGCGGTTGAGGGTCTCCCGGTCCAGCAGCGCCACGACGAGGTCGTCGAGGACCTGCCGGTGCTCCACGAGGATCTCCCACGCCTCGTCGTGGGCGGCCTCGATGAGGCGGCGGACCTCCTCGTCGACGATGCCCGCGACCTCCTCGGAGTAGTCGCGCTCGTGGCCCATGTCGCGGCCGAGGAAGACCTCGCTGGTGCCCGAGCCGAGCTTGATGGCCCCGATGCGCTCGCTCATGCCGAACTGGGTGACCATCTTGCGGGCCAGGTTCGTGGCCTTCTCGATGTCGTTGGAGGCACCCGTGGTGGGGTCGTGGAAGACGAGCTCCTCCGCGACGCGGCCACCGAGGGCGTAGGCGAGCTGGTCGAGGATCTCGTTGCGGCTCGTGGAGTACTTGTCCTCCTGCGGCAGCACCATCGTGTAGCCGAGGGCGCGGCCGCGCGGCAGGATCGTGACCTTCGTGACCGGGTCCGTGTTGGGCAGGGCCGCCGCGACGAGGGCGTGGCCGCCCTCGTGGTACGCGGTGACCTTCAGCTCCTTCTCGTTCATCCGGCGCGTGCGCTTCTGCGGCCCGGCCATGACGCGGTCGATGGCCTCGTCGAGGGCGCGGTCGTCGATGACGGCGGCGTTGGCGCGGGCCGTGAGCAGCGCGCCCTCGTTCAGCACGTTGGCCAGGTCGGCACCGGTGAAGCCGGGGGTGCGCCGGGCCACGCCGCGCAGGTCCACGTCAGGGGCCATCGGCTTGCCCTTGGAGTGCACGCGCAGGATCTTCTCCCGCCCGTCCATGTCCGGGGCCTCCACCGCGATCTGCCGGTCGAAGCGGCCCGGGCGCAGCAGGGCCGGGTCGAGGATGTCGGGGCGGTTGGTCGCCGCGATGAGGATGACGTTGGCCTTGACGTCGAAGCCGTCCATCTCCACGAGGAGCTGGTTCAGCGTCTGCTCGCGCTCGTCGTGCCCGCCGCCGAGGCCCGCGCCGCGGTGCCGGCCGACGGCGTCGATCTCGTCGACGAAGACGATGGCCGGGGCGTTGGTCTTGGCCTGCTCGAACAGGTCGCGGACCCGGCTGGCGCCGACGCCGACGAACATCTCCACGAAGTCGGAGCCGGAGATGGAGTAGAAGGGCACCCCCGCCTCACCGGCCACCGCGCGTGCCAGGAGCGTCTTGCCGGTGCCGGGCGGGCCGTACAGCAGCACACCCTTGGGGATCTTCGCGCCGACCGCCTGGAACTTCGCCGGCTCGGAGAGGAACTCCTTGATCTCGTGCAGCTCCTCGACGGCCTCGTCGGCGCCCGCGACGTCCGCGAAGGTCACCTTGGGGGTGTCCTTGGAGACCATCTTCGCCTTGGACTTGCCGAAGTTCATGACCCGGTTGCCGCCGCCCTGCATCTGGCCCATGAGGAACCAGAAGAGGAGCAGCAGGATGATGAACGGCGCGATGGAGAACAGCAGCGTCTGGAGGATGCCCGCGCGCGGCACCTCGTCCGTCACGCCACCGGGCGGCGGGTTGAGCCGCAGCTCCTCCAGGATCGCGTCGCCGCGCTGGTAGATGTAGTAGGAGTGGACCTTGGAGGCCCCCTGCTCGGTCTGGCCGGACTTGAGGGTGAGGTCGATCCGCTGCTCGTTGTCCGTCAGCGTGACCTTCTCGACCCGGTCCTCGCGGACGAGCTGGATCGCCTTCGTCGTGGACACCTCGGCCGTGCCGCTGTTCGCGACGAAGGACATCGCCACGATCACGAGGGTCACGGCGAGGACGATCCACATCGCCGGGCCGCGGAAGAGGCGCTTGAGATTGGACATCAGTCGAGGGGGGCGACCCCCGTCCCTCCTGCTAGCACGTAGTTGGCACGACGGTACACCGCACGCACGCACGGCGACCGACGCTGTTCAGCCCAACGTCCCCCCGCGGTCACCGGTTCCGCGCCGGGAACCGTCCTCAGCTGTAGACGTGCGGGGCGAGGGTGCCGACGGCGTCGAGGTTGCGGTAGCGGTCCGCGTAGTCCAGCCCGTAGCCCACGACGAACTCGTTGGGGATGTCGAAGCCGACGTAGGCCACGTCCACCTCGACCTTCGCGGCCTCCGGCTTGCGCAGCAGCGTGCACACGCGCACCGACGCCGGCTCCCGGGAGGAGAGGTTGGACAGCAGCCACGACAGCGTCAGGCCGGAGTCGATGATGTCCTCCACCACCAGCACGTGCCGCCCGGAGATGTCCGCGTCGAGGTCCTTGAGGATGCGCACGACGCCGGAGGAGCGGGTGCCGGAGCCGTAGGAGCTGACCGCCATCCAGTCCATCGCGACGGGGATGGTCATCGCCCTCGACAGGTCCGCCATGATCATCACGGCGCCCTTGAGGACACCCACCAGCAGCACGTCCTGCCCGGCGTAGTCGCGGTCCAGCTCCGCGGCGAGCTCCGCCACGCGCGCGCTGATCTGCTCCTTCGTCAGCAGGACCCTGGCGAGGTCCGTCCCGGCGTCCTCGGCGTCCAACCCGTGCCTCCTCGGCTGCGTCCGGCGGCTTCGTCCCGCGCTGGTCCCGTCGGGCCCTGCCCGGCGGCGTCGCCCACGTCGGCGGCTCCTGCGGGGGGCTCCACCCGCAGCCTGCCACACGACCTGCCCAGCCCCGCACCGCCCGGCAGCGCCACCGGGCCCTGCCCGCGCCAGCGCAGCAGCAGCGCCTCCGCCGCGTCGACGTGCACGGCGCCCAGCGCCCCCGCCGGTGCGCCACCCGCCAGGGCGAGCCCGTGCAGCAGCCGCCGCCGCAGCGCCGCGGGCTGCTCCAGCAGGTCCGCCACCGCCACCGACACCGCCCCGTCCCGCTCCCGGCGCAGCAGGCGCCCGGCCAGCGAGGCGGCGAGGGCGTCGAGGGCGTCGGCGTCGTCGCGCAGCGCCCGGGCGGTGCGGGCCAGCGCGCCCGCCACCCCGGGGCCCAGGGCCTCCTCCAGCGCGGGCAGCGCGGCGTGCCGCACCCGGGAGCGGGCCAGGGCGGGGTCGGCGTTGGCGGGGTCCTCCCACGGCACCAGGCCCGCCTCCGCGCACGCCGCGCGCACCACGGAGCGCGGCACCTCCAGCAGCGGCCGGCGCCAGCGGCCCCGCACGGGCGCCATGCCGGCGAGGCTGCGGGCACCGGAGCCCCGGGCCAGGCCCAGCAGCACGGTCTCGGCCTGGTCGTCCAGGGTGTGCGCGAGCAGCACCGCGCCGGCGCCGCGGGCGGCGGCCACCTCCTCCAGCGCCGCGTAGCGCGCCTCGCGGGCCGCGGCCTCCGGGCCACCGCGGGTGCCCACGGCGACGCGCACGACGTCGACCGGGTCCAGGCCCAGGCCGCGGCACGACGCCGCGGCGGCCGCCGCCACGTCCGCGGAGCCGGCCTGCAGCCTGTGGTCGACGAGCACCGCCCCCGCGGCGAAGCCCGCGCGGGGCGCGGTGAAGGCGGCTGCGGCGGCCAGCGCCAGGGAGTCGGCGCCCCCGCTGCAGGCCACGAGGACCACCCGTCCGGAGCAGCCGCCCGCCGCGGCCAGCCGCGCCAGGTCCTCCCGCACCGCCCGGCGCACCGCGGCGGTGGCCGGCGGCGGCCCGCTCACCCGCGTTCCCCCGGCCCCAGGGACGTCCGCGGGGACGTCCGCGGGGACGTCCGCGGGGACGTTGCGCGGGCGACACGCCGGTGTCGCGCGGCACAACGTCCCCACCACCCGGCGCGCACACGTCGAGGGGGACGTCGCGCGGGCGACACGCCGGTGTCGCGCGGCAGAACGTCCCCGCCACCCGGTGCGACCGCGGACACCCCCCGCGTGCGGGGGTCCCCGCCGCGCGGGCCGCTCACCCGTGGACGCGGCGGACCCAGGCGGCGGGGTCGGCGATCTCCGCGGGGGTCGGCAGCTGCTCCGGCCCCTGCCAGACCGCGTTCGCGCCGTCCACGCCCACGGAGGCCACCACACCGCGCACGAACCGCGCCCCGTCGGCGTACTGCCGCGTCTTCGCGTCGAGGCCGAGGAGCCGGCGGGTGAGCTGGTCCAGGGAGCCCCGGCCGCGCCGGCGCTGGGTGAACCGCTCGCGGATCTGCGCGACCGTCGGCACCACCTGCGGGCCCACGTCGTCCATCACCACGTCCGCGTGGCCCTCCAGCAGGGACATCACCGCCACCAGGGAGCGCACCCGGGTGCGCTGCGCGGGCGACTGCAGCAGGTCCAGCAGCCCGCCGGCGGGGGTGTCCGCGCCGCCGCGCAGCGCCTGCGGCAGCCGGCGCGTGACGTCCTGGAGCCGCTCCGCGAACGCCCGCGGCTGCGAGAGGACGTCCGCGGCGAGGCCGCGCGCCTCGTCGAGGACCCAGCGGCGCAGCCACGGGTTCGCGCCGAACTGCAGCCGGTGCGTCTCCTCGTGCAGGCACACCCACAGCCGGAAGTCGGCCGGGGGCACGTTCAGCTCCCGCTCCACCTGCACGACGTTGGGGGCGACGAGGAGCAGGCGGCCGGGCACGCCCGCGTCGGCTCCGGTGAAGGCGTCGAACTGGCCGAGGACGCGGCTGGACAGGAACGCCAGGAGCGCGCCGAGCTCGGCACCGGTGGTGCGCCGGCCCAGGGCGAGGGCGGCGCGGTCCAGCGGCAGCCCGCGGGAGGAGGGCAGCGGCACCTGCACCGGCGCCAGCAGGGCGCGGAAGCCCTCGACGTTGGCGCGGGCCCAGGAGGCGCGGTCGACGACGAGGGCGGGGCCCTCCTCGGCGGCCGAGGGGTCGCGGCGCATCCGGGCGACCCGCGCGACGGGCTCCACCGCGGCGGCGGCGCTCTCCCGCAGGGCGGCGACGGTCTCGGCGGCCTGCGCCCGGCTGACCGAGGGCCCGGGCCTGACCAGGGAGGCCGCGGTGCGCGCGGCGAGGTCGAAGTCGACGAGCGAGCCCACCTCGGTGGTGGCCTGCTCACCGGTGGTCGCTCCGGGGGGCGCGGTCATGGCGTCACGCTACGCGCCGGGCCGGGCGGCGCCCGCGGGCCCTAGCGGCAGCCGCAGCCGGTGAGGGCCGCGGCGACGCGGTCGGTGGCCTGCCGCGCGGTGGTGGTGCCGCCGGGGGCGACGGCGTCGGCGAGCACCGCGAAGGCCAGCAGCCGCCCCTCGCCGCCGCGCACCACGCCCGCGAGGGCGCTGACGCCGGTCAGGGAGCCGGTCTTGGCGCGCACCACGCCCGCGCCGGGGGCCGTGCCGGGCCCGGCGAAGCGGTTGTGCAGGGTGCCGGTGACGGCGGCGACGGGCAGTCCCGTCAGCACGGCCCGCAGCTCGGGGTGCGCGTCCGAGGCGGCGGCCACGAGGACCCCCGTGAGGGTGCGGGCCGGGATGCGGGTGCCGTCGCCGAGGCCGCTGGTGCCGACGAGGTGCACCCCGTCCACGGGCACGCCGAGGCGGGCGACCTCGTCGCGGACGGCGGCCGACGCCCCGTCGAACGTGGCCGGCACGCCGAGGCGCCGGGCCGCGACCCGCGCGAGGGCCTCGGCGGAGGTGTTGTCGCTGGTGGTGAGCATCCACTCCACCTGCTCGGCCACGCTCGCCGAGCGCACGGACGCCAGCTCCGCGGCACCGGGGGGCGCGGGGGCGCGCAGCAGCGGGCCGGTGACGGCCACGCCCGCCTCGCGCAGCCGCAGGGCGAAGGTGGTGGCCGCCGCGAGGGAGGGGTCGGCGGCGCGCGGCGCGGTGGGGGTGGGGCGGAGCCGGCCGGAGTCCACCGCCAGCGCCGTGACCGCCGAGACGTACCCGCTGCCCACGTCGCCGCCCGCCCAGCCGGCCGAGACCGGCGGGCCCTCGAAGAGGGTGTCGTCGAGGCGGAGGGCGACCTCGGTGAGCCCCTGCTCGCGCAGCGCCGCGGCGGTGGCGACGGCGAGGTCGGCGAGGCCGGCGCGCCCGAGGACCTGGCCGGGCTGACCGGGCCCCGCGCCGAGGAGGACGTCGCCGCCCCCGACGAGCACGATCTCCCCGGGGGCGGCGCCGGCCACGACGCGGGTGGTGAGGACCCCACCCGGCCCGAGCACGCGCAGGACGGCGGCCGCGGTGAGGATCTTCGTCGTCGAGGCCGGGACCAGCGCGGCGGCGGAACCGCGGTCGAGCAGGACGCGCCCGTCGGAGGCGTCGACGACGGACGCCGACACGCTGGGCCCGAGGGCGGGGTCGGCCAGGAGGGGGCCGACGACGGCGGCGACGCCCTCGGGGGTGGCGGGCGGGGCCTGCTCCGGCAGTGCGGGCAGCACATCGGGCGCGGGGGTGGGCGGGACGGTGGCGGCGGGCGCGGTGGGCAGCGGCGAGGCGGTCGGCAGCGGCCTGCGGGTCAGCGGGCCGGGGACGCGGTCGGCCGCGTCGAGCCCGGCGTAGGCGCCCGCGGCGGTGAGCACGGCACCGGCGCCGGCGAGGGCCCGCAGCAGGGGGCGGCGCAGCCGGGGAGCCGGGACAGCCGGCACCGCCCACCTCCCCGCACGTCCCGCTCCCGCGCCCCGCCGGGGGCCCGGGAGGCGGGGTGTCGGCGTCCCCGCACCCCGTGCGGGACACTAGCGCCACCGCGAGGGCTGGGACCCGCCCCGCACGGCAGCGCGACCTGCACGGTCGCGGAGAGGAATCAGCGTGACCAAGCCGATGGAGTTCGACGTCACCATCGAGATCCCGAAGGGTCAGCGCAACAAGTACGAGGTCGACCACGAGAGCGGGCGGATCCGCCTGGACCGGATGCTCTTCACCTCCACGCGCTACCCGGCCGACTACGGCTTCATCGAGAACACCCTCGGCGAGGACGGCGACCCCCTGGACGCGCTCGTGATCCTCGAGGAGCCCACGTTCCCGGGCTGCCTCATCCGCTGCCGCGCGATCGGCATGTTCCACATGCGCGACGAGGCGGGCGGCGACGACAAGGTGCTGTGCGTGCCGTCCGGTGACCCGCGCGTGGCGAAGATCCAGGACCTGACGGACGTCAGCGACTTCGACCGCCTCGAGATCCAGCACTTCTTCGAGACGTACAAGGACCTGGAGCCGGGCAAGTCGGTGGAGGGCGCGCACTGGGTGGGGCGCGAGGAGGCCGAGGCGGAGATCCACAACTCGTTCGACCGCCTGAAGCAGAACGGGCACTGAGCACCGCGGCGGGGTGGTGGTCCTCCCGGGCCGCCACCCCGCCGCGCGCGTTCCCGCCGGGGCACCGGCGCAGGGCACGGCGTCGCCTGCGGGCACTACCCTCGCACGGTGCCTCCACCGGAGGACGACCCCCGACGGAGGGAGGCCAGCGGTGCCCGACCGCATGCAGATCGGCGAGGTGGCCGAGCGCCTGGGGCTCAGCCTGCGGACCATCCGGTACTACGACGAGGTGGGCCTGGTGACGCCCTCGGCGCGCACGCCCGGCGGCTTCCGGCTGTACACCGAGGTGGACCTGTACCGGCTCTTCGTCATCAAGCGCATGAAGCCGCTGGACTTCACGCTGGAGGAGATGGGCGAGCTCCTGCAGACGCTGGACGCCCTCGACGGGCGGCTGGAGGCCGACACCCCCCGCGAGGAGCTGATGGAGCGCCTGGACGCGTTCCGGGCGGCGGCGGACCAGCGCGTGGAGAAGCTGCGCGAGCGGCTGATGATGGCGGAGGAGTTCGCCCAGCGGCTGCGCACCGAGACCGCCCTGCGGGCGGGGGGCACCTACGACGAGGCGGCGTCCCTGCCGCTGGCCGGCCCGCCGCCGCCGCTGCCGCCGCGCCCGGCCGTGGGCTGAGCCCCGCCGGTCCCGGTCCGCGGGGGCGGCCCGCCGGGCTCAGCCCGCGAAGGGCAGCACCGGCAGGCCGCGCACACCCGGCCGGTGGGTGAACAGCGAGCCGGCGGCGGGCTCGGCGCCCTCGGGCAGGTTCTCGCGGGACGTGGTGAGGAAGAGCTGGTCGAGGTCCGCGCCGCCGAAGGTGACGGCGGTGACCTGGGAGGCGCCGGGCACCTCGAGCACCCCGTCGAGGGTGCCGTCGGGTGCGTAGCGGCGCACGCCCCCGCCGCCGAAGAGGGCGACCCACACGTAGCCCTCGGCGTCGACGGTGAGCCCGTCGGGGTGCCCGGGGCCGTGGTCGGTGACCTGCACGAGGGGCCGGCGGCCGGTGAGCCCGGCGGCGGGGTCGTAGTCCAGGACGTCGATGCGGCCCGTGGGGGTGTCGACGTAGTAGGCGCGCGAGCCGTCGGGGCTGAAGCCGAGGCCGTTGGAGATGGTCACGCCGCCCCAGGCGACCTCCACGGACCCGTCCGGGTCGAGCCGGTACACCGAGCCGCGCCCGTCCCCGCGGCCCTCGCCCTGGTCGTAGGCCATGGAGCCGACGTAGAGACGCCCGTCGGGGTCGCAGCCCCCCTCGTTCATGCGGACGCGCGCCTCGGGGCCCCACAGCTCGGGCAGGGCCCGCACGGTGCCGTCGGGCTCTTCCAGCGCGAAGCCGCGCTCGACGGCGAGGACCGCACCGCCGCCGGCGCGGGGCCGCACGACGGCCGCGACGTCCCCGACGTGCCGGCGGGAGACCGTGCCGTCCGCGGCGAGGGACAGGACGTCGCCGGCGAGCATGTCGACCCAGCGCAACCCTCCCCACTGCGCGGACCAGCAGGGTCCCTCCGCGTGGTAGGCGACCGGGTCCGTGAGCTGCTCAGCCGTCGACACGGGCCACACCCTAGGCGTCCGGCGGCACCGGCCGGGAACCGGCTCGTCCGGCACCGGCCGGGAACCGGCTCGTCCGGCACGATCGGGAACCGGCTCCCCCGCGCGCCCCGTGGCGCCGTCTCCCGCGGACCCCCCAGACTCGGGCGCGTCCAGGCGGCGCACGAGGGGGTTGCGCCGGACGACGCCGCAGGAGGTTGCCCGTGAACTCCACCGCCCGTCCCGCCGGTCCCGGTCCCACCGACCCCGCCGCTCCGGCGCGCAGGGACCGCACGCACCTGCTCTACCTCAGCGTCCTGGTGGCGGTGGCGCTCGGCATCGCCGTGGGCCTGCTCGCACCGGACGTGGCCACGGAGCTGAAACCGCTGGGCGACGGGTTCGTCGCGCTGGTCAAGATGATGATCGCGCCGATCATCTTCTGCACGATCGTGCTGGGCATCGGCTCGGTGCGCCAGGCCGCGCAGGTCGGCCGCGTCGGCGGCCTGGCCCTCGTGTACTTCCTGGTGATGTCGTCGTTCGCGCTGGTCATCGGCCTGGTGGTGGGCAACGTGCTCCCCACCACGGAGCTGTCCCTGACCGACGAGGTGCGGGACGCGGGCCGGGAGCGCGCCGGGGAGGCGGCCTCGACCACCGAGTTCCTGCTCGGCATCATCCCCGAGACGCTGGTCTCCGCCCTGGTCTCCGGCGAGGTGCTGCAGGCGCTGTTCGTGGCGCTGCTGGTCGGTTTCGCCATCCAGGCCCTGGGCGAGCGGGGTCAGGGCCCGCTGGCCGCGATCGGCGCCGCGCAGCGCGTCATCTTCAAGGTCCTGGCGATGATCATGTGGGTGGCCCCCATCGGGGCCTTCGGCGCGATCGCCGCGGTCGTGGGCGCCACCGGCGTGGACGCGCTGGTCTCCCTGGCCTGGCTGATGGGCGGCTTCTACGCCACCTGCGCGATCTTCATCTTCGTGGTCCTCGGGGTGCTGCTGAAGGTGGTCACCGGGGTGTCGATCTTCAAGCTGCTGAAGTACCTGGGGCGGGAGTACCTGCTCATCGTGGGGACCTCCTCCTCCGAGACGGCCCTGCCCCGCCTCATCGCGAAGATGGAGCACGCCGGGGTCTCCCGCCCCACCGTGGGGATCGTGGTGCCGACNTGGCGATGATCATGTGGGTGGCCCCCCTCGGGGCCTTCGGCGCGATCGCCGCGGTCGTGGGCGCCACCGGCGTGGACGCGCTGGTCTCCCTGGCCTGGCTGATGGGCGGCTTCTACGCCACCTGCCTGATCTTCGTGGTGGTCGTGCTCGGCACCCTCCTTCGCCTGACCACGGGGCTGTCCATCTTCCGGCTGTTCCGCTACCTGGGGCGGGAGTACCTGCTCATCGTGGGGACCTCCTCCTCCGAGACGGCCCTGCCCCGCCTCATCGCGAAGATGGAGCACGCCGGGGTCTCCCGCCCCACCGTGGGGATCGTGGTGCCGACGGGGTACTCCTTCAACCTCGACGGCACCGCGATCTACCTGACGATGGCCTCGCTGTTCATCGCCAACGCCCTGGGCGACCCGCTGAGCATCGGGGAGCAGATCTCCCTGCTCGTCTTCATGATCATCGCCTCCAAGGGCGCGGCCGGGGTCACCGGCGCCGGCCTGGCCACCCTGGCCGGGGGCCTGTCCAGCCACCGCCCGGACCTGCTGGACGGGGTCGGGCTCATCGTGGGCATCGACCGCTTCATGTCCGAGGCCCGCGCCGTCACCAACTTCACCGGCAACGCCGTGGCCACCCTCGTCATCGGCGCCTGGACG
>NZ_BAAIHU010000010.1:0-63656 GCF_054590795.1 Kineococcus anabasis
CCGACCGACACCCGATCGCAGCGCAGCAGCCAGCACGCGGCCACCCGCTGCTCCAGGTGTCGAGTCCGTCCGCATCACCCATCACTCCCAGTGACCGATCATCGGAGGACCACGTGCAGTATCCCCTCCTGACGCGAAGGGCCCCTGCCCGTCCGCGTCGTCGACGCAGGCCGGCAGCCGCCGCGCTGACCCTGACCATGGCGGGGGCGCTGATCGGCGGCCTCGCCCCTGCCTCCGCCCTCGCCAACACCGGCTCCACCGCCACCGCCACCTCCTCGACCGGCACCAAGCCGTACGTCATCGAGGGGGACACCACGGGACTGCACGTCGAGGAGCGGATCATCGACGGCCGCGAGGTCCTGGTGATCTACCGCTCCGGCGGGAACCAGGAGCCTGTCACGGTCCGCGCCAACACCGGCACGGACGGGCAGGTGCGACCCAGGGGCGACACCCCGGACCCCGACGAGCCCACCTCGGCGGCGGACGACGAGCCGGCCGAGGCCGTCACGGTCGACACCAGCTCCGGCCCGCAGGTCGTGGTGCTCGGGCCCCCGCCCGGACCCGACGCCACCCATGAGGAGAAGCTGAACTGGTTCCAGAGGGCCTGGCGTGCCCTCTTCGGCGACGACAAGCCGGAGGGCACCACGCCCGAGGAGCTGGCTCCCACCCCGACCGCCACCCCGACGCCGGGGACGAGCAGGCCGTCCGAGGAGCGGCTGTGCATCACCATCCACCCGGCGCCGCCCGGCTGCGGCGACGACGACGAGACCACGGACGGCGAGCCGACTCCGACACCTACCTCAACCGCAACTCCGACGACGGGGACCGACTGCCCCGAGGACGCTCGGGCGAGCATCCCGACGGCGCCTCCCTACACGACCGGGCAGGGCATCTCCGAGGACGGTCGAGGCCCCGAGGGCGAGCCCACGCCTGACGCTTCCAGCACGCCCACCCCCTCTGCCGGCTCGGGGCGGACGGTCGAGGACGGCCAGAACAGCAGCGGATGGTTTTCCGACGAGGTCCGCAAGGAGGCGGTGCGCGAGGCCGCCGAGCGAGCCAAGGGCGCCTCAGGAGACTGCGACGACAAGACCCCCGCACCGACGCAGCCGGGCACGCAGTCCTGGTTGAAGGACATGCGACCGGGCCAGTGGCTCTCGGGCATCTCTGGCTCCAAGGACCGCCTGGGCGCGGCCCGCGGCAAGGAGGCGGTGCTGGCGAACACGTGGGCTCACGGAGGAGAGAACTCCATCACCCTCGCCGCGCTGCGCCCCGGCGGTGAGTACGGTCCGGACAAGTGGAGCACCACCACGGACGGACAGCCCCGTTCGCTGATCGTCTCCGTCGAGCCGTTCCCGACGGGTGGCTCGTGGGAGAAGGCTGCGGCCGGCGACTACGACGAGCGGTGGTCGCAGATGTTCTCCACCGGCGAGGAGCTGTGGGGAGACCGTCCCGGCACGCTGATCTGGTCGCCTGCCTGGGAGCTGAACGGAAACTGGTACGACTGGTCTGTCAAGGCTGGCCAGGAGAGGGCCGTGCGCGACGCCCTGGACCGCATGTACGAGGTCAAGCGCAAGACGTTCCCAGACTCCATGCTCATTCTGACGTTCAACAAGGAGAGCGTGGGCTTCGACGGTGACTCCAGCGAGCTGGTCCCCGAGAAGGTCGACGGCATCGGTGTCGACTACTACAACGCGTTCCCGGTGCAGCGCAGCAAGGCGGACTTCGAGAAGCTGCTCACCGAGCGGGACGGGGGCGGCGGGCCGAAGGGCCTGGAAACCTGGCGGCAGACCGCCGAGCAGCACGGGGTGCCGCTGTTCGTGCCGGAGTGGTCCGGCTCCGCAAAGGACGGCGACCACCCCGATTTCATCCGCGGGATGCACTCCTTCTTCACCAAGCACGCCGGACCCGGTGCCGGCCAGGTGGCCGGCGAGGCCCTGTTCGAGATCGCCAAGGACGGCACCAACTGGGAGCTGTCGCCCAACGTGACGAAGATGCCCAAGGCGGCGGCGACTTACCGAGAGCTGTTCGGCGGTGGCGCCCGCCAGGCCACGACCTCGTCTCCCGACCCCACGACGAGGGAAGAGACCGAGACGGACCACGCTCGTACCGCCCCGACGGGCGGCTGAGTGGTGCGCCTTACCGCCGAGATCCTCGACACCGAACGCCCTGAGCCACCTCCGCAACGAGTGAACGCTGGAACCGTCATCGCGGTCGGCGTGCTCGTCGCGGAAGCCCTCATGCTGGCCGTCGCCATCCCCTTCGGGCTGTTCGTCTGGGCCGCATGGGCGGCGTTCGCCGCCGCAGTCCTGGCGACCACGGTTGTGGTCATCGGTGAGGCATTCAGCCGGAACCGGTGCCGCGACGGCGGTACCGCGCCTTTGACGCCGGTGGTCCTCGCCCTGCAGCCGATGGCGTGGCTGGCTCAAGTCGTTCACCTTCTGCACCCCGACCTGTAGGACGCCGGCATCCCGGCACGCCAGGTGCCGGAGCTGGAGCAGGGCGGGCAGCGGTCGCCGCGATGGTGACCGCTGCCTGCCTCCCCGGCGTCCCCTCCTCACCGTCCACGGCTCAGCGTCCGGCTCCCGCCCCTGCCAGAGCCGACGCGGCGCGACGCTCCCTCAGCAACCCTCACCGGAGGAACCCGTGAACAGCCCTCAGCAGAGCGGACGCGCTGCACAGCGCCGCTCACACCGATCGCACCGCCTCGGCCTCACCGCGGCCCTGGCCCTGACCCTGACCGTCGGCAACGCCATCCCAAGCTGGGCCGCGCAGCCCTCAGCCGCACCGACGGGGTCGTCATCGCAGAGCTCGACGCCCTCAGCTACCGCCACATCGGGCCCCACGGCGACGAGCAGCGCGGCGGCCACGCTCACGAGCACCGCGTCGGCTGGCTCCGGCGACGCGCTGCCGGAGCCGCCCGGCGCCGATGCGAGCGAGGACGACAAGCTCGACTGGCTGCGCCGGGCTTGGGAGGCGTTGTTCGGCGACGACCAGCCGGGGGGCGGTGTCACGCCGGAGCGTGGCCCGGAGGAGGGCTCCGGGAGCGGTTCCGTCCCCACGGGAGGGGAGGGACCGTCGTGTGTCCCGTCCGACGGCGAGGCGACGAAGTCGACGCCCACCGCCACGGCCACGCCCACCGCCACGGCCACGCCCACCGCCACGCCCACCGCCACGGCCACCGCCACGGCCACCGAGGACGGCGGGAAGGGTGAGACGCAGCCCTCGACGGACGCGGCCAGGCCCGCCGGCTCGAACGAGTCTGCGCCGGCGCCACTTCCGCGAGGCACCCGCGCGACCGCGCTCAAGGCGACTGCGGTGCCGATGTCGGCGCCGGCCATCGCGAACCCGGGGGCGGGTCTGTTCAAGTGGCTGGGGCACGAATGGTTGAAGCAGCCGCAGCCGTCGCAGTACACCTACGACCGCTATGAGTGGTCCGACATCGAGACCGCCAAGGGCAAGTACGACTGGTCGCAGATCGACCGTGAGCTCGCGGAGGCGCAGAAGCGCTGCGGGAAGTTCGGCTTCCGCATCATGTCGATGCACTTCGGCGGCCCCGAGTCCTCCGTCCCTGGGTACCTCCAGGCGGAGGCCGGCGGCTTCTGGGCCACCGACAAGGGCAAGCGGCACTGGGTGCCGGACTGGAACAGCGAGGCGTACCTGCAGGCGGTGGAGCGGTTCCTGGCTGCCGCAGGGGAGAGGTACGCCGACGATCCACGTGTGGGGATGCTGGACATTGGCTTCTACGGGAACTGGGGCGAGTGGCACACCTGGCCCTTGAAGTACCCGAATGGCCCCTACACCACTGCGACGGAAGCCACCCAGAAGCGGATCATCGACGCGCACATCAAGGCGATGCCGAACAAGCGCTGGATCATGCTGCACGGCAACAACGACGTGCAGGCTGGCGTGGAGTACGCGATGAGCCTCCGCCATGGCAAGGACGACATCGCGGTCGGCTGGCGCAACGACAGCTTCAGCGCACAGGGCATGATCGACATGCGCGACGGAGACCGCCACTGGGCGAAGATGAAGGATCAGTGGAAGGTGGCGCCGGCGATCGGTGAGTTCGTCAACATCATGCCGGGCGACGGACGATTTGCGAACGCCGTCGACCAGGTACGCGAGTTCCACATGGCAGCCCTCTCCAACGGCAACATGAAGCTCGGTCCGGAGCACTTCTCCCAGGCCGAGAAGGACGCCATGCAGGCCGCGGGCAAGCTCGCCGGGTTCCGCTTCCACATCGATCAGGTGACCCTGCCGACCCCGATTCCGCGTGGGACGGCGTTCTCGGTGACCGCGACGTGGCAGAACGGCGGCGTGACCCCGGCCTACGAGCCGTGGGTGGTGCTCTACGAGCTGCGCAAGGGGAGCAAGGCCGTCTGGACTGGCCGCTCGACCCTGGACCTGCAGAAGGTGCTGCCAGGGGAGACGGAGCACGTGGACTCCTTCACGGTGCCGACGAGCATGGCGGCCGGGCAGTACGAGCTCGCGGTGAGGGTCGTCGACCGCGACGGCTACTACAAGCCCCTGCAGTTGGCGAACACCAACCGCACCGCCGGCGGCGGGTACCCGCTCGGCTCCATCACGGTCTCTTGACCTGATCTCTGGGCCGGTGTGCTCGGTGACGTCTCCGGGCGCACCGGCCCTCCCTGCTTCCCCGTCATCCGCATCGCGACGCGAAGGGCCACCCCATGTCGACCGATCGCCCTCCCCGAGCCCGCGCCGGCCTGGTCGCGCTGGCTCTCACTGCCGCCCTGACGCCTGCCCTGTGGGCACCCACCGCCACCGCGGCACCCGGCCCGGACCGGGCCTCCGCCGGCCTCACGGCGAAGCCCTTCCCGGGTTCGATCTGGTACACCCCGATCGGCTCCGGCGCGAAGTTCGTGCCCGCTGGCATCGAGCGGACCACCAAGCACCGAGGCGAGATCACCGTCGATGAGGAGATCATCTCGGTGGACCCCTCCGATCCGGTGCGCAAGCTCAACGGGTCCATCCCGGTGCACGTGGACCCATCCCTGCAGCACAACGGGAAGTGGAACGGCTGCGCCACGTTCCTCAGGGCGGACAAGCCCGACACGGTCATCTCCGGGCAGCCCCTGCGGCTCTCACCCGGTGGTGACCCCTCCTGGCAGTACACCACGGGGGACTCCCTCAGCCTGCGCGGCGACGGCATCGAGGGCTGCCACGGCGGCTCCCACATGTCCGGCATCGGCGGCACCATCCGCAAGGGCGACCTCAGCAGGGCCTCCCTCGACCACGCCCTGAAGATCAACCTGTGGTGCAAGAAGCATTGCTCGCTCGCCGAGGGCGGGAAGCGGTGGCCGGCCCGCACCGCCGACTCCTACGCCAGCCGCGGCTACGGCGGCAAGGTCTCGGCGGTCCGGATGGGCTCCCTGCTCGCCCTCAAGCCCGACGCCGACCTGAGCTTCATCCGCTCGGAGAACGCCCGGAAGATCGCTGAGGCGCTGCGCGACTACGGCGGCTACCTGGTCGACGACACCGCCTGGGACGTGCACGCCCTCTCCGTCGAGCGGGGTGCGGAGTTCTCCGACGGCGGCACGTTCCACGAGGACCTGCAGCGCGTCTTCACCATGCTGCACGTCGTCGACAACAACGCCCCCGGCCGGATCGGTGGAGGCGGCGAACCGAGCACCGGCAAGCCCGCCCCCAGCGCCAGCCCGACGCCCAGTGCGAGCCCCAAGCCCAGCGCGAGCCCGACACCGTCGTCCAGCTCCTCGCCGAAGCCTTCGGCGAGCCCGACGCCCTCGGGGGACCGGGACGACGACGAGGGCACGGTACTGCCGCAGCCTCCCGGTGAGGACGCCAGCGAGGAGGAGAAGCTGAACTGGCTGCAGCGGGCCTGGCTGATCCTCTTCGGAGACGACGAGCCCACCAAGGGCGGTGACGAGGAGTCGCCCCGCGAAGAGCCCACGCCCACGGCATCCCCGACGCCGAGCTCCACCTCGTCACCGCAGGCCAGCCCCAAGGCGAGCCCGAAGACTGCCCCGGCCGGGACCGTCCGCGTGATGCCGCTGGGCGACAGCCTGACCGATGGCTTCCCCGTCGATGGCCGCTGCGGCGACACCAGCACCCACCGCGCCGAGCAGGGGTCCTACCGGGGTGACCTGGCGAAGTCCTTCCCCGCCGGGCGCATCCGCTACGTCGGCTCCCTCACCAACGGCCCCGCCGACATGCCCGGCGGGCGGGCGCATGAGGGCCGCTGCGGATGGTGGCTGGCCGAGCACCCGAAGGGCGAGGACCTCGCCTCCCACGCCGGCGACTGGGTCCGCACTCACACCCCGGACGTGGTGCTCCTGCACGCCGGCACCAACGACCTCATTCACGGCGCCAGCCCCGCTGAGGCGGCGCAGCGCCTCGGCACGGTCCTCGACCAAATCCACGCCGCCCGGCCGCAGACCACCGTGCTCGTGGCGTCGCTGGCGCCCATGTACGTCGACGTCTCCGCCTTCAACGCCCTCGTGCCCGACGTCGTGGCCGACCGAGCCAGCAAGGGCGCCCAGGTCCGTTTCGTCGACATGGCGCCCGCCGACCTCGACAAGGAGGCGGACTACCAGCAGGGGCAGCACGTCCATCCCGACGCCTCCGGCTACACCAAGATGGCCGCCGCCTGGCGCCCCGTCCTCGAGCAGGTCCTCACCGCCCCGTCCCCCGCGACGGCGCGACCGTGACGCCCACCCCACCCGCTGCACCCTCGCGACGAGCACCTCGTACGAGCCCCACATCCACTCGCGCCAGCGCATCCCCCCAGGAGGCCCCGATGCCCCGATCCCGCCGGACGACCGCAGCCTGCGTGCTCGTCAGCGCCACCCTGCTTACCTCGACACCCACCGCCGCCGTTGCCGTTGCCGCCACCCCGACCGCGACACCCACGCCGACGTCCACGTCCCCGGTGAGCCCGACGACGCCGGAAGCCCCCGACGCCAGCGGGGCGAGCTCGCTGCCCGCGCCGCCGGCAGCCGATGCCAGCGAGGAGGACAAGCGCAGTTGGCTGCGACAGGTGTGGGAGGCCCTGTTCGGCGGCGACCAGCCCAGCAAGGAGGACGCGGTGAAGAAGCCGCCCCGCGGCGACGCGCCTGAGAAGCAGACGAAGGGCGCCACGCTGCAGGACCTGCGAGACGCGGGGGAGAGCGAGGACGACGCCCCGCAGAACCTGTCCTCGCCCAGCCCTGGTGTCTCCCGGGTAGTGATGCAGAAGGGGGAGATGGACGGCAGCAAGATCCGCTCCCGCATCGCAGCCACGGACGAGGCGACCTTGACCTACGAGGTGCGGATCCCGAAGGAGATGGAGCAGGCGTACCGCCAGACGACGGGGAAGCTGCCCGGCCTGGCGGGCGTGCCCGACAACGAGAGCCTCTGGTACGCCTCCTCCGGCGGCAACAAGCGTGAGGGTTCGTGGTCGATTCGGCTCACCCCGCGGCCCCCAAAGGGCGACAGCACGGACCCCTGGTGGGAGGCGTACATCTACGCCGGCCACGCGGGCGGCCAGGACTACGACGGCAAGTGGGGCATCCGGATCCCGCTCACCGAGGATCACAACGGCGACGGCACTCAACTGCCGATGACCTTCGGTGAGTGGTTCGAGGTCAAGATCCACGTCAAGATGAACACCCCCGGCAAGAACGACGGCGAGCTGGGCGTCTGGATCGACGGACGCCAGGGCGTCAAGGTCAGCGACGTCCGCTGGCGCGAGGCCGGCGACACGACCGGCGTCAACGAGTTCATGGGTGACGTCTTCATCAACCGCCCCGGCCCTCCGGCCACCGGCTACGTCGACTTCAAGAACTTCCGCATCAGCACCGGGAAGGCGCCCGCGCCGACGACGCCTTCCACGCCGGACGCCGCATCCGGCGCGCCGGGACGGAGCTCGGACGGCCCCTTCGCTGCCGGGCGACCCTGGGTGGACCCGCAGAGCAAGGCAGCGCAGGCCGCCGCAGCCGCGACGGACCCGCGAGACAAGGCCGCGCTGCAGCGCCTGGCTGCGGAGGGCTCCGCGGTCTGGATCGGGGACTGGACGCGGGACGTCACCAGCACCGTCGCCGACGTCGTGCGCCGAGCGACGGCGGCGCACCAGACGCCGACGTTCGTCGCCTACGCGATTCCCTCGCGTGACTGCTCGGGCGGCTACTCCGCCGGTGGCCTCGCCAGCGCCAGCGCCTACCGGTCTTGGATCGACTTGCTCGCCCAGGGCGTGCGCGACTCCGGTGCGGTGGTCGTGCTGGAGCCCGACGCGGTGGCGGGCTGGGACTGCCTCTCCGATGCGGCCCGCGCCGAGCGGGCCGCTCTGCTCGCCCAGGCGGGGAAGGAGCTGACCGCAGCCGGAGCCAGCGTGTACCTCGACGCGGGCACTGCCGGCTGGCAGAGCCCGCAGGAGATGGCGGTCCGGTTGAAGGCGGCTGGCGTTGAGGGGGTACGGGGGTTCTCCCTCAACGTCAGCAACTACGTCGGCACCGAAGCCAGCACCTCCTACGGCCGCCAGGTCCTCAAGGCGCTGGGCGGTGACGGGCACTTCGTCATCGACACCAGCCGCAACGGGGCCGGCCCGGCCGCCGCTGAGGACGAGGACGCCTGGTGCAACCCGCCGGGTCGTCGAGTCGGGCGCGGTTTCACCACTGCCACCGGTGACGCTGCGGTGGACGCCTGGCTGTGGATCAAGACACCGGGCGACTCCGACGGGACGTGCAACGGCGGTCCGGCCGCCGGACAGTGGTGGCAGGAGCGAGCCGTTCAGCTTGCCGGAGGCTGACCCAATCGCCCTCGGAGACAGAGGCTTGCGCATGTCGGCACGACCACAAGGACCGCCAGCAGTCTCCGACTGTGGGCAGGGCCGGGTGATTCCTCGGAATCGCCCGGCCCTGCCCAGGTTGGGCCTGGCGCCCGCACTCGCTTCATGCTGGGCGCAGGTTCCGTGCCTCCACCCAGGTGCACACGACCACGGCTGGCGTCACGTCATCCACCAGGTACACAACTTCGGCTCGCCACCCGCTGCCGGGATCGCGCTGCCAAGCGATCACCATTCCTGCCCATGGCCCAGGAGCCTCGGGTCCGCCTTGAACCCAGCAGAATCGGCGTGCTCGCCTGGCGAGCTCCTCCCGCTGGCGAGCTTCCACCCACTCCGCCCACTCCGACTCTCCGGGCTGCGGGCGCGGTCGTGGTCCCATGCCACCAGGCATCCGCACCTCCTCCACCCGGAGTGACCACCGATCATCCATGTCTTGCGTCAACTTCCTGGCATGGTCGCCGTTGACAGATCCTGTCCGGCGGCACTGACACGCTCGCGCTTGCCGGCCGTCCGTGAGGGCTGCCAACGCTGGTGGAGGACGGAGCAGCGTCCATGACTGTGGTGTACGACTGGCCCCTGGCCCGCCGGCCGACTTCGTCGCATCGAGGAGGCTTGTGCGTGGATGCCCGCGAACGACCGAGGGTGGTGTGCCTCTGTGGCTCGCTGCGCTTTCAGAGCCTGTTCGAGTCGGAGCGACAACGACTGACGTGTCTGGGCGTGATCGTGCTCGCTCCCGAGGCGATCAGTGAGGAGCTGACGCCCGCCAGGCGCGACGCGCTGGGTGAGCTGCACCTGAGGCGGATCGACCTGGCGGACGAGGTCCGCGTGGTCAGCGATGGCGGCTATGTCGGATCCTCGACACGGCGCGAGATCGAGTACGCACGGGATCAGGGCAAGGTCATCAGCTCTGTGGAGCCGACCGTCGAGCTGTGACCCCACGCTTCCGGCGCAGTCCACCACTGGC
This sequence comes from Kineococcus anabasis, assembly GCF_054590795.1. Classification (NCBI taxonomy): domain Bacteria; kingdom Bacillati; phylum Actinomycetota; class Actinomycetes; order Kineosporiales; family Kineosporiaceae; genus Kineococcus; species Kineococcus anabasis. The sequence continues at coordinate 9,765 of NZ_BAAIHU010000010.1, forward strand.
CACGTGGTCACCGGGATGGTCAGGCGCCTACTGGTAGACATGATCGCCCACTGAGCGCGGTGTGTGCGGTCCTTCCTGCCTGCGCTGGTCGGTCTAGCGGTGAGTTCCGGGTGCAGGGCCTCGGCGATTCTCATCCGCTGGCAGTGGTGGGTGTCCCCACCACCACACGCCCTCCGCGTCGGGGGCCATGGACTCGCTGACGCGACCCAACGACTCCTCGATGTCGGAGGTGACCAGGTCCCCGGCGAGGTCCTTGGCAGGGTCGAGGCCGTCGCTGGGGATGTCGAGGGGGTAGGTATCCACCTCGTCCAGCACCCGGCGCAGGCCGGTGGTGAAGCTCCACCACGGGTGACGGTAGATCAGGTAGAGCACCGGTTGGCCGTCTTCCACCGCAGTCCATGAGCGCAGCACCCGTACCGGTCCATCGCCGGGGCTGACCTCGTGACTGGGACGCTGGAGCAGGCGAAGCACCTCGGCGTGGACGTCATCGGCCCACTGCCGCGGTGTCTGCCGGATGCGGCGGATCGTCTCCTGCGAAGCACTCACCCCAGCGTTCTACCGGTCGGCGACTGCGCACCTCGACAGAGAGGCGCCACGAGCGGTCCTCGACTGCGCTGGAACAGCGTCGGAGTCGTGCGTTCGCGTGGTGGGCGGCGCGGTCAGATGACCTTGATGAGGAGGTTGCGGTGGACGCCGCGCCAGTCCTCCTCGTGCTGGTAGCCGTCGGGGACGAGGAGGACGTCTTCATCGCGAGGTCCGTCGGCGCCCATGACGGCGGTGGAGGAGTCCGGCGGCCAGGGGGTGCAGCCCGCGTCGGGGACGACCTCGCCGCCTTGGGTCCTGAGGGTGAGCAAGCAGGCGTCGCCGGTGACCCCGACGCCGAGGTAAGCCGGGCCGAGGGGGGTGTCGCTGAGGAATCGGGTGGTGTCGGGGCGCACCAGGTAACGCAGGTGCGGGCTGTCGATCACGTCGCCGGGCTGCTGCGGCGCGGCCAGGACCGCGAAGGCCGCGGTGGGCGCCATTGGCTGCCGCTCGGCCCGGCCGTCGTCGACCAGGGCGAGGTGGGTGGCCACGGACGCTGCGATCACGGCCAGCGCACCAGCAGCGAGGAGGGGCCTGACCTGGTGGCGGCTTCGGGTGGCTGGCTGCGAGTTGAGGTCAAGGTCCGGGTCGAGCGCGGTGTCGGACATGGGGAAGCTCCAAAGGGTAAGCAGGTGTAGGGGAAGGGCCGGGACAGGTGCACTTGGTGAAGTGAGTCCGGGCGTTGGCGGTCAGTTGTCGAGGCTGAGCAGGTCCGCGGGGGTGCAGTCCAGGGCGTCGCAGAGGGCGGTGAGGGTGGAGAAGCGGATCGCGCGGGCGCGGCCGTTCTTCAGCACCGCGAGGTTGGCCACGGTGATCCCGGCGCGGGCGGCGAGCTGGGCCATGGTCATCCCGCGCTGCTTGAGCAGGACGTCGAGGTGGCAGCGGATGCGGTGCGGTACTTCCGCCCCTGCGTCGACGTCGGCTCCTGCCTGCGTCACGGGCTCGCGTGGAGGAGCAGCGGGGGTGGTGGGTGCGGCCATCGGGCTCAGACCAGGCCCTCGGTGTCTTCGCGCAGGCGGGCGCCGGCGTGCACGGCGGCGGCCAGGACGAGCAGGAGCACCGCAGCCGGCAGTGGCCACAGCACCGGCTGCAGGTCCGCCACCCACACCTTCTCGGTGATGAAGGGCAACTGCAGCAGCCGCTGCGCCCCCAGGTAGGGCAGGACCGAGGCCGCGATCGAGGCCAGCACCAGCACGCCGGCGGCAGCGGCCAGGCGGGCGGCGTTGCCGGGAGCGAAGGGCTCACGGGAGGCGGTGGTGCGCACCAGCGGCACCAGCAGCGCCATGAGGACGGCGATGCTCACCCCCGCCACGCCCGCCCCGGAGTGCGCGGCCAGCGCCACTCCCGCATCGACGGGGTGGTCGAGGAAGGCGACCTCGGCCTGCAGGCCTCCCCCGGTTGCGGTGATGCCGGTCGGTGCGTCTTGGCCGTCGCCGTCGTAGATGGCGGTGTCGGCGCCATCCGGGGCCAGGGCCTGCACCTGCTGGGGGGCGACCTGTTGGGCGGGGAAGGGCAGGGAACCGGCCAGGCGGACCGGCAGGTGCATCGGCGTGCCGGACTGCCCGGTGGCGACCACTGCAGTCCCTACCCCGATGAGCAGGGCCAGGATGCCGAACACGCTCAAGGCCCCGATGAGCAGGCTGATCCGCAGCGGCTGCGCCGCGGCACCTTGACGGCCCTCGGGGCGGCGGCGGGTGAAGGTGATGGCCATGCGGTGCTCCTAGGGGCCGTATCGAGGATCGAGCGATCGACACTCGATTGATCGGCTCGCCGGGCAGGAAGCTGAACCAGGACCGGTGACGCCACCCGAACAGCCCCAGGACCACGCCGTCCGTCTCTCAGCGAAGCCCATCCACTTCTGCCTTCGGCGCAGCCTCAGCCGCTGACGATCGCGCCCGGCGGCCTGAGAGTGCACGTGGTTCGCACCCGCGGACGGCGACCCGAGTGTCACTTCATCGGATTCTCAAGCCTCTCCAGTTCTGGGCGCAGCACCAGGCTGCGCAGCTTGTCTTGGGTGGAGGTGCTCGATGCCCAGGACGAGCCGGAAGATGTCGGGGCTTGCGAGTCGACCAGGCAAGCGCAAGCCGTCGCGGTGATGACGCGGTGGTCGGGGTAGATCACGCTGAGCCGGGGGACGAAGCCTCGGGCAGGCTCGACGAGTCGATCACCGTCACCGCTCTCGGGCGTGTCCGCGACAGCGGGCATCGTGTCGGTGGTGCGCACTAGGACCGCTCCGCCGGGCAGGGTGTCTTCTGAGCAGCCCGCCTGTTCTGCGGTGGCCGCGGCGCATCGGAAGGACTGGGCGTGCTGGGGCGGGCCGAAGGTCACGCTCACGTGGATCTCGGTGCCGGGTCGGGTGCGGTCGTCTCGGCCGCCGTACATCCAGGTGAAGTACGGTGCGGCCCCCGGCCCGACCCAGTGCCCTTGCGCCCCGTCCGCCGAGGTGGCTACCGCGGGATCCACCGCGTCGAAGGCGCGCTGGAACGCCGCCGTCGCCGCGGCTTGGACTGCCGGGTCGAGCATCAGCCGTCCCGTCTTCTCAGTGGCATCGGCCGGTGCGGACTGCTGCGGCCGCGGCATGGACGGGACCGTGACGGCCGCGTCGCGCCACGGCTGCTGCCACGCCACCGCGGTCGCCGCGAGCAGCACCAGGGCGCCAGGAACGGCCAGGGCCGCCCGACGCAGCCGTGCGCGCCGGCGCCCAGCCCGGTGCAGCCCGGCCAGGTCCCAGTCACCTGCCGGGGGCCGGACGCCCTCGACCATCCCGGTCAGGGCTCGGGTCAGGTTCTCGTCGTCGGTGTCGGGCACACCTGCATCGATCATCGGGGCTCTCCACGGTGCCGGGCGGCGGGCGTCGGACAGGCAGGTGTCGGGCAGGCTGGCGTGGGGGTGAGGGAGGTGGGTCCGTAGTCGGGGCCCAGGAGTGCCTTCAGCTTCACCTTCGCGTCGTGGGCCTGGCTCTTCACGGTGCCCTCGCTGCAGTGGAGGGCGTCGGCGACCTCCGCGACACTCAGGCCCTCCACGTAGCGCAGCAGGATCACTGCGCGTTGCCGGGGCGGCAGTGTCGCCAGGGCGTCGTTCAGGTCCAGGCGCACACCCGGATCGGCCGGGGGCGCCACGGGGTCGTGGTCACCGAGGGTCAGGTCGGCGACCTCGCGCGCCCGCCACGGGCGGCGTTCCTCCGAGAGGAGGCGGCGCAGCAGGGTGGTGCGAGCAAAGGCGAAGGCGTCGCCGTCGCGGCGGATCCGTGGCCAGGCCACGTACATCCGCTTCAGCGTCTCCTGGACCGCGTCGTCGCTTCGGTGCCAGTCCCGGCACCACACGTACGCCAGCTTGCGCAGACGCGGCAGCGCCGCCACGACGAAGACGTCGAAGGACGCCTCGAACTCCTCACGCACCGCCCACCTCCACCCCTTCATACCCCGCCAGGCGACGAACGGTTGGGTGCGCGGCCCCGCCCGCCGGCACCGCCCGTCGGGATCAGCCGCCCGCTTAGCGCAGCGGCTCGTGAGACGGTCGGCGGGTCGAGCAACACCAGACGCCACCACCCTCGCGCCAGCGCAACCGCACGAGCTGACGAAAGGTCCACCGGCGAGCCCGGCTCTGACACAGTCACCTCCAGCATCAGGCGAGGGCGCGAGATGGAGGAGGTGCGTGGTGGGACGGGCTCGGCAGGGCGGATCACGATCGAGAACCCTCCAGACCGCACGGATGCTGGCGGTGAGTGCCGCGGCTGCGACCATGATCGCGGGTTGTGGCTCCGGTAGCCCTTCGCCCTTCGAGCCCGAGGCCCCACCCCCCGGAGGGACGGCTCGACCTCTCAGCGAGCGTGGACCTCATCGACAGCGACGGCAGCGCCGCCGCAGAACGTGTCCCCATCGAGGCCTCCGTGGCCTGGCTCGGTGGCCACAAGGGCATCGTTGCGGGAAGTGAGACCGCCCTGACGGTGAGCTTCGAGCCGCGAGAGCCGGCCGACCCAGACGACTACTCCGTACACCGCGAGGCGATCGGCACCGTTGAGGTCGACAACGCCGACGGAGACGGCTCGCTGGTGCTGCGTGAGGCGGAATGCCAGATCGGCGGGCCATGCACCGCGAACGAGGTGCACCTGGAGACGACCGACCTCCAGCCGGGCACCTACGTCCATACCTTCGACGTAACGTGGACAGCCAACGACGCACCTGAGCCTGCGGCGCCTTCCGGCGTCACCCAAGCCCGCGTAGTGATCACCGCCACGTGACACAGCGGGATGCCGCTGAGCCTTCAACAGCGCCGACAATGTCCCCACAGATCCCCTCGCTCATCGACAAGGCGGGCGTCTGGGCGGGTCATGCCCGCGCACTGAGCGCGGCGTCAGCGCGGATGTCGGCCGTGCTGACGGCGAGGTCGAGGGTCCTCAAGACGGCTCCTTGGGCTCCTCCCGTACCGGTTCGAGGATGTCGGCGGGCAGCTACGCAAGGTGAGGCATCTGCGCCTCGATGCGCGCGAGCAGATCGCGGGTCACCTCGATGTGCTCAGGCGCCTGCTTATAGGGAGCCCAGCTGCGCAGCGTCGCGTGCACGAAGCTCCAGTGCTCCCGCGTCAGCTCCAAGCCCATCAGCTCGTCCTGCGCTGCTGCCGTGTGGTCGGCGGCGTCCGCCCCGGCGGCGAGGTCGGGGTAGAGCTGGGGACTGATGATGTCTCGGATCTCCCCGGCCAGGTCGGCGGACTGGTCGTTGCCGTCCACCCGTTGAGTGTCGGCTTCGTTGTCGAGGGTGCCGTCGATGATCACGCAGTACAGGCGCGGCAGCACAAGGCGGTGAAGCGTCATCGGTGGCGGACCTCTCATGGACGTCACAGCAGGCTGACAGGGCAGATCAGCACTCTTCCGCACTTACCTCAGGGAATCGCTCTTCGGTCGACGAGAGCGCCTAGGCGGATCATGACCGCGCTTCATCAGCATCACGTGCGGCCGTCCTGGTGTGCTTGAGGTGATCGTCAGGCGAAGGTCTGCACGGTGACGAGGAAGTTCTCGCTGCGTGAGGTGAGCTCTTCCCCTGTCCACGGGTCTTCCAGGTGGCCGTCATCGTGGGGGTCGACGCCTCGCAGGGCGTCCCCGCTCGGTATGCGCAAGATCGGCCGCGTGACACCGTCGCCCTCAACGACGTGGAGGTCGGTCACCCGTCCCCGCACGCGCACGTCGGGTTCGATGTGGTGGTGGGTCTCGATGAGGCGCACCCTGCCGTCCTGCCCCGACCAGCGGATGCAGCCGAGATCGAGGATCTCGTTGCGCTCGATGACGGAGCCGCAGCACTGGTGCTCCCAGTCACCCACCTCGACGACAACCTCCATGCCGTGAAGCTAGTCAGTCATGGGGTGGCTGGCCGCCCAGGATCGCGCCGTACCTGCGGCGGAGGCGGATGGTCTACTCCTTCAGGTTCGATCACGGAATGTCGATGACGAGGCGTGGCCCTTCTGCGTCCGGTCCTGGCAGTGCCGTTGGTGCTCGCCCTCGTCGGAGCTGGTGCGTCCGCGACGCTGCCCGCGCTGACCGAGCACTCCCACCAGAAGCACCTGGCCGAGGCGGTGGACGTGGCACGCGGTCTGCAGGCGCCCTTCGGCGCGGTGGACTCCACCATCTGCAACGGCGACGGCCAGGTGGCCTGCTGGGAGAGCCCCGAGCCCGTCAAGGTGGTCGCCACCAAGCTCGCCCGCGAGATGGACGTCCAGGCGAACAAGGCCGCGGCCCTCACCTGCGAGCAGATGCCCGTAGGCACCACTGGCGCCTACCTGTCCGCTGACTCCTGCTTCGTCAGGGTCCGCTTCGGCAGCCATGGGACCTTCGCCTTCGTCGAGCCCCTCGTCGAGCGCGACGCCGACGGCATCGCTTCCGTCGTCGGTGCCCGCATCAGCCTCAGCGCCGCCTGACTCGCCCGGCCCCCACCCCGGCTCGGCACCGTGCCTGACCAGCGTCTGGTCGTGCGCGTCGACGCCGGCGTAATCACCTCTCCGGCGGCAGGGACGGCATGCCCAGTTGCTCGCGCAGTGAGGGGCGCGAGGGGTCGGGGGCGCCGAAGTAGACCTCGACGTCGGGCAGTTGGCGCTGCAGCTCTAGGGCCAGCTGCAGCCCTTCCTGCTCCCAGTCCTCCTCGCTCTGCTTGGCACGCCACTGGAAGTCGGTGCCCGGCAGGCAGGCGTAGACGGCGTTCCAAGCCCGCAGCCGCGCGAGCAGGTCCGAGCCGGCGCCCAGGTCGAGCAGCACGGCAGAGTTGAGTCCGCCGCCGGGCTCGCCTGGGGAGTGGTCCCAGACGTAGGCGTCCTCGTCGTACTCGGGCGCGATGGCGATCACCGTGGGGCGGTACGGCTCAGGCGGCACGCCTGGATCCTGGCAGCAGCATCAGGAGGTGTGCCCGGAGAGCACCAGAGTCGTGCCTCCACCGGCCGGTCATGCTCGCGCCCTGGTCGCGGCGAATGCGGATCTTGGATGGGTCGCCTGTCGGGGTGGTCAGCGCCGTAGCCAGCGGCCGGTCGGCGTGAGGGTGGACGATCGAGGGAGCGTCACGTCCGTCCTGGGCGTCGAAGGTGCCATGACGGCGAGGGAGGACAAGCCATGGCCAGGCCGTGGGTTCGTGTGGTGACCTGCTTCGCTTCCATGCTCAGCGCGGGTGCGCTCTTGGTGTGGGCGCCGTGGGAGGACCACGCCCCTCCTGGTCTCGAGCTCGCCGACTGTGACAAGGAGCCGGTGTCGTGGGCGGTGACCGTCGCAGCCACCGTCACCCCCGACGACCCGCAGGTCGCCGTCCCCGACGCGCTGCTGATCGCGGAGAGGGGACAGGAGCAGGGACACAGCCCGCCGGCGCCGACCGCGACGGTAGACGTGCCACGGTGCGAGGCGTTCATGGTGGACGTCCAGGTAGTCATGCCCGCCGGGACACCGACTGGTGCGGCAGGCCCACAGGGGGAAGCGTTGCCGATGCTGTCCGACCTGCAGGCTGAGTCGCAGCGACTGCGCTCCGGCGCCGGGCGCCTCTACGCCCACATCCCCGAGGATCTGTACTGCCCGGAGAACGCCAGTTGCGGGGTGTGGAACGGCTGGTCCATCACGCTGGAGGCTCCGACGCCGGCCACCTTCACGGCGAAGGCTCCGATCACCTGGGGCGACACTCCGGGCGGGCCACTGGTCCACCACGGCCTGCTCACCCTCGACGTCACGCCTCGCCCTTGACGCCCTGGACGACGCCACAGTGAAGCCCGGCGCCGCACCGCTCAGCTACTGACCGCGCCCCACCAGCAGCATGGGCGGATGTCTGTGTGGACGTCTCCCCGACCATGAGGCCAAGCTGCGTACATGAGCTTGTCCGCTCTGTTGCGCGAGCTACCAGACCGAGCAGATCTTCGCGAACAGGCCGACAACGGGCTTTCCCCTCAGTTCTTGACCATCGAGGGCGTGCGCCGCACCCGAGGCCGTGAGCTGACACCGGCCGAAGCCGTCGCTCACGCCGAGCGGGGACGGCCCGCCTACGTGCTCACCTTCGGCAAGTGCGTCCAAGTCTCACCTGGGCTGCTCGCTGTCGTGCTGAACGATGAGGACCTCCAGCCTGAAGCCAACTGCTCAGGCCCGGACATCCTCATGTATGGACGGCACCGCCATGGCGAAGCGGACACCCGCCTCGTCGTGGTCTCGGTGGTCGCCTGGATCGACTGAGGCCACGGCGAGCCACACCGCATCGCGCTCGCACCGCGGCATGAGCGTGCATGTGAGCCGGTACGACGACGGCCCCGCACTCGACCTTGGTGATCGAGTGCGGAGCCATCGTGTGGCCGTGTCAGAGGTTGATGTCGGTACCGCGGCCCTTGCCATCCAAGTAGGCGAGGGCACGCTCCATCACAGGTCCGGAGAACGGGTTGCTCAGTCCAGCCTGCTGGTAGCGAAGCGCCTGGGTCTTAAGCCATGCGCCGGTGATCTCCTGATTCGGCGCCAGCGTGTGCCGGGCCATAGCGATGTCACCTGCCAGGTGCGGACGCAGATGGTTCGGATTGCTCGCGTCGAAGTCAGCGGGCTTCGTCCATCCGGTGGCCGCTTGGATCAGCTCCCAGTCCGAGCTGGTGAGCTGGTCGTAGATGTCTCCGCCCGTGCTGCTGCTGGCCGAGGTGGCGGGGGAGGTGGAGGAAGCCGGGCTGACTCCCCACAGGGCGCTGCTGGCGCTGGTGCCGGAGACGTTCACGAGTGCTCCCTCAGAGCCGGGGACGAGCGGTCACGGGTGGTCCTGCTCATCCATCGGCACGTCTACCTCGGCACTTGAGCCCGTCGACCTGATCGGCCGAACGGGTGACAACACCCACCGGGTAGCACTACGGGGACTGCTCGCTCATCGACAGATCCGGTAGATGGCGTTGATCTTGATGTGGCTTCGTCATGGGCTCGGTGTGGCGCGGTAGGCGTCGCGGGGGGTGCGATCGCCGAGGGCCTGGTGGGGACGTCGGGTGTTGTAGGTCTGGCGGAAGAGGTTGACCTCGACGGCCAGAGCGTCACCGTCGTCGATGATGGCGCGGTAGAGGTGCTCGTACTTCAGCGTGCCGAAGAAGCGCTCGACGACCCCGTTGGTCTGCGGGGACCGCACGCGGGTGCGGACGTGCCGCAGGAGCGGGTCGGGGCCGGTGAAGAGGGTGGCGAAGGTGTCGCCGCGGAAGCAGGGTCCGTTGTCGGTGACCAAGGCGATGGGCGCGGGGCGGTCCAGGAGCTCCCCGGTGGCCTCGTCAAGAACCTCGACACTGCCGCGGTCGGCGCGCAGGTCCTCCAGGCACAGTTGGCGCTGAGCGGCGGCGATGGCGGCTCGGACGCAGGCGACCGCATCGCCGCCGCGACTTGTTGTGGTCACGGTGACAGCGAGGCAGAACTTGGTGGCGTAGTCCACGACGGCGCACAGCCGCCAGATTCCGCCGGTGGGGGTCTCGAACTCGGAGAAGTCCATCTGCCAGACCCGGTTCCGTCGCGTGGGTGGGTCGTGGAAGACCTGTCGGCGCACCATCGACCACGCCTTGCGGTCGGCCCGGAAGCCCGACGACAGCAGCAGCCCTCGCCGGCGCAGCGCCCGCTGCACTGTCGAGGTCGACACCGCATGCCCGTCGGCGCGCATGAGGGCGGCGATCTTGCGGTGGCCCCAGGCGGGCCAGTCCGCGGCGTACTTCGCGGCCAGCGCCTCGATCGCGTCGACCTTCGGCGCCGGCCACGGCCCCCGGTCCGGCTGCTCAGGACCCAGCCGGCGGTAGCGGGCCAGGCGGCGCCGGTAGGTCCGCTCCGGGATCCCGGCCAGCTTCGCGAACCTCAAGACGGGGAGCTGGTGCTCCCTCCTCAGGGTCTCGAGGTCCCTGAAGGGACCTGATTGACCGCCGCTGCACCTGCGGCGTCTGTGTGGCGGGTGGCCATCTGCAGGATGCGCACCTGGATGATCGCTTCGGCCAAGGCGAGCTTGAGCTGCTCGTTCTCCGCCCGCAGGCGCCGCTCCGTCGACGTCCCGACTCCAGGGGTGCCCGGCAGCTTGGGGACGAGGCCTTCCTTGCCGGCGGCGAGGAAGCGGTCGCGCCAGTTACCGACGGTGGCGGCAGCGACCCCGTGACGGCGGGCCGCCTCGGACATGGACAGCTCACCAGCCAGCACGGCGAGCACTACGGACAGCTGGACGTCCTGGCTGATGGGACGCGGCCGGGAGCGGCTCATCGCGGACCCCGGGTCTTCAACGATCTTGGCTCATGGGCATGCCAGAAAGTCTGACTCAGTACATCCACTAGCCTTCGAACACTTGTTCGAAGGCTAGTAGGTGGGGGAGTGATGCGCCGATCCGATCATGAGCCGGTCATCCGGACATGGCGACCACCCAACTGGCCCCCTGCCGTCCCCCCGCCCAGCGTCGAGGGCTGGGACTTGGCGGCCGGGGAGCTGCTCATGGACTTCGCCCCCGCGAGCTGGCGAGCAGAGGAGGCTCTGCACCGACACCCTGTCTTGCTGGCATGGCTAGCCGCCCACCAGATCCAGGCAGACATCAACGCCGCCCGGCGCTGCTGGCGGGAGCTGGGAGACCCCGAGGCCATCGGCGTACTCGCCGAACAAGCCCCCGAAGATCGCCTCGCTCTGCGAGAAGCCGTGGCTTCGACTGGCCGGGACCTGGCGGCGCGAGGTCGCGGAACGGTCGTCCTGCATGAGGCACTCAGGGGCCGGACTTGGCGGCCTCGACTGTGAAGCCCACTCGCGAAGCACGACCATGACGGCGTGTAGCCGCCCATGTGTCAGAGGTACCCGCCATGATCCGGCTATGTCGATCATGTCGAGGTGGGGCGCGGGTCGATGCTGACCGTCGCGCCGCTCATCAGCCCCGCTGCTGCCCACCGCTCCCCGCTCTATGGAGGGCGTCTGTGAGCACCCAGCAGCCGACCGACCGGCCCACCGGGACCACTCACGTTCCTTCGCCCACGACGCGCCCGCGGGTACCCCCTCGATGGTCAGCACCCGGCACCGGCACCGGCACCGATGAGGCAGGGCCGCCGCCGGAGGTTCAGCACTACGACGAGCTCTCCGAGGCTCTACAGGCCGCCTTGCGCCGCTGGGCGGGAAGTGCCGAACGTCAGACCGCCTGGACCGAACACGTCTTCACCCTCGCCAATGCCAGCCCCTGCGCCACCTGCAACGGGTCGGTCGGGCTGTGCGGCGGGTACGACGACGCCGGCCACTGGTGGTGCCGCACCTGCATTCAGCGCAGCCCAGCAGCCCTACGCGGTCGACGACTACGCGCCTTCAGCTGCGACGTCGACGCCAGCCTCAACGCCCCCCTTGAGTCCTATCGCGAGCAGCAGGGACAGCCCCTCAGCCATGACTGCCTCGCGTACGCCCTGACGACCAGGGCCCGGCGCAATGGACGCATCGGCGGTGAAGCCACCATCCAGGCCAACTGCCGACGCGCCCACGAAGTCCTACTGGGGCGCACGACTCCCGGCAACAACCCACTCAGCCGACGCACGGCCTGACCACCTTCATCGAGGAACACCGCCCCAAACAGCCAGCAGCGCACCCATCAAGCGGGAGGATCGCCATGACGAAGAAGAAGGCGCCGAATCGGACTGCGACCCGCAAGCCGGTCGATCCGACAGCGACACCCCGAGTGCCCCGAGAGCGGCAGAGCTACCGGCCCCGCCCCCTGGTCAGCGACCCGGAGGTGATCGTCGCACTGCTGGAACGAGGTCAGCCACTCCATCTCCTCACCATGCTCCCGAGCTGCATCTTCCTCGACCACATCGCTTCGAACGGCCTGCCCGGCAACGCATGCATCGACGCAGCCCACGCACTACGGGTGACCTACCTCGCCCTAGGCGTTCCCGCCGAGATCAAGCCCGTCCGCTTGGAGGTTCATGGCCCGCATGGCGGCACGGCCTACGGCACGGACGATCCGCACTTCACCGACGATGGACAGTTCGTCGGTCACTGCGTGCTGCGCCTGCCGACGCTCGACCGCTTCCTCGACGCCACCATCGGACAGTTTCCCGACGTCGCCCGCCGCAATCCAAGCCCCATGCTCGGGCGCACTGCGGAGGTCATGGCCGGCACCGACCCCGGTCACGGCCCTTGGCCGGCGGGCGCACAGTTCAACACCACCCGCAAGGACCTCCTCCTGCGCTACATCGCCGTCGACCCTGCTCACGATGAGACCGTCTACGCCGGCCCCGTGACCCGAGACGATGTCCAGCGCGGGATCATCCACAACGGCCTGGCACTGCTCGGACAGACCGTGGCAGCCCTGAGCTCCTATGACGACGCCGCCGCCAGAGCTCGCCAGGCCGGCGCACCGCACCTGCCCGCCTTGCTCGACGTCGCCGCAGGGGCGGAGTGGACCCCAGGCCCCGGACAGGGAGACCACTTCACTCGCGACGGCGTCACGATCCGCCTGCGCGACCACGTCGATCTCAGCGCGACACGGTTCAGCCACCACCTCGCAGCTTGAGCAGCGTCGACCGCCGCCCATCCACGCCAGCAGCGGCCTGCGAGGGCGCCCGTCTTCGAACACACGTCCGACACGCCGTCGCGCCTTGCGCCCGGACTAGAGACGCCGGAGGACACTGAAAGTGATTAGCAGGTCACCGATGATGGGCCTTGCCGCACCAGGACCCGTCGAGGAAGCAACACCGCACAGGCAGGGGGAGTGGCGATGAGCTGGGACATCCCGACGGTGGGCCACATTGGGGCGGAGTGGGCCCCTGCCCTCACTGTTCGACGCGATCCTCGCGGCGTCATCGAGAGTCACCGACAAGCACTGGACGAGGCCGCGGAGGCGGAAGCGGCTCATACCGAGATCGCTACTGCTCCAGCATGGTGGCGCTGGACCCAGCGACCGCGTGCGGCGGAGCTGGCCGATCAGCGGGGCTTCGCCCTCACCAGGGCCCGCGCCCTCCGACAGCAGTTCGGCGCTCACGGCGTAGGGAGCACCCCTGGCATGTGGGGCGTCTTCAGCAGCGCCCAAGACTTCTACCTTGAGAACACCCTCACGTCTCTTCTCGGCTGGCTGAACAGCGACCACGCCGAAGCGACCGTCGATCAGCTCCTCAAGCACCTGCCCGACCTCCGCCTGGCCGCCCACAACGGCGACCGCAGCGCCGAGACCCGTGTGGAGGGCCTCGTCCGTGACCTGGCCGGCGCAGTCGAGGACCGGTACCGACGCCTGGCCCTGCTGGAGCACCTCCCCGGCCACGCCCGCCCACTGCCGGAGTCCGTCAGGGACATTGAGCGAGGGCTGCCACCGGTAACGCTCTACGTCACCGACAACGTGGAGGAGATGCGTCGCTGGAAGCGACTGGACCCCGAGGCACGCCGGCAAATCACACTGCACGACATCGTCGTCCCCGGAAATCTGACCAGTCTGGGCCTGGGCACGGCGGTGCTGGTGCATCTGTGCCGCTTCGCTGACGCCGTGGACGCAGAGATCGTCGGCCAGATGTACCCCGGCCCTGGCTTCGATGACTACGAGACCCGCATCCCGCGCCTCGCGCGCTGGTACGCACGCCACGGCTTCCGCGCCGGCGACGCACCTCCGCACACGTGGCAAGGAGGCGAGGAGATCACTCGCGAGCCACACGCTGAGTCTCATTATCCCGCCTGATAGAGGGCGGGATAATGCACGGAATCCCAGATTGAGACCTCTATGCTGCCACCATGGAGCAGTACGGCATCGGCGGTCCGTCCTACACCTTGACCTGGGCCCGCGAGGCGTTCAGGACCGAGCTTCGCTGGGTGTTGTCTCACTCGACGTCGTCGCGGGTCGAGGCACGGTGGTTACTAGAGGAAGCCTTCAGCGACCCCGAGCCAGCCAGCACGCTGGATATCCTCAGCACCAATGACGAGTGGACTGCGCCCGACGAGGCGCATCTTGGCTTTTTGCGTACCCTCCTTAGCCAGCTAGACGAGTTGCCAGAACGTCTGGAGCCTCGGCCCTACTGGGCACAGCGACAGAGGCGAGTCCCCGAGTCGTCGGCGCTGTCACCCGAGCAGCGCCTAGATCGACTCAAGGCTGCATGGGTCCGCGAGGTGCACAACTTCCGCGAACGTGGCTACCTTGACAACGCCGTCCCATCCCCCTGCGTGGATGCAAGGCTAGACGACCATCAGCTACTGAGCGATCGACTCGATCAGATGCTCGACGTCCCCAACCTGTGGCCTCTGCAGCCGGATGCCTGGGACGAAGACCTGTTCTACTCGCTGATCGAGGCCATCGGCGATCTCATCGCTCGTCCACGGCACCGGACCTACCACGACTACGCTGACTGCGGCTGGCACTACTCCCGCTTCGCCGCGCAGCCTGGCCAAGCTCTCTATCGAACCCGCATCAACTCCCTGTTGAATCGTTGGTCTTTCGATCTGCGCCTGGCCGAAGACGGCGAGGACGTCGGTCGCCTTGTACGCATCGTCGGCGATGACCGTGACGCCCTCGTCTCGACTGTGCTCGCCACCCCCTCTGCCACTGATCAGAACACGGTCGCGCACGCTGTCGCCATGTTCCGCGATCGTGACGCCGATCGCGCGGCCAAGGTCAGCGCCATCGTCGCCCTCGCCCGCATCCTCGAAGACCGCCGACCGCTACTGAGGGACAAGCTGCACGCAAGGGACGAGGGCGCCCTGTTCGAGATCGCCAACAGGTACGACTTGCGACACAGCAATCCACAGCAGCTTCGCGACTATGGGGAGGAGTTCCTGGACTGGGTCTTCTGGTGGTACCTGGCGACGGTTGAGCTGAGCGATCGCCTCATGGCTCGGGACCGCACGTGATGCTCGACGAACCCGGCCTATCGAAAGAGCCGCCCCCAGAGTCCTCGACGGTCGCGATTGCTTGGAAATCGGATGTCGCCGCCCTGTTGGACGACGTTCCACTATCTGAGGACGAGGCTCGCTACGTCGAGGCCGCACGGGCGGCGAACACCATGCGCGGCTACCGCTCCGACTGGCGAGAGTTCACCGCCTGGTGCGCCGACCACTCCTGCGTCCCGCTGCCCGCAGCGCCATCGACCATCACCGGCTACCTCACCGGCCTCGCGCGCTCTGGCGCCAAGGTGGGCACCATGAGCCGGCGGCTGTCGGCGTTGAAGTTCGCCCACCGGATGCAGGGCCTGACCGACCCCACCACGCACCCCCGTGTCATCAGCGTCTGGGAAGGCATCCGACGCACGCACGGCGCCGCCCCACAGCAAGCCTCTCCCCTCAAGCCGCCGGAGCTGTTCGACGTCCTCGACGCCTGCCCCATCACGAAGGTCTGGAAGACCCCAGGACGACCCAACGAGCCCGACCTCGCCGGCGCCCGCGACCGCGCCATGCTCCTCGTCGGCTTCGTCGGGGCCATGCGCCGCAGCGAGCTCGCCGCCCTCACCGTCGCCGACATCGAGGCCCACGACAACGGCCTCGTCCTCACCCTCCCCCGGTCCAAGACCAACCAGACCGGCGAAACTCACGAGCTGGTGGTTCTACCCCGCGCCGCAAACCCCGACCGCTGCGCCGTCACCGCTCTGCAGCACTGGCTGCACCTGGCAGGCATCCACGACGGCCACGTGTTCCGCGGCGTCACGAAGAGCAACACCGTCCGTCTGGGCGGACTGCACCCGGAGTCAGTCAACGCTCTCGTGCAGCAGGCCGTGGCCCGCGCAGGCATCGACCACCCTGACACCTACTCCGCTCACAGCCTCCGCGCAGGCTTCGTCACCTACGCCCACCTGCGCGGAGCCAGCGACCGCGCCATCGCCCGCCAGACCCGCCACTCCTCCCTCGCCAGCGTCGGCACCTACATCCGCATCGACCAAGCCTGGATCGACAACGCCGCCACCGTGCTCGGCTTCTGACAGGCCGCGACGGTCTTAACGGACCGCCGCCCCTGGTCGGAACGCACGGGCTGTGGACGGCCAAAGTCTCGTTGGAGCGGCATCCGGCAGCCTGGCGCAATGGACACCGCCACCCTGGACGCCTGGCCTCACCTGTGCGCGGCGCGCGGGGAGCTCCTGACCCCGACGCTCTCGTCCACCGGTCGGCCGGTTCAGTGGCTGCACCCGAACGTCCACGTAGATCACGTCACAGTGCCACTGCTCCTGCCGCCGTTCGCCTGACGGTCCCCGTGGCATCGTCTCGGGCAGCTTCTCGCGGTGCCCGAGAATGGGCCCATGCAGTGGACCATCGCCTACCGGGACCCTCAGACCTCCGAAGTGCACAGGGAGACCATCGCCACAGCCGACTCCTGGGATGCGGTGACCACCGTGCGGGAAAAGCTTCCCGACGGGCACACCATCCTCTACGTCATGCGCAACTGACGAAATCTCTCGCCGGCAAGCAGCTTAGACATCCTCAAACGCCACGAGCCAGCTCCCAGGCGTAGAGCTTCTGATTTTCCATCTGCGATTGACCACGCCAATCTCTGGGCGAGACCTATCAGTCATCCCGCCCGCTGCTTGAACAACCTTTGGCAGCGGCCCTTCCAAGTGAGTGACTGTATAGTCCCCCCGCCTTGCCCGCCCGCCCCTATAGACCGAGTAGGCGGAACCGTCGCTAAACCTAGCAATCCACCGGAAGTTGCCCCGACCCTGCTGCTTCTGGAACGACTGCAACGAAACCTCTGGCGAGTTCTCGTTCTTACTCTCATTCGGATCGAAGGCAGCGACCAACACAACTGCAAGAGCGTCCCAATACTCCTTCCCCTTTCCCGGAACTAGCTTCGGCCTGTGGTCGTGCGACTCTGGATCAACGTTGCCGTCGCCTACCTCGGGCATGATGCCTTCGGGTGGGATCGTGCCCCAGTCCTCGTCCGACATGGACTCCGGGTCGGATCCTTCGAAGAGTTTCATTTCCCAATCAGAAGGACGGTAGATTGTCCCAACGAAGTCGGAGTCGCGGGACGGGCCGAAATCCTCAAGTTCGTCCTTGAGAGACACGATGTGCTCAGAGTGACTGGCGACCTCTCCCCCGAGCTCCTCAGTCCTTTGCTTCAGCTCGCTGGTTTCTTTAACAAGATCCTTAATCGTGCCTAGCAGCTTCCTTGTCTCGCCGGCCGAGATGAGGTAGATGGCGACTGCGAGGATCGTTCCGGCGAGGGTGAAGCCCGTGCCGACGTAGTCCCACACGTCCAGGTTCTTGTGCTTCCCCGCGGGCAGAGCCGCAAGCACGGTCACGACGGCCGCCACGAAGAGCGTGAGGGGGATCACGACCTTGGGCGTGGCCAGCCTTCTCGTCATGGCGGACACGCGGGCGGGTCGTCCATCTTGTACTGGACTGGCAATCTCAGCCGCATCCGAGGCGCCGTCGCCTTGTTCATCCGCCACTGAGCCGGAGCCGAGGGTCACAGGGGGTCAACTTAACGTATGTGCACGTGGTGGTACTGCCTTGATGGCCAACCCTCTGCATGGGTCGGTGTGCGTCCCGATTCCAGGGAATCGGGAGAGCTTCGAGGCCCCCCGCCACTGCGCACCGAAGACCTGGCATGGTGACCGAAGCCTGCCCCCATGATGATCGAGAGGACCCCCATGCCTGACGTGCTGGTTCTGGGTGCCACCGGACGGGCCGGCGGCCAGGTGACTGCCCGGCTCATGGCTGAGGGACACTCCCTGACACTTGCTGCTCGGGACTCAGAGGGGCTAGCTCGGGTCTCAGCGAAGACCCCCCAAGCAGTCCGCAGTGTGCTGGTGGAGCTTAGCTCTGGCATGGATGTGCGCAGCATCGTGCGGGGTCATCGGGTTGTCGTGAACGCAGTTGGCCCCTTCACGACGCTGGCGCCTGAGGTGATCGACGCCTGCATTGCCGAGGGCGTGTCGTACGTCGACCTTGCGAACGAGCTCCCTGCTGTGGAGGCCCTGCTAGCGAGGGCAGAGGAGGCGGCGGTGGCTGAGGTCTGCCTCGTCACGGGCGCTGGCTTCGGTGTCGTAGCGACGGAGTGCTTGGTGCGGCGCCTGGCGAAGCAGGCCGCTCGACCGATCGCTGAGGTGCGGACGGTTGTACTTGCTGTAGGTGGCAGCGGCACCGCCGGTGTCGAGGCGTCGAAGGCGGAGCTGATGCGCTACCAGAGCGCCCGGTACGTCGGCGGGGCTCTGGTTCGCGAGCCGTTGGGCAGCGGGGCGACGACGTTCAGCATCGGCGGCATCGACCTGCCGGTGCTGCGGGCCCCAATGGGGGACTTGGCTGCAGCGTGGAGGGCGACGGGTGCGGACGCCAGCGCGTACGTGCCTGACCCGCGAAAGCCGCTGCCGGGCCGAGGTGCCTCTGGTCAGGGCCGGACCTACGTGGAGGTCGTCGACGTCGAGGGCGAGGGGTCTTCGGCGCTGCTGACGGTGCAGGACCTCGGCGAGGCGGCATGGACGTGGACTGCGGCCGTCGTCGGACAGGTGCTAGAGGGTGCGCCGGCGGGTGCGTGGACGCCGGCTGAGGTCGTGGGTGGCGAGAGCCTTCTCGGCCTGGCCGATGTGCAGGTCGCACCCGTCCGTGGGACGGGCTTGGGGTGACGCGGAGCTTTGTGGGCCTGGCACGTCGCTGTGGTGCCGAGTGATGCGTGAGGGCTCCTGCTCGAGGTGAGCAGGAGCCCTCACGTGTCATGTCAGCGACTGCGAGCCGGCTGCGCGAGAGGCGGAGCGGCGTGCTGAGTGGGTGGATGATGCGGGTCGGCGGCGCTTGCACGTCGGGAGCCGGCGAGAGGCAGTTGCCCTCGTGCGGCGAGTTCAGCAGCCGATGATGGTGCCGGGATGGGCTCGCTCTGGCGAGGTGGGGTCCCCGCGACCGCTGGACTGATTGCGACGGCGTCGAAAGCGTCGCCTAGCTGGCCACGCTCCAGGTCGTCGCCGCGGTCGCGGGCCGCGACTCGCGCGCTGGCACCACCTCCGGTTCGCGCGTTGTCGCGGTCGGCCAGGGCGTCTCCGACCAACCCGATGACGTACTGCTGGGGCTGATGCAGCCGCTGGGCGACCCGGTTGGTCTGTCGCCAGACCTGCTCGCGAGGCAGGGTCGAGATCACCTCGGCGGCAGCCTTGGCCGCGTTGTGGCTGGCCAGCACCTCGTCCAGGCGTCCTGCCCAGGGCTCGATCTGGGCATCGACCACCCAGTCGGCCAGCGGTCGATCGTCAGCCCCCGTCAAAGCCACCGCCAGCATTCCGAAGCCGTAGCGTTCTAGGACGTCGGCGGGGTCGCTGCCCTCCGGCAGTTCGGCTCGCATGGCCTGGACGTCGTGGACGCGCAGCACCTCGAAGGCGGCGATGGCTGCCTTACGTCCTGCGGCATCGTCGTCGAACGCGGCGATGGGGTACCTCTTGGTGACGTCGACGCACTTGGTCAGGGCCTCGACTTGAGCGCTGGTCAGGGAGGTCCCCCCTGGCGCCACACCCACCCACAGGCCGTCGCCGGCGTTGGAGACGGCCATCGCGTCCATGGGCCCTTCGACCAAGACGGGGTAGGCACCTCGGTCCAAGTGGCTGCGCCCCTCGGAGAGGCCGAAGAGGTGCTCCCCCTTGGTGTAGAGGGCGGTGTCGGGGCTGTTGATGTACTTCGGCACGTCGTCCCCAGCACGGGGGGCGGCGCGTCCGATGAAGGCGATGACCGCCTCGTCCTCGACTCGCCGGACGGGGAACATGATGCGGTCGCGGAACAGGTCGACCACTCCCCCGCGGCGGCTGGGAACGGCGACGCCGGCGGCCACGAGCTCCTCGTCACGGTAGCCACGTGAGCGCAGGTGCTCCGTGAGCTGTGTCCATCCGGCCGGCGCGTATCCGACTCCGAACCGAGCGATGGTCGCCTCGGTGAAGCCTCGCCCCTGGAAGCCTGGCGCGTTCCAACTGCCGTGGCCGGTCAGGTATCCACGCGGTCCCTCGTGTGCCTTGAGCTGCTGGCGGAAGAAGCTGGCCGCCAGGGCGTTGATGGCCAGGAGCTGCTGCGGTGCGGCAGCGACCTGGCTGTCGTTGACTCCTGGCCGCGTCCTGGCTGCGGCTCCTTCGGCTCGCTGCCGCAGTGATGCCGTGCGCTGCGCACCCGCCGCCGCGCGAGCTGCGACGTCGAGTGTTGCGGCATTTGGGCCGGGCGCTTGGCTTCGCTGCGCGACGGTCGTCACCACTCCCCCGCGCGGCGCCATGCCGGGGTCGGCCGCGTGCATGGCGGCGACCAGCTCACGGGTCTGCGACAGGACCGCCGTGGCGACCACGTCGAGCATGTAGTGCCCGTCGTCGGAGGTGCCCGCCCACGTCGCCACGTCTGGGAAGTCGTACTCGTCGCGGTCCAGGCCGTGCGCCGCGAAGGCGCACACCTGGGCGGACTCCCGGACGAGCCTGTAAAGGTCTTCCGGTACTCCGTCGTCAAGCGAGGGTGCGCTGGTTCCGTCCTCCAGGGACTGCCGGATTCGAGCGAGCTCATCCTGCCTCGCGGCGATGAGCCGCTCGATGAGCTGGATGCGGTCCGGCCTCCGTTCTGGCGGTCGATGCGCGGGGGGCAGCGGCTCACCGCTGGTCTGGCTCACGTCCCAGAGGTAGGCCAGGCGCGGTGCCGTCACGCCGGATGCGGCGGGGGGACCGAGGAGCTGGACTCCCTTCTCACCCTTGACGACTTGGCGGCCCAGCGCCTGCCACGCCTCGTAGCCTGCGAGCAGGGTGCTGGCCGGACGCTGGGCCTGGATGAGGTGGACGTTGTCGAGGGAGTAGGCGTGGAACCGCGCCGCCTGCCGCAGCCAGCCCGCCCAGTCCGCACCCCTGCCCTGTCGCAGCGCGGCCTTCTGCTGCGCGACGACCCGCTGCAGCTGCTGCACCTTGTCCTGCCGCGCTGCATCTCGCTTCGCCCGATCCTCCGCGGTGAGTGGCCGCGAGTAGCCGGCCATCAGCGCGGCCCTACCTGTCGGCGCAGGGCCTCGATGACCTCCTGCTGGCTGCGGACGACGGCGGCGAGGTCGTCGATCTGGTCCTGCATGTCCGCCAGCACGACGCTGATGTCGAGCGGGGCACCGCTGGGACGAGAGGTGCGCGGTGCCGCAGTCGGCGCGGGCAGCTCGCGGCTGGGAACGCTCTGCTGCTCGCTCATCGCGCACTCCTCGGGGCTGCCACGGTGGTGATGGTGTAGACCTTCGACGCCTGCTGGCCGCCAGATCCGACGGCCTTGCTGGCGGCGGCGGTTGCCGCGTTCTTGGTGGTGCTCTCCAGCGGAACGGGGCTGCCCTCCGCGACGAGGGCGGTGGCGGGGTGCGGGGAGCGGCTCCCACTCACCGTCTCGCCAGCCGTCACGACCGGCGCCTCCCCTGCCGCCTCGGCTCCTGCGCCGGCGGTCGTCGGGCGGGACGCGGCCGGCTCCTCGCCGGGCTCCAGCAGGTCGTTGTCCTGCGGGCCGAAGATCTGCTCGTCGATGGCGAAGGCGACCTGGTCCACGTCCTGGTCGTAGTCGATGCCGTCACCGACGTAGGGGCCCATGGGGACGAGCTGCGCACCGGCCTCGCGGTCCGACCAGTCGGCGACGCCGAGTTCGCTGCGGGCGGGCGCCGCCTCGCCGGTCCGCACAGGCGGCGCGTCAAAGAGGGGCGCGACCTCGCGCATCGCGTCGATCGGGCTCTGGCCGCTGGCTCGCAGCTCGTCGTAGCGGGCCATGACGTCTGGCCGTAGTTCGCGCAGCAGGTCCTCGGCGCTGTCGCTGGCGCGGTCGGCGTCGAGGTCACCGCGCCACCCTTGGGCGACGGCCCATGCCATGCCGGCGTCCACGACGGTCATCTTCTGCCGCTGCTCCTGGTCGAACAGCGGCTGCCACTTCATGCGGTCGGCGTTGTAGCGTGCGCGCACTTCGGCGCGGGCGGCTGCCGCTGCCTGCTCGTCGCGGGCTGCGGCCTCCCGTGCCTTCAGCGCAGCGATCTGCATGATGGCCTCGGCCGCCATCATCGCCATCGTGACGTACTGCTGTGTCTTCTGTCCGAGTTCCTCGCGGACCTCGTCGACTTCGTCTCGCTCGTTCATCAGGGCGTGCTCCCTTATCTCCTGACCGATGCTGCTGGCACAGCGGTGGTCATGGTCTTAGCGCCGGGGTCCTCCCCGGCGGGTCGGTGGTGCCGCTGGAGGCGGCGATGCGGCCGGTCGGTTCGGCACCCCGAACGCTGGCCGGCTGTCCTGGGTGCTTCCGCTCGTGGCGCGTCGGGCTCGATCCCGAGCCTGCGCCTGCGTGACACCGGTGGCCTGCTCGTCCCCCACCTCGGTGCGACGAAAGGCGTCGCCCTCGCTGGGTGGGTTCGCGGTAAGCACGCCGCCGTAGTGGCCGACGGTTGCGCGGAGCTGCTCGGCTGCACGTCGGGCGGCTGCGGCCTGGTGGGCTCGGTCCTGCTCCTCCCGCAGCCGCACGAGTGCGTCGGAAAGGACGGCCATCTGCGCCAGGGCCTGCAGCATCGGCGCCATGTTGGAGCGGGAGAAGGCTCGCGCGAGGGTCATCCACGACGCGGCCTCTCGCAGCCCTCGTCCAGCCGAACTGGGCGGCGGTGTGCGCCCCCACACCTCCTTCGCGGCGCGGAGGTAGCTGCCCGCCGCGTCGGTCAGCGGTCCGCCGCGTCGGCCTTCGAGGACCTCGGCTGCGGCGCTGAGGAAGTCGGCCGCCGCCCAAGCTGCGTCGGCTGCCTGGCGGGGGTCGCTGGTGCCGTGGGTGCTGATCGTCTCCGTGGCGTGCGCCGTCGCCTCGTGGACTCGCGCCCAGATCCGCTCCCGCTCCTCCGGGCTGACGCGGTGTGCGCGGCCCTTGTCCGCGCCGGTCCTCGCGTTGGCTCGCCGTCCAGGGGCTTCTGCGGCGGTCTTGTCGCCGACTCGATCCATCTCAAAGCGGGCGCTGATCTTGGGCAGCGTGAGGTCGGAGGACAGCTTGCCGCCGGAGAACCAGATGGGGTCGCCGCCTTCGAGGATGGTCGGCATCGCGACGGAGTAGCCGGTGATCTGCCCAGCTTCGCGGGTGGAGTAGCGGCGCCGGACCATGATTCCTGCGTCGGCCAACTGGTCGAAGAAGCCGTCGAGGTTGCTGGCGGTGGCCGCAGCCGATCGCACCTCCTGGGCGAGGGTGACGCGGTGTGGCTCGCGCTGTCCGGTGCGCTGAGCCTTCTCCGTCTCCGCTCGGGTCGCCCGCTTCGGTGCGGTGCGGTCCGCAGGCGCCGTGCTCGCGAGGCCGTACTTGGCCTCGGCCGCGCGGCACCCCTCACGCAATCGATAGAAGTCGTTCTTGGGCCAGGCGCGGGTGCCGTCCTCGCGGGCCAGGGTCGCGACCAGGTGCACGTGGGCGTCGTCGTGGCGGACCGCGATCCACCTCACTGGGGCCGGCCGGGCCGCGTCGTCCCCTGTCGGGGCGAGGTCGGTTCGGTCCATGAGGTCCTCGCAGACCTCGCGCCATTCTGCGTCGCTCAGGCGGCGATCGGCCGGCTGCCCGAGAGCTTCGTTCGCCTTCGCTGCGGACACGATCAGGTGGTAGACGGGCTTCTTGTCCGGCCCCACTCCTGCGGCGGTCAGCGGTGCCTCAAGCGCCGCGATCAGCGACCGGAAGTCCCGCTCTCCGCGTTCGGTGACCGGCACCTCCAGGGCGGTGGGGTCATCGAATCCTGCAATCAGGTGCGGGTTGGTGTGCTCGTTCGCGCGACCCGGACCGTAGAGGTACCGCAGCAGTCCCCCGACCTTCTCCCCCCGCATCACCTTGGCGATCACGACCGTCCCCCTCGCTGAACGGCGGCGGTGGCCTCGTCCACGCGCACAACGGCCCGGCGCGTGATGGCGACCGCCTGCTCCAACCAGGCCGGCGCGGTGCCCGTGGCGTTGAGTGCCGCGACGGCCTGGTTCACGTTCGTGGCGAAGCGGACGAGCTGCGTGCGCGTCTCCATCAGTTCCAGAAGCAGTTGCCGCTGCGGCCCGACAGTCGGCGGGGCCGTCGCCCGCGCGGCAGCCAGTGCTGACTCCGCGATGTAGCCCGTGGGTGTCAGGCCCGCGCGTTGTGCCGCTTCGGCGAGCACGGCGAACTCCTCGTCATCGAACGTGGGTGCCAGGCGATGCCGGCGCTGCCCGCGCCGCAAGCTCCGGTTCTGCGCCCCGGTGTTGCGCCTTCGACGCGACACCGCGTCGGCCGTCTCGCCAGGTGCGCGCGAGGCCGCGTCATCTGCTTCCACCTGGGCGCCGGCCGGGGAAGCCGCGTCAGCGTCGTCCGGCTGCTGCGTCATCCCCCTCCGCCCCCTCAAGAGTTCCGCGCCCACCGCTGCTCTTTGGCTGCCTCCGACCGCGCCCGGTCGCACGTACCTCCGCATCGCCCGCGCACGGGCAGGAGGAGGTACGTGACAGCAGCCTGACAGCGGCGCCAGCCGATGTCCACGGTTTTTGGTACAAAAACCATATCTTGCTCCTCCTCAGAGGCGTGCGGTTCAATAGTGCGGTCACGCACTGGGATGTGCACCCCGCTGCCGCGGGGTGTGCGCCTTCGGGCGCACCGTGGGGCCAGGAGAAGCACCACGGCGGCTCATCACGACGAGGAACGCCTGGAGGGCGGGGTCGGCGGGTAGCCGCACGACGTCGCCTTCGTGTGGGACCTCCCCGCAGGCGCGGACTCGTGATGGGGTGGCAGCAGCCCCGTTCGGGGCGCCCCCGACTGCGGTCGGGTTGGGATCGTGCGGATCGGCTGTGCCAGCAGGCGATGCGCAGAGGAGGGAACATGGGCGATCTGCGCGAAGCACGCCGCGCCGCCGAGAAGGCCGCGAAGGCGCTGCTCCAACGGACGATGATCGGGGCGGCTGGGGAGCTCGCGGCTGCTGCTGCCAGCCGGACGGCGGCCAACGAAGACGTCGGCACCGTTCAGGAGCGGGCAGCGGAGCATGTGGCCCGCGCTCAGCGCGAAGCCGAGGAGATGGTGGCCGCTGCAGCTGATCGGGCGTCGGTCGCGGCCACGTCCTACGAGGAGGCGTACGCGGCGGCACTGGCGGCGGGCTGGTCTGCTGCGGCGCTGTTGGAGCTGGGGCACGACGCGCCGGCTGGGCGCCGGTCGCGTCGGGGCGCACCTCGACCTCGTAGTTCCGGTGACGACTCCGGTCCCGAGGTGACCCCTCCGGCGTCGGGAGCCGATGCTGAGCCGGTCACTCTGAGCCAGACGGCCTGAGCACGACGGAGGCGACGCCCCTGATGTAGGGGCGTCGCCTCCGTCGTGCTGGCGCGGGTCACTCACATGGCGCGGCCACTACCGGGGGCTGGCCCGAGAGCGGGCGACCGTGGGTGCGTGGGCGGTGCGGTCGCCTGACGAGCTGCGTGATGGGCGGCGGTGACGCTTCCCCAGGCGGCCGGCTCGGGCGCTGGTCGCTCGATGCTCGTCTCCACTTCGGCGTGTTCGGGCGGGCTCACGACGGCGGGAGCTGTTGCGTCTTCGGGCGCCTCGACTGCATCCGGTCCCGGCGCCGGCGCCTTGTCGGGGGACATCTGCGCGGCGATGTCAGCGACTCGCTGGCGGGCGGCGGTGAGCTGCTCGTCGTACTTGAAGGGCCGGCTCAGTGCGAGCCGTGCCTGGTCGATGTCAGCGAGGGCTCGGTCTCGTTCGTGCTCGACCCTGGTGATGGCGGCGGGGATCTCTTGGACGAGGTTCTCCAGGCGCCGGACGGTGCCGATGCCTTCCGCCAGGAGCCCGTCCATGTCGACGGTGGTGCCGATGCGGGGGACACCGCGCAGTTGGAACTGGCATCGGCCCTCGCGTCCCATCCAGGGGACGGCGGCGGCAGTGATGACGTGGCCTCCGAGGGAGGCCACCTCGCCGAGCTCGTACCGCTGCCAGCGACCGCGGCTGATGATGTCCACCTCGTGTTCCTTCACCCACGTCCGCAGAGCTGCTGCGGCGTCCGTGCGGGAGTCGTAGTGCTTCCCGAGCAGCTCGACCTGGAAGGCGTCGCCTGTCGTCGACGTCCGAGCCGTCTCAGCTGCGAGCAGCCGAGGCAAGTCCGGCCCGGCGGCATGGACGACGTCCTCGGCGATGGTGATGGTGCGCCGTAGCGCGGCCTCGTTGCGTCCATGTGCCCGCAGGAGCCGCTCGAACTTGGTGAGCTCCGCGTCGGCACTGGCCTTCTCCATGACGAGGGGGTCACCGCTGGCGAGGGCCTTGACCTCGGCGAAGGAGAGGGCGTTGTCGCCCACGTCGTCCATCTCTCGTACGTCGAGGCGCCCGCGCATGACCTGGGCGATGAAGCGGGCCTTCCGCTCCACTGTCTGCCAGGAGTAGGCATCGAAGCTGCCTTCGGTGACCCAGCGGTAGATGCTGATCTCAGGGTTCTGGTTGCCCTGTCGCAGGATGCGCCCGTCGCGCTGCTGCAGGTCAGCCGGTCGCCAGGGGCAGTCCAGGTGATGCAGCGCGACGGCGCGGGCCTGGATGTTCGTGCCGACGCCCATCTTCTGCGTGGAGCCGACGATGACGGCGACCTCGCCGGAACGGCAGGCGGCGAACAGCCGGCCCTTCTCGGAGTCGTTCTTCGCCTCGTGGATGAAGCGGACCTGCTCGGCAGGCATCCCGCGCTTGACGAGCTGCTTGCGCAGCTCGTCGTAGGCGCTCCAGCCGGCGCCGGTCGGTGTGCCCAGGTCGCAGAAGACGATCTGCAGCGCCCCCGGACGCGGTGACAGCTCCCCGCTGCCGTCGCGGTAGAGGGTCTCGCGGTGCTGAGCCCAGATGTCGGCGATGGTGTCTGCGGCGGCACTGAGCTTCGTAGCACCGACGGGCATGGTGGGGTCGACCATCCGCATGTCGAGGGCGGCCTTGCGCCCATCGGTGCTGATCTTCAGCATGTTGTCCACGTCGGGCTCGACGGCCCGGCTGCGCACGAGCTCGGCCCGCCGGCCCAGGTCCTGCACGTAGTCGCGCAGTGCGTCGCTGGGTTCGAGAGCGACCGTGCGGGGCTGGCGCTGCCCGTCGGCGCGGACGGTGAGCTCCGGCGTGGGCAGCTTGAGGTCCTCGGCGGTCTTCACGTCGGCGAAGACGTGCCACATCCTGAGCATCTCTGGGACGTTCTGGAACTTGGCGAAGCGGGTCTGCTGTCGGTAGGAGCCGCCTCCCGTGGGTGCCAGCTCGATCTCGGTGACGGTCTGCCCGAAGGTGGCCGCCCAGGAGTCGAAGGCGTCGACGCCGGCTGCTTCGAGCAGGTCTGGGCGCAGGTAGCGGCACATGACGTGCGCCTCGGTGATGCTGTTGGCGATAGGTGTGGCCGTGGCCGCGGTGACGACCCGGTCGCCATGGGTGCGGCGCAGCAGCTCCAGCTTCATGTGCAGGTCACTGGCTCGCTGGGAGCCTGCGATGGCGGCGTCTCGGATGTTCGAGACGGTCATGAGGTTCTTGTACTCGTGAGCCTCGTCGATGATGAGGTAGTCGATGCCGGTGGCCTCGAAGGTGATGCCGGGATCGTCCGGGGAGTCCAGGCGGGCTTCGAGGCGCTGTTCAGCGGCGGCGACCATCTTCTCCAGCCGCTTCACGGTCAGCCGGTCCCCGCCCTCGGACCGTTCGAGCATGGCGCGGATCTGCGCGGTCTCCTGCTGCATGTAGTCGGCCTCGGCCTGCGGAGAGACGGGCAGGCGCTGGAACGCGGTACGGGTGAGGATGACGGCATCCCAGTCACCGGTGGCGACCCGTGCGACGAACTGGCGGCGCTTGTCGCCGGCCAGGTCCTCGCTGCTGGCAGCGAGGAGCCGCGCCTGCGGGTACGCCTGCAGCCACTCGCGACTGAACTGCTCCAACATGTGATTCGGGATGACGAGGGCGGGCTTGCGGGCCATGCCGAGACGGCGCAGCTCCATCGCGCCCATGACCATCTCCAACGTCTTGCCCGCCCCGACCTCGTGGAAGAGGCCGACTGCGGGCTCGGACAGCATCCGCGCCACGGCGGTGCGCTGGTGGGGACGGGGGGTGAGGGTCATCGACAGCCCCGGCAGGGTCAGCCGCTCCCCTTCGACGGTGTAGTCACGCAGGACGAGGCTGTTGAACGTCCGGTTGTAGTTGTCCACGAGCCGCCGGGCCCGGTCGGGGTCTTCCCAGACCCACTCCGCGAACCGCTCCTGGATCGCCTGTGCCTTCTCCTGCGCGGCGGCGGTGGCGTCGGGGTTGAGGTACCGCTTGCCCTCCACCTCGTCGGTGACCTGGACCGGCCGCTGCTCCAGCGTCGCCTGGATGATGGCGCCGGCGGGCATCCGCTGGGTGCCCCACTCGCTGGTGGCCTTGAGGGAGTGACTGGCCGCGCGGACTCCCCAGATCGCTCCGCCGGGGTGCTCGACGAGGGCGCGAGGATCGTCCAGGAGCTCACGCACGAACTCCTGGTGGTCCTCGGCACTGACCCACACCGCGCCCAGGCGGGCTTCGATGTCATCGGCGCCCAGCGGGGCCGGCAGGACCTCGCGCAGGGCCTCGACGTTGCCCATCCAGCGGGGATCCTGCTCAGCTGCGGCCTCCGCTGCGTCGAGCTTGGTCCGCACGTTGCCGGAGAGGTACTCGGCTCGGGGCACGAGGCGGTTGGTCTCCGGGTCCTCGTAGACGAGGGTGCCCAGTTGCTGCCGCGCCTCGTCCTCGTCCACCCCGAGGAGGCGTGCGACCTCGGCCAGCTCTACCCGGCCGAGGGTGTCCAGCGTGATCGCCAGGGCGTCTTCGGGGGTGTCGGCGCCCAGTCGCGGTGCTCGGGGGACGACGACGCGCTGGGACATGATGGTCGCCGGCGTGGCGCTCTGGCTGGCCTCGTCGAAGTTCTCCAGCGCGAACACCAACGGGGCGAACGGGTCGCGGCGGAAGGTCGCCATCACGCGCGGGGCGACTCGGGCGGTGCGGGGCTCGCCGGTGTCGGGGTCCACGCGGCCGGTGCTGCGCAGGGTGAAGCGGTTGATGGGGCCGTAGCGGGCGACGTAGGCGTCGTAGTCACGACGCAGGCCGCTGCGCAGCCGTTCCAGGTCCTCGCTGTCGTCCAGCGTCTCGGCCTCGGCCGTCAGCAGCGTGCGGGCGGCGTCGCGCAGCCCGAGCAGCGCCCTCAGCTCGGGTGCCTGCGACCGCGGGACCTCCATCGGCTCGTGCACGCCGGTCTGCAAGATGGTGAAGTCCCCGGTGCGGTCGTCGACGTCGATGTGGCCGTCCCAGTGGCCCTCCCCCACCTCAGCCACCCGCGCCGGGGCCTCGCGTGCGACGACCGCGCTGCGTGGCGTCATCTTCAGCTCGTCCCAGGCCACGTCCCGGCTGATGATGCCCAGCGAGTACGCGAGCCGATCGTGGAGCTGCTCCAGGGGCAGCCGGACATGGAGGGTCGCGCTGTTGTGCATCCCGTGCCCCACCTCGAGCTCACCGAGGATGTGCTCCGGGTGCTCCTCGAAGTAGTTGTTG
This sequence comes from Kineococcus anabasis, assembly GCF_054590795.1. Taxonomy (NCBI): domain Bacteria; kingdom Bacillati; phylum Actinomycetota; class Actinomycetes; order Kineosporiales; family Kineosporiaceae; genus Kineococcus; species Kineococcus anabasis. Next base: position 39,166 of record NZ_BAAIHU010000010.1, read on the forward strand.
ATCCGGACGACCTCGTCGCCGACGCGGCGGGGGGTGACCGTCTCCCACAGCGTGGAACGGGGCTCCACGCCCTCCTCACGGCGACGCAGGATGAGCAGGTCGGTGACGGCTTCGGTGCCGGCGGTGCGCCGGTGCGCCCCCGTCGGCAGGCGGACCGCGCCGACCAGGTCGGCCAGCTCGTTCATCTCCCGACGCGCCGAGGGGTTGCCGGCGTCCAGCGTGTAGCGGCTGGTCAGGACGGCGACCATGCCGCCGGGGCGGACGAGGTGCAGTGACTTCAGGATGAAGTGGTTGTGCAGGCTGTGCCCGCCGCGGTTGTACTGCGGGTCGTGCAGCGTCACGTCGGCGAAGGGCACGTTGCCGATGGCGGCGTCGAAGTGGCCGGCTGGCAGGTGGGTCGCGGCGAAGGACTCCGCCCTCACGTTGGCTTGGGGGTAGAGCGCAGCCGCGATGGCGGCCGAGGAGGGGTCCAGCTCCACGCCGGTCAGCTCCGCCATCTCCGGCGCGAGGCCGAGGAAGGTCCCGGAGCCGCATCCGGGCTCCAGTACGCGGCCCTCCTCGAAGCCGAGGTTCTTCAGGGCCGTCCACATCAGCTTGACGATGGCCGGGTCGGTGAAGTGGGCGTTGATCGTGGTGCGCCGGGCGGCGGTGTAGCCGTCCTCCCCCACGAGCTCGCGCAGCTCGGCGCGGGCCGCTGCCCACTCGGGGCGGTCTTCGTCGAAGACGGCGGGCACCGCGCCCCACGACGACCAGCGCGAGAGGATCTGCTGCTCCTCCGCGCTGGCCGGCCGCTGCTCGTCTCGCATCTGCCGCACCACGCGCAGGGCTGCGAGGTTGGCTTCGACTCGCGACTTCGTGCCCGAAGGAGCAAGCGGCTCCGTGCCGGGACGGAAGGTCAGGACGTCAGCGGCTCCTCTTGGCTCGCCTCCCAGATCGCGCGGTGGAATGCGTCCACCCGATTCGGCGGGGCCTCCTCCGTCTCCGATTCGGAGGTCTCGTTCGGGCCGCTCTCCCACACCAGATCCGTCAGGACCTGCTCCTCCGCTTGCTGCCGGGCTGCGTTCAGCCGACCCACCTTCTGCAGGTAGTCCTCCCCCGCCGGGTCGGCTCCGGCCAGGGTCGGGGTTAGCTCCACCACCTGGTCCTCGATCTGCTGCCCCAAGGTCGAAAAGAAGTCCGTCGGCGACTCGATCTTCGCCAGTTCCTGCGGTCGGAACTTCGTCCAGTGCTCGTGTGCGATTCGCCCGTACTTGTTCATCGCGTACCTCCTCCGGTTCGGCCCAGAGCGACTCCAGGCTCATCTGTCCGTCGATGCCGTGCTGCTGGCGCTGCCGCCGCCTGGGGGCCATGGAGGGCTCCTGCCGATCGCGGGTATTTTCGCGCGACCGTACCTGAGATAAGCAGAATAAGGACGCCCCTCCGTTGTCCCCATCTCATACAGAATGGACAAATCATCAAAAGACACTTACGGACGGCACTAACTTGGAAGAACACCACTGCCCACGGGCGGTGATTCCGTGGAATCACCGCCGGGTCGTCAGCGTCCTCGCGGAAGGGGTCGGTCGGTGACCGGCCAGGGCTCGCCGTTGTTGTAGAGCTGCTCCAGGTGGGCGGCGTAGCGCTCCATCGCCTCCTCCGTGAAGGCCGCCAGGCTGTAGTCGGCGCCGGTCGCCCGCCGGACGCCCCGCACGGCGGCGCGGGCGCGGTCCTGGACGTCGCCTCGGACCTGGGTGCCGAACTGGCGGCGGCGTTCCGGGGAGGGATCCTCAGTCACGGCAGCACCCCGGCTGCTGTGAGGTGCTTGAGCACGCTTCGGTAGTCCTCGGTGACTCCTTCCAGGGGTGCGTGGATGCTGAGGGGGACGCTGCGGGCGTATGCCTCGATCACGCGCACGCTGCGCCGCACCGTGGGGGTGACCAGGTCTCCCCACTCGGACCGGATGAGGTCGACGGCCTCGCCGTAGGCGGCACCGGCGGACGCCGCCGGCACGATGCAGGGCACGACGGCGGACAGGCTCAGGGTGGGGTTGTAGGCGTCGCGGACCTCCTCCACGGTGGCTTCCATCCGCGGGAGCCCAACGATCTCCTTGATGGTCGGTTGGGCGACGGTGACGGCGGCAGTGGAGGCGACCAGTGCCGCGATGGTCAGGATGCTCACGGCACCTGGGCAGTCGATGAGGACGACGTCGTACGAGGGGCCCTGGTTCAGTGCCAGGCGCAGGCGCTGTTCGCCGCCGGTGACGTGGGAGAGGTCCACGGCATCAGCGTCGAGGCGTCCACTGGAGGGGACGAGGTGCAGTCCGGGCACTGCGGTCTCGGCGATGGCGTCGGCAAGGTCGGCGCGACGGAGGAGGACGTCGCCGAGGGTGACCTTGGGGTCGTTGAGGCCCAAGGCGCTGGTGGCGTTGGCCTGGGGGTCGGCGTCCATGACGAGGACGCGGTGCCCGGCTTCGGCGAGCAGGGCGGCCAGGGTGACGACGGTCGTGGTCTTGCCTGCGCTTCCGGCGGCGTTGGCGATCGTCACGATCTTCATGCCTGCTCCTCGGTCTCGTTCCTGGCGTCAGAGGTGTCGCCGTCCTCGCCGAACAGCGGGACGTCGTGTTCGGTCAGTGGCGAGGACTGGGAGTTCTCCCCGGCGCCGGCGCTGCCTGCGGCGGCCGTCGCTGCGGCGAGGCGCTTCTGCTCCCAGGGTGTCGGCGCGTAGCCGACCCGCTGGATGAGGCGCTGGAGGTGGGCGGCCTCGCGCTGCCCCCAGCCTCCCCACTCCCCCGCGGCGTGACTCTCGTCCGAGGCGACGGCCATGGCCCAGGCGACCCATGCCTGCTCGGCGGGATCGGTGATGCTCCGGTGCCAGGCGTAGACGTCGATGGTCTGCGTGGAGTCCTCACCTGCCGAGGCGGCGCCGACCCGCTCTCCGAGCCACTTGTGCGCCCGCTTCATGGCGTCGGCCGTTCCCACGTGGCCGTGGAAGACGGTGACGGCCAAGTCGGCGGCGAGTTGCTTGGTGCTGGGTCGGGTCTGCACCAGGCGGGCGCATGCCTCAAGTCGCGCCTTGTTCGCTTGGCGCCGCGCCTGCTCGTCCTCGGCTCTGCGGTCCCCTGGTCGGCTGCTCGACTCTCGCACGGGCTCGGTGGAGTAGAAGGTCAGCCCGTGCGAGGTCGGCGTGGCGACGAGGGTGCCGGCTTCGCGGGCGGCTTCGATGTCCTTCTCGGCATAGCAGCGGTGGTCGGTGGCCTTGCTGCCCCAAGTGTTGAAGGGCGCCTCCACGACGGGGATGCCTGCGGCTTCGGCCTCCTGCTTGGCCTTCTCCTCCGCATCCTTGGCCTCAACCTCGCGCATCACGGCGGTGACCGCGGAGGCGACGGGCCACTGGCGCTGCTGGGCGAGCTCCCAGACCTCCAGGCGGTGTTCCTCTGGCGCCTGCGCGAGGGCCAGCGCCTCCTTCAGGTCGACCTTGTCCTCTCCGAGGGCATCCTGCACGGGTTGGGGCAGGGTGAGCAGCGTGAGCCGCTTGGAGACGTGGGACTGGCTCACACCGGTCCGGCGGGCCACCTCCCGCTGGCTGAGGCCGAGGTCGACGAGGGTGGCGAAGGCGCGGGCCTCCTCCATCGGGGCCAGGTCGCGACGGTGGTAGTTCTCCACCACGAACGTGATCGCGCTGGACTCGCGCCCTGCCAGGTCCGGGCGGATGACGGCGGGGATCTCTTCCTTGCCAGCTTCGAGCGACGCGGCCCGGCGGCGGTGCCCGGCGATGACGACCCAGGATCGGCCGGCGACGGCTTCACGGTGCTGCGGGTGCTCCTGGAGGAACGCCTCGGCGGGCACGAGGATGATCGCCTGGAGGACGCCGAAGTCGCGGATCGAGTCCGCGAGCTCCGCGAGGTCACCGAGGTCGTCGCGGGGGTTGTCCGGGTGCTCGGCGATGTCGTCGAGTCGGACGACCTGAGCCCCTCCCCCGCCCTGGGCGACCCCGTTGCGTCGCAGCGCCGCGACGATGCCGTCCTGCGGCACGCGAGGTGCCGGGGTGGTCCCATCCTCCCCGGTGGCCTTCGTGTCCACCTTGCGTCGCGCTGCGGCCTGCACTGCCGCCCCGTTTCCGAGGCCCGTCTTCGATGCCATGGCTCTACCTCCTCACATAAGCATTACTTATATTGCTAGGACTGTCTAGTCCTGCTGTGCGATTCCGTGGAATCACTTACGACGCTGGCTGCGAACGGAGGGCGTGCTCATGGCCCTGTTCCCGCCTGCTCTGCGAGGAACTGCTGGATGAGGACGGGAAGGCACCCGCAGTCGTCGTTCTCGTCGTGGTGGTAGCCGATGCAGCGGTCGTCGGCGCAGCCGCAGGCGTCGCCGTGCCACTCGGAAGGGTCCGCGAAGAAGTGCCGCGCCCAGGCGGTCTTGGTGATGCCTGCCTCGCGTAGAGCTCGGCTTGCTTCCCGATTGAGGTTGCTCATCGTCGTCGCGCTCAGCCGGCCATCACGATGCGGCACCAGTCGTCCAGGAGCTGCTGGCCGTTGTCGTCGAAGCTGCGGAAGTCCAGGACGCGGAACGGCACGCGGACGGTGGAGAAGGCGGCAAGGAGGCGCAACCTGCCCCGTTCGCTCCCGGACATGGTGCCGATGGACTCCACGGCGTCGGCGACGTCAGCATCCAGGGCGGGGCCCGCGGCCTGCCACCGCTCGTAGGACGCATCGTCGCGGGGCGCTGGCCTCCGCTTCTCGTACTGCTCCCAGGCAGCGGCGTGCACCTCGTGGGCGGCGAGCCCATGGGCCAAGGCGTCGAGGTTGATGTGCGGATCGCCCTCCTCGTCGGTGTCGACGACGCCGGGCACGCGGGCGGCCAGGTGAGCGAGCTGCGGGTGCTGCGACAGCAGCCACACCGCCTGGCCGTAGAGGTGGTCACGGGGTGGATCGACGTAGGGGCTCGTCCAGGTCGTCGTCGGCATCAGTGGTCCTCTCGGGCGCAGCAGGCTTGTCGAACAGATCGGTCAGTGCGCGATGGTGGCGCGAGACTCGGACAGCGCGGCGTTCAGCGCTGGAGGGGTCGGCCGGTGGGCAGCTCCCCTGGCTCCATGGCGGGGAACGGCTCACCGCCGTTGTACTGGCGCTCAAGCGCCTCGCACTTCTCCATCACGGCGGCGGCGATGAAGTCGGAGAAGGACCGGTAGCCGGTCGCCAGGCGCGTGTACTCGTAGCAACCGCGGGCGCGGTCCGTCTCGGAGGGCGTCTGGTAGTAGCCGACGCGCTTCTTCTCCTCGACCGCACTGCCACCCGGCTGCGCGGTCTCCTTGCGGGGCCTGCCGCGCCTGCGCGGGGCTTCCGCCGGCGGAGTGTCGGCCGCATCGGCGTCACTGCCAGCGGTGGCAGGCGCCAGCCCTTCACCGTCCGTCTCGCGTTGACTGGGCATGGCGTGCTCCCGGAGGTGGTGAGGGTGGCCTAGGCGGACTAGCGGCTTGCGCGGCATCCCCGCCGGGCACTTCTAACAGAAGTGTTTAACCTAACGTTTCTCGCGGGGCCCGCGTGGCAGGTGACGCGGAGTGTCGTCAGAGCTGGAGTCGGAAGAGGCGTCGCGTGTTCGCCGTCCGGAGCTCGGAGGTGAAGTCGGCGCCCGGTCCGGCGGCGTCCTGACCGGTCTCCTCGTCCTCTTCGAGCTCACCGTCCACGCGGTAACGGCCTACGGCCGCCACCGCTGCGGTGGCGGTCGCAGCACTTGGTGCGATCACCACGACGTCGTAGCAGGCGGCCAAGAGATCCAGGTCGAGCAGTGGGTGCAGCGACTCCTGAGTCATGACACTTCCATTCTTGATGTTCGTAACGATTCCAACACTAGTGTTAGTAACGATCTATAGCTACCGTCTCGCCACTCCGTTCTCCCGCGTGTCGTCGAGGCAGTCCAAGCAGTACCGCTCGGGTAGCGGCAGGCAGTAGCCAGCATCGCGGTTGCAGCTCCGGCAAGTTCGTCGGGCGACCATGGCTCGCTCCAGGGCCTGCAACTGCGCTGGCGTCGCGGTTCGCTTGGGCTTGGCGTCGGCGACTCGGTACAGCTGCGCCCAGCGCCGACCGCGGCGCCAGCGCACTTCTGCGCAGGGCTCCTGTCCTCCGGGGCGCAGACCGGCGGCGGTGAGCTGGCGTCGTGTGGCGAGCCCGTCGAGGGCACAGCCCCAACGGAAGCTGACCCACTGTCCGGCCGTCAGCCTTGCCGCCGCGCCGACCGAAGCGACGGCACCGAACGTGGGCACCCTGACTACCTGGAACGTCATGCCCTTCTCCTTCCTCGGTGGGGGCGGATGACCGCCCCCACCGACATGTACGTTAGTAACGTTAGTGTTGCGATGGCGGCTTGGGTGCGAAGGGGTCGCCACGGTCGGGGTGCTGTTCGCTCCAGGCGTACCAGTCGAGCCCAGCGGCGACGTAGCCGTCGCCGTAGGTCGCCACGGGGATCAGGCGAGCGGAGGCTGGCGCGTGCTCCGCGAACTGCTCGCTGGAGTCCCACCCCCATGCCTCGTGCTCGTCGGCGGTCGGCTTCCAGCCGCACGAGCAGACGATCATGCTCCGGGCGTACGGGTAGGTGGCTGGCGTGAGTACCGCCAGGGGGCGGTGCTCGCTCGTGGCCAGCCGCACCCGGAGGGCGTTCACCTCGGCGGCATGGGCCGCCTTGTCGAGGGCCACGACCTCAGGACCCCTTCAGCAGGGCCAGCAGCCACGGGGCGTGGTCCTCGTGCTCCAGGCCCAACGCGAGCGACAGCATTTCGGCGACGCCGCGCTGGTACTCCGGGCTGTCCGGCGCCCCCTGGATGAGGCCACGCGCGAGCGTGACCGCCGCCAGGTTCTCCTCGGCGGCGTCGCGCATCACTTCCCCACCTCGGCAGCCAGGGGAGCCGGCGAGTCGAGGTCGACGCGCTCGATGCAGACGTCGGCCGTGGGCACGCCTTCGCGGATCGCAACGACAGCCTGGGCGTCTTGCGGGGTGACCGTGGAGTCGCCGGGGATGGCGCCGGAGATGACGACCTTCCGGTAGCCGATCCACGCCGTGATCCTCACGGGCACGAGAGGGGTGGTGCGGGTGCCGACGGTTGCGATCATGGTTTCCTCCACCTGGGGCTTTGCCGGATCGTTCCTAACGTCTCTAATGTTAGTGTTAAAATCCTTTGGGCGCAAGCTGGGCGGACCTCTTTCTGGCCGTTCGCGACGCCACGTACCGGCGCTGCAGCCGGGGGCGGCATGGCGCCAACACGGGCACCCCCTCCCTCCAGGCCAGCTTGTGAAGGCGGGGACGGCAGGTGGGTGCCGTGCGTTCCGGCGAGCTCGAGCGGGAAGCAGCGCAGCAGCTCGCGGCCGGGGGAGGCGCGCACCTTGTCCGCTGCGCTGGTGGACGCACGAGCCTGCCGGCGGTGAGGTCCTGTGGGCCTGGGTGCGGGGCGGGCTTCCTATCGCGGCAGCGGCACCACCCGGGGCCCCTGGTCACCGTGCGACCCGCTGCAGGTGATTCCACGGAATCACCTCGCCCGAGCTCCTAGGGACCAGAGGCGAGGTGGGCTCCCTGGCTCAGCAGCAGCACCACCCGGGGCCCCGGGTCGCCGTGCGACCCGCTGCAGGTGATTCCGCGGAATCGCCTTGCCCGAGCTCACGGGGTCAGCAGGCTGTCGACGGTGACGCCAGGCCAGAGGTCGAGGACTGTCTGCTGGTCTCCGATCGAGCTTGAGGCGCCCGACACTCGCATCTCGCACCTTGCGGTGCCCGGAGCGTCTGGGCGGATTGGGTCGGGAAGCTGGTAGCGGCGTCGATGCAGCGCCCAGGATCGGGCGAGCTGCACTCTCTCGTGATGGGGACGCACGTGGAAGCCCACGGCCCGGTGGAAGGAGCGAGCCTCGACGTCCTCGGGGGAGAGGCTGACTCGCCATGCTTCGTGTCGGTCACGTTCGACCTCGCCGGCCAGGCGGCGGGTTCGTGCCCAGGTCGCGACACGGGCGGCCTGTTCCTCGGGCGGGAGCCGATCGAAGGCGGTCGCTCGGTGCTGGGCACGCTCTTGCTGGTCGCTGGGATCGAGACCGTTCCACCACGCTCGCTGTGCGGCACGGGACGCCTTGGCTGCTCGGGCCTGGGCCGCCCGACGCTGCTCCTGCCACCGAGCCCGCCGCGCTTCGAGGTCCACCACCGCACGGAACTCCGCTCGTTCCAACGCGACCCGCTCGCGCACCTGGGCGTCGAGCTCATGCCCGAGGGCATCGAGGCTGCTTGCTGCCGCAGCGGTCGCTCGCCAGCGACCGTGCTCATCAACGGCTGCAAGACCGTGCTCGCCCAGGGTTCGTAGATGCCTCCGAGCCGTGCGGATCTGCTGTGCGCTGGGGCAGGTCTGTCCGGGCTCAAGGAGCCCAGCCTGACGCGCCAGGTCTTCCTCCGTCGCTCCCAGGGAGTCCCTGTCCCGGGGGAGCTCGCTGAGGACGTGGACGGCGGGCAGCCCGAGTGCCCTGCGGAGGGGAGGGGGGAGCTGGGGAGGATCAGAGGGGGTGGGGCCGCTGAGGGGGGGTCTAACCCAGGTGGGCCAATGAGCAACAGGGCTGTCCTGCGCGGCCTCTGGCATCGGTGGAAGCGGGTCCGGCAGTCGGAGGGTGTGGCTCGTCGACGTCGTGCCCGGCGCGTAGGTGGCGTCGACTGCCAGGAGCCCGCTGGCCTGTAGGCGCTTCAGGGAAGCGCGGACGGTGGTGCGGCTGGCGACGGCGCAGTCGAGGAGCAGATCGCGCTGGGGGATGCCGGCGGCCGTGGCCTGAAGGCGGTCCATCCGGGAGAGGACGACGGTGAAGACCTCTCGGTCGACGTGGCGGGTGCGAGCCGGCCACGTCAGCCACAGGGCGGCCAGGAGCTTCCGGGCCTGCTGGGTCTGGGGGAGGGGGGCCACGGTCCTCTCGACCTGGCCTCGCCGGGTTGAGAGCCAGGCGTCTGCGCCCTGCACGGCACGGTTCCAGACGTAGGCCGTCCACCACGTCAGCCCTTGGGCCTTGGCCTTGGTGAAGGCTGTTCGCGCGGACCGCTCGATCGCGGTCCAGGCTTCGGCGTGGCTGTGGCCGGTGATAACGAGCTGGGTGGTGGCCTCCACCTCGATCTGAGAGCGGGTGGAAGGGTCGCGGTCGATGCCACCCGCAGCGGCGGCCCGGCGCCCCTCGCGGAGGTAGGCCGCCCAAGGCGCCGGCAGGGGGCGCCGCTGACGGGCTAGCGGCGTGAGCGGCGCTGCGGTGCGTCCCGGTACTCGGCGGCGGGCGGGCGACTCGTCGCGGGCGCGTCCCTGCCCGGTCCGCGACTCCCGCAGAGCCACTAGCTCCCGACTGCGGCGCAGCTCGCGCAGGGCATCGGCGAGGACCTCTGCCGGCAGAAGGTCGGCTGCTGTGGTGCGCCGGCGGCGGTGCGGGGCGCTCAGGGGGCGGAGGGCCTCGCGAACGTCGAGGGCCTTGGCGGTCAGGTGGAGCTCGTGTCGGACCTCGCACACGAAGTCCAGGAGGGCGTCATGGAAGACACCGGAGAGGACGTAGACGTGCCAGTGGCCTCGACCACCACCGGAGGGACGCAACAGGTGGAACAAGCCGCGGGCGCGGCACCAGTCGCGCAGCGATTCGGCCGCTACGTCGCCCAGGTCGCCATCGGCGTCGATGTCGATGCCGACGACGTCGTCGCGTAGTCGCCCGACGACACTCGCCACTCGGTTCCCGACAAGGGCGAGGCCCTGCGCCAGGGTTCCGGGCGTCGCTCCCGGCACCCGCCTGTTGCGCGAGTCGATGCAGAACCAGGTAGTAGGAGCGAACAGCAGCTCATCGAGGGCCTGCGCCGCAGCCGCTGCGGTGCTCGTCTCGTCCTGGGGCGCGTTGGCGCAGCGCGAACCGGCGACACCAGGTCGCATGGGTGGTCGCGCGTCGGACGGTTGAGTTACGCTGATGACGCCTCCTCAGCAGGGGGGCATGACAAGGGCAGGCGCCGCGCAAGCGGGCCTGTGACTAGCGGGCCGGGCAGGTTGGTCGCCGGAGCCGGACCGCGGGACTCGTGGAGAGCCTCACCGCTGGCAGGCGGTGGGGCTCCTCCCCGTTTTTAGGCGCTCTTCAGCGGCTGCTCCTCAGTGGTCTTGTGCAGCTCGTTCCACCACACCGGACGGCCGTGCTCGTCCAAGGGCGTGTGGCGGAGGATGGCTTCGAGGACGACCCACTTGTGCACGCCGCACGCCTCGGCCGCGTCGTCGAGGACGGCCTTGGCCTCGGGGGCGACGTGGGCGAAGAGAGGGACAGCGCCCCCCGCCGCGCCTCGGGGACGACGGTGCTTCATGGTCATCTGGACACCGTAGTGATTTCGATATCGCTGCGGCAGCTCTGAGGGCGGCGTGTCGCAGCTGTGAGTGCTGCTGTCTGCTGTGGCTGCCACGTCCCCGACTGTACTACTAGGGACAAGAAGGGGCGTTCCTGGCAGGAACGCCCCTTCTTGTATGCGGTGATCCGTCAGGCGTCGATGAGCTCGGCGGCCAGGCGGTCGGCTTGCTTCCTCAACCGGAAGAGGCTGACGAGCTCGCGTGGTTCGTTCGGGATGGGCAGCGGGGGCTGGGCCTGGGGCTCGCAGCGCTGTCCGGTCAGACGGGCTTGGCGCCCGAGGCTGACGATGGTGACCGCCGCGAGGCGCTGCGTTTCGGGGGCATCGAGCGGCTTGCCCGTGCTCTGCGCGGCTTGCAGGAGTGCGCGGTCACGGAGCTGCGCGGGCACGTAGCTGGCCATGCGCTGCGCGGCTTCCTGAACCTCGATCAGGCGCCGCACCACACGAGTGCGAGCCTCGGCGACCGGGGGGCGGAGGACGCCGGCTGGCTCGACGGAGGTCGTCCAGCGCCAGGCGGCGGCCATGCGGCGGTGCAGCCACCGTTCGGGAAGGTCGGCCCAGACTGCTGCGGCAGCCGCCACAGCCAGCAGGCCGATCAATCCGGGGTAGGTCTGCAGCGGGACGTTGTGCACGACGAAGAAGGAGTCGGGCCGATTGAGCGCGAAGGCGGAGATGGCTGTGACGTGAGCCAGCAGGTAGCTGAAGATCATGGAGCTGGCGAGGATGACGAAGCCCAGAGCGATCTTGGTCCGCACGGGAGTCTCATGGCGTAGGTGCCCCCAGATGCCGCGCCCGCAACGGAGTGCGGTGAGGCCCACGTTGAAGCCGTGAACGAGGCAGAAGGCGACCCAGAACGTCAGCGCCGCCGGCTGGAGGGACGCAGGGTCCAGGTTGAGAATGCCCGCCCCGTTGGGGGTGGCGATGAAGGCCAGCGTCATGACCAGGACGGCGAGCAGCACGAGCGTGGTGACGAGGCGGTCGAGCTGCCTGTGGTACTTGCTCCGCGTGACCTCGTGGATGCCGATGACGGCCTGGCGACTCATGTAGAGCCCCGCGACGTCGCGGAGCAGCACCTGCAGACCAGGAACGCCACTGGCCCCGTCGATGAGCACACCACCCACTGGCAGCTTCAAGGTCATCATGATGACCGCGGCGAGCATGACCTTGTACCAACGCCCGCCGGCGGCCTTCCGAAGACCCGGCCACTTGATGAGGATCATGAACCACAGGACGAGGACACCGGGGAGGGCCGCCCAGGGAGCGACGGCCAGGGCCAGCTCACCCATCGGCGCGGAAGAACGCGGAGATGGGGTCGACCTTGTACCCGCCGCCACGGCCGGTCGCTCGCGCTGCGGCCAGCGTCGCCAGCCGTTCGGCGCGTGACTCCCTCACCGGGTCGAGGACGAGACGAGGGCTTCCCTGACCGTCGGGGGGGAGCTCGTAGGTGCGTGCTGCGCCGAGCAGGAGCAACTCAGACACCTTCCCGTTCTCGTCGTAGGGAGACGGCACCCGTAGGGGCTCGTGGGGGACCGGAGCCGGCCCAGTGCCACGGCGCACGTCTCCAAAGAAGACGTGGGCACCCTCGTGTCCGAGGACGACGGCGTCGAGCGTGGGGATGCTGCGGTTCCACATGATCCCGAAGCCGTCGTACAGCGGCACCGTGAAGGCGGAGGTGTGGTCGCCGACCTGCCTGAGCGCCTCCTGCCACTCCTCGTCCATGTCCAGGAGGTAGATGGGCGCGGCCACCAGCGACGAGACGGTACCCAGGAACTCATCGACCTTGAAGGGCTCGCTGAGGTCCATGCGGTCGAGCAGGTCGGCGCAGTCCCTCTCCATCTGGGCGGCAGCCTGAGGAGTCACCTCCCCGGCCGAGTGGGCTCTGCGTCGTGCGAGGAGCGACTGAATCTTGGCTTTCACCCCGAGTGTCACCTCAAGTCGACGTGGCGGTCACTGATCTTCGCCATGATGCCCTACGGCTCAGACGGACTCGACCCCGCCGACACGGTGGGTGATACGTCAACCCCGAGGCGTCGCGTCGTCCTCGTCGGCCTCAGGGGGGAGGGGGCGAGGCTGAATGCGCTTCAAGCCCGCCGGCGGCTGCTCAATGCCGTGCAGTCGCTCAATAAGGATCTTAATGGTTTCTTGTGCTTCGGGACTAAGCTCAGATGAACGTAGGGCAATATCCGCAACGGCGGTGTTCTCCATGGCTCGGCGCAATGCCTCGTCCATGTGCATTTCTCGGGGGGCTACAGTGGTGAAGAAGTAGCCGATGCCGACCCCGAAAGCGCGAGCCAGGGCCGCTAACTTGGGCAGACTCGGGTTATCTCTGGCGCCGCGTCGCAGATGCCAGATGTAAGCCGAGGAGACGGCTTCACCGTTGGCTGCGGTTATGTCGGCGATTTCTTCGGTGGAGTAAGGCCCTCGCCCCTCGGGGTGGCGTTCCTTGAACAGGGCGTTGAGACGGTCAGCAAGCGTGACCGTGAAGTCTCCGCCGTCACGCCCGAGCTCCACAAATCCCCCAGCCGTTTTCGTCGCCCATTCCGATCCTGATTTCCCGGCCCGGTAGCAGGCGAGGCTGCTACCCGAAGGTAGCAGCCTCGCCGGATGGTTGAAGAGGTCACCACCCGACTGCCGGAACGCGAGACCTCCCAGCCTAGGGGCAGCAGGTCACGCTTGGATCAAGCCGGGGGGGCTGAGCTGGAGGGGGCCTCCTCAGCCTCCTGTCGTGATGCCGCAAGAACCTGCGCCAGGGCCTGAGGGTCGATCCCCAGTGCCTTGGCCGCCTGGGATAGCACGGCGTCAGGTACGCCTGCGGCCGTAGCCATGTCGCTTGGTGCGGGTTCGTCGCCAGGGGGTGACTGAGGGTCTTCTGCTCCGATGCCTCGCCCTGCGTCGTAGTAGTAGGTCGAGCGGTCGCCGTAGTGCGGGGGCCGCTTGCTGCCGCCTCCCCGAGATTCCGTGGAATCACGTGCCGGGGGAGTTGGGGCTGGGACAGCATCGACCGCTGCGGGGCGGACATCGGACGTCCAGCGGCTCGTGTCCTGACGTCGCGGGTGGAGAACGCGAACCGATCCGTCGGCGGCGATGACCAGATGCACCCGCCCTCTGTCGTCCTCTGCAACCGCAGGCAGCGGCCGGCCGACGCTGGCCGCGAAGGTGGCGGCAGTCCCGATGAGGTTGCGATGCACGCTCCGGCTACCTGCCTGCACGGCGCGACCATTCACATGACCCACCATGTCGTCGACCACTTTCAAGGTCAGCATGAGGGGGTCGTCCTTGAAGCGATGTCCTTTCATGCCAGATTCACCTCGTTCACTCGCCAGCCAGATTGCATGTCGTTGGTCAAGATGACGAACACGTCGTAGCTCGTGACCGCCCCGGCCCACCCGTCTCGCCCGGTTGGCGTGAGGTCCACCTGGTACTGACGGAAGGCTTGAACGCTGGTGTCCTCGGGCCGCTGGTCCAGGGCCTCGATGACCCTGGGTGTCGTCCACGCCTGGTGCTGTGCCCACTCGTTCCACTCCGCGCCTGGTGCGGCGACGGGGCGGGCTTCTTGAACAGCGCGAGCGAAGGAGGAGCTGAGCCAGGGCAGGGCACGCAGAGCCGCATCGTGCGGGCCGGTGTCGATGCTGGTGTCGTGGCTGTAGAGCGCCACCAGGGCCGCCTGGGCGACGGCATCAGGGTTGCTCATGTCCACCGAGCCCACGACGGGCTGGCTGGCGGCGGGACTTCCGGTGGTCCCCGAGGGCCTGGGGGAGGGGGTGAAGGCCGTTTCGCCGTCGACGGGGGAGCTGCTCGTGGGAGCACTGACTGCCCGCTCCCCGCTCGCTCCTCCGTCCCCGCACGAGGCGAGGGGCAGGACAAGTCCCAGCAGGGCGATGGGTGCGGCGAGACGCAGGGCCAGGGCGCGACGGGAGGTGCTCATCCGTAGCGAACCGCCTTCCATGTCATACGGCCCCAGTAGTTGGTCCTGAGGTTGGTGATCTGGACGGGCTTCCCGAAGGTGGGGGCGTGGATCATCTGGCCGTCCCCGAGGTAGATGCCGATGTGGTGGAAGAACGACGCACCGGGGTGGGCGAAGGCGATGGCGTCGCCTGGTTGCAGTTGCTCGCGGGGGACCGGGGTTCCCATGGTGCGCTGGATGTCAGCTCGGTGCGGAAGTTTGATTTTGCCTCCCGACGCCTGGTAGACGGCATGGAGGACGAGCCCGCTGCAGTCGAATCCGCCGCCGGTTGGGCCGAAGTAGTTCCCGCCACCCCACACGTAGGTCAACTTGTTGTTGTAGAGCATGGCGGTGTCCACGACTCGTCGCCCGAACTCCGAGGACGGGACCGCCCCGAGCGTGGGGATCGTGGGGTTGGCGAAGTCGGCGGCGTACTGCTTGATGCGACTGACGTAGGCGGGCGTCTCGCCGTTCTGCGGGATCCCGCCGGCCTTCCTCACAGCGCCCGGTCCGGCGTTGTAGGCCGCGAGCATCAGATCGGTGAGGTCGCCTCGGATGCGCCCCGATGCGATGTCGGGGGCGAGCTGGGCGGCTACCGCGCAGTCGTAGCGCGCTTGGGCCGGGATGGCATCCGCCGGATCGAAGGGGTCGGCTCGGCCGTCGCCGTTCTCATCCTTGCCGAAGCTGCGCCAGGTGCCGGGCATGAACTGCGCGATGCCCTGAGCCCCAACCGGAGACACGGCACGGGGGTTCCAGTTGGACTCCGCCTTGATCTGCGCGGCGATGATCGGCGCGGGCGCGGCCGGGCAGACCTGTCCGGCCGCTTGAACAAGGGCGGCGTACTGGGCAGGGACCGTTCCTGGTCGTAGCTGGGCGCCCGCTCCGATACCACCGGTTCCGCCTGCGGCTGCTGGATCGGAGGCGACGCCCATGATGACCGTGAGGCCAATGAGAGCTGCAGCACCTCCGGCAGCGGCGACGAGCGCGGCGGAGTTAGGCATCGGCGCCACCGACAGCCATCGTCCCTGACGCCAGGATCTGCCTGACCACCTGGGCGTGGATGCGGAACGTCCTGCCGAGCCTGATGGCCGGCAGGTGCCCTTGATGAATCCAGTCGTAGACCGACTGCCGCGAAACCTTGAACAGCGCCGCCACCTCCAGCACCGTCAGGACATCGTCGTCCAACGGACTGCGACCGGGTGGAGCGCCTGCCGTCATGACTGAGACGTCGCTTCCGGGTGCCTGACTCTGCGGCATGTCCACCACCTCTTCCTGCTCGCGCCCGCGGCGCTCTGCTCGGCTACCGGCTTGACTATACTGACAGGAACACGTCTAGTCTGTACTCACAGGAGCGAAGGCCGGGTAGTTCGAGCCGGCGGTTGTCGCTCACGATCGAAGGAGCACCCCGTGGACAAGGCGACGCACGGCGTCGTTCCGCCCGCTCCGGGCGGCACCTCGACCACCCCCGCACGGCTGTGGGCGTCGGCGCACAGGCGACTCAGCCCCGCCGGAGAGCGGCCGAACTCTGCCCTTCCTCAGCAGGAGGGGGCGGAGAGTTGGTACTGGCTCGGGACTCACGGCGGGGCGGGAGTTTCGACCCTCTCCGCGCTCATTTCTGGCGGTCGGGACGCCGAACGGCGGTGGCCCTCCGACCCGGCCGGCATCGGCGCCGTCGTCCTGGTGTGCCGGACCCATGCCAGCGGCTTGCTGCGTGCGCGCCAGGAGGTACATCGATGGGCATCCGGCGACGTCACGCCGGGCCTGCTCCTGGCTGGCGTGGTGGCCGTGGCCGATGCACCGGGCAGGCTGCCCCGCCCTCTGACGGAGGGGCTGCGGATGCTCTCGGGCATCACGCCGCAGGTGTGGCAGGTGCCGTGGCTTGACCACCTCCGACTGTCGGTCAGCCCGCCGACCGGCCCCCTCCATCCACAAGTGCAGAACCTCGCCAGCGACCTGCACCGCATCCGCCCGTCCCGAAGGGAAGCATCGTGATCATCCAGACCAGCATCGAAGCCGCAGGCATCGTCATGAACGCCATGCCGATGGCCGTCCCCAATCCGCCCGCGGAGCAGCCACCTGGCACCGAAGGGCTGCTGACCGCCCTCGGCTACTTCAAGTGGATCGTCACCGCCCTGGCCCTCGTCGGCCTGGGCTTGATCGCCGCCCAGATGATGATGGCCCACCGACGCGGGGAGGGCACTGAGATCGGCCAGGCCCTCGGCTGGTTCGTCGGGGGAACCAGCCTCTTCGCTGCGGGCAGCCAGATCCTCGACGTCCTCTTGTAGCGACGGACGCAGGAGGCAGGCTGTGACCATGACATCGCTGAGCCCCGACCCGACCCGAAGCAGCGCGAGCGACTCCCCGCAGTCGCCGTGGACCCGCCGGTGGTTCATCCTCTCGCTGGCTCTGCTCCTGGCACTGCTTGCCTCGACGGTCTTCCTGTTCGTGCGCGGGCCGCAGGAGTCGGTGCCGACGGAAGCGACTCCGCCGGTGCCTTCGAGCGCACCCGCGTCAACGGGTCCGTCGGCAGCTCCGCTGGACCAGACGGTGCCCACGGAGGCTCCTGCCGACGTGACCTGGGACATCTGGGAGACCGTGGCGCTGCCCTACTCCGCCAGCGCAGGACCTCGGCGAGTCGAGGGGGATGTGGCGAGTGGCTATGCCCACACGCCGACCGGCGCCCTCATCGCCGGAGCCCAGACCGCCGTTCGGGTGCGGGTGGCGCAGGACTGGGAGGGCGTCGTCAACGCATCGGTGGCGCCTGGTCCTGGGCGCGACGCCTGGGCGGCCACTCGTGGGCCGTTGACGCTGTCGCGCCCGAAGGCTGGAGACCTCGGCCAGATCGCCGGGTTCCAGTTCGTCTCCTACACGGAGGAGCAGGCCGTCATCCAGCTCGTCTCCAAGTTCGGCAACGGACAACTTCTCGTCGTCACGACGACGTTGGCGTGGGACGGCAGCGACTGGCGCCTCGTGCTGACGCCCGAGGGCGCACAGGCATCGAACGCCCAGACCATCCCGTCGCTCGTCGGATTCATACCCTGGGGAGGCATCTAGTGCCCGATCCGTGCGATCTGCCCGGCGCATCGACGGTGTGTGGCGCCGTCGGTGACGCTGCCCTCGGGGCAGTTGGTGCTGTGGCCCAGTCCGGCTTCGATGTCATCGCCAAGAGCTTCGCCGATGGAGCCGGCTGGATGACCAAGACGCTCTTGACCTACTGGACGTCGCTTCCGACACCGAACCCTTCAGGGCCCATCCAGGTCTTCGTGTCGGGGGCGACCCACTGGTACGTCGGGGCGTTGGCGCTGTTCTCGCTCACCCTGGGCAGCGCCCGGATGATGTGGCAGCGCGATGCTCAAGCAGGCGTCGACACCGCTGCCGCCCTGGTACGTCTTCTGCTGGTGACCGCCTTGGCCGTACCGATCATCACGGCCCTGGGGGCCGCCGGGGATCGGTTCTCTGCCTGGGTCATCGAGGAGTCGACGGGCGGAGCGTTCGGCGACAAGCTCCTCGCCCTGGTCAAGCTGGGCGACCTCGGCCCGGCCAACATGGGCTCGGCGATGCTCCTGATCTTCGGCGTCGTCGGGATCGTCGGCTCGTTCGTCCAGGTGTTCATGCTGCTCGTCAAGTCAGCTGTACTCCCGCTGCTCGTGGGGCTGCTGCCGTTGTCCTCCTCCTTCACCAATACGGAGATGGGCAAGCAGTGGAGCCAGAAGACCATCGCGTGGATCGTCGCACTGCTGCTGTTCAAGCCGGTTGCGTCGCTGGTGTACGCCGCGGTCTTCATCGGCGTCGGGCAGGGCGCCAACGCCACGCAGTTCGTGGGCAACATCATCCTGCTCTTCTTGGCTGCGCTGACCCTTCCGGCCTTGATGCGCGTCATCAGCCCAGTCACCACTGCAGCCAGCGGGTCGTCCGGCGGAGGGTTCGCCGCAGCAGCAACGACCGTCGCCGCTACGGGGGCACGCCTCTACAGCGAGCACCGCAGCCGTGGCGGCGGCGGTGCCGCACCCGGTCCCCAGCGGGGGCAGGCAGGGCTGGTGGGACCGAGCGGCGCCTCCAACACCGGCAGCGCCGGACAGCCGGGCAGCGCGGGCCCTGGCGGTCCTAGTGGTCCCGCCGGGCAGCCTGGACAGCCCGCCTCGCCTCCGCCGGCTCCCGCAGCACCCGGCGCGGCGCCTACCGCAGGCACAGGCGCCGGTGCCGGTGCAGGTGCCGGTGCAGGTGCAGGTGCCGGTGCCGGGGCAGGCGCGGGCGCGGGCGGAGGCGCAGCGGCAGGCGGCGCCTCCGGCGCTGGAGCTGCCACGCCAGTGGGAGCGGTCGTGCTCGCGGGCCTGGAGGTCGCCAAGAGGGCGAACGGCGCCGCGAAGGCCGCCGGTGAACATGGAATCGAAGGAGGACGGCCGTGAGTACCCACATGACCCAGGCATCCACGTTCGGCAACTGGCGACGGCAGCGGTCCGCCGGCCTCGGCCCGCTGGGCTTCGTCGGCACCGTGATCGCCTTCGTCGTCCTGGGCCTGGCCGTCCTGCTGTCCCTGGCGAGCCTCTGGGCCTCCGGTGTCGTGGTGCTCATCGGACTCTTCGTGCTGGCCCCCCTGGTCAGCGTCCGTCACGGACGCAACGGCTTCCAACGTGCTGCGGCAACCCTCACCTGGTGGTGGGGAAAGCGGACCCGCAGCGTGGTCTACCGCTCCGGGGTTCTGGGACGGCTGCCGCACACCCAACACACGCTGCCCGGTGTCGCCGCCCCGACGCGCTGCTACGAGGCTCAAGACGCCTTCGGTCGCCCGTTCGGCATGATCTACGTGCCCTACACCGGCCACTACAGCGCGGTCCTGCACTGCGACGCGGACGGCGCAGCCCTCGTCGACCAGGACCAGATCGAACGCTGGGTTGCCTCCTGGGGGAGCTGGCTCGCATTGCTCGGCCACGAGCCCAACCTGGCGGCCTGCACGGTGACGGTGGAGACCAGCCCGGACCCAGGGCACCGGCTCGCCCAGGAAGTGCGGCGTCAGGTCCGGCCGGACGCCCCCGAACTGGCCCGTCAGATGATGCAGGAGATCGCCGACACCTTCCCCAGGGGCTCGGCCACCGTCACCACCCGCATCCAGCTCACCTATAAGGCGACGACGGCCGCTGGGCGGCGAGACGCCGAGGCGATGGCCGTGGAGCTCGGGACCCGTATCCCGGCGTTGGCCGAAGGACTCGCATCCACCGGCGCCGGCGTCGCGACGCCCATGACGGTCTCCGAGCTCGCCGAGACGCTGAGGGGCGCCTACGACCCGGCGGCGGCGGCGGTCATCGAGCAGGCCAGGCTCGACTCGGAGGGCAGTGGACTCACCTGGGACAGCGCGGGCCCGGTCGCCACCGAGAACCACTGGGACAGCTACCGCCATGACTCCGGCACCTCCGTGACTTGGGAGATGGTCGACGCTCCGCGAGGGACCGTCTTCTCCAACATCCTCGGCCGACTGCTCGCTCCGCATCCCCGCCTTTCACGCAAGCGCGTGACGCTGGTGTACCGCCCCTTCGACCCGGCGGCGGCGACCGCCCGAGTCGAAGCCGACGTCACCAACGCGACGTTCGCCGCGAACCAGGAGAAGCCCGCCAAGGCCCGGACGTTGTCGGACCTGCGTGCAGCGACGCAGGCGGCCATGGAGGAGGCCAGCGGTGCGGGCCTGGAGCGGTTCTCCCTCCTCGTGACGGCGACGGTCCTCGACGCCGCCGATCTGGTCCGGGTGGTCCCAGAGATCGAGAACCTGGGTGCGGGGGCACGGCTCCGGCTGCGCCGCTGTTACGGGAATCAGGACGCGGCCTTCGCTGCGGGACTCCCGACAGGAATCGTCCTGCCGGATCACGTCCGAACCCCCGTCTTCTTGCGCGAAGCCATCTGAGCACGCACGCAGATCCGGCATCGGTGATGCCTGATTCCAGGGAATCGCCAACGGTTCCCGCCACGGCGCGAGCTTGAACGGCCCGGCCGTAGAACCCCTGAGACGACACGACACAGGAGGCGCAGTGAGCGCAACGAGAGCAACCAGCCTGGGTGAGGCGGGGCTTCGCGTCGAGCACGACAAGGCGCCGACTGTGTCCATCACCAAGGACCCGACGGTGCCAGCGCCAGCGACCTTGGCCACCGAGGTCGACGTCACGACCGCCGGCCTGCTCGACCTGTTCTACCGAGGACTCAACGACCCCACCGCTGCCGCTGAGGAGGTGCTCAAGGGAGGCGCCCGGCGTGGCGTCGATCGCCTCATGCAGCGCCTACCGTTGCGCAAGGGCGCCACCAAGCCCACCGCCCGTAAGGCGCCGCGACCGTCACCGCGAGGCTATGTCGGGGCAGGACGAGGACGCACCGTGCACGTCCCCTCGCCGCTGGAGTGGCGCGGAACGAGCGTGCAGGTGTGCGGCTTGTACCCCTTCTCGGCAGGCTCCGGCACGCCGATGGTCGGGGTGCCCATCGGCAAGCGAATCGAGTCGGGCGCCGCGACCGGAGAGACCGTCTGCGCCGATCCCGTCTCCTGGTTCCGTCGGACCAACCTCATCTCGAACCCCTCGGTGTTCGTCATCGGGCTCAACGGCCTGGGGAAGTCCACCTTCATCCGTCGGACCTGCCTCGGCATGGTCGCCAACGGCGTGCGCCCCCTTTTCCTGGGCGACCTCAAGCCGGACTACGTGGACCTCACCGAGGCCATTGGCGGTCAGGTCCTGCGGATCGGGCGCGGCGTCGGGGGACTCAACCCGCTGGACCCAGGCGCAATGGCGTGGGCTGTCCAGCGCTTGTCAGGCAAGGCTCGTGACGAGCTGCGCGCTGAACTGCGCGGTCGGCAGGCGACCACCATGAACGCGCTTCTGGAGGTCGTCCGCCGGGAGCCCTTGAAGGACTACGAGGAGTCGGCCGTCTCCGCTCTCATCGACGTCCTGGGCGACCGGCAGCAGGGGGTGCCCGTCGTCGCAGACATGCTCGAGGCGCTGCGGTCACGGCCTGAGGCCGTGCGTACCGCCATCCTCGACCGCGGCAAGGACGACATCTACGACCACCTGACGGAGCGTCTGGAGCGAAGCCTGATCGCCCTGCTCAAGGGCGCCTTCGGTGACGTCTTCTCCGGCAGCAACAGCGAGTCGATGAGCCTGGACGCGCCGGCCATCTGCATGGATACCTCCCGCATCAAGGACACCGACCCGCGACTGGAGGCCGCCGCACTGCTGACGTGCTGGTCGCACGGCTTCGGCACCGTCAGGGCCATGCAGGAGCTGGCCGACGCCGGAGTCATCCCGTGGGCGCACTACTTCGCTGTCCTCGACGAGCTCTGGCGCATCCTGCGCGCAGGCGTCGGCATGGCCGGGCGCATCGACGCGGTCACGCGACTCAACCGCCAGGAGGGCTTCGGCCAGGCGATGATTACCCACACGACGAAGGACTTCGACGCCCTGGAGCGAGCCGAGGACCGCGACAAGGCCCGCGGCTTCATTGAGCGGGCCGGCTACGTCGCGACATTCGGGGCACCACAGGCCGAGCTCGACTCCCTCAACCGCATCGTTCGCTTCTCCCAGGCAGAGCAGGCGCTGCTCACCTCCTGGGCGACGCCGTCGAGCTGGAGCACGAAGACGGGCCGCGCGAGCACTCGGATGGGGGAGGGGAAGTGCCTGCTCAAGATTGGGGAACGGCCCGGCATCCCCGTCCAGATCACGCTCACTGACTGCGAACGGTCGATCAACGACACCAACAAGCGCTGGGAGCTGGAGCGATGACGTCCGCCGGCTCCTCGGGTGGCGGGGGGCAGATCGCCCCCTGGGTCATCCCCGGCTGCCTCGGCGGCTTGCTGGTCGCCGACGCCTCCCTGTGGGTGGCTGGCGGCATCGTGAGCTTCGTCCGCGGCGAGGGGTGGGTCTCTGCGCCCTT
This sequence comes from Kineococcus anabasis, assembly GCF_054590795.1. Classification (NCBI taxonomy): domain Bacteria; kingdom Bacillati; phylum Actinomycetota; class Actinomycetes; order Kineosporiales; family Kineosporiaceae; genus Kineococcus; species Kineococcus anabasis. The sequence continues at coordinate 61,353 of NZ_BAAIHU010000010.1, forward strand.
CTCGATCACCTTGGCCATCCAGGCGGCCAAGGACGGCACGGCGACGTTCTGGCAGGGCGTGGCACCAACGGAGGTGTGGAGCGTCGCGGCGGTCCTACTGGTAGCCGCCCTGACGGTGGCGGCAGTTCCGGTGGTGCGCTGGTGGAGCCGGCGCCCCGGACCGGAGGACCCCCTGCGATCGCTGGCGCGGATGCAGGAGGTGAGGCACATGACCGCCAACGGACGCCGCCTACAGATCCGCGACCTCAGGCCGTCGCTGGCCGGCCGGGATCACCGCGACATTCCCGAGACGGAGGCCGGGATCGCCCTGGGGATGCTCAAGGGAACCAGCAGCAAGAAGGCTTGCCTCTACGCCTCCTTCGAGGACTCCTTCGTCGCCATCATGGCGCCTCGCTCCGGCAAGACCACTGCCTTCGCGGTCCCGCAGATCCTCAAGGCTCCCGGCGCGGTGGTGGCGACGTCGAACAAGGTCGACCTGCTGGCGGCAACGTCCCGGCTGCGGGCGGAGAGCACCGGTGAACGGGTGTGGGTGTTCGACCCGCAGCACATCGCTCACGCCACCCAGACCTGGTGGTGGGATCCCCTGGAGGGCCTGCAGACCGTGGAGGACGCCGAGCGACTCGCTGGGCACTTCGTGCTGACCGTGGATGACGAGAAGGCCAAGGACATCTGGGGGCCGGCGGCCAAGAGCCTGCTGGGCGCCCTCATCATGGCGGCTGCGGTCAGCGACCGCAGCATCCTCGACGTCTACGAGTGGGTGAACGACGAGGTCTCGCCCGAAGCGGTCAACATCCTGCGGGAGCACGGGTACCGCGCCATGGCGGACTCACTGGCGGGAACGCAAGGGCTTCCCGGAGAGACGAAGGGAGGTGTCTTCTTCACGGCTCGCGAAGCGACCGCCTGCCTGCGTAACCCGGACATCACCAACTGGGTCACCCCGCCCCAGGATCACGTGGACACCGTCTCGGGTGAGGTGACAGCAGCCGATCTGGAGGTCTTTGACCCCTGGTCCTTCGCCGCGAGCCGTCAGACCCTCTTCCTCTTGAGCAAGGACGGCGGCGGATCGGCCGGACCTCTGGTCGCCGCCCTGACCGACCGAGTCATGCGTTGCGCAGTGGCGTTGGGCGAGGAAGCCGGCGGGCGTCTGGACCCGCCCATGCTCGCCGTTCTGGACGAGGCAGCGAACGTGTGCCGCATCGCCGACCTCCCTGACCTCTACTCGCACTTGGGCTCCCGAGGGATCGTCCCCTGGACCATCCTCCAGTCCTACGCCCAGGGCGGTCGGGTCTGGGGCGAAGCCGGCATGAAGACCCTCTGGGGCGCCGCGACCATCAAAATCATCGGCTCCGGCATGGACGATGCGTCTTTCGCCTCCGACCTGTCTCGACTCGTCGGCGAGCACGACGTGAAGACCGTCTCGCGCACCTACAACGACGGCTCCTCGTCGCGCAGCGTCAGCACACGCCGCGAGTCCATCCTGCCCGTGAACAAGATCAGGAGTCTCCCCAAGAACACGGTGCTGCTGTTCGCCACCGGCATCACCCCGGCTCTGCTGACGTCCCTTCCCTGGTATCAGGAGAGCACCGCCGACCAGATCAAGGCCGAGATCGCCAGCTCCACCAAGACGACGACCGCAGCCGCCCGCGAACGCGCGATGCGTCGCCGGGCCGAGCGAGACGCCCGCCGATCGCAGAAGGGAGTCCGGACATGACGGAGAGCAGCACCAGCGACGGCGGCGACGGAGCGGTGAGCAGGCAGGAGCTCAGCGAGCTCACTGCCGTCGTCCGCGGCCTGTCGACCGGCCTGGAGCAGCTGGCCCGCGACGTCGAGGACCTGACCGACGCGATGCCGCAGCCTGGGCCGGAAAACCCGCCGGGGGAGAAGGCGCCAGGAAAGCCGGGCGCCGGGACAGGCGGCGGGAAGAAGGACGAGGAGGAGTTCGAGCCCTTCTACCCCTCCGTCGTCGCCTGGGTCGAGGGCTACTTCGCCCCGATGTACGCCCGAGCCCTGGGTCCGAACACCCGCTGGTGCGCCCGGTGGTGGGACCACGCCGAGGCTCACAGCCGACTCGACGCCCTCTGGCGGTCCTGGGAGACGCTGCGCCTGGACCCCTTCATGGGCATGGCCACCTGGTACCGCGACCACCTGGACTCCCAGCTCGGCGCGCTGCTCAACCCGGCCGGGCCCTTCGCTCAGTGCGGAGCCCGCCACAGCCCGCTCACGCCGCTTCCCACCGAGCCCTACGAGCCCACGGCCCCGTAGAGCCCACCGTCTCCCGGTCCGCCACGGCGGACCGGGCGTCGG
>NZ_BAAIHU010000011.1:0-2645 GCF_054590795.1 Kineococcus anabasis
ACGTGCATCATCGGGAACGGCACCGCAGAGGGCCGGAACGCCTTCTCCGCCAGCCGCAGCAGCACGATGGAGTCCTTGCCCCCCGAGAACAGCAGCACCGGGCGCTCCAGCTCCGCCGCCACCTCGCGGATGATGTGGACAGCCTCCGCCTCCAGCACCCGCAACTCGTCGACGCGCCGGCTCACGGGCGCACCGTCCAGGGTGGTCGTCGCTGCGCTCACGACGCACGCTCCGCGCGGTAGCGCTCGACCCACTCGGCGGAGCGGCTGTTCCCCTGCCGGCGCAGCGGCGGCGGCGGGGCCTCCACGTCGTCGATGCCGACGGCGCGCAGGACCGCGGTGACCTGCCCCTGGGGGTCCTTGCTGAGGTGCTCGTAGCTGATCTCCAGCGGCTCGATCCCCTGGGTGGTGAACCAGTCCCTCCAGCCGCGCTCCTGCTCCAGCAGGATCTCCTCCAGGTGGCGGATGCCGCCGGCGTGGTAGCGCGCCCCGTCGTCGACGGACGGGTCGCCCTCGCCGCGCCACTGCTGGGTCTGGACCGCCCGCCACATGGACACCGCCTGGGGCACGACGTCCGGCCGGTACACGTGGACGTACACGGGGTCCTCGCCGAGCAGGTCGAGCACGGCGGAGCGCAGGTCCGTGCCGCTGCGGCCGGGCAGGCCGTCGAGATGGCCGAGGAGCTCGGGCACCTGGTTCCACATGAGCTTGCCGCCCCAGGCCCCGTTCGGCGTGCGGCCCTCCGCGAGCACGCGCTCGCGCCACTGCGCGGGCGTCTCGGCGCGGGGGGCGTCCGGCTCCAGCGGCGCGAGCAGCTCCAGGATCGCCGGGTCGCTCACGTCGGCGAACCAGTCGCGGGGCTGCGGGGCGTACCCGGAGCGGCGCAGGTACTGGAAGTGCTCCAGGGGGTTGCCGGCCACCCCGGTCGCCCGGAGGGTCTCGCAGACGAGGGTGCTGCCGCTCCGCTGGGACGCGCACACGAGATAGGGGCGGATTCCGGGGGACATGCCGGGAAGAATACTCCCTGGATACCGGTCCGCCATCCGTGGCGGCCTGTTCCCGCGAATTCCGTGCGCGCTCGATCGCGTTGCGCCGCAACGACTCAGGCCGGGATGCGGCCGATTTCCACTTGCCCCCGGTTCCGGGCGCACGGCGGCGGGAGAGGTGTTCACCGGGAATTCCCCCGCCGTGGTTCCGCAACCGCGGAGGCGGTCGCGGGCTGACGGCACCGGGCGGTCACCGGCCGGGGCGTGGGGGCGGTCACCGGCCGGGGGCGCGGGGCGCGCGGACCGGGTCGCAGGTTCGCGCGGTCAGCGACAGAGCGCGCTGGCCACCCGGAGCAGGTCGACGGCGCGCCGGCCGACCAGCAGCACGGACGTCACCGGTCCAGGATTGTCGACCGACTGGCTCCGGTTCAAATCGCGTCCACCATGCGAGACGCGGCCGGCCCCGGAGGGCGGGCCGGCCGCGTCGGCGTGCACGCACCGGGCCGGTCAGGCGGTCGTGGGCGGCCGCCACACGGCGAAGTCGCGGATCGCGAGGTGGCTGGCCACGGTGCGGAAGGCGAACCAGCCGCTCGTGTACGGGGCGGGGTCGTGGTGGTCGAAGAGGAGCACCCCGTCGCTCCAGTACCGGACCGTCGCGCCGTCGGAGACGATCCGCACCCGATGTGGGCGGTTCGGCTCCAGCAGCGGAGCGGTCAGGTCGCCCAGCAGCGGGCGGTTGCCCGCCTCGCCGACGTAGCGCCGGAACCGCGTGGTCGTGTTGAGGTTGCCGCCGTGGCCGACGTAGTAGGTGCGCAGGAGGTCGTAGTCGGCGAAGCGCCCGGAGCGCCGGGTGGCGAAGACGTCCTGCGGGGAGCGGGAGTCCCGTGCGTTCCAGAAGGTGTTGAGGTCGGTCACGTTGTCGTTCGGCCCGCCGGCCGCGACCGGGGTGGCGGTGAACTCCAGCTCGTACGGGCCCTCCAGCGGCTGGCGCAGCCACACCGTCGCGCCACCGGGGACGTCGACGTCGAGGACGCCACCGGACGCGGTGACCGACCCGCCGCTCTCCAGCTCCGCCGCCCACCTCCCGGTCCCCGCCGTGAACGGGTCGTATGCGATCCGCGACCAGGAGCGCCCCGGCGCCGCGGTCGTCTCGATCCGCGGCGCCGGGAGCTTCTCCGGCCTCGTCCCGAAACCGAGGTGGAACCCGGGCAGCGTCGACTGCAGGTAGCCCCGGACCGTCCAGCCGAGGCGGTACTGCGGGTCGTGCGCGAGGGTGAACAGGCGCGTGTCCGTCGGGGCGGTCGTGGTGAACAGGCGCAGCGCCGTGTGGTCCGCGGTCTCGGCGAGCACCTCCTCGCGCCAGTCCCCCAGCACGTCGCCGTAGAACGGGGTGGCCGCCCGCCACGACGGCACGACGCCCCGGGGGTCGAACAGCCGCCGCGTCGTCTCCGTCGCGGGGTCCCACTCCTCGACCCAGGTGGAGTCGAGCAGCTCCGCACCGGTGTCGCCGTCCCACCAGATGCGGAAGTTGACGCTGGGAACCCTCGTGGACACCCGCTTCCCGGTGACCGACCACACCCCGGCGCCGGGCAGGTCCTGGTTCGCGGTGGCGGCCCAGAACTCGTCCCCGGGGAAGCGGGGGTCGATGTCGCCGGTCGTG
>NZ_BAAIHU010000011.1:2650-176891 GCF_054590795.1 Kineococcus anabasis
CACGTCCCACAGCGTCGCGTCCCGCGGGACGTCGGGGTGGGCGCCGGTCACCAGGCGCTCACCCGTCGCGGCGTCGTAGTAGTACCAGGGGAACTCGGTCCACACCCCGCCCTCCGTCTGCTGGATGGCGTACCCCTCCAGGCCGGGACGCCCGGGGTCGAGGTCGCCGACGTGGAAGCGGTCGCCGTGCACGGCGCGGTCCACGACGTACCTGGGCGTGCCGTCGCTGCCGAGGACGTGGTTGCCGTCGGCGACGTCGTCGCGGCCGTCCCCGTCGACGTCGGCGATCCGCAGCTGGTGGAAGCTCGTCCCGCGGCCCAGGAGGTGCTTCCAGCGCTGGGTCAGGGTGCGCCCGTCGAAGTCCCACGCCGTGAAGAGGGTGCGGAAGCCCCCCCGGCCCGCCCCGGCCCGGGTGACCTGCTTGGTGACCAGGCTCGGGTGCGCGCCGTCGAGGTAGGCCACCGCGAACTGCCCACCCGAGGGGCCGTCGGCGGCGAGGTCCGGCGGCAGCGGCGCACGGGTCAGCTCCGAGCCGCTGCGCCCCTCGACGACCGAGACGTACTGCGACTCCGGCCGCGGCCCGCTCACCGTGGCGCCGTCGGCGAAGCGCACCCCGGGGGCCGTGTGCAGGAGGACCTCGGAGCGGCCGTCCCCGTCGAGGTCGTAGACGGTGACGTTGTCGTCGTTGCGGAACCCCGCGACGTCCCCGTAGCCGCTGACCGCCGCCGGCGCGGGGTCGTTCGCCCCGTTGCCGCCCGCACGGGTGTGCGAGGCGGCACCGAGGTCGATGCGCCAGAGGTTGCGGCCGTCGAGGTCGTACGCCTCCACGTAGGAGGGCAGGCCCGCGGCGAACGGCAGGCGGGTCACGACGAACTCGTAGCGCCCGTCGCCGTCGAGGTCCCCGGGCCAGGCGTGCTGGACGTGGTAGCCGGCGGCGGGCAGCAGGGGGATGTCGAGGCCCTGCTCCCCGCCGAACCGGACGGCGGGCGCGCTGTCGGCCTCCTCCCGCCCGCGCAGCACGGCGCGGACCGTGTAGCTGCCACCCGCCGCCCCGCGGTCGAGGTAGGTCGTGGAGCGCCGCACGGGTGCGGAGGTGATCCGCCGCCCGTCCCGGTAGACGTGGAAGTGCAGCGCCTCCTCGCCCTGCTCGGCGCCCAGGAGGCGCCAGCTCAGGAAGGTGCCCTCGGCGGTCGGGACGGCGGCGAGGCCGCGGTCGAGGCGCTCCACGACGCGGCGGGGGGTGTCGGCCACGGGGCGCGCGGCACCGGGTGCGGCGGCGGCGGGCGGCACCGAGGCGGGCAGCGCCGCGGCGAGCAGCAGCGCGAGCACCCCCGCGCGGCGGGGGGCGGGACGGGCGGGCACGGGTCCTCCGGTGGTGTCTCTGAAAGGTCTGGAACGTTTCACCGGTCCGCGCGGAAATGCCCGGGGCTCAGGGCCCCGGGCACGTCCGTGACAGCGGACCGGATCGGGCGGGGTGGTCCGGTGAGGTGGTCGGGTCGGGTGGTCGGGTCAGGTGGTCACGACGGGACCGGGGCCGGCAGGCGCCGGCCCGCGAACGTGCCCTCGCGCAGGGCCTCCAGCAGCGGGCGGCCGCTCACCTCGCCGGTGGCGTACCCGCTCTGCGGGCGCGGCAGCCCGTAGTGCTCGCGCAGCGTCGTGCCGGAGTACTCGCGGCGGAAGAGGCCGCGGTCCTGCAGGACCGGGACGACCTGGTCGACGAACGCCTCCAGGACGCTCGGCAGGAGCGGGGCCATGACGTTGAACCCGTCCGCGGCCCCTGCGCGGAACCACTCCTCCAGTGTGTCCGCCACCTGCTCCGGGGTGCCGGTGAACGTGCGGTGCCCGCGCCCGCCGCCCAGGCGGGCGATGACCTGGCGCACGGTGAGCCCCTCCCGGCGGCCCAGGTCGGTGACGAGGGTGAAGCGGCTCTTGTTGCCGTTGATCTCGGACTCCGCCGGCAGGTCCAGGGAGGCCAGCGGCCGGTCCAGGTCCTCCGCGGACAGCGGCACGGTGAGGATGCCCGAGAGCTGGGCGAGGCCGTGGTCCCAGACCAGGAGCTCCTCCAGCTCCCGCTCCAGCCGCCGCGCCTCGGCCTCGGTGGACCCCAGGACGGGCACGATGCCGGGCAGGATCTTCACGTGGTCCGGGTTGCGCCCCGCGGCGGCGACCCGGCCCTTGACGTCGGCGTAGAACGCCTGCGCCTCCTCCAGCGTCTGCCAGGCCGTGAAGACCGCCTCCGCGCTGTGGGCGGCGAAGTCCCGGCCGTCCTCGGAGGAACCGGCCTGCACGAGCACCGGCCGGCCCTGCGGGGAGCGTGGCACGGTGAGCGGGCCCTGCACCGCGAAGTGCCGGCCCCGGTGGCCGACCTCGTGCACGCGCTCGGTGGCGGCGTACACCCCCGACTCCTTGTCCAGGACGAGCGCGCCGTCCTCCCAGGAGTCCCAGAGCTTCACCGCGACGTCGACGAACTCCGCCGCCCGCTCGTAGCGCACCCGGTGCTCCAGGTGCTGCTCGTAGCCGAAGTTGCGGGCCTCGGCCTCCGTGCCCGAGGTGACGATGTTCCAGCCCGCCCGGCCGCCGGAGAGGTGGTCGAGCGTGGCGAACGCACGGGCCGTGGCGAACGGCTCGGTGAACGTCGTGGACACCGTGGCGATGAGACCCACCCGCGAGGTGTGCGTGGCGACCGCGTTGAGGATCGCGACCGGGTCGAGCCCGCCCTGGCTGTTGTGGCGCACGTTCCCGCGCACCGCCACCCCGTCGGCGAAGAAGATCGAGTCGAGCCTCCCCCGCTCGGCGGTCTGCGCGAGGGAGATGAAGTGCCGGACGTCGTGGGCGCGGGAGGGGTCGCTGGCCGGGTGGCGCCACGCGGCCTCGTGGTGGCCGAGGTTGAGGAGGAACGCGTTGAGGTGGAGCTGGCGGGACACGGGGGGCCTTCCTGGGTGCCGGGCGGGTACGGGGTCGGTGCGGGTCTCAGGAGCGGACGTCGGTGCGCCAGCGGGAGAAGCGGCGCTCCAGCCCCACGAGCAGCCCGTTCACGACCAGGCCGATGGCGGAGATCGTGAGGATGCCCGCGTACATCTGCGGGATCATGAAGTTGAACTGCGAGGAGTTGATGAGGTACCCCAGGCCGGCCTTCGCGCCGACCATCTCGGCGGCGATGAGGACGAGGATGGAGGAGGCCCCGGCCAGGCGGACGCCGGTGAAGATGGACGGGACCGCCGAGGGCAGGACGACCTTCCGGAACAGCTGCAGCGGGGGCAGCGCCATGGAGCGCGCCGACTTCAGCAGCAGCGGGTCCACCGTGCCCACGCCGCTGATGGTGTTGAGCACCACGGGGAAGAGGCAGGCGTAGACCACGATCGCGATCTTGGAGGTCTCGCCGATCCCCAGCAGCAGCGTGAAGACCGGCAGCAGGGCGAGGGCCGCGGTGTTGCGGAAGAGCTGGAGCACCGGGTCCAGGAGCTGGTGCACGACCTTGTACCAGCCGAGGAGCACCCCGAGCGGGACCCCGACGAGGACGGCGATGCCGAACCCGGTGAACGCCCGGGTCAGGCTCGCGCGGGTGTTGTCCAGCAGCTGCCCGTCGGCGGCCAGCGCCCACCACGCGCGGGCCACCTCGCTGACCGGGGGGATGAGGGAGCGCTCCACCCAGCCGAGGCGCGGGGCGAGCTCCCACAGGCCGAACAGGACGGTGAGGACCGCGGCCGAGCGCAGGACCGTGGCCGGCGAGCCCCGCCGGGGGCGCGGGCGGGCCGCAGGAGGCCGGCGGGCCGCGATCTGCCGTGCCGCGGTCGCCAGGGCCTGCGGTGTCGTGAGCGTGTCAGCCAACTCCGACGACCTCCTCCTTCTCGGGGTCGAGCAGGTCCGAGACCCGCCCGGGCCGCTCCAGCAGCTCGGCCTTGCGGACCTCGTCGTGCAGCAGCGACCACACCTCGTGGCGCAGCGCGGTGAACCCCGGGCTGGTCCGGATGTCGGCGTCCGCGGTGCGGTCGCCGAGGTCCACGTCGAGGACGTGCTTGATCCGGCCGGGCCGGGACGTCATGACGGCGACGCGCTGGCCGAGGTAGACGGCCTCCTCGATGCCGTGCGTGATGAACACGATCGTCTTGCCGGTCGCCTGCCAGATGCGCAGCAGCTCCTGCTGGAGGGACTCGCGGGTCTGGGCGTCCAGCGCCGCGAACGGCTCGTCCATGAGCAGCACCTCGGGGTCGAGGGCGAGCGACCGGGCGATCGCCACGCGCTGCTTCATGCCGCCGGACAGCTCGTGCGGGTACCGCTTCTCGAAGCCGTCCAGCCCGACCAGGCGCAGGAACTCCCGCGCCCTGCCGGCGCGCTCGCGGCGCGGGAGCTTCCTGGCCTCCAGGGCCAGCTCGACGTTGCCCTGGGCGGTGCGCCAGGGCAGCAGCGCGTACTGCTGGAACACGATGCCCCGGTCCAGGCCGGGCCCGGTCACGGGCTCGCCGTCGAGGAGGATCTGCCCGCTCGTGGGGGCGGTGAGCCCGCCGAGCAGGTCCAGCAGGGTGGACTTGCCGCAGCCGCTGGGCCCGACGAGGGCCAGCAGCTCACCCGGCCGCACGTCGAGGGTGAAGGAGTCCAGGGCGGTGAAGACCTCGTCCTCCACGCCGCGGATGGGGAACGTCTTGGTGACCGCGTCGAAGCGGATCCCGGCCGTCACGGGGCTCACCCGGCCTTCGCGTAGGGGTTGTACTCGTTGGTGTACAAGGACTTCACGTCCAGCTCGCCCTTCTTCACGGCCCCGGTCGCGTCGAGCCAGGTCTCCCAGCGGGTGAAGTCGGAGTCCTGGATGAGGCCGCCCTCGCTGGCCACGCCGGTGCTGTGCCAGTACTTCAGGGAGGCGGTGCTCTCGTTGGTGCGCTCGCGAGCCTCGATGATCTTCGTGTAGCGGGCGATGACGTCCTGGTGCGGGGTGGTCTTCGTCCACTCGATCGCCTTGGCGATGCCGGCGACGAACGCCTCCACCGTGTCGGGGTTCTTCGCGATGAAGTCGTCGCGGAACACGTAGGTGCCGGCGCTGAAGTCCCCGAAGAGCTGGGAGTCCTTGAACACCGCGCGCACGCCGCCTCCTGCCTCGGCCTGCTCGCGGAACTGCCCGGACAGCGCCGCGACGTCGATCTGCCCGGCGCGCAGGGACTGCTCCATGTTCGGCGGCGGCAGCGGGACGAGCTCCACCTTCTTGATCTCGTCCTTCGTGAGGCCCTCGGAGGAGAGGTAGGTGTGGATGACCGCCTCGTTGTGACCGCCGAGGGTGTTGACGCCGATCTTCTTGCCGATGAGGTCGCGGGCACCCCGGATCGGGCTGTCCTCGACGACGTAGAACCCGTTGAACGCCTTGGCGTCGGAACCGTAGTAGGCGACGACCGCCGTGACGGGTGCACCGGAGGAGATGAGCTTGGCGACGGCACCGTCGAACGCGCCGCCGAAGTCGGTGGCGCCGGTCGCGGCGGACTGGATGTCCTGCGGCCCGCTGATGGTGTTGCCCACCCACTCCAGCTCCACGTCGCCGAGGTAGCCGAGGTCCTGGGCGAGCTCGGGCAGGGTCACGGTGTTCGACCAGCCCTGGTAGCGCAGGGTCTTGGTCCCGCCCCCGGCCGCCGCCGCGGCGGCGGTCCCGGCCGGAGCGGCCTCGGAACCGCAGCCGCTGACGGTGACGGTGGCGGCGAGGAGGGCGGCGGCGAGGCCGGCCACGGACGACAGTCGGATCTTCACGGGTTCTGCAGCTCCTGCGGTACGGGTGGGTGGTCAGTGCGAGGGGGTGTAGGCGGCGTCGTTCCCGCGGACCACCCGGCTGGGGGTCCCGTCGACGCCGACGGGCACGTCCCCGGCGACGGTGACGCGGGTGAGCTGACGGTTCGCGCGGCCGTAGTCGTTGACGGCGTAGTGCTGGGTGGCGCGGTTGTCCCAGATCGCCACGTCGCCGGACGCCCAGCTCCAGCGGACCTGGTTCTCCGGGGAGGTGATGCGGTCCTGGAAGATCGTGAACAGCGCGGCGAACTCCTGCGAGGTCAGGCCGCGGAAGGCGCGGGCGAAACCACCGAGGACGAGGGTGCGCTCGCCGGTCTCGGGGTGGACCCGCACGACGGGGTGCTCGGTCTCGAAGAACTCGGAGACGAACTGCTCGTGGTAGGCGCGCTCCCGGGCGCCCTCCTGCTCGCGGGGGCGGACGTAGTCGTTCTGGTTGGTGTGCACGACGCGCAGGGAGTCGGCGAGGGCGCGCAGGTGCCCGGGCAGCCGCTCGTAGGCGCTGGCCGTGTTCGCCCAGACCGTGTCACCCCCGACCTCGGGCAGGGTGACGGCGCGCAGCACGGTGAACGCCGGCGGGCGCTCGACGAACGTGACGTCGGTGTGCCAGGTGTCGGCGCGGCCGGCCTCGGAGTCGATGGGCAGCACGTGCTGGGACTGCTCGGCGGAGAACGCCGTGGGGTGGGCGGTGGTGAGCTCCCCGAGGAGGCGGGCGAAACCCACCTGGCCGTCGAGGTCGAGGTCGTGCTGGCCGCGGAAGAAGAGCACCTTGCGCTCCAGCAGCAGCTCGCGGATCCGGGCGACGGTCTGCTCCGGCAGGTCCGGGCCGAGGGCGACGCCGGACACGACGGAGCCGGTGGTGGCGGTGAGGGAGGTGGCGGTGAGCGTGGTGGGCTCGGCGACAGCGGTCATCGGAACTCCAGGGGCGTGGTGGAGGGGGGCGTGGCGGGTGGCGTGCGTGCGGGTGCGCCCACCGGCGTCGGGATGCGCGGCGGCGGGGCAGGGACCGGACCGGGACCTGTTGCGGCTCAGGCGGGGACGTGCGTGCGCCGGCGGCGCGGATCGCGCGGGCGGCGGGGGCTGTCAGCGACAGCGCGTGCCGGGCGGCACGGGGGACATGCTGAGGAGATGACGCACGAGGGCGGGACCCGACGGGGTCCTGCTGCCCTGTGCGTGCATCGTGCGCTCCTCGTGTCGTGGCCGGGAACCCGGCGGGGAACACACCACCAGCACCGGCCGGTCATTGTCAAGTTCGCCGGTCGACATTGCCGGGAGAGCGGTGCCGCCGGGAGAGTTCAGCGGGTGACGACGTTGCCCATCATCATCATGTCCTCGTGCTCCAGGTTGTGGCAGTGGAACACGAACCTGCCCGCGTGGTCGGTGAACCGCACCAGGACCTCCACGACCTCCCCCGGCCGCACGTCGACCGTGTCCTTCCAGCCCGCGTCCCACGCGGAGGGCCCGTGCGCGCCGCGGCGCACCACCTGGAAGGGGTCGAGGTGGACGTGCACCGGGTGGTGCACGTCCGTGCGGAACCGCCAGCGCTCCACCTGCCCGAGCACCGGGTCCGCGTCCACGCGCGCCGCGTCCCACGGCCGCCCGTTGAGGACCCAGTGCGGCTGTCCGGGCCGGCCGCGGGAGAACCGGAAGTCCCGCGTGACGCGCACGGCGCGCGGGGACAGCGGCTCGACCTCGGACAGCCGCGCCGGCACGGTGGAGCCCTCCCGCCCCCGGCGCACGACGCGGAAGCGCAGCACCTCGGCGGTGCGGCCCTCGCCGAGGGAGTTGCGCACCGCGACCTCCGTCCCCACCGGGTAGCGCCCGAAGTCGACGACGACGTCGAACCGCTCGGCGGGCGCCACGCGCAGGCTGCCGAGTTCCTGCGGTGCGGCGAGCAGACCGCCGTCGGAACCCACCTGCACGAACACCGGCCCGTCCGGCGGGGGCGGGTCGAGGGTCAGCTCGTAGCGCCGGGCGCCGGAGGCGTTGAGGACCCGGAACCGGTGGCGGACGGCGTCCACCTCCAGGACCGGCCAGGGGGCGCCGTTGACCAGCAGGACCTCCCCCAGCACCCCCTCGGAGAACTCCGCGCGGACACCGGGGGCGTGCAGCATCGAGGGGTCCCGGGCCGGGTAGCGGAAGGACCCGTCCTCGGCGAAGGAGCGGTCGGTGAGCACCAGCGGCACGTCCCGCTCCCCCGCCGGCAGGCCGAGGAACTCCTCCTCCTCGTCGGTGACGAGGTGCAGCCCGGCCAGGCCCCGGTGCACGGCCGGGGCGGTGAAGTCCATGCGGTGGTCGTGGTACCAGAGGGTCGCGGCGCGCTGGCGCATCGGGTAGCGGTGCTCCCGGCTCCCGACCCGCACGTCGCCCGGGGCCCCCCCGTGCGCGCTCCCGTGTGCGTGCGTCGCGCGGGCGGCGGCTGGGTCGGACCCGGCGGGCAGGAGCAGGTCGGTGGGGAAACCGTCGCTGTCGGCGGGGGTGTGCCCGCCGTGCAGGTGGACGACGGTGGGGACGGGCAGCTCGTTGACGTGGGTGACGAGGGCGGCGCGGCCGCTGCGCGAGACGAGCGTCGGGCCGGGGAACGTGCCGCCGTAGGTGAACACCTCCGTGTCGCGGTCGGGCAGGATCCGCACGCGCGCGACGCGCTGGACGACCTCGTACACGTCCCCCGCGGCGGTGGTGCGCACCGGCTCCAGCACCGCGGGAACGGGCAGCGGCACGGCGAACGGGCGGGGCAGCGGCCCGGCGTGGGCGAGGAGCTCGCCGCTGCGCTCCCGGGTTCCCGAGCACCCGGTGGCGCCGGCGAGGGCCGCACCCCCGGCGAGGAGGAACCCGCGGCGCGACAGCGGGCTCACCGCGGGCCCCCCGGCGCGGTGCGCCGCCCGGGACGCCACAGCAGGGACCAGACGGCGAGGGCCACGAGCGCCCCGACGACGCCCACCCCGAGCGGGACGTGGACGGCCAGGACGCGGCCGTGGCCCATCCCGGTCTGCAGACCGACCGCGAAGAACAGCAGGAGGCTCACCGGCGCCGGCCACCAGGGGCCGCGGCCGGGCCGGACGAGCAGGACGGCGGCGGCGAACTGCAGCATCGCCCCGAGCGGCAGGAGGCTGCCGATCACCGAGTGCGCGGCGATGGAGTCGACGTCACCGGCGAAGTAGGACCCGGCCAGCAGCGCCTGGGTGCAGGCCAGGGCGGCCTGCAGGGCGACCACGGCGGTGAACAGGTACCGCGTGGTGCGGGGGCCGGTGCGCGCGGGCCGCGCGGCGGCGGGGGTCCGGGCGGGCGTGCTCGTCGTTCCCATGTGCAGACACGCTACATATCGATGTGTCAGCAGTCTACGTATGTAGCCGACCGACATCGGGAGTACGCTCCTCGTGTGGATGCCGAGGCCCTGCGCGGCCACCTGGAGTCCCTCGTGCTGGCCGTCCTGGAGGACGAGCCGCGGCACGGCTACGCCGTGATCGAGGCGGTGCGCGAGCGCAGCGCCGGCGTGCTCGCCCTGAACACCGGCAGCGTCTACCCCGCCCTGCGGCGCCTGGAGCGCGACGGGTTCGTCCGCGGCACCTGGAGCCTCGTGGACGGCCGCCGGCGCCGCACCTACCGCCTCACCCGCTCCGGGCAGACGGAGCTGGAGGCGTCGCGGGAGCGCTGGCGGCGGTTCACGGCCGTCGTCGGCGGCGTGCTCGACGCGAAGGGGGCCGCCTCGTGACCGCCGTGGCCGTGCCCGGGCCCGTCGAGGACTACGTCCGGGACCTCGCGCGGGAACTGCGCGGCCCCGCCCGCACCCGCCGGGAGATGCTGCGGGAGATCCGCGACGGCCTCGACGACGCCACCGGGGCGCTCACCGGGGAGGGCCTGCCCCGCCGGGAGGCCGAGCAGCTCGCCGTCGAGGAGTTCGGGCCGGTGGCGGAACTGGCGCCGCAGCTGCAGCGGGAGCTGGCCGTGCACCAGGCCCGCTGGACGGCCGGGTGGAGCGCCGTGTCGCTCGTGCTGCTGTGGGTGGCCTGGGACGCGGTCTGGGTCTCCGCGCCGCACGTGACGGCTCCCGCGACCGCCGTCGGCGCCGGCACCGGGCTCTCCCGCCTCATCGACGTCTTCGGCCTCACCACGGCCCTGCTGTGCCTCGGCGCGCTCGTGGTGCTGCAGGTCGCGGGCACCCGGATGCGCCGTCCCGAGCTCCTGGCGCGGGTGATCGGCCGCACCACCCTCGGCGGCGTCGTGGCGACGTACGCCACCTCCCTCACGCTCACGGTCCTCGCCGCCCCGCAGGTGGTGGCCACCCTCGGCGCCTCGGCCCTGCACTGGGCCGTCGTCACGCTCACCCTGGCCGTGCCCGCGGTCCTGCTCGTCTCGGCGCACCGCTGCGTCGGGGCCTCGGACCTGCACCGGAACCGCTGAGCGTCCCGCCCGCGCCCTCCGCGCCGGGCCCCCCGGGCGCACCGGGCGCACCGGTCAGGCGTACCCGGGTCCGCCGGGAACCCCGAAGAACTCCTCCAGGGTCACCACCCCCCGCTCCGCCATCCGCGCCACCAGCTCCCGCCCCACCCAGCGGTAGTGCCAGGACTCGGGGGCGTAGCCGGTGACGGGGGTGAGCCCGGCGGGGTAGCGCAGCAGGAAACCGAAACCGCCGGCGTGGGCCGCCAGCCAGCGCGCCTCGGGGGTCTGCCCGAAGCAGTCCTGCACCGCGCAGGCCGGCTGGGCGGCGCTGCCGAAGTCGACGGCGAGCCCGGTCTGGTGCTCGCTGTAGCCGGGCCGCGCGGAGAACCGCTCGGCCACCTCGCGCCCGTCGCGCCGCACCGCCCGCTCGTGCACCGCCTCCTGCTGGGCCCGCGAGCGGTAGCCGCTGGTCAGCGTCAGGCGCACCCCGTCGGCCTCCCCGGCGGCCAGCAGCGCGGTCAGGTCGGGCACGACGGCGGTGGCGACCGGCTCGCCCGCGACCTCGGTCAGCGACGCCGGGACGTGGTCGCCGGGGACGAGGGGGCGCTTCTTGTTGACGACGACCCACGGGCTGGCGGGGTCGGTGGTGGAGTGCCCCGGCTCGCCGGCGGCAGCGGGCTCCTCGCCCCGCAGCTGCGCCAGGCCCACCCCGGTCCCCGCGCCCGCCACCACGATGCCGGCCAGCAGCGTGCGCCGGGCCACGACCGCGCGGTGGCTGTAGCGGCGGCTGCCGTCGGGCATCCGGTCGGCGGCGAAGGGCGACGGCACCCGTACCTCCCCGGCTCGTCGGGTCGACCCACGCGGACACCCGGATCCTGGCGCACCGGAGCCCGCGCCGTCCGCCGGACGCGCCGGACGCGGGCACACGACGTGCCGTCCGCGTGGCCCCGGGTCGCAGGGCGAGGAGCGCATGGCGGCCCTGGAGGCGGCGGGCGGGAAGGTCCCCACCTTCCCCGGCGAACGGCGACCCGGGGCACGGGACGCGTGACGCCGGGCCCCGGTGCCCCCGGAAAACCGGTCGGCTCCGGGGCACCGCCGCACTACCCTCGTGACCGGGACCACCACCCCCGGAGCGGACGATGACGACCACGACGACGACGATCACCTGGCGCCGGCTGACCGAGCGCGACTTCCCCCTCGTGCGCTCGTGGTTGCAGCAGCCGCACGTGGAGCGCTGGTGGAACCACGAGACGTCCCCGGAGGCGGTGGAGCGCGACTTCGGCCCCCCGGCGCGCGGTGAGGAGCCGGCGGAGGACTTCCTCGTGTTCCTCGACGGCCGCCCGGTGGGCCTGTTCCAGCGCTGCCGCATCGCCGACTACCCCGAGGACCTCGAGGACCTCGGACCCGTCGTGGACGTGCCGGCCGGCGCGGCGGAGCTCGACTACCTCATCGGGGAACCCGGGCTCACCGGCCACGGCCTCGGCCCGCGCCTCATCGCCTTCGCGGCGGAACGCACGTGGGCCGACCTGCCCGACACCCCGTGCATCGTCGTACCCGTGGTGGCGGCCAACCGCGCCTCGTGGCGGGCGCTGGAGAAGGCGGGGTTCCGGCGCATCGCCGAGGGGGACATCGAGCCGGACAACCCGGTCGACGACCCCCTGCACTTCGTGTACCGGCTGGACCGCCCCTGAGGGACCGGCCGGCACCGCCCCGGCGCGAGTTCTCCTCGGCCGTCACGCCGGGTGGGTGGGGCGGGAACTGCTGCACCGCACGACTAGTAGCGGTCCCGGCGCACGACGTGTGCGTCGACCAGGCCGAGGAAGGCCCCCACGGCCGGGCTGGGCGTGGGACCGGCGAGGCTGGCCGCGGCCAGGGTCCACGGCGCGGGGGGCGGGTCGAGGTCGACCGCGGTGAGCCGGCGGCCGTCCTCGGTGGCCAGCGGCGGCACCAGGGCCACCCCGATGCCGGATTCGACGTAACCGGGGATGGTCGTGATGTCGCTGACCTCGACGGCGATCGTGCGGGCGATGCCGGCCCGGCGGAAGTCGTCGTCGGTGCGGATGCGGTTGCAGAAACCGGGGGGCAGGTCGATGAACGGCTCCTCGGCCAGGGCGGCCGGGCTGACCGTGCTCCGCCCGGCCAGCGGGTGGCCGGCCCGCAGCAGCAGCCGCGGCTGGAACTCTGCGATCGGGTCCAGGTGCAGGTCGGGCACGCTCGCGGCGTGGAGGGCGACGAAGGTGATGTCGAGCTCACGGGCGCGCAGGGCGGCCAGCAGTGCGTCGGTGCCTCCGGTCGCCGTGCTCAGGTACAGCCGCACGCCGGGGTAGCGGGCGCGGAAGTCGCTCACCAGCCCCGGCAGGTCGACGGCGGTGAGGCCCGAGAGCGTGCCGACGCGCAGGCTGCCGGTCAGCCCCTCGCGCGAGCCGTCCACCGCGGCGCGCGCCCGGGCGAGGGCGTCGAGCGTCCGGCGCGCCTCCGGGAGCAGCGCCCTGCCGGCCTCGGTGAGCGAAACCCTGCTGGTGCTGCGCTCGAACAGTGGCGTGCCGAGGTGCCGCTCGAGCGCCCGGATGCTCGCCGAGACCGTGGACTGCACAGCATGGCTGCGCTGGGCGGCGCGGGTGAAGTTGAGCTCTTCGGCGACGGCCACGAAGTACTGCAGTTGACGCTGCTCCACGCGCCGATGTTAATCGCCCGGGGCGATCGAGGACATGAAAACTGTTCGTTGGCGGCGAACGCCCGGGTCAGGGCAGTCTCGGCGGGTCATCCGAACCCGAACGAGGAGCCCCTCACCGTGAACGTCTTCCTGACCGGCGCCACCGGCTACATCGGCTCAGCGGTCCTGCCCGCCCTGATCTCCGCGGGCCACCCGGTCACAGCGCTGGTCCGCTCGGAGGAGAAGGCGGCGGCGGTGCGCGCTGCCGGGGCCGCGGCCGTCGTCGGCGACATCCGGGACCTCGACCTCGTGCGCCGCCTCGCTGCCGGCGCCGAGGCCGTCATCGCCACCGCGTCGCCGGGCGACGCGACCAGCGGCCCGGTCGAGACCGCCTTCGCCGGGGCCGTCCTCGACGCCTCGGGGCCGGGTGCCACGTTCCTGCGCACGGGGGGTGTCTGGGTGCACGGCTCGGCGCCGGACATCACCGAGGAGACCCCGCGCCACGCACCGCCCCTGGTCGCCTGGTACCAGGAGGTCGACTCGCGCGTCCTGGCCGCGGACGGCATCCGCTCGATCGTCATCGAGCCGGGCACCGTCTACGGCAACGGCGCCGGCATCCCCACCGTGGTGTTCGCGGGCGAGCGGGTCGGCGAGCCGTCCGCGCTGCGCATGGTCGGCCCCGGCACCCAGCACTGGACCAGCGTGCACGTGGAGGACCTGGCGGAGCTGTACGTGGCCGCGCTGGAGCGGGCGGAGAGCGGTTCGGTGTACCTCGGGGTGAGCGGCGACAACCCGACGGTCCGCGAACTGGGGGAGGCCGCGTCCCACCGGCTGGGTCTCGGCGGTCGCGTGCTGGCCGAGGACGCCGCCGCCCTGGTCGAGCGGCTCGGCGGGTTCGGTGAGGCCCTGCTGCTCGACCAGCAGGCCACCGGCGAGAAGGCGCGCAGCGAGCTGGGCTGGAAGCCGTCGCGCCCGTCCCTGCTCGAGGAGTTCGCCGCCGGCGCCTACGACCCCGTCTGACGACCCGGACGGAACGCGGTCCGCGATCCGGCGCGGCCGTCACCACCGCCGGGGCCGTGCCCGCGCCGCGCGCCGGTCGTGGACCACCGCACCGGACCATCAGTGCCCCTCGGCGTGCCCCTCGGAGTGCCCGGCGGGCGCGGTGTTCGGCACGGGGACCCCGCCCGGCGGGACCTCCCCCACCCGGTACCAGGCGGACGCGGCGCCCTCGGTGCCGGCGGCGTCGCGCGCCGCCACGGACACCAGGAGCTGGAACGCGCTGAGGGACAGCTGCGCCGCCTCGTCCTGCGCGACGCGCGCGGCGGGGCTGGTGCCCGCGGCGGCGTCCAGGGAGAACTGAGGGGCGTCGAGCACCTCCTCCCGCCCGCCGCGCCCCTCGGAGGTGCTGAACCGCAGGACGTAGCCCGCCGCGCCGGCCACGGGTTCCCAGCGCAGCACCCACCGGGTGCGCCACTCCACGAGGCCGCCGGGCACGTCCCGCCGCGAGCGCTCCAGCGCCACGGCGAAACCGGCCGGGACGGGCAGCGGGGCCGCCGCGGCGCGGGCGTGAGCGGCCGCCGCGGCATCGGTCGCGGGTGCGGCGGGGCGCTCCGGCCCGGCCGGCTCCGAGGCGCACCCGGCGGCGAGCAGCCCGGCGAGGACCAGCCCGGCCGGCAGGCCCGCGGCACCCCGGCGCCCGAGGGCGGGGGGCCTCACCACTCCACGGCGCCGAAGACGGAACCGTTGGCGTAGATGGTGCGGTCGGGGATGCGCTGACCCTGCGCGAGCTCGCTGCCCACGACGGCGCTGCGGGTCCCGATCTCGGAGTCGTTGGCGACGAACGAGCGGAACACCACCGAGCCGTCGCGCAGGACGACGTCGTTGCCGATGACGGTGGGGGCGGCGAGACCCGTGGTCGGGTCGACCTGGGGGCGCCCGCCGCCGTGGACGATGACGCCCTGCCCGTAGCGGACGCGGTTGCCGACGTGCAGGTCGCTGCCCTCCAGGGCGTGGAAGGTCACCCGGTCGCCCATGCGCTCAACGTTCCCGACCCCGAACGGGCCACCCTCGTCGGCGCGCAGGGAGATCCGCTCGCCCATCACGCGGTCGAGCTGCGCGGCGCTGTCCTCGAAGCAGACGTCGCCGATGATGCGGTTGCGGAACCCCGGGTCGCGCACCTGCGGGCCGGTGCACAGCGCCGACTCCACGGTGGGCAGGTCGCGGGAGCGGTCGAAGGGGTTTCCGCCCGGGTCGGGGCCGATGCCCCGGACGTCGGCGGGGGAATCCCCCGCCATCCGGGAGTACTCGCGGGCCAGGCCGACGTTCACCTCGACCACGCCGGCGTTGAACTCCCGGTCGGCCCGGGTGATGGGGCGCACCTTGCCCAGGGCGGGGTCGTCGGCCTCGGCCTGGGTGCGCACGTCCTTTCCGGGCAGCACGATGAACCCGGAGCGCAGCCGGACCCCGGGACCGACGCGCGCGAGCGCCGACACCCCGCTGTCCCGTTCGAGGACCGCGCCGTCGACCATCGCGCCGAAGCTGACGAACACCCCGGAGTCGCCGGTGCGGCCGCCCTCGCCGTCGGGGACCTCGATCTCCGGACCGACACCGATGCGGGCGGGGCCGCGGACGGAGGAGCCGTGGGCGAGGATGACGCGCTCGCCGGTCTCCACGCCGCTGCCCGGCCGCAGCCCGACCCGCAGGAGGGCCTGGGAGCGGGGGGCGTCGGAGAACGGGGCGGTGTCGACGGTGACGTTGTCCTGCAGGTTCGACTCGGCGCCCACGAGGAGGTTCGCGCGGCCACCGCGGACCGCGGCGAAGGGGCCGACGTAGACGTGCTCGCCGAGGTGGACGGCGGCCGGGCGGGAGACCGTGGCGGAGGGGTCGACGAACGCGGCCGTGGCGATCCCCCCGCCGGTGTCGCAGACCGGCCGCCGCTCGGGTGTGGGCGAACAGGTGGCGCCCTTCTCGTCCGCGCCCGCGGGAACGGTCAGCGCCGCGGCCACCGCGCAGGAGGAGACCGCCACCCCGGCGAGCCGCGCTCGCCACCACCGACGCCGCATGAGCCGCTCCAATCACCAAGGGTCGCCAACGGTCACCACAGAGTTGCGCAGGTGGTGCGCGGTGTCCATCCCCCCGCGGTGAAGAGCGCCTTGACGTCAGGTGATCCTGACGAGCACGCTGGAAGCGTGGTCACCGCCGACGAACTGGAGAGAGCGGTCAGCCTGCGGGCGGCCGTCGCACGCTACGAGGTCCTGCGCGCCCGGGACTCCCTCGTCGAGGGCGCCGACCCCCTCGGGGAGCGCGACGGCGTCCCGGACCCCCTGGACCGCGAGGAGGCGCTGGAACTCCTCGCACTGGGCGAGGTGATCGCCCGCAAGGCCGGGTACGGGCAGCAGCTCGCGGTCCGCACCGCCCGCAGCCACGGCGCGACGTGGGCGCAGATCGGCCAGGCCCTCGGCACCAGCAGGCAGTCGGCGTGGGAGCTGCACATGCGCTGGATCGAGCAGCAGGTCCACCAGCACGCCGAGCACGAGCACTCCGGGCTCGACGCGGCCGAGGAGGTCATCGCCCGCGCCGTGGCGGGGTCGGTGGACGACCCGGCCTGAACGGGGAGGCGGAGGGCTGCGCCCCGCGAGGCCTCACCCTCCCGCGCAGGGCTGCGGCCGTGCTGCGGGCCCCGCCCCGGCGGACCGCAGCCAGGTGGACGTCCAGCGGTAGAACTCCGGGGCGCCGTGGCTCACGTTGACCGAGTGGCCGGCACGGCGCACGACCAGGTCGGCGCCGCCGGTGCACGCCGTGCCGCCACAGGCGAGGGTGTCGTGCTCGCCCACGGCGTACGCGGTGGGGACCTCAGCCCGCGGCGGCGGCACCGGCCCGGGTTCCGCACCGGGTCCGGTCCCCGGCCCGGGGCGCACCGCGAGCAGTTCCGCGACGGCGAGCGTGTCCTTGGCGGCCTCCTCCAGCGGCACGACCGCCGGGTCGTGGGTGCCCTCGGCGAGGAACACCCCGGCCCGGGTTCCCGGCCGGGTCGTGAGGTAGTGCGCCGCCCACGGCTCGGCGGCGAACTTCGGGTCCTGCTGCGCGGGGTGGAAGGGGAACAGCGGATCGGCCGGCCCGTCCCCGCCCGGCCCGTCCCCGTCCGGCCCCGCCCCACCGGCGCCCCGCCGCGCCGGGATGCCGCTGACGACCACGGCGTCCACCCCGCCGAGCGCGGCGGCCCGCTCGGCCACCAGCCCGCCCATCGAGTGCCCGTTCAGCACGACCGTGCCCGCCCGCGGGCCCAGCGCCCCGGCGCGCAGGTGTTCCACCACCTGGTGCACGGCGGCGGCTCCCACCGCGAAGTCCAACCGCCGCCCGTCGGGACGGTCGCTGCGGCCGTACCCCAGGCGGTCGAGGTTCAGGGTGGCGTACCCGGCGCGGGTCGCGTGGTCGACGTAGGAGTGGGTGCGCGGCCGGTGGGGCCAGTCCCAGTACGCGTGGTCGTAGGTCCCCCCGTGGAGCAGAACCTGCACCGGGGTCCGGGAGGTGCGGCGGCCGCGCGTGCACAGCTCCCCGTACACGCGGTGCCGTGCGCCGAGGACGGCGACGGGGAAGGAGTAGGCGCGGCACCGGGCACCGCTGGGGCTGTCGGCGTGCGCGTCCAGGAGCACGACCCCGCGCGCCGGCCGGTGCTCACCGGGTGCACCGGCGGCGGGGACCGCAGGCAGGGCGGTGAACGCGAGGGCCGCCGCCAGGAGCGCGCGGGAGCGGGTGGGGTTTCTCGTCATGCGCCCAGCCTCCGGGCGCGTCCGCCCGGCGTCGTCGGCCTGGTGTGGAGATGCCGGTACGCACGACGTGCAGCCGCCTCACGGCACGGGCGGGCGCACCAGCCCGGAGGTGTACGCCAGGACCACGAGCTGCGCGCGGTCGCGGGCGGCGAGCTTCGCCATCGCGCGGCTGACGTGGGTCCGCACGGTGGCCGGGCTGACCACGAACTCCCGCGCGATCTCGTCGTTGGACAGCCCCTGCGCCACGCGGACGACCACCTCGCGCTCCCGCACCGTCAGGTCCGCCACCGCCACCGCCACCGCCACCGCCGCCGTGGAGGCCGGCGCCGCGACCGGGGCACCGGTGCGCGCGGTGAACTCCGCCACGAGCCGCCGGGTGACCCCCGGCGACAGCAGCGCCTCACCGGCAGCCACCACCCGCACGGCGCGCACGAGCTCGTCGGGGTGGGTGTGCTTGACCAGGAAACCCGCCGCCCCCGCCCGCAGCGCCGCGAACACGTACTCGTCGAGGTCGAAGGTGGTCAGGACGACGACCCGCACACCGGCCAGCCGCTCGTCCGCGCAGATCCGCCGGGTGGCCTCGATGCCGTCCACCCCGGGCATCCGCACGTCCACGAGCACCACGTCCGGGCGGGTCGCGACGGCCAGGGCCACGGCCGCGGCCCCGTCGCCCGCCTCGCCGACGACGTCGATGTCCTCCTCCGCCCCCAGCAGCGCGCGGAAACCGGCGCGGACGAGGTGCTGGTCGTCCGCGAGGACCACGCGGATCACCGGCCGCCCCCGTCCGGGGGCACCGGGGCGGGGGCACCCGCAGCCGCGACCGCCGCGGGCCAGCACGCGGTGACCTCGAAACCCCCGCCCGCCCGCGGGCCGGCGGACAGCACCCCGCCGGTGGCCTCCGCCCGTTCCCGCATGCCCCGGACCCCCGCCCCCGGGCCGCGGGCGGCGCCCGGGGCGGCGCCCGGGGCGGGACCGTCGTCCACGACGGCCACCCACAACCCCGCGGTGTCGAACGGCGCGACCGCGACCCGCGCCCGGGCGCCCGGCGCGTGCCGTGACACGTTCGTCAGCGACTCCTGCACGACCCGGTACACCGCGAGCTGCACCGATCCGGGGACCGGACCGGGCAGCGGCGCCACGTGCAGTTCCACCCGGGTCCCGGCCTGCTCGGCCGCCAGCGCCAGCTCCGGCAGGTCCACCAGTCCGGGAGCCGGGTCCAGGGGTGAGGCCGCCGGGCCGTCGCGCAGCACCCGCACGAGAGCGCCGAGCTCGTCGAGGACCGTGGAGCTGACCGCGCGCACCGACTCCAGCGCCTCCCTGGCCACCTCCGGCCTGGCCGGCAGGGCGCGCGCGGCGACCGCCGCCTGCACGGTGATGGTGGCCATGGCGTGCCCCACGGTGTCGTGCAGGTCGCGGGCCAGCTGCAGGCGTTCCTCCGCCAGCCGGCGCCGCTCCTGCAGCTCCCGCGCCCGGGCCAGCAGCTCCTCGCGCGCCTGCCGGGCGGCAGTGCGCTCCCGGGCCCCACGAGCGGCGTCCGCGCCGAGGACCGCGGCGGCCGCCCAGCCGGCGAACGCGACGTCGAGGGCCCCCACCCCGCCGTCGAGCAGCGCGCCGGCACCCACCACGACGCCCGTGGTCACCACGGCCACGGCGTACGCGGCGCGCCGCCGCCGTCGCCACGCCAGGATCACCGGGACCGCCAGCGGGACGAGCAGCACCGGCCCCTCGGGGTGCTGCCGCGCCGCGTGCGCCAGCACCGCGAGGACCACGACGGCGGCCGCGGCGACCGGACGCCACCGGGCCGCGGCGAGCGCCGCGCAGGCCAGTGCGACCAGGCCGTACCCCGCCGCGTCGAGAGGCCGCTCACCGTCACCGGGCCGCAGCATGGAGGTGCCCAGCAGGACGAGGCCGCCGCCGGCGAGGCACAGCAGGAGCCACGGCAGGGCACCGGCGGCCCGCGCCGGTGCCGCACCCCGGGTCCCCACCGCCCCTCGCCGCCCCACCGGGGCATCGTGGCGTGCACCGGCGGGCGGGCACCAGGGGCGGGCGCGACCGCCCCTGGCGGGAGCGGCTACACCGCGGCGATCTGGAGCGCCGCGCGTCGGCGCGTGGACTTGGTCGCGTACATCTCCGCGTCCGCGCGGCGCAGCAGGTCGTCCATGTCCCGGCCGCTGCCGACGACGTGCCCGACGCTGCCGCCCACCGGTGGAGCGGCGCCGACGACCACGGGCGGGTCCTCCAGCGCGGCGCTCAGGCGCCGCGCCAGGTCGTCCCCCGCCGCGGCGTCGGCCACCCGCGCCAGGACCGCGAACTCATCGCCGCCGAGGCGCACGGCGAGCTCGCCGGGACGTACCACCGCGCGCAGGCGGGAGGCCACCGCGCGCAGCACCTCGTCGCCCGCGGCGTGGCCGAAACCGTCGTTGACGGCCTTGAACCCGTCGAGGTCGACGTAGAGGACGGCGACCGGGCCGTCCTCCTGCTGCAGCCCGCGCACGGCCTCGGTGAAGGCGAGGCGGTTCGGCAGCCCGGTGAGCGGGTCGTGCGTCGCCTGGTGGCGCACCAGTTCCTGCTCCCGCTCCAGCGCGGCCTTGCCCGCCCGCTCCTGCGCCAGCAGGGCGTCCGCGGCCCGCTGCGCGTCCCGGTGCGCCGCCGCGTTGCCGCGCAGCAGCCCGGCCAGGAGCAGGGTGACGGTGGCCAGCGCCGCGGCGAGCGTGACGTGGGCCGTGCGGTGCGCCTGCTCCGACGACGACGTCGCGCTGTCGGAGGCGGTGAGCAGCAGGTCGTCGAGACGCTCGTAGGCCGGGGTGGTGCGGTCCTCCTCGGCCTTGCGCGCCTGGTCCGTGCGGTTCAGCGTGATGTGGGCGAGCTCCTGGTTGAGCGCCTCGTGGTACTCCTCGACGTGGCCGCGCAGGCTCGTCAGGTCGCCGATCCCGGAGGACACCAGCCCGTCGATGAGGCGCCGTTCCTCCTTGCGCGCGTCGCCGAGCCGCCGGGCGACCTCCAGGGAGGACTTGTCCCGGGCCAGGGCGCGCCACTGCAGGTCGCGCTCGTTGCTGAGCATCCCCCGCAGCGTGGCGATCTGGGTCACCATGCGGGCGCTGCCGTCGGCGCGCTCGTGCAGGGTGATGTTGACGTAGCCCACCGCGGCGAGCACGAGGGCGACGAGGACGGCGTGGGTGCGCCAGCTCCGCGGCGGGCGCGGGCTCCGCGCCTCGCTGCGGAACCGGGGCATCATGGCGCGGTCAGCTCCCCGACCTGCTGGGCGGACGCGGTGACGAGCTCCGCGACCCGCTCGTGGGGCAGGGGCCCACCGGTCTGCATGACCTCGCCCCACAGGTTGCTGAGGTCGTGCTGGAGCTGCGCCTCGACGTCGATCCACCGGGACGCCGGCGGGTACTGGCGGCCGTGCTCGGCGGCGGCGGCGATCGCGGCGGTCCTGGGGTCCGAGGCGGTCACGGCCGCGCGGACCGCGGGCAGCAGACCACCGGAGGCGGTCATCCGGCGCTGGCTCTCGGGGGAGGACAGCCACGTGATCCACCGCAGCGCCTCCGCGGGGTGCTCCGCGTGCGCGGAGACCGCGAGGTTGCTGCCGCCGAGGAAGCCGATGCGCCCGGCGGGGCCGGCGGGCAGCTCCGCGGTGGACCAGTTCTCGCGCACGACAGGCGCGGTGGCCTCGTCGGCGAGGACCGGCACCGTGTACGGCCCGGAGATAATGAGGGGGTAGTCGCCGCGGGCGAAGCCGTCCTTGGCGTCGCTGTCCGTGCGGTTGAGGATGTCCTGGTCGCCGAAGGTGCCGACGAGGCGCTGCATCCGGTGGATGCCGTCGAGGGTGCCCTGCTCCTGCACGGCGCGGCCGGAGGCGTCGAGGATGTTGCCGCCGGAGCTGTAGACCCACGGGGCGGCGTTGTGCACGACGTTCCAGTCGTTGACCCCGGGGAAGCCAAGGGGGCGCTTGCCCGTGTGCTCCTGCAGGCGTGTCAGCGTCGCCTCGAACGACTCGAAGGTCGCGAAGGCGGTGGCGGGGTCGAGGCCGGCGGCCGCGAGGACGTCGGTGCGGTAGAAGAGCACGCGGGTGTCCACGAGCCACGGCACCGCCACGGGGCGCTCGGCACCGAGCGGCTGGGTGGAGTGCCAGGAGGCGTCCAGGAACGCGTCCCGGCCGCCCACGGCGGCGAGGTCGGCGTCGGAGACGGGGCGGAAGGCGTCCTGCGCGGCGAGGCCGGCGACCCACGTGGAGCCGACCTGCGTGGCGTCGGGGCCCTCACCGCTGGCGGCCGCGGTGGTCAGCCGGGTGAGGGCCTCCTCCCACGGGACCTGCACCAGCTCGACGCGGACACCGGGGTTGGCCTGCTCGAACAGCTCGGCCTCGCGGCCGATGGCCTTGCCGGGGTGGGCACCGTCGGGCATGTACCAGAACTCCAGCGTCACCGGACCGGGAGCCGCCGCGGGCTCCTCGCCCCCGCACGAGGTCAGCCCGAGGGCTGCGCACGCGAGCAGCGCCGCTCCCCTCAGGGTGGCGCGCCTGGTCGTCCCGTGTCCGGTCATGTGCAGACCATCGGCACGCCGGGATCCCGGCTGAACACCTCTGCGGGGCCCGCCCGGACCGGGCCCGCGGGCGGGGGAGGCAGCCCGCGGGCCCGGTGGTCAGCCGGCCGCCACCGGCAGGTCCGACGGGACGTCCGCCGGGACGTCCTCGAGGGACCAGGACACCCCGTGCGGGGCGAGGGAGCCGAGGAAGCCCGCGGGGTCGAGCACCTGCGCGGGCGACCACGCCCCGGGCGGCACCGCCCCCGAGGCCGCACCGGCCGCGAGCACCCGCGCCGCCTCCACCGCGATCACGGCGGTGGTGCCGTACATGTCGCGGGCGGTCAGCTCCGCGCGGCGCCTGCGCCCGTCCACGGCCGTGGCGTCGACGACGAGGGAGAACCGCGCCCGGGCACGCGCCTGCGGGTCCGGTCCCCCGCGCAGCGGCATGGCGTCGACGAGCTCCTGCGTCGCCGCGGAGAAGAAGTGCTGGATCTCCGGGGTCGCCAGGCCCTCGGCGTGCCGGGTCCGCACGTGCCGGGGGATGGTCACGGCGGGCGGCAGGGCGAACCTCACCACGGGCGTCTCCTCCGCGCCGCCGGGCCAGCGCACCGCCCGGCGGCGGGCGGGGGTGCCCGTCACGTAGCCGGTGCCGTCCCAGGCGGAGCCGCCGGTGCGGAACGTCCCCGCGTGGGTGAGGGCCATGAGCACGGTGCCGCGGGAGCCCTCGGCGTCCCGGGCGTCGAAGGCGACGCTGACGGTCTCCAGCTCCCCCAGGCCCTCGGCGACGAGGGACCCGAGCAGGTCCCCGGTCAGGCAGTCGTTGTTCGCCGCGGGCAGGACCACGACCCCGGCGGCCGCGGCGGGCGCGGCCCAGGTGTCGAGCACCCGCCGGATCCACGCCTCCTCCCCGGAGATGTCCACGTGGTGCACGCCGGCGTCGATCGCGGCGCGCAGGACGGGCTCGGCGAACAGCGCGAAGGGGCTGACGCAGTTCACGACGGCGTCGGCACCGCGCAGCGCCGCGACGAGCGCGTCGTGGTCGCCGGGTGCCGCGACCCGCACCGCGTCCGGGCCGAGGCCCGCGGTGCGCGCCGCCGCCAGCAGCCGGCCGTGGTCGCGGCCGACGAGGACGACGTCGAAGCCGCGGCGCACGGCCTCGGCGGTGACGAGGCGCCCGGCGAAACCCGTGGCGCCGCCGACGGCGAGCCTCATGCCCGGCACGCCCTCAGAACCCGGCGACCGCGACGGAGCGGCCCACGGAGGCGGCCTGCCGCACGGCCTTCCACGGCGCGTACTCCTCGGAACCGAGGTAGGCCTCGATGGCCTCCTTGCTGTCGAACTCCACGAGGATGACCTGCGCCGGGTTCCAGCCGCCCTCCAGCGGCAGGACCTGCGGGTCGAACGCGACGACCCGGCCGCCGTGGCGCTCCAGGACCGGCAGGGCGCCGGCGGTGTACTCGCCCATCCGCCGGGCGTCGGTGGGGGTGATGTCGATGACCATGTAGGCGCTCACGGGGAGCTCCTTCCGGAGGGGCCGGCGGGTGCGCCGGCCGGTGGGTTCGGGGTGCGGCGCAGACACTGCCGCCGTCCGCGCCCGGCAGCCACACCGGCGTGCGGGTACCCCCGGCAGGGGCAGGCTGCGCCGCGGGCGGGGCGCGCATACTCCCGTCATGCAGGCGACCGAGGAGCTGGGGTCCTTCCTGACCGCGCGCCGTGCGCAGCTGCGGCCCGAGGACGCGGGGGTGGCGACGTACGGCGAGCGCCGGCGGGTGCCGGGCCTGCGCCGGGAGGAGGTGGCCCAGCTCGCCGGGGTCAGCGCCTCGTACTACCGGCGGCTGGAGCAGGGGGAGTCGCGCAACGCCTCCCCCGAGGTGCTCGACGCCCTGGCGCGCGCGCTGCGGCTGCGTCCCGACGAGCACGCCCACCTGCACGCCCTGGCGCGCCGGCCCGCCCGCCGGCCCGCCCGCCGCCCGCCGGCGGAGCAGTGCCCGCCGGCCCTGCTGGAGCTGCTGGGGGCGGTCGGGGACGTGCCGGCGGTCGTGACGGGCCGGCGGGGGGACGTGCTGGCGTGGAACGCGATGGGGCACGCGCTGTTCGCCGGTCACCTGGACCGCGCGAGCTCCTCGCGGCCGGCGGAGCGGCCGAACACGGCGCGGCTGGTGTTCCTGGACCCGCACGTGCGCGAGCTGTACGCCGACTGGCCGGGGAAGGCGCGTGCGGTCGTGGAGCACCTGCGGCTGGTGGTGGGCAACCACCCGGACGACCCGGTGCTCGCCTCCCTCATCGGGGAGCTGACGATGCGCAGCGCGGAGTTCGCGCGGCTGTGGGCGGACCACCGGGTGCGTGCCTGCGACGTCGCGACGTACGACCTGCGCCACCCGCTGGTGGGGACGCTGACGGTGACCCAGCAGACGCTGCGGCCGCTGTACGCCGCCGAGTGCGCGCTCGTGACGGCGACGGCCGCGCCGGGCTCCGCCTCGGCCGCCGCGCTGCAGCTGCTGGCGGGGCTGGTGCACGCGGGCGGTGCGGCGCGGGCCCCCGGTGCCGGCGCGTGGGCCGGCGACCGGGGTTGACCTAGACAGATCTGTCTGCCAGAGTTCGGGCACCGCCACCCGAGGAGGTGTCATGGCACGGCAGAGCACCCCGCAGCCCACCCGGGCACCGCGCGAGCGGATCCTCGCGACCGCCTCGGAGCTCTTCTACGAGCACGGCCTGCGGGGCGTGGGCATCGACCGGATCATCGCCGAGTCCGGCGTGGCCAAGGCGACCCTGTACGCGCACTTCCCCTCCAAGGACGAGCTCGCGGCGGAGTACCTGCGCCGCCGCGACGAGTTCTGGTCCGGCCGCCTGCACGCCGCGGCGGCCGCGGCCGGCGGGGACCCGCGCGCGCAGCTCCTCGGCATCTTCGACGCCGTGTCCGCGGCCTGCGCGTTCCACGGCTTCCGCGGGTGCGCCTTCGTGAACGCCATGTCGGAGAGCGAGCCGGGCAGTGCGCCGCACGCCGTGGCGACGGCCCACAAGGCCACCGTCCGGAACTGGGTGCGCGACCTCGCCGCGGCCGCCGGGGCCCGCGAGCCGGAGGTCCTCGCCCGCCAGCTCACCCTGCTCGTCGACGGCGCGCTCGTCGGCGGGCGCTTCGAGGAGGACCCCTCCGCGCTCGCCGCCTCCGCGGCGCGCGCCGCGGCCTCGCTCGTCGACGCGGCCTGCTCCCCCCGCTGAACCCCCGACCCCTCCCACCTGCGCCGAGCCCCACCGTCATCAGACAGACCTTTCTGTACAGGAGGATCCCGTGTCCGTTCCCCACACCCTCGTCGTCGTCGGCCACCCCGACCTCGCCACCTCCCGCGTCCACCGCGCGCTCGCCGACGAGGCCGCCGCGCACCCCGGCGTCACCGTCCACGACCTCGGCGCCCTCGCCCCGCGGGGCGGCCCGGACGTGGAGACCGAGAAGGAGCTGCTGCGGGCGCACGAGCGCGTCGTCCTGCAGTTCCCCGTCCACTGGTTCGGCGTCCCCGCCCTGCTCAAGCAGTGGATCGACACCTCCCTCGCCTTCGGCTTCGCCTACGGCCCGGGCGGGGACGCGCTGCAGGGCAAGACCCTGCACGCCGTCCTGTCCACGGGCATGCCCGCCGCGGACTACTCCCCCGGCGGGCGCGCCACGCGCTCCCTGGACGACCTGCTCTCCCCGCTCAGCGCCACGGCGGAGTTCACCGGCATGCGCTGGGCCGCCCCGCTCGTCCTGCACGGCACCCGGTGGCTGACCGACGAGCAGCTGGCCCGGCACGTCGCGGACTACGCCGCGCTCCTCGACGAGCAGCCCGCCCTCGCCGCCTGAGGCCCCGCACCGACCCCCGCACGACCCCCCGCACCGACCCCCCTGCACCGACCCCTGCAAGACCGACCGAGGAACCCGAGGAGCCGACATGTCCACCACCCGCCGTTCCGTCAGCACCGCACTGCTCGCCGGGGCCGCCGGCGTGATCGCCGCCCCCACCGCCGCCACGGCCGCCACCCCCGCCCGGCGGCCCGGGCGGCGCGGCCCCGCCACCCGGGAGAGGGCCAACACCGAGGCGGCCGTCGCCCTGCTCGTGGGGGCCTTCAGCGACCACGACCCGCGCACCGCCGCGCTGCGGTACATCGACCCGCACACCTACGTCCAGCACAACCCGCTGTACGGCAACGGCCGCGACGCCTTCATCGAGGGCATCTCGCACTTCGTGGCGCAGTTCCCGCAGTCCTCGGTGACCGTGCGGCGCACCGTCGCGCAGGACGACCTCGTGGTGGTGCAGACCCTCTTCCGCACCTCCCCGCAGGACCGCGGCACCGCCGTCAGCGACACCTTCCGGTTCAACCGGGAGGGCAGGATCGTCGAGCACTGGGACGTCCTGCAGCCCATCGCCGACAGCACCGTCAACGGGAACCCGCAGATCTGAGGCCCGCCCGGCCGGGCCACCGGCGGCACCGCGCACCGGACCACCACCGCTCCCCGGGGGGGCGGTGGTGGTCCCACTCCTGCGGAGCACCGTCCGGGGCGGCGACTGGACACCCACCGCCGGGAGCCGGTAGGCAGAGCGGCGGCCACCGCGCGGTGGCGGGAAGAGGTGCGGGGTGGGAGCGGATCGGCCGGTGCGGCGGCGCTCGCGGATGGTGACGCTGTCGGTGACGGGGGTGCTCGTCGCCACGTCGCTGGCGGCGTGCGGCGACTCCGAGGAGGAGGACCCCGACTACGCGGCCGTCTGCGTCGACGAGGAGACGCAGGAGCGCGTCGACGACGACCGGTGCGACGACGACGACGACCGCGGCGGCTACGTCGGCGGTTTCGGCTGGTTCTTCTTCTCGCGCGGCTCCTTCGCCCCGGCCATCGGGCAGCGGGTCAGCGGCGGCACCATGATGCCGCCGGGCAACGCGAAGGTGGTGCGCGGCGGCGTCCCGGCCAAGGGCGCCACCATCTCCCGCGGCGGCCTCGGCGGGGGCAGCGGCGACAGCGTGGGCGGCTGATGCGCCGCCTCGCCTCCTCCCCGCGCCCGGACTGGCGCCGCACGGTGGAGTCGCAGGGCCTGGCGTACGCGGTCGGCCGGGACGAGGGCTCCGGCGTCCCGCGGCCCTACTGGGACGAGAGCGCCACCTACGTCTTCACCGGGGACGAGGCGGACGTGCTGGAGGCGGCCACCGAGGAACTGCACGCGATGTCGCTCACCGCGGCGCGGCGCATCCTCTCCGACGAGCGGCTGCTGGCCTCCCTGGCGCTGCCCGCCCACGCGGTGCCCATGCTGCGCCGCAGCATCGACGCCGGCGGCCCCTCGATCTACGGGCGCCTCGACCTCGCCTACGACGGCAGCGCCCCGCCGCTGCTGCTGGAGTACAACGCGGACACGCCCACCTCGCTGGTGGAGTCCTCCGTGGTGCAGTGGTACTGGCTGGAGGACCTCCACCCCGACCGCGACCAGTTCAACATGATCCACGAGCGGCTCGTGCAGGGCTGGCAGCAGCAGCTCGTCGGCCGCGCCGGCCGCACCGTGCACTTCGCCGCCGGGCAGACCGAACCCACGGAGGACTGGCTCACCGTCGCCTACCTGCGCGACACCGCGCGCGAGGCGGGGTTCCGCGACAAGGGCCTGCGCATGGAGGACATCGGCTGGTGGCAGGAGGCCCGCCGCTTCGTCGACACCGACGGGGAGCCCATCGAGGTCTGCTTCAAGCTCTACCCGTGGGAGTGGATGGTCGCCGAGCGGTTCGGCCCGCTGCTGGACGACCCCTCCGCGGGGGTGGCGTGGATCGAGCCGATGTGGAAGATGCTGCTGTCCTCCAAGACGCTGCTCGTGGCGCTGTGGGAGGAGTTCCCGGGCCACCCCATGCTGCTGCCCGCCTGGCTGGAGGAACCGGCTCCGGGTTCGGCGGAGGCACGGCACGGCTACGTCAGCAAACCCGTCTTCGGCTGGGAGGGTGCGGGGGTCCGCATCGTGACCGGCGGGAGGGTCGAGGAGACCCCCGCGCGGCACACCCGCGGTCAGCACCTCGTCCACCAGCGCTACACCGAGCTACCGGTCCTGGACGGCAACCACGCCGTCGTCGGCAGCTGGGTCGTGGGCGGCCACGCCGCCGGGATCGGGGTGCGGGAGTCCACCTCCCGCATCACGGACCTGTCCGCGAGGTTCGTCCCGCACCACCTGGACGCCCCCCGCTCCACGCCCGAGCAGGTCAGCGCCTGGCTCGGCACCTGAACCGACCGGGACCGACCCCGACCGACCCCGACCGACAACCCGATGGAGGACCCTCCCGTGCTCGCCAGCCTCGGCTACGCCACCGCCTACTCCCTGCTCGGTGCGCTGCTCCTCGCGGTGGGGTTCGTGGTCCTCGACGTCCTGACCCCCGGCAAGCTCGCGCACCACGTGTGGGTGGAGCGGTCCATGAACGCCGCCGTCGTCGTCTCCGCCGGGTTCCTCGGCCTCGGGCTCGTCGTGTTCACGGCGATCTGGACCAACGGGGAGGCCGGCCTCGGCACGGCGCTGGCCTGGACGGCGGCCTTCGGGCTGCTGGGCGTGCTGCTGCAGGCCCTGGCGGGGGTGGCGCTGGAACTGCTGACCCCGGGGCGGATGCGTGACGTGCTCGTGCAGCGGGAGCTGCACCCGGGCAGCCTCGTCGTGGCGTCCGCGCAGCTCGCCGTCTCGCTCGTGGTGGCGGCCTCGATCTGGTGAACCCGCGCGCGGCGCGAGCGTGCCCTCCACCCCGGCCGGGGTGGAGGGCANCGCGCCGGGGCGGCCCGCGGCCGGGCCCGGCGCCGGGGTCAGCGCGCGGGGCGGAACGCCCGCAGCGCCGGCAGGGCGGCACCGGAGCGGTCGAACATGGTGAGGTTGTCGTTCGGGTTGCCCTGCCCCGGGGTCCAGCCCACGCCGGGCAGCCACTCCGGCTCCCAGGCGAAGAACCCGAGCCCGCGGCCGCCGGGGACGTCGAGCAGGACCTGGCGCAGCGTCTCGAAGAACGCGGCCTGACCCTGTGGCGTCGGGGGGTACGTCGCGGCGTCGGGGAGCTGGGCGAGGTCCTTGATGAGGTTCTCCAGGTCGTCCCCGTTCCCCAGCGTCCACGGGTAGGCGGTCTCGACGACGACGACGTCCTTGCCGTAGCGCTGCACGCTGTCGGTGAGGTTCGCCGCGAGGTCGGCGACGGAACCGTGCCAGAACGGGTAGTAGGACTGTCCGATCACGTCGAACTCGACACCGGCGGCGAGGATGTTGTCGAAGAACCAGCGGGTGTCGCCCATCTTCCCGCCGCGGTCGATGTGGACCATGGTCGGGATCCGCTTGCCCGTGGTGGTGGCGTCGTGGACGCCGGCGATCCCCGCCCCGAGCAGGGTGCTGAAACCCGACCAGTTCGGGGCACCGGAGCCGTAGATCTTGCCGAGCGGCCAGAGCATGCCCGCGGTGATCTCGTTGCCGACCTGCACCATGTCGGGCCGGGCGCCCGCGGCCTCCAGCTGCTCCAGGGTGACGCGGGTGTACCGGCGCACCGTCGCGGCCAGGGTGGGCAGGTCCTGGCCCTGCCACGCGGCGGGGATGGTCTGGTGGGCGGGGTCGGCCCAGAAGTCGGAGTAGTGGAGGTCCAGCAGGACGTTGAGGCCGGCCGTCTTCGCGCGGCGGGACATCTCGACGACGCTGTTCAGGTCGCTGTAGCCGGCGGGCGGGTTCACCCACAGGCGCAGGCGGATCCAGTTGGCGCCGTTGGCGCGCAGGACGTGCTCGATCGGGCGCACGCGGCCGCCGTCGCTGAACTCGATGCCGGCGGCCTCCAGCTGCGGGGTGAAGGAGATGTCGGCGCCGCGGATGCTCAGGGCGTGCCCGCGCCCGGAGCTGCCGGCCGCGGGACCGGCGGCGGCGGCCGGGGTCGCGCCGAGGGCGACGGCGCCCGCGGCGACGGGCAGGGCCGCGAGCAGCCCGCGGCGGCTGAGGGGCGAACCGGTGGGGGACGGGGTGTGCTGGTCGTTCATGACGCTCCTTCGCGTGAACGGTCCGGAACGTCCCATCGCTGGGCGTCCCGGGGGCGGGCCCCCGGCTGGGACCCGGGTCAGGAGGGCTCGCCGGCCGTGGAGGCGCGCACGACGAGCGTGGTGGGGACGGTGATGGACAGCGGGGTGCGGCCCTCGACGCCCTCGGTGAGGAGACGGACCATCTCCTCGCTGATGCGCTCCAGCGGCTGGCGCACCGTCGTCAGCGGCGGGTCGAGCGTGGCCGCGAGGCCGGAGTCGTCGAAGCCCACGACCGCCACGTCCCCGGGCACCGAGCGGCCCGCCTCGCGCAGCACCGACATCGCCGCCGAGGCCATCAGGTCGGAGGCGGCGAACACCGCGTCGAGGTCACCGGCGTCCGCCAGCAGGCGCCGCATCGCCGCCGACCCGCCGTCGCAGGTCCAGTCACCCTGCGCCACGAGCCGCTCGTCCCCGGGCAGGCCGCAGGCCGACAGCGCCTCCCGGTAGCCCAGGAGGCGGTCCACGCCGCCGGAGGTGTCCAGCGGGCCGGTGATCGTGGCGATCCGGCGCCGCCCGGTGGCCACGAGGTGCTCCACCGCCGAGCGGGCCCCGACCCGGTCGTCGGCGGCCACGAAGTTGATGACGCCCTCGTAGCCCAGCACCCGCCCGCACGCCACGGTCGGGACGCCCGCGCGCACCAGGTCCCCCAGCATGGGGTCCCCGGAGTGGGAGGAGACGAGGAGCACCCCGTCGACGTGCCCGCCGGAGAGGTACTCCAGCACCCTGCGGCGCTCGCTCTCGGTCCCCGCGATCATCAGGACGAGGGTGAGCTGGCGGTCCGACAGGGCCTGCGCGACCCCCCGCAGGAGCACCGAGAAGTTCGGGTCCTCGAACAGCAGGTGCTGCGGCTCGGTCAGCAGGAACGCGATCGAGCGCGAGCGCCCCGTGGCCAGCGAGCGGGCGTGCGCGTTGGCGGTGTACCCGGTGCGCGCGATCGCCTCGCGCACCGCCCGTGCGGCCTCCGGGCTGACCCACTCGCGGCCGTTCAGGACGCGGGAGACGGTCGCGTAGGAGACGCCGGCCTCCCGCGCGACGTCGCGGATGGTGGGGCGCTTGCGCGTGCTCCCCGGCCGGACCGGCGCGGCGGGGACCGCCGGGAGCTCCGGCCGGACGGGGGCCTGCGTCACGACTTCACGGCTCCCGCGGCGAGGTCGACCTGCCAGTAGCGCTGCAGGCAGAGGAACAGGGCGACCAGCGGCAGGATCGACAGCAGCGCACCGGTGATCACCGAGGTGTACATGGCCGGCTGCTGCGCCCCCTGGTTCAGCAGGCCGTTGAGGCCCACCGTGATCGGGAACAGGCGGTCGTCGCCGAGCATGATGTACGGGAGCATGAAGTTGTTCCAGATCGCGACGAACTGGAACAGGAAGACGGTCACCAGGCCGGCCTGCATCATCGGCAGCACGATGCGGAAGAAGATGCGCCCGTCGCGCGCCCCGTCGACCCGGGCGGCCTCCAGCACGTCGTCCGGCACGGCGGCGGCGGCGAAGATGCGCGAGAGGTAGATGCCGTACGGGCTGATGATGCTCGGCAGCAGCACCGACCAGTAGGTGTTCGTCAGGTCGAACTTCGCCAGCAGCAGGTACTGGGGGATGGCGAGGATGACGCCGGGCACCAGGACGCCGGCCAGCATCACGTTGAAGACGACGTTCTTGCCGGGGAAGGCGTACTTGGCCAGGGCGAAACCGGCCATCGCCGAGACGACGGTGGACAGCAGCGCCCCCACCCCGGCGTAGAGGGCGGTGTTCAGCATCCAGCGCCAGAACAGGCCGTCGCGGTAGGCGCTGAGGTCGGCGATGTTGGCGAAGAGGCTGGTGCTCGGCGCGAAGGTGAACGTGGCGAACAGCTCCGCCGCGCTCTTGGTGGAGGCGATGAGCACCCACAGCACCGGCAGCAGGCAGTACGCGGCGCCGAGGAGCAGCAGGACCGTGACGGTGGCGCTGGAGCGGCGGGGGCGCCCCGGGGCGCTGCCGGGCCCGGAGGCGGGGGCGGCTGCGGCCGAGGGGGCGGGGGACGGGGCGGCGACGGACGTGGTCACGGTTCACCTCTCCTGGTTGAAGGCGCGCGAGCCGACGAGCTTGAGGAAGCCGAAGGAGAGCACGAAGGTGGCCAGTGCGATGAGGACGGAGGTCGCCGCCGCGGAGTACACGTCGTTGCGGACGAACGCGTCGCGGTAGACCTTCATGAGCGGCGTCCAGGTGGTGGAGATGGTGTTGCTCAGCGGGCGCAGCGTCATCGGCTCGGCGAACACCTGCAGGGTCGCGATGAGCGAGAACACGAACGTCATGATCATGGACGGGACCACGATCGGGATCTTGATGCGCAGCGCGATCTGCAGGTCGCTCGCCCCGTCGAGCCGGGCCGCCTCGTAGATGTCGCCGGGGATGGACCGCAGCGCCGTGAAGAGGACGATCATGTTGAAGCCGGTACCGCCCCACACCGCGATGTTGGCGACGGCGAACATGATGAGCTGCGAGGACATCACGTCCGGCGCGGTGATGCCCACGGCGGCCAGGACGTCGACGAACGGGCTGACGCGCGGCAGGTACAGGAAGCCCCACAGCAGCGAGGCCACGACCGCCGGCACCGCGTAGGGCAGGAAGATCGCCGTGCGCGCGAAGCCGCCCACGCGGGAGCGCTCGGAGTCCAGCAGCAGCGCCATCAGCAGCGCCAGGCCGAGCATCGCGGGGACCACGATGAAGCCGTACGCCGCGACGCGCCCCACGCTGGCGAGGAACTCCGGGTCGGCCACGGAGCGGACGTAGTTCTCCACGCCGACCCACTGCTCGGTGCGCGAGCCGGACCCGAGCCCGAGCCCCTTCACCTTCGCGGAGCGGAAGCTGAGGTACAGCGAGTAGAGGATCGGGGCGGCCAGGAACGCGACGAAGAGCACGATCGCGGGAGCCAGGAAGCCGTAGGGGGTGGCGATGCGCCCGGCGGCCCGGGAGCGGCTCCCGAGGGAGCGCGCGGCGGGGACCACGGCGGGAGCGGACCCCTGCGGCGTGGCGAGCGACGGTGCTCTGGTCGACATGTCTTGCCTTCCTGCGCTCGGCGGTGGTGTGGACGGCCGGCGGGCCGTGGGTGGACCGGGGCGGGGCGAGGGGGTCAGCCCCGCCCCGGTCCTGCTCAGGAGAGCGGGATCGACCGGTTCGCTGGAGCGGGGATCACCTGCATCACCGGAGCGGGATCACTCGGCGACGGTGAAACCGCTGTTCTTCATGTCGGCGACCGTGGTCGCCTGCATGGCCTCGACCGCGGGGACGAACCCCGCGGCCGACTTCGCCTCCGCCGCCTTGCCGAAGGCGTCCTTGTAGGCGCTGTAGGCGACGTTCACGTTCGGGCCGTAGGTGAACGGGTTGGTGACCTCGGCGGCCTGGGCTGCGATGTCGTAGAAGTCGGCCTGGTCCGCGAAGAAGGCCGGCGGCGCGGTGAGGGCGCTCGCGCGGGCGTCGGTGGCGGCGGGGTAGACGTTCGCCGTGGAGGCCAGCAGCTTGACCGCGGCGGGGTCGGTGTTCAGCCAGGTGATGAACTCGGCGGCCTGCTCGGCGTTGTCGGACTGGCTGGTCACGCTGGTGGCGGAACCGCCCCAGTTGCCGTTGGCGGGGTTCGCGGCGTCCCACTGCGGCAGGGGGGCGGCCTTCCACTTCCCCTTGGTGTCCGCGGCGTTGCCCTCCAGGACGCCGGGGCCCCAGACGGCGCCGAGCCAGGCGGCCTGGGTCCCGTCGTTGAGGGCGGCGTTCCACTCCGGCGTGTACATGGGGGTCTTGTCGATCACGCCCTCCTGCACGAGGCCGCCCCAGTACCCGGCGACCTTCTTCGTGGCCTCGGAGTCGACGTCGACCTTCCAGGACTCGCCCTCCACTCCCCACCAGGAGGCGCCGGCCTGCTGGGAGAGGCCGGTGAACCAGCCCGGGTCGGCGGCGGAGAAGGTGCCGAGGAACTTGGTCGGGTCGGCGGCGCGGAGCTTGCGGGCCGCGTCGGCGTACTCCTGCCAGGTGGTCGGGACGGCGATGCCGTGCTGCTCGAAGATGTCGGCGCGGTAGAAGAACATCATCGGGCCGGAGTCCTGCGGCACGCCGTAGACGGCGTCGGAGCCGAGGGTCACGCCCTCCCAGGCGGACTCGGGGAACTTCGCCGCGACGTCGTCGCCGACCTGCTCGGAGATGTCAGCCAGGGCGTCGGCGGCCACGAGGGTGGGGACGGCCTGGTACTCGGCCTGCATGATGTCCGGCGCGCCGCTGCCGGCCTTGACGGCGGTGAGGAGCTTGGTGACGGCGGCGTCGCCACCGTCCTGCTTGTTCACGGTGACCTGGACGTCGGGGTGGGTCTTGTTCCACTCCGCGACGACCTCGTCCATGTTGGGCGTCCACGTCCAGTAGGTCAGCTTGACGGGGCCCTCGCCGCCGCCCTCACCGGTGGAGCTGCCGCCGGAGCAGCCGGTGACGAGCAGCACTGCCGAGGCCGCGAGCGCCAGGCTCTTCGACGCCATCTTGATCTTCGGTGCCACGTTGAGACGCAAGGATCCTCCTCGATCGGCCGCCGCGTCCTCGCGACGGGCGGCGGGCAGCGTCTGAACGCCGCGCCCTGCCTGTGACCGTTTACAGTCGTGGTCACCCCGAGGCTTGTCAAGTCCCTGATCGGTTCGCCCACGAACCGTTGGATGCACTGTGCCGCCTGGGTTAGCATCCGGCCCAGGAGCCTGTAACCGATCACAGGTCAGCTGGCGCCTCTCGAGCTGCCGGCCGCAACGACGCCCCGAAGGACTCCCGTGACGACGCCCTCCTCCCCCACACCCCAGCCGCCCGTCCTGGGCCTGCGGCACCGTCCGTGGGCCACGGCGGTCACCCGCCCGGCGATGGGCGACACCGTCGACCGCGACCCCCGGGTGTCGCTCACGAACCGCTACGTCGAGCGGGACGGCCGGCCGGTGATCCCCGTCTCGGGCGAGATCCACTACAGCCGCGTCCCACGCTCCCGGTGGCGCCGGCGACTGGAGGCGATGCGGGCCGGGGGCATCACTGTCGTCTCGACCTACGTCGTGTGGATCCACCACGTGGAGCAGCGCGGCGTTCCGCTGTTCGAGGGGAACCTCGACGTCGGGGCCTTCCTGGACGAGTGCGCCGCGACCGGCCTGGACGTCGTGCTGCGCATCGGGCCCTGGTGCCACGGTGAGGTCCGCAACGGCGGCTTCCCCGACTGGGTGCAGCAGGCCCCCGTCGCGCACCGCACCGACGACCCGGCCTACCTGGAGCTGGTGCGCGAGTGGTTCGGGCAGCTCGCCGGCGCCCTCGCCGGCCGGTGCACCCCGGGCGGGCCCGTCCTCGGCATCCAGCTCGACAACGAGCTCTACGACCAGCCCGGGCACCTCGTCACCCTCAAGCGCCTGGCGCGCGAGGCCGGCATGTCCGCACCCCTGTGGACGGCGACGGCCTGGGGCGGCGCCCAGCTCCCCGAGGAGGAGGTCCTCCCCCTCTACGGCGGGTACGGCGACGGTTTCTGGGTGGACGCCGACCAGCCGTGGGACCCCAGCTTCCGGGACCACTTCTTCTTCTCGCACGTCTGGGACGACCCGGGCATCGGCGCCGACCTGCGCGGGCGCGACGCGACGGTGGAGCCGCCCCGGGCGCCGTCCGCGCTGTTCCCGCCCGCCACGTGCGAGCTCGGCGGCGGGATGGCCACGGCGTACCACCGCCGCCCGAGGCCCGGCGCGCTCGACGTCGCCGCCGTCGCGCACTGCAAGATCGGCAACGGCTCGGCGTGGCAGGGCTACTACATGTACGCCGGCGGCACGAACCCCCCCGGCGAGCACGGCATGCAGGAATCCCACGCGACGGGGTACCCCAACGACGTCCCCCGCCTCGGCTACGACTTCCACGCCCCCGTGGGCGAGGCCGGCACCCTCGCGCCGAGCCACGCCGAGCTGCGCCGCCAGCACGCGTTCCTCGCGGCGTTCGGCCCCTCCCTGGCGCAGATGCCCTCCAGCCTCCCGGACCTGCGCCCGGCCGGGGTGGAGGACTCCACCACCCTGCGCTGGGCGGTGCGCTCCGACGGGAGCAGCGGTTTCCTGTTCGTCTCCTGGCACCAGCCGCACGTCGCCCTGGACACCTACCGCGGCGCCCGGTTCCGCGTCCGGCTGGACACCGAGGAGCTCCGGCTGCCCTCGCACCCCGTGGACGTGCCGGCCGGCACCCTGGCCCGCTGGCCGCTGAACCTGGAGCTCGGCGGCGTCCGGATCGCGTGGGCCACGGCCTCGGCGCTGACGGTGCTGCCCGGCGAGCTGCCCGGCGAGCTGCCCGGCGCGGTGCCCACCCTGGTCCTCACCGCGGAGGCGGGGATCGACGTGGAGCTCGCGGTGGACGGCGACGGCGGGCGGACGCTGCACGCCGTCGAGCCCGGCCTGGCGCCGCTGCGCGTGGACGCGGCCGGCGGGGCGCTCGACGTGCTGGTGCTGCCCGCGGACGTCGCCGCCGACGCGTGGGTGCCCGAGGGCGCCGGCGGGCGCAGGCTCCTGCTGTCCGGGGAGGAGCTGTCGTGGGACCGCGACGGGCGGGTCAGCGCGCACAGCGCCGCGGCCTTCCCGCAGGTCCTCGTCTACGACACCGCCGCGCGGGGGTTCACCGCCCTGCCGCTGGCGGCGGAGGGGAGTTCCGCCGCGGTCGTGGCCGACGCGGCGGTGGAGCCGCTCCGCCCCGCCGCCGCCACCGTGCCCGTCGTGCACGGCAAGCACGACGGGCGGCAGTCCGCCCCGGCACCGCAGGTGTTCGAGGAGATGGCCGCCGTGCTGCGCCTGACCCTCCCCGCGTGGGCGCACGAGAAGGAGCTCGACACGTACCTGCACGTCGACTGGGCCGGTGACGTCGCGGAGCTGCGCGTCGACGGGCGCGCCATGACCGACCGCTTCTGGGACGGCTCGCGCTGGACCGTCAGCCTGCGCGACGCCGGGTGCTCGGCCGGCTCGGACGTCACCCTGCACGTGCTCCCGCTGGCCACCGGTTCCACCGTCCACCTGCCCGCCGACGCCCGGGACCGGCTCGCGGGCACCGACGGGCAGCTCCTCGCCGTCGACGCCGTGCGCGTCGAGGCGCGCCGCACCTGGCGCGAGCGCGTCGCCGCCCCGTCCCCCGCCGGGGCGGGCCGCGACCGCTGACCGAACCCCCGGGCTCGCTGGGAGCCCGGGTGTTCCACCGATGGACCGATGCCTCGAAGGAGAGACATGCCCAGAGTCCTGACCGCCCTGCGTGCCGCGTTCGCCGCCTGCGCCGTCGCCGCCCCGGCGGCGCTGGCGGTGACGCCGGCCTCCGCCGCCACCCCGCTGACGATGCTGGGGGCGGACGTCTCCTCCCTGCAGCGCGCCCGCGACCTCGGCGCCCGGTACTACGACCAGAACGGCACGCTGCGCGACCCCCTGGACGTCCTGAAGGAGCGGGGCGTCAACTACTCGCGCCTGCGCGTATGGCACAACCCGAGGAGCGGCTACAACAACAAGGCCAAGGTCCTGGCCGAGGCGAAGGTCCTCAAGGCCAAGGGCCTCAAGGTCATGATCGACTTCCACTACTCCGACACGTGGGCGGACCCGGCGAAGCAGTACAAGCCCGCGGCGTGGTCGACGCACACCCTCAGCCAGCTGCAGAAGGACGTCTACGACCACACCTACGACGTGTGCACCTCGCTCAAGGCGCAGGGCACCACGCCGGACAGCGTGCAGATCGGCAACGAGATCAACGTCGGCATGCTGTGGAACGAGGGCAAGATCGCCAACAGCAACTTCGCCCCCCTGGCGGCGCTGCTGAAGTCCGGCTACAACGCCACCAAGGCGTGCAACGGCGCGACCCAGGTGATCGTCCACACCGCGCACGCCGACAGCAACACCAAGGCCCGCTGGTTCTTCGACGGGATCGCGGCCCAGGGCGTGCAGTGGGACATCACCGCCCAGTCGTACTACTGCATGTGGCACGGCTCCCTGGCCAACCTGTACGACAACCTCGTCGACCTGCGCACCCGCTACGGCAAGCCGGTGGTCGTCGTGGAGACGGCGTACATGTTCACCACGGCCGACGCCGACCACGAGGCCAACTCCATCCCGGGCGACGTGACGTGCGACGGGCAGCCCGCCACGTGGGAGGGCCAGGCCACGCAGTTCCGGTACGTGCAGAACACCGCGCGCAACGCCGGGGCGATCGGCGTCTTCTACTGGGAACCCACCTGGACCGCGATCCACGGCAACGGCTGGGACCCGGACGACATCTGGAACACCGGGGACGGCTGGGACAACATGGCCGTCTTCGACTGGAACGGGCGGGTCAACCCGCACATCCGCTGGACGCCGTGACCCGAGCGGCGCTCCCGCGCACGACGAGCGTGGTGGGCACCGTGACGGACAGCGGCCCGCGGCCCCCGACCCCCTCGGTGACCAGGCGCACCATCTCCTCGCTGATGCGCTCCAGCGGCTGGCGCACCGTCGTCAGCGGCGGCTCCAGCGTCGCGGCCAGCCCGGAGTCGTCGAAACCCACGACGGACACGTCCCGCGGGACCGACCTGCCCGCCGCGCGCAGCACGGGCAGCACCGCCGAGGCCATCAGGTCGGAGGCGACGAACACCGCGTCCAGGTCCGGCGCGGCGGCGAGCAGCTCCCGCATCGCCGCGGCGGCGCGCTCGCGGCCCCAGTCGCCCGTCGCGACGAGCGCCGGGTCGGCCCGCAGCCCGGCCCCGGCCAGGGCCTCGCGGTACCCGGCGAGCCGGTCCACCCCGCCGGAGGTGTCCTGCGGGCCGGTGATCGTGGCGATCCTGTGCCGCCCGGTGGCCAGGAGGTGCTCCACCGCCGAGCGCGCGCCGCCCCGGTCGTCCGCCGCCACGGAGGAGATCGCCGCCTCGTACCCCAGGGCCCGCCCGCAGGCCACCGCCGGCACCCCGGACTCGACGAGCCGGCCGAGGAGCGGGTCGCCCGAGTGCGAGGACACCAGCAGCACCCCGTCGACGTGGCCACCGGCGAGGTAGGCGAGGACCCGCTCCCGCTCGTCCGGCGTCGCGGCGATCATCAGCACCAGGGTGAGCTTGCGGTCCGACAGGGCCTGCGCGACCCCGCGCAGCAGCACGGAGAAGTTCGGGTCCTCGAACAGCAGGTGGTGCGGCTCGGTCAGCAGGAACGCCACGGACTCCGAGCGGCCCGTCACCAGGGAGCGGGCGTGCGCGTTGGCGGTGTACCCGGTGCGCTCGATGGCCTCGCGCACCGCGCGGGCCGCCTCCGGGCTGACCCACTCCCCGCCGTTGAGGACGCGGGAGACCGTCCCGTAGGACACCCCCGCCTCGCGCGCGACGTCACGGATCGTCGGGCGCTTGC
This sequence comes from Kineococcus anabasis, assembly GCF_054590795.1. Classification (NCBI taxonomy): domain Bacteria; kingdom Bacillati; phylum Actinomycetota; class Actinomycetes; order Kineosporiales; family Kineosporiaceae; genus Kineococcus; species Kineococcus anabasis. The sequence continues at coordinate 42,097 of NZ_BAAIHU010000011.1, forward strand.
GGGCGGGGCCCGGCACGGCTGGCACGGCCGGATCCTAGAGGGGTCCGGGGACGCGCTCCCGCGCACCGACCCGGCCCGGCCCGGGCGCTCAGCCCGCCCGGCGCCGAGGCCCGAGCCGGGCCCGCTTGTCGGCGAGCATCGCGGACTCCGCGGCGTGCCAGGCCTCGTGCAGCGAGTGCTCGGAGCTGCCGGCGCTGGCCCCCACCGACGCCTCCACCCCGGCGGCGTGCAGGGCGGCGCGCAGGCGGCCCGCCCAGGCGCGGACGCCGTCGCCGCCGGCGTCGGCGGCGATGAGGGCGAACTCGTCGCCGCCCACGCGGGCCACCTTGTCGCAGGGGCGCACGGTGGAGTCCAGGACGCGGGCGGTCAGCGCGAGGAGCTGGTCCCCGGCCTCGTGCCCGCGGCTCTCGTTGAGGGCGGCCAGGCCGTCGAGGTCGACGACGGCGACGGAGCTGCACCGGCCGCTGCGGACGCACCGCTGGGCCTCGGCGTCGAGGGCGCGCTGCCAGCCGCGCCGGTTGAGCAGACCGGTGAGGGCGTCCCGCTCCGCCGCCGCATAGGCGGCGGCGGCGACCTGCGAGCGCTCGTGGGCGAACTCCTCCTTGGCCAGCAGGGTGCTGAGCAGGCGGGCGAACAGCTCCACCAGGGGCAGCTCGCCGGCGATCCGCTCGGGCTGGCGGGAGCCGGCGAAGCCGCACAGGGTGCCGCGCAGGCGGCCCTCCTCGGTGAGCATCGGCACCCCGACGTAGGCACCGACCCGGAAGCGGCGGTCGACGCCGGGCGCACCGAAGGACATCTCGATGCGCGCGTCGGTGGCGACCCGGGGGGCGCTGCCGTCGAGCACCCGGCGGCTGAGGCCGTCCACCCACGGCAGCCGGGTGCCGGGTGGGATGCGGAAGGCGCCGGAGCGGGCGACGCGCACCTCCTGGGAGCCGTCGCGGACCTCGGTCACGGCCCACAGGTCCATCCCGAGGCTGCCCTGGAGGAACTCCAGGACCGCGTCGGCGGCCTCGGTGAACCCCGACCACGGCACCTCGGCCATGTCCGTGAGCACGCGCAGGTCGGGTGTGGAGGACACCCGCGGCCTGGACGTGTCCGCGGGGGCGGAGCCGGCCATGCGATCACCTACCTCGACGTTCACGACGCTGTGAGGTCAGCGAGGTGTTGCTCCCCGATGGTAGGCACGGAGCGTCACTGAACGTCACCCGAACGTCGGTCGGAGGCAACTCCTGCGCCATGAGGGTGAACCCGCGGGGGGCTCAGCGCGAGCCGGGCTCCCCGGCACGCCCGTGCGCCTCGTCGGCGGCGGTGCGGGTGGCCTCCACCACGCGCCCCAGCAGGCCCGCGAACCTCTCCAGCTCCGCCTCGTCGTGGGCGGAGAGGACCTCGCGCACGCGGTCGGCGAGCGGCGTGAAGAAGGACGTGGCCAGGGCCTGCGCCGGGGGCGTCATCCGCAGCCGCACCCGGCGGCGGTCGGACTCGTCCGAGAGGCGCTCGACGTGCCCGGCGCGCTGCAGGCGGTCCACCAGGGCGGTGGTCGCGGAGGTGCTGATCGACAGGGCGCGGGCCAGCTCCCCGGGGGTGACCGAGCCGCCGGTGGCGCTCGCGCGGGAGATGTGGGCCAGGGCGCTGAGGTCGGTCGGGTGCAGGGAGTGGGCGCCGGCGAACACCTGCGCGAAGCGCTGGGCCTCGATGCTGAAGGTCTGCAGCAGCACGAGGAGCAGGTCACGGGTGTCCGGGGGGCCGACGCTGTGCACGCCCCCACTGTGCGGCATCCCCGGTGTTGCCACGGCCCTCACCACCCTTTAGCTTGAACACAGGACTTTCCCATCATCGAACTAATTCGCCACCTGGGGGCCGCCGTGACGTCCTTGCTCACCCGCCTCGTCGGCCGCGCCACCGCCTGGCTGGTCGTCCTGCTCGCCGTCGCCGCCAGCGCGGGCGTCCTCGCCCTCAAGGGCAGCGCGCCCGAGGCCGAGGCCACCGGCGGCCTGCCCGCCTCCGCGGAGTCCAGCCGCGCCGCGGCCCTGGCCGAACGCCTCCCCGCCGCCCGCAGCGAGCCCGCCCTCGTGGTCGTCGAACGCGGCGGGCAGCCCCTCACCGCCGCCGACGAGTCCGCCGTCGCCGAGGCGGCCGCGGGCCTGCGCGACCTCGCCACCGCCGGGCCCGTCACCGGCCCCGTCCTCTCCCCCGACCGCACCGCCGCCCTCGTCACCGTCCCCCTGCCCGGCGGAGCGGGGAACGACGAGGCCACCTCGGCCGCCGTCGACACCCTGCGGGAGCGGCTGCGGGACCTGCCCGGCGGGCTCGACGCCCTCGTCACCGGCCCCGCCGGCTTCTCCACCGACCTCGGCCGCGTCTTCCAGGGCGCCGACGTCACCCTCCTGGCCACCACCGCCGTCGTCGTGGCCGTGCTGCTGCTCCTGACCTACCGCTCCCCCGTGCTGTGGATCGTGCCGCTCGCCGTCGTCGGGCTCGGCGACCAGGTCGCCGCCGCCCTCGTGACGATCCTCGACCGCGCCACCGGGCTCGGCATCGGCCCCTCCACCTCCGGCATCGTGAGCATCCTCGTCTTCGGCGCCGGCACGAACTACGCCCTGCTCCTCATCGCCCGCTACCGGGAGGAGCTGCGCGCCGAGCCGGACCGCCACGAGGCCATGCGCCGCGCCCTGCGCTCCGCCGCGCCCGCGATCGTCGCCAGCGCCGCGACCGTCGCCCTCAGCCTCCTCACGCTCACCGCCGCCGACCTCACCAGCAACCGCAACCTCGGCATCGCCGGCGCCCTCGGCATCGCCACCGCCCTGCTCTTCGGCCTCGCCGTGCTGCCCGCCGCGCTCGTCCTCTTCGGCCGCCGGCTGTTCTGGCCCTTCGTCCCGCACCTCGGCTCCACCGACCCCACCCGCACCGGCGTGTGGGCGCGCGTCGCCCGCGGGGTCGGCCGCCGCCCCGTCGCCGTCAGCGCCGCCTCGCTCCTCGTGCTCGCCGCGCTCGCCACCGGCGCCCTCGGCCAGTCCGTGGGGCTGTCGCAGACGGAGCAGTTCCGCGAGCGCCCGGAGTCCCTGCGCGGGCAGGAGGTGCTGGCGCGGGCGTTCGCCGCCGGCGCCGCCGAGCCCCTCTCGGTCCTCACCACCGTCGCCGACGTCCCCGCCGTGCTCGAGGTCGCCGCCGCCACGGAGGGCATCGCCTCCGCCCGCCCCGGCCCCGCGGCCGGCACCGCCCCCGGCGACGTCGCGCAGGTCCAGGCCGTCCTGGCCGACACCCCCGGCAGCGAGGCCGCCGACGCCACCGTCGCCCGCCTGCGCGAGCGCCTCGACACCGTCGGCCCCGGCGCCCTCGTCGGCGGCACCACCGCCACCACCTACGACACCGCCCGCGCCGCCGAGCGCGACCAGCGCGTCGTCGCCCCCCTCGTCCTGGGGGTCGTGCTGCTCGTCCTCGGGCTGCTGCTGCGCTCCCTGGTAGCGCCGCTCCTGCTGGTCGCGACCGTCGTGGTGTCCTTCGCCGCGGCCCTCGGCGCCAGCCGCTGGATCCTCGAGGGCGTCTTCGGCTTCCCCGCGCTCGACGTGTCCGTGCCGCTGCTGGCGTTCCTGTTCCTCGTCGCCCTCGGCGTGGACTACAACATCTTCCTCACCACCCGCGCCCGGGAGGAGGCGCACACGCTCGGCACCCGCGAGGGCATGGCCGTCGCCCTCGCCGTCACCGGCGGCGTCATCACCAGCGCGGGCGTCCTGCTCGCCGCCGTCTTCACCGTCCTCGGCGTGCTGCCGCTGGTGCTGCTCACCCAGCTCGGCGTCATCGTGGGCGTCGGCGTCCTCCTCGACACCCTCCTCGTGCGCAGCGTCCTGGTGCCCGCGCTCGTCACGCTGCTGGGCCCCCGGACGTGGTGGCCGTCCCGGCTCGCCGCCGCCCCTGCCACGCTGCACCATCGAGGTCCCCGGCCCGCCCCCGTCCCGGCGGTCCCCGGTGGACCGCGCACCGGAGAGGACCCCGCCCCGTGACCAGCACCTCCACCACCAGCACCCCGCTCGTCGCCACCACCGAGCTCGTCGTCCTCCTCGACGCCGACGGCCGGCCCTGCGGCACCGCCCCCAAGGCCGAGGTCCACCACGCCGACACCCCCCTGCACCTCGCCTTCTCGTGCTGGTTCCTCGACGCCCGGGGGCGCACCCTGCTGACCCGGCGCGCGCTGACCAAGCGCACCTGGCCGGGGGTGTGGACGAACAGCGTCTGCGGGCACCCCGGCCCGGACGAGGACCCCGCCGAGGCGGTGCACCGCCGCGCGGCCGACGAGCTGGGCGTGCGGGTCGCGGACGTGCGGCCGCTGCTGCCGGACTTCCGCTACCGCGCGGTCATGGCGGACGGGACGGTGGAGAACGAGGTGTGCCCCGTGTACGGCGCCCGGATGCTCGGCGACGTCGTGGCCGACCCCGCCGAGGTGGAGGACTGGCGCTGGGTCCCGCTGGAGGAGCTGCGCGCGCAGGTGGCGGCCGACCCGTCCCCGTTCAGCCCCTGGATGCTGGAGCAGCTGGCCCTGCTGGAGCTGTGAGGGCAGTCCCCCACCGCCCCACCCGCTCCCGCACCCAGGGCAGGAGCGCCTCGCCCTGCGCCCGCTGGAACTCCCGCACCGTCGGCAGCCCCGGCGGCGCGGGCAGCCGGGAGGTGTGCACGAAGTAGCCCGCCAGCCCGGCCAGCACCGCCGTCACCTCCGCCGGCTCCGCCCGCACCGTGGCCCCGCGCGGCAGCAGCGCCTCCACGTCGTGGCCGCCGTGCAGGTTGACGTTGACGAGCAGCATCAGGGTGTCCAGCCACGCCGCACCCCGGCACGCCCAGGGCCAGTCCACGACGACCACGCCGCCGTCCGGGCGCACGAGCAGGTTGTCCGCGCGCACGTCGCAGTGCACGAGGGCGTCCCCCGCGACGGCCGCCGCCGCCCGCACGCCCAGCTCCCGCAGCTCCGCCAGGTGCGCCGCCGCCCACGGGTCCAGGTCCGCCGGCGGGTCGGCCGCGACGGCGTCCCAGTTCCCGAGGTCCTCCGCGAGGGCGGTCCCGGCGCGCGGCAGGTCCGCCAGGGACGCGGGCAGGGGCTCCGCGGCCAGCGCCTCCAGCGCGGCGAGGACGTGGCCGACCTCGTCCGCGTGCCACGGCGTGTGCGGGTGCCGGCCCTCGACGTCCTCCAGCACGAGCGCCACCCACGTGCCGTCGTCGTAGGAGCCCAGCAGCCGGGGGACGGGCAGCGCGAGCGGTAGCGCCCCGGTGACGTGCACCTCGCGGCGGTGCATGTCGGGGGTGTGCGGGTTCAGCCCGGAGGAGACGGCCTTGACGAACGCCCGGCGCCCGTCCGCGGTCCGCACCCGGTCCGCCGTGCCCGGGGAGAACCCACCCGGCTGGGAGACGGCGGCCACCACCGGTGCACCGAGCACCGCCTCGACCGCCGCCCGCACGTGCCCGGGCAGGTCCGCCCACCCGATCCGCTGCCCCGACGCCCTCGCCACGGTCGCATCCTCCCCGCGCGGAGCCCTTGCGCGCCGCCGGTTTTCCGCGTCCCCGCGGGTGCTGGACGCGCCGGGGGGCCGTGGCTACGGTGCGTTGGCACCCCGGCCGCACACCGCCGTGCGCCGGAACCCCCGGACGAGAAGGGCAGGGTCGCATGACGGCACCCCGCCGGCGGATCCTGGCGCTCGGCGCCGCCGCCGCTCTCAGCACCACCGCGCTCCTCGGCATCAGCGCCCCGGCGCAGGCCCACCCCGACACCTGCGCGGGTGACCACAGCGGCCACGAGCACGACCACGAGGAGTTCTGCTTCACGCAGGAGGAGATCGAGGGGATGGACGACTCGGGGGCGCAGCTCGCGCCCGGCGGGACGGCCTCCTCGGGCAACCTCCGGCTCGTGGCCAACCTCCCCAAGGTGGCGCCCTTCGCCGCCCCCGGCGCCTTCAGCTCCGACCTGACGTTCAAGGACGGCTACGCCTACCAGGGCAACTACGACGGCGTCACCGTCTACGACGTGCGGACCCCCACCGCGCCCCGGGTCGTCTCCGTCATCCACTGCCCCGGCCCCCAGAACGACGTGACGATCTACGACGACGTCCTCGTCCTGTCGGTCGACTCCTCCCGCAGCGACGACAGCTGCACGAGCACGACGGGGAGCGTCGCGGTCGACGGGTCGTGGGAGGGCCTGCGCCTCTACGACATCAGCGACCCGGCCGCGCCGGAGCTGCTCACCACCGTCGAGACGGACTGCGGCTCCCACACCAACACCCTCGTGCCGGACCCGGCGAACCGCCGCGGCCTGATCTACGTCTCCTCCTACGGGCCGAGCCCCACCGCGGTCGACTGCCGGCCCCCGCACGACAAGATCTCCATCGTCGAGATCCCCGACGCCGCACCCGCCGCGGCGAAGGTCATCGCCGAGCCCGTGCTCTTCCCGGACGGCGGCTTCCCCGGCGAGGGCGAGACGCGCCGCGCGACCGCCGGCTGCCACGACATCACCGCCTACCCCGCCAAGGGCATCGCGGCGGGCGCCTGCATGGGCGAGGGCGTGCTGCTCGACATCCGCAACCCCGCCGAGCCGAAGGTGCTCGACACCGTCCGGGACCCGAACTTCGCCTTCTGGCACTCGGCGACCTTCGACGACGAGGCCGACAGCGTCGTCTTCACCGACGAGCTCGGCGGCGGCGGTCAGCCGACCTGCAACCCGACCGTCGGGCCGCAGCGCGGGGCCAACGCGATCTACCGCATCGAGCAGACCCCCACCGGCCCGGAGCTGCGCTTCGCGTCCTACTTCAAGATCCCCCGCACGCAGCACAACACCGAGAACTGCGTCGCGCACAACGGCTCCCTCATCCCCCTCGCCGGCCGCGACGTCATGGTGCAGTCCTGGTACCAGGGCGGGATCTCCGTGATGGACTTCACGGACCCGGCCAACCCGCGCGAGCTGGCCTGGTTCGACCGCGGCCCCCTGCCCCCGGGCGCCGACGGCAAGCCGGTCGTCGGCGGGTCGTGGTCGGCCTACTGGTACAACGGGTACATCTTCTCCAGCGACATCCAGAAGGGGCTGGACGTGCTGGAGCTGTCGGAGCGCTCGATCACCGCGCAGTTGCGGCCGAGCCCGTCGACGCTCAACGTGCAGTCCCAGGTGCCGATCGCGAAGAAGCGCTGACGGCCTGACGCGACAGGGCCCGCCCCGCCTCCCGGCAGGGCGGGCTCTGCGTCATCGGGGCGGGCACGGAGGAGGACTACGGGGCCCGTCCCCGGGCGGGCCCGCCCGCGAGACGAAAGGATCGGCACCGAACTGCCGATCGACCTGAGGTGGCGCGGCGTCCGCCGGCCCACCTCGACCCACGGAAGGGGGACGGCGTGCCGACGGGGCCGACCATCGCCGTGCTGTCCCCCATCACCGGCGGCTTCTACTTCGGCGGCCTCCTCGCCGGGATCACCCGGGAGGTCACGGCCGCGGGTGGGCGGGTCCTGCTGGTGCAGACCCTCGACGCGGGCCTCAGCGGCAACGAGGTGCTCGGCGCCCCCGACTTCGGCACCCCCACCGGCTGGGACCTCGCCGACGGGTTCGTGTCCCTCGCGGCGTCCACCCAGCGCGTCTACCTGGAGCGGCTGCTCACCGTCGGCAAGCCCGTCGTGCTCGCCGGCAACCGGGTCGACGGGCTGCCCGTGCGCTCCGCGATGCCCGACAACGCCGGCGGGGTGCAGGCCGCGGTCGACCACCTCGTCCGCGTCCACGGGCACACCCGCATCGCCTTCGCCGGCAACCTGGCCCAGACCGACATGCAGGAGCGGCACACCGCGTTCGGGGAGGCGATGCGCGCGCACGGCCTGGAGCCGGACCCCGCGCTGTTCTTCCCCGCACCCGACAACGCCGAGGCCGGTGGGCGGGTCGTCGCCGAGCGCATGCTCACCCGCGGGCTGCCCGCGACCGCCGTCGTCGCCGCCACGGACCGCAACGCCCTGGGCATCGTCGAGGAGCTGCGCGAGGTCGGGCTGTCGGTGCCCGGCGACCTCGCCGTGGTCGGCTTCGACGACGTCGAGCGGTGGTCGAGGACCCGCCCGGTGCTCACGACGGTCAACCAGCAGTTCGACCGGGTCGGGGCGCTCGGCGCCCGCCTGCTGCTGGCGGAGCTGCGCGGGGAGGCGGTGCCCGGCGGTCGGCACACCTCCCCCGCCGACCTCGTGCCGCGCACCTCCTGCGGCTGCTCCCGGCAGGCACCGGCAGCGGCACCGGCGACCCCGCCCGGCCGGGAGGAGCTGGAGCGCTCGCTGCACGCGGCGCTGCTGCCCGACCCGGACGTGCCGGGCTCCGGCACGACCCTGCGCGCCCTGGCGGACCTCCTCGCCGGTGCCGTGGAGGACGTCGCCACGGGCGGTGGGGAGGTTCCCGAGACGGACCTGGGCCGCCTCGGCGAGCTGCTGCGCACGCTGCGCCCGTCGCCGGAGTCCCTGCACCGCGTCACCACCGCCCTGGGCGCGTTCGTGTCCTCGGCCGTCGGGCGCCTGCGGCCCCCGGGGTCCGAGGCACCGGACCCCGCGGTGGAGGAGGCGACGCGCGACCGGATCATCCGCTGCCACAACCGCCTGGTGAGCGCCCTCTGGCTGCCGCACACCCAGGACCTGCTCGACGTGGCCGTGGCGCAGGAGAAGATCATCGCCGAGCAGTACCAGGTCAGCATGAGCCTGCTCGACCGCGACGGCACGGACCCGCGCTCGCTGGCGTGGATGGCCTCCACCCACGTGGAGCTGGGCTGCCTGGCGCTGTGGGACGGCGACGCCGGCAGCGGGCGCCTGCGCATCGTGGGTGTGCACGACCTGCGCGGCGGGCTCGGCCCGGCGCTGCTGGGCACGGGCACCACCGTGACGAGCTTCCCCCCGCAGCAGGTGCTGGAGCGCGCCGACGCGGCGGCGGGGCAGGTGACGTACGTCATCCCCGTCCGGGCGCGCGGCTCGGACTGGGGCCTGCTGGCCGTCGTCGGCCACATCGACGCGCGCTCCCTGGATGCCCGCGCCACCTACAACCACTGGGCGGCGCTGCTGACCGTGGCGTTCGAGCAGGAGAGGCTGCTCGCGGCGCTGCGCACCAGCGAGGAGCACCTGCGCCGGCGGGCGCTGCACGACGCCGTGACGGGCCTGCCGAACCGCACGCTGTTCCTGGAGCGGCTCACGCAGGTCCTCGACGGGGACGGCACCCACCCGCCGCGGGAGTTCGCCGTCCTCTTCCTGGACCTGGACGGCTTCAAGCAGGTCAACGACACCCGGGGCCACCACGCGGGCGACCAGCTCCTCGTGACGATCGCGGAACGCCTGCTGGGCACGATCCGCAGCGGGGACACCGCCGCGCGCTTCGGCGGCGACGAGTTCGCGGTGCTGCTGGAGGCGCCCGTGGGTGACGTGCTGCCGGTCGTGGAGCGGATGCAGCGCGCCATCGCCGTGCCCGTGGACCTCGACGGCCGGCAGGCGGTGGTCACGGCCAGCGTCGGGATCGCGGTGCGGCGCAGGGGGGCCGCGACCGCCGAGCAGGTCCTGCGGGACGCCGACGCCGCGATGTACCGGGCCAAGTCGACCCGGCGCGGCTCCTGGGTCCTCGACGACGGGGGCGCACGGGTGCCCCTGAACCGCCGCAGGAGCTGACGGGACGCACGCGGGGGCGGCACCGTCGCCGGTGCCGCCCCCGCCCTGCCGTCACTTGGGGGGCTGGACGTCCCCGCGCCAGGCACCGGTCTCGGCGCCGCGCTCCTCGATGAAGGACTTGAAGCGCTTGAGGTCCGCCTTGATCTGGCGGTCGTCCGCGCCGAGGGCCGCGCCGGCCTTCTCGACGAGGCTCTCGGCCTCCCAGTCGAGCTGGACGGTGACCTTGGTCTTGTCGTCGCTGAGGCGGTGGAAGGTCACGACACCGGCGTGGTCCTTGCCGTCCACGCTCTTCCACGCGACGCGCTCGTCGGGGTGCTGCTCGGTGATCTCCGCGTCGAACTCGCGCTCGACCCCGGCCACCTTGGTCTTCCAGTGCGTGAGGGTCTCGTTGACCTGCTGCACGCTCTCGACGCCGCCCATGAAATTGGGGAACGACTCGAACTGGGTCCACTGGTTGTAGGCGGTGCGGACGGGGACGTCCACATCGATGGTCTCGATGACGCTGGGCATGGCGTCTCCTCTCGTTCCGGTCTGATCGGGTCCAGGGGGGCGCCGCGGCCCCGCCCTGCAGCTCACCTACCCGGCTCCCCGCGATCCATGCACGGATCCGCGCACCCGCGCCCGGATGTGGCGCAGGTCTCCCACCGCGACGGTACGGGGGCCCGTGCACATGATGGGACGCATGCACAGAACGCCCCCGGGCCAGCCCGCACCGGATCCGCGCCGCCGGCGGGTGCGGCCGGACCGGGACCTCCCACCCGGGCGGGAGGTGCCGGGCGCACCCCCCGCGGCCCGCCCGGTGGTCGTCGCGTACCGGCTGCTGGTCGTCGCCCTCGTGCTGCTGGGGATGGTGTGGATCGACACCGGCCCGGACCTCGCCGGCCTGGACGAGCGGATGATCTACTTCACGCTGCAGAGCAACCTGCTGCTCGCGGTGGTCCTCGCGTGGGCCGTGGCGGCCGAGCTGCGCGGCGTGCGGCCGCCGCCGGCGTGGCTCAAGGGCGGGGCGGCGGTGTTCGTCACCATCACCGGCGTGGTCTACAACGCGCTGCTCAACCCCGGCGGCGGGGAGGGCGCGTTCCTGCTGCTGCAGGGCCGCGTGCAGAACGACCTGCTGCACGTCGTCGTGCCGCTGCTCGCGGTGGTCGACGTGCTGCTGTGGGACCGGCACGGGCGCCTGCGGTGGAACCACGCCGCGCTGTGGCTGCTGTACCCGCTGGGGTACCTGGTGTTCGTGCTGCTGCGCGGGGCGTTCTCCGACGGCACGCCGCGCTACCCGTACGCCTTCGTGGACGTCGAGCGCTCGGGCTACGAGGGGGTCGCGGTGAACGCGGTGGTGCTGACCGGCGCGTTCTGGCTGCTGGGGCTGCTCTACGTGGGGGCCGACCACCTGCTGGCGCGGGTGGACCGGCGGCGCAGGCCGGCCCGGACGGCGTAGCCGGCCACCTCCCCGGGCGCGCTCCCCCCTCCCCGCCCGGCCAGGAGACGTCAAGCCCCGCGCCGTCGGCGCCGATGCTCCGGGGAGGACCTCGCACCGGTGGTCCGGGACCCGGGGAGGTGGAGTGGAGCACGTCGCCGTCGTCGTCTACGGCCTGACCGCGCTGATCGGCCTGCTCACCGCCTCCCTGATGTGGCGCCGCCGCGCGGACAGCCCGCTCGTGCGTCCCCTGGTGCTCATGCTCGCGGGCGTCGTCCACTGGTCCACGCCCGCAGCGGTGGCCGCCGGGACGGCCGACCCGGACCTGGAGCCGCTGCTGCTGGCGGCCGTCTACCCGGGGATCGGGGCGGTCGTCGCGGGCACGCTCTGGTACGCGCTGATCCTGTCCGGCCGGCGCACGACCCTGTCCCGGCGCCTGGTGCTGCTGCTGGTCGCCGAGCCCCTGCTGGTGACGGTCGCGGCGCTCACGGACCCCTGGCACGGGCTGCTGCACGGGGCGAACACCTTCGCCGCGGACGCCCAGGCGGTGCGGATGGGCCCGCTGTTCTGGGTGCACACCGCCTACAGCTACGCCGTCCTCGGCGCCGCGGCGTGGCTGATCTTGCAGGCGATGCTGGGCAGCGTGGCCGCCCACCGGCGCCGCCACGCCATCGCGCTGGCGGCGATGTTCGTGCCGACCCTCGGCAACGTCATCGCCCTGAGCACGGACCTGTGGTCCCGCTTCGCGCTGGACCCCACGACGCCCTGCCTGCTGGTCAGCGCGGCGACGTGGTGGTGGGTGCACAGCTACGACCCCGATGCGCACCTGCTGCCCGTGGCGCACCGGCAGGTCCTGGACGCCCTGGGGGACGCGGTGGTGGTGCTGGACGCCACCGGCCGCGTCCTGGAGTCGAACCCGGCGGCGGCGGTGCTGCTGGGCGGGGCGACCGCGGGCCGCCCGTGGCGCGAGGTGGTCGACCCGGCGGTGGCGGACGCCGTCGGCCTCGGGGCGGGCACGGCCCTGGTGCCGCTGCCCGGTGGGACGGTCCTCGACGTGCGGGTGCAGGCGCTGCAGCCCGGCACCGGCGCGGCGGGCGGCTGGGTGGTGGTCGCGCGGGACGTGACGGAGCTGGAGGCGCTGCGCGCCCGGCTGGCCGAGCAGGCCTCCCGCGACGGGCTCACCGGCCTGCACAACCGCCGGCACCTGGACTCGACGCTGCCGCTGCTCGTGGAGGGGGCGGACCGCACGGGCTCCGCGCTGGCGGTGGCCGTCGTGGACGTGGACCACTTCAAGGCCGTGAACGACACCCACGGGCACGCCGTGGGCGACGAGGTCCTGCGGCACGTCGCCTCGCTGCTGGCGGGCGGTGTCCGCCCGGAGGACACCGTCGCCCGCTCGGGCGGGGAGGAGTTCGTGCTGGTGCTGGCGGAGGCCGACGGCCGGACGGCGGCCGCGCGCGTGGAGGAGCTGCGCGCCCGGTGCGCAGCCGCCCCGGTGGTCACGTCGGCGGGCCCGGTGCGCGTGACGTTCAGCGCGGGCGTGGCGCAGCTCGGGCGCGGCGGGAGCGCGGAGCTGGCCCTGCGCCTGGCGGACGAGGCGCTCTACGAGGCCAAGCGCCGCGGCCGCGACCGCGTCGTGCTGGGCCGCCCGGCGGAGGCCGGGGAGCGGCGCGCCCTCACGGGCCCCGCCGCCTGCTGACCGCTCCCCGGCGGGCGGGGCGGCACGGGGCGGCACGGGGCGGGGCCGTCGGCCCGGCGACCCGCCGACCGCGGACCCGGCTGGGAGGATGTGCCGGCGCGGCGGGACCGCCACGCGGGACGAGGGGAGCTGGGCGCCGATGCACGTGTCCGCCAAGGCCGACTACGCCGTGCGGGCAGCGGTGGAGCTGGCGCGTGCCCCCGAGGGACCGGTGACCGCCGAGACCCTGGCGCGGGCGCAGTGCATCCCCCGGCAGTGGCTGGAGACGATCCTGCGGGACCTTCGCCGGGCCGGCGTCGTGCGCAGCCAGCGCGGCCCCGCGGGGGGGCACTGGCTGGCACGGCCCCCCGAGGAGGTGACGGTCGCGGACGTGATGCGGGCGGTGGACGGCCCGCTGGCCTCCGTCCGCGGGGACCGGCCGGAGAACCTGGCCTACGAGGGGCTCGCCGTGCCGTTGCAGCAGGTGTGGATCGCCCTGCGGGCCAACCTGCGGGCGGTGCTGGAGGTCGTGACCCTCGCCGACATCGCCGACGACCGGCTGCCGGCCCCGGTGCTGGAGCTCGCGGCGGACCCGGAGGCCTGGACGACGCGCTGAGGAGGGGGCGGTCCCGCGCGTCGCGGCCCGCCCCCGCCCGCCCGTCTCAGGAGGTGGACCAGCGCGCCACGAGGGAGTCGTGCAGCGCGTCGACCTGCCCGTCCACGGCCCGGCGCGCCGGGTCGCCGTCGTACCACTCCACGATCTCCCGGGCACCGCGCCAGAACGGCACCGTCGCCGTGTAGCCCGGCACCAGCGCCTTCACCTTGGAGTTGTCGAACACCATCGAGTGCGCCTTGTCCCCGAGCAGGCCCGCCCCCGTCCCCGGGTCGGCCGCCGCGATGGCCTCGGAGGGCACGTGCACGAGGCGCGGGTCGTCCACGCCCGCGGCGGCGGCCAGGTCCAGCGCGATGCGGTTCCACGTCAGCGCCTCGTCGGAGGTGATGTGGAACGCCTCCCCGACGGCGGCGGGGTGGCCGAGGAGTCCCGTGAACGCCTTCGCGAAGTCGGTGTGGTGCGTCAGCGTCCACAGCGACGTGCCGTCCCCGTGGATCACGACCGGCTTGCCGCGGCGCATCCGCTCCACGACGGTCCACCCGCCCTCCAGGGGCACCAGGGTGCGGTCGTAGGTGTGGGAGGGGCGCACGATCGTGGCGGGGAACCCCTCGTCGCGGTAGGCGCGCACCAGCAGGTCCTCGCACGCGATCTTGTCGCGGGAGTACTGCCAGAACGGGTTGCGCAGCGGCGTGGACTCCACCACGGGCAGGCGCGCGGGCGGCGTCTGGTACGCCGAGGCGGAGGAGATGAACACGTACTGCCCGGTGCGGCCGCGGAACAGCTCCACGTCCGAGGCGACGTGCTCGGGGGTGAACGCCACGAACTCCGCGACCGCGTCGAACTCCTCGTCCCCGAGCGCCCCGCGCACCGAGGCGGGGTCGCGCACGTCGGCGTGCAGGACCCGGGCGCCCTGCGGTGCGGGGCGGGTGGTGCTGCCCCCGCGGTTGAGGATGGTCAGGTCGATCCCGGAGTCCACGGCGCGCTGCGAGCACGCCGAGCTGATGATCCCCGTCCCACCGATGAACAGCACCTTCGGCCTCGTCATCGCCCCTGGCTACCACAGGTACCGGCCCCGGGCGCGGGCGGCACACTGGCGCCGTGACGCCCACCCCCGTGCTCGCGGTGCAGGAGGCCGGCCCCGCCGGGGCGCCCACCGTCGTGCTCCTGCACGGGCTGATGGCCGACGGGTCGGCGTGGCGGGACCTGGTGGCCGACCTCGCCGGGGACCTGCGCGTCGTCGTGGTGGACCTGCCGGGGCACGGCCGTAGCAACCGGCGGGCCTGGGGGTCGCTGGCCGGTGCCGCCGGGGACGTGGCGGACGTCGTGGCCGCGCACGCGGGCGGCACGGCCTGCCTCGTCGGGCACTCCGTCGGGGGCTACGTGGCGCTGGAGCTCGCGGCCTCCCGGCCCGGCGTCGCACCCGCCGCGCTGGTCACGGGGGTGAACGTGCTGCCGTCGCCCTCCCCGCGGTTGCTGCGGGCGGAGGGGCGGCTCACCGGCCCGGCCCTGGCGGCGGGGCCCGCGGTCCGCTCGCCCGGCGCGGGAGCGGAGGGCGCCGCGGCGGCGCGGGCCGTGGCCCCCGGCACGTACGCGCGCATCGCGTCGGAGCTGCTGCGCTACCGGCTGCCCGCCGCCGCGGCGTCCTCCCCCGCGCGGGTCCTCGCCCTCGCCGGGCCCGGCGCGCAGGTCCCGCTGCTGCGCTCCCTGCCGCACATCGCGGGGGCGTTCGGGCGCGGGACGGCGAGAACCCTGCCCGGCGCCGGGGACGTGCGTGCCCTGTTCGCGGCGACCGTGCGCGCGCACACCCTCGGCGCGGGGCTCCCCGCGGAACTGCTCGACCCGGACGTCCCGCACCGCCGGGTCCCCCTCCGCCGGGAGGACGACCCGGCGTAGGGCGGCCGGCAGCAGGGTGGTGCGCGCCGGCCGGACGGGATCCGGCGCGGGTACCGGGCGCTGGCGGCGGTCCGGACGTGGCGCGTGGCGCAGGCCGGCCGGGTCCTCCTGCGCGGTCCACGACAGCAGCAGGCGCAACGCGTCCTCGGAGCGGCTGCCGGGTTCGGGTGCGTGGACGATCAGCGCCTGGGTGGGGATCTCGTCCATGTGACGACCTCGGCGAACCGTCACGGGCGCATCCAGGACGAGGACCACCCCGGGACGGCCGGAGCCACCCTGACGTCCGCGCCGGTCCCGGCCCTAGCCGCTCGTCGTGCGGTGGCGCACGTGCTCGCCCGGTCGGCTGTGGAGGCTGAGCACCTCCGCCGATTCCTCACCCGTGCTGCCGAACCAGTGGGGCAGAGCGGTGTCGAACTCGACCACCTCCCCCGGACCCAGGACGACGTCGTCGTCGTCGAGCACGAGACGCATGCGACCGGACAGGACGTAGAGCCACTCCCGGCCCTCGTGCCTCCTGGGTTCCGGTGTGCTCTTCGAGGCCGGGATGACGATCTTCCAGGCCTGGGCGGCTCCCGGTCGGGGTGACAGCGGGATGACCGTGCGGCCCTTGACGCGCCGGGGTTTGAGACGGACGCGCGGGTCTGCGACGTCCGGCGCGCCGACGAGGTCGTCCAGCGGGACCCGGTAGGCCTGCGAGAGCAGCAGCAGGAGTTCCAGGGTGGGCCGGCGTTGCCCGGTCTCCAGGCGCGAGAGGGTGCTCTTGGAGATCCCCGTCCCGGCTGCCAGTGCGGTCAGGGTCACGCCGCGCTGCTTGCGCAGTCTCCTCAACCGGGGCGCCACCTGCTCCAGCGCCGCTGCGATCACGGCCGTCGCGTCCTCCACCGGGCTCATCCAACACTCTTCCCAGGAACGGCAACGATCCTCGCCTGCCCGGGTCGGCGGGGCGAAGCTCGGGACGTGGACGAGGTCGACGCCGCAGTGATCGAGGTGCCGCGGGGCCGCCCGCCGTCCATCCACGTCCTCTCCACCCGCATCCCGCCAGGAGGCACCGTGTCCACCCAGGCAGCACCGCGTTCCGCACCCGCCGGGCCGCCGACGAAGCACCAGCTCGCCCTGATGATCTGGCTGGCCGTCTTCCCGACCCTGACCGTCCTCAACCTCGCGCTCGGCGAGTGGCTCGACACCCTCTCCCCGGTCGCGCGCACCTTCGTGCTCGCCACGATCGCCGTGCCGATCGTCATCTACGGGCTCATGCCCCAGCTGCACCGTCTGCGCGTGCGCCTGCTGGCTGGTACCCGCTAGCACCTGGAGGCGGTGTCCGGCGACGCTGTGACGGATCGCCGTGACCGGGCACGTGTCAGGGCAGCGGGGTGGCTGTGCCGCTCACGGTCACCCCGCCCGCCGCCGGGACGTCGACGAGCAGGACGCTCGGCCGTCCCACGTGCCGGCCCTGGTGCACCACGACGCGAGCGGGAGGTGCGATGGCCCCCAGTTCGCGCAGGTACGCGCCCAGCGCCGCGGCCGCCGAACCCGTGGCGGGGTCCTCGGTGATGTCGCCGACCGGGAACAGGTTGCGGGCCTCGACCACGGTGTCGCCGGGCGCCGACGGATCGCTCTCGTGCGCGTGCACGACGGTGACGGTGCCCGTCCACCCCTGCTCGTCCATCAGGGCGCGCACCGCACCCGGCTCGAACGTGAAACCGTCGAAGACGTCCTCCTCGCTGATCGCGACGACGGGGTGCCAGTTCCCCGCGAAGGCCTCCCGCAGCGGCAGCCCCGGGTCGAGGTGCTCGCGCCCGAGACCCAGGAGCCGCAGCAGACGGGTTCCCACCTCCTCGTCCAGGGCGCGCACCTGCGGCTCGACGGTGGTGAAGGACGCCGTCGGGCGCCCTTCCCCGCCGAGGGCCGTGCCGACCCGGATCGGGCCGACCGCGGTGTCGAGGGTGAAGTCCCCCGCTCCGCGGCGTTCCGCCAGCGCCACGGCCGTCGCGATGGTGGCGTGACCGCAGAACGGCACTTCGGCCACGGGGGAGAAGTACCGGAGGCGCACGTGACGCTCGTCCCCGGTCACCGCGGTGTCGGTGACGAACGCGGTCTCCGAGTAACCCACCTCGGCCGCGATCGCCCGCATCCGCTCCTCGGTGAGACCCGTCGCGTCCAGCACGACGCCCGCCGGGTTCCCTCCGTCCTGCCGCGCCGCGAAGGCGGACAGGCGCAGCACCTCCACCGCCCCGGCAGAGGCAGCGGGGACAGCAGGGGCTGCCGCGGTGGTCGGGTCGGGAGCGGTCGCGTGGTCGATCACCGCCCCACCCTGGCGCGCCCGGGACCCCCCGGCACAGAGCCATTCCACGGCGATTGGCCTGGACCCGGCGCCGCTGGGGCGGTTCCCGCTCGCCACCGGTTCCGGGTTCCCCACCGCGCGGGACCCGTTCGCCGGGCGCTCGGGCCGGTAGCGGGCACGTCTGGCTACCCTGCCCGGGTGCGTGATCGTGTGGCGGGTGACGAGGTCGGTGCCCTCCTCGACGCCTGGGTCCGGTGCTGGGTGCTCGCACGTGGCGTGGGGGGAGCGGTGCGGACCTCCCACTGGTGGCGGGTTCCCACCGGCACGAGCGCGGAGCGCTGCCGGTGGGTGCTCACGACCGCCTCCCCCGAGGCCGTGCGCGACGCGGCGGCGGAGGCCGGCGTCGCCACCGACCACGTCAAGACCGCCGGTGAGCCCGTCACGTGGCTGCCCCACCTCGGTCAGGGCTGGCGACCGGAGTCCCCGACGTGGCTGATGAGCACCTGCCTGGACATGGCCGCGCCCCCTCGCGCACCGGCCGGGTACCGCGTCGAAGCCACCACGGCCGAGCACACCAGCACGGTCACGGTGTACGCCGACGACGGCACCCGGGCCGCTCGCGGACACGCCGCGGTGGTGGGCGGGTGGGCGACGTTCGACCGGATCACCACCGAGACGCAGCACCAGCGCCGGGGCCTGGGGTCCCTCGTCATGACGCACCTGACCGCGACGGTGGCCGGGGGCGGCGCCCGCCAGGGCGTGCTGGTGGCGAGCAGCGAGGGCCGGGCCCTCTACACCACGCTGGGCTGGCGCTCGCGCTCACCGATCACCGGCGCCTACCGCGTCGCGGCCACGGGAGGTCCCCGCTGACACCGCACCGGGACACGCCACCTGCGGCGGTGGGTCGTTCAGCCGGCGGGGGCGGGGCCGGCGGCAGCCAACGGCAGGGCCTCGACGACCAGCACCGGGCCGAGGAGAGCGGCGTGGGGACCCCGGAGGAGGTGGACGGCCGCCTCCTCCAAGCTGTCGCGGTGCAGGGCGTCGGTGACCGCGGCGAACAGGTCCTCGGGATAGGCGAAGCTGTGCGCGGTGGTGACGACGGCGATGCGGGCATGTTGCGGCAGCCAGCGCACCAGCGCCCGGGCACCGTCCTGCAGTCCCAGCGGAGCACTGCCGCAGTCGCCGTCGATGACGCAGGCCTCCACCGGCGTCCCCGTGGAAGGCGCGGCCCCTGACCGCGGCCGGCGCCTGGTGCCGTCCCCTGCCACCTCCCCGGCGGGCTGTCCCTCCTCGATCCCGGCGGAGGTGTGGCCGACGGGAGCATGGCCGGCGGGGAGGCCGTAGATGGCCGGGGCACCGCAGCGCACCGCCCGCGCCCGGCCGCTGGCCCCGACGTCGACGAGGGTCGCGCTCACGTACCCCCGCGGCGCCAGACCGGCGACCAGCGTGTCCAGCTCCCCCGCCACCTCCACCAGCGCCGCGTTGCTGCGCGCGGCGCTCACGGTGAACGCGGCCTCCACCTGAGCCGCCAGGGTGCACAGGTGCTCGACGTGGCCGGCGACCGTGCCGAGCAGCATCCGCAGGCCGCCGTCGGCACGGGAGACCACGGCAGCCAGCTGCCCGGCCTCTCCCGTGCTCAGCAGCACCACTGCGCGCGCCCCCCTGCCCCCCACCGCAGGGGTGGCGGTCAGGAGCGCTGAAGCGGTCGGCACCGTGTGTGGTGCAGGCGCCGTGGACGTGCCCACCACCGAACCCGCAGCAGCGCCCGCAGCGAGGCCCGGCGCGGTGTCCGGCGCCGCCCGGAGCGCAGGAGAGGGCGACGAGGCGCGGGGGGCGCCTCGCTCACGGACGTGGGCGAGCAGGGGCATGACGGTGAGGAAGACACCGGCGGCGACCCAGGACCGCGCCTCGTCGGCGTGCCCGTCCCGCACCGCGGACAGCGCCGGGCTGAGCGCGAGGAGCGCGGCGACGGCGGAGACCCAGCCGGCGAGGCCGGCGCGGCTCGCGCCTGCCACGACGCCGGGCACCAGTGCCCATCCCAGCGGGGAGTCCACCCGCGCGACGCCCATCGCCACGGCGTTCAGGCCCACGACCGTCAGGGCAGGAGGCAGCGTCAGCACGGCCACGGCGCCCACACGGACCTCGCCCACCCCAGCCCCCTCACATCGGACTTCCACCCCGGCGACCCGGGCCGTGCCGAGCCCTGTCGTGCGAGCTCCCGGCACGCGAGCTCGTGCGACACCATCGCCGCACCCTGTCGGCCCGGTGCGACGCGCCGGGCGTTCCCCCTCACAGCGTGCGTCCCTCCTGCGGGAGCCTACGACGGGGCTCCCACACCGCACACGTCCTGCACCCCCGGGTCGCCCCCGGCACGTACGCGCACATCGCGGGGGCGCCCGGGCGTGGGACGGCGAGGACCCCGCCCGGCGGGCCCCTCCCCCGGGAGGACGACCCGGGCGTAGTCCCGTGGTCGTGCACGAGCGCACCGATCCGGGGACCGGGTCCCGACCACAGGCGGACGCCACGTGCGCCGCGGGCTTCCTAGCGTGCTGCCGCGGCTCCGGAGCCGCCCACCGCACGACCACGACCCGGTGCGGGTGCACCGGGCCCAGCGTTGAGGAGATCCCGTGAGGTACACCGTCCGTGCAGCGACCGCCCTGATGGCCACCGTGGCCGTGGGGGTGCTGGCCGCGCCGGCTCAGGCCGACCCCAGGGTCGGCGGTGAGATCGGCGTCCGCTACGAGGCCCTCGGCGGCGAGCGCGGCCTGCTCGGCGCGCCCCGCACCCCCGAGATCCGCACCCCGAACGGCAAGGGCGCCTACGTGGTGTTCGACCGCGGCTCGATCTACTGGTCCCCGCAGAGCGGGGCCCACGAGGTGCACGGCGCCATCCGCGACGCCTACGCCTGGGGTGGCTGGGAGAACGGCTACCTCGGGTTCCCCACCACCGACGAGGTGCGCACCCCCAACGGACGCGGCGCCTACAACGTCTTCCAGGGCGGCTCGGTCTACTGGTCCCCCGCCACCGGCGCCCACGCGGTCCGCGGCGCCATCCGCGACACCTGGGGCGCCCACGGCTGGGAGGGCGGCACCCTGGGCTTCCCCACCAGCAGCGAGTTCAACATCCGCGGCGGCAAGCGCACGAACTTCCAGAACGGTTTCATCGAGTGGACCCCCCGCGCAGGGACCACCATCGTGGGGAACTCCGGGGTGGCCGGCTGCCCGTCCCCGTTCAACCGGGCCACCCCCGAGCAGGCCGCCGGCTGCACCGTGCGCGGCTGGGAACTGCGCCGCGGCGACGTCCTGGCGACCTACGCCACCAACGCCGTGGCCGGGGAACTCCTCGCCACCCCCTACACCCGCGCGACCGCCGACGGGTGCAGCCGCCCCGCCCGGCCGACCACCACCGGAACCTCCGGGATCGAGTGCGTCTACTTCCTGCCCCCCCGCGCCGGTGACCCCACCGGCGAGGGCGTCGAAGCCCACCTCGGCATCGGGGTCCACGACGGCTACGGCGCCGTCGTCGAGGACGTCGTGTTCATCGGCTGACCCGGCCGGCCGCCCGGGGGCACGGAGGGGAGCCGCCGCGCGGAACACGTGCGGAAACACGTGCGGGGGGACGGCCACGGGCCGTTCCCCCGCGCGTGGTCAGCCGGGAACGCACCACCCGGCGCCGGGGCTCTCAGTCCGCGTCGGCGGGCACCCGTGCCGGCGCCCCGAGCACCAGGTCGCCGTACTCGTCCCGGTGCTTGCGCACGAAGCGGTCCACGAACGGGCACAGCGGCACGATCGCCAGGCCCTGCCGGCGCACGTCGTCCAGGGCGTGGCGCACCACGACCGAGGCGATGCCCCTGCCCTCGTGGCCGGGCAGGACCTCGGTGTGGGAGAACACGAGGAACCGGGGGGCGCGGGAGTACGCGGCGAACGCGGCGAGTTCCCCGCCGACGCGGCCCTCGTAGCGGTGCATGTCGGCGTTGTCGGTCACGGTGACGTCCACGGTCGGCTCCGTTCTGTGCCCGGGTGTGAGCGGCGCACAGGCCCGGACACTACGCGGTCCACCCAGGACCCGGAACCGTCCTGGCCTCACCGCTCCCCCAGCCTGCCCGCCAGCGCCACCGCGTCGTACGGGGCGCGCGAGGCCATGGTGTTGTCGAAGTACACGTACACGTCCCTCCCACCCGGCGCGTCCGGGTGCGGCGTCAGCAGCGGCGCCCCGTCCGGGGTCCCGCCCGCCGCCCACGCGCGCACCCGCGCGGCCCAGGTGTCCAGCTCGCCGTCGGTGTAGCCGCTGGTGTACAGCTCGCGGGAGCCGTGCAGCCGCACGTACACGAAGGCCGCGGTGACGTCCGCCAGCACCGGGTAGCGTCCCGCGCTGTCGGCGACGACGAGCGCGACACCGTTGCGGCGCAGCAGCTCCACGGCCTCGGCGCACGCGAAACTCGGGTGCCGCACCTCCACGGCGTGCCGCACCGGACGATCCACCTCCGGCGTGGTGGCCGGGTGCCCGTGCCGGGCGGCCAGCTCCACGGCCCGCCCGGCCGTGCGGGGCAGCAGGTCGAGGAACGCCGCCAGCTTCTCCGGGTCGAACCGCAGCCCCGGCGGGAACTGCCACAGCACGGGACCGAGCTTCTCCCCCAGCTCCAGCACCCCGGAGGCGAAGAACGCCGCGAGGTCCGCCTCCACGCCCACCAGGCGCCTGGAGTGGGTGGCGGTCCGCTCCCCCTTCACGGCGAGCACGAAACCCCCGGGGGTGCGCTGCGCCCACGAGCGGTACGACTCCGGCCGCTGCAGCGCGTAGAACGAGCCGTTGACCTCCACCGACCCCACGTGGACGGCGAGGTGCTCCAGCTCCAGCCGCTGCGGCAGGCCCTGCGGGTAGAACTCCCCGCGCCACTCGCGGTAGGTCCAGCCGGAGGTGCCGACGAGGGTGCGGGGCACGGGCGCGGAACTCAGCTCAGGGCGGAGGGCCGCTGCAGGACGTCGAGCAGGTCGGGGACGCCGCAGGCCGCGGCGAGCGTGTCGGCGTAGGACTTCAGGAGCCCCTGGGCGACGGCCAGCTCCTCGCGCAGCGCCACCGCCTGCGGCCACGCCCGCTCGTGCGCGAGGGACGACACCCCCTCGGGCCGCTGCGCCTCCCAGTCCTCCAGCGCCGGGTGCCAGCGGCTGAGCAGCGGCCGCAGCCCCGCGTCCAGGACGGTGACGGCGAGGATGCCGAAGCTCAGGGAACCGTCCCGGCGGGGGCGGGCCACCTCGGGCCCGTGCTGTCGCAGGATCTCCCGGGTGGTGCCGAACAGGGAGTGCAGGCTGGTCAGCGCCTCCCGGAGCAGACCCTCGTCGGCGCGCAGGGGCACGACGGCGACGCGGGTGACCAGCTCGACGTACAGCTCCCACGCGGCGCTGCGCTCGACGTCGCCGGGCTCCCACTCCCCGGAGACCTCGAAGATCCCCAGCTTGAGGGCCACACCCACCGTCTTCGGTGCTCGCACGGGCACCCACCCCCTCGTCCTGTCACGGCACCGGAAGCTGACCGCCTCCGGCGGCTTCGCGCAACCCCTCGCGGAGGCACGGCACCGGCCCTACCGTGGGTGACGCAGCGTAGTGCGACACGGCGGGGTGCGCCGGATGCTGCCGGGGGGCCTGGATGAGCGAGGCGGTCCGCGACGGGTGGGTGTCCCCTCGGGTGCTCATCTCCTACGCCCACGACGACCCCGGGCACGAGGAGCGGGTGCGCCGGTTCTGGACGTTCCTGCTCGCGTGCGACGTCGACGCGCAGCTGGACCTCCTGGCGGCGAACGAGCAGCAGGACTGGTCGGAGTGGATGTCGCGGGAGCTGCGCACCGCCCGGTTCGTCGTCGTCGTGGCCTCGCCCGCCTACCGGGAGCGCGCGGAGGGCAGGTCGCCCGCGGGCACCGGCTGGGGCGTCGAGTGGGAGGCGCGTCTGCTGAGGGACCTCGTCGCCAGGGACGAGGAGCGCGCCCGGGAGGTGCTCGTGCCCGTCGTCCTGCCCGGCGGCAGCGTCGAGGACCTGCCGGACTGGCTGACGCCGACGATCCGCACGCACTTCCGCGTCGACGACTTCACCGTCGGAGGCGCCGAGGCCCTGCTGCGGCTGCTCACCGACCAGCCGGCGGAGGTCGAGCCGCCGCGCGGGCAGCGCCCCGTGCTGCCACCGCGCCCCCTGGCGTGGACCGCACCCGGGCGCACCGTCCGGGACCGCCGGACGGAGGTGCGGATCTCCGCCTCCGTCCGGGACGGCGAGCTGGTGAGCGAGGTGTCGATGGCCGGCTCGGTCCTCGGCGCCCGGACCGGCCCGCTACCGCGCGACCTGAGCGGTGTCTGGTCGTGCCTGTCCGGGAGCCCGGCGCGGGCGGGCGGGGAACTGGCCGCGGCGGGGCGGGCGCTCGCCGGCGCCCTGCTCGACGACGGGACGCACCGGCTCGTCGCGGACTTCCTCGCGACCCGCTCCGTGGAGCACCAGGTCGACGTGGTGCTGCACGCCGACCGGGAGGCCCTCGGCCTGCCCGTGGAGCTGCTCCGCCTGACCACCGGCTCGGGGGTGGACCTCGGTCCGCTGGGGCTGCTGCGGGGGACGACCGTGCGCCGCCGGGTGGCCGGGTTGCCGCCCGGCGCGCCGGCGGCCCGCCCGGGACCGTTCAAGCTGCTCGCGGCGGTCGCGGCTCCGGAGGAGACGCTGACGCGGAACCGCCCCCTGGACGTGGAGGCGGAGATGCAGGCGGTGCTCGGCGCCGTCACCGGTGTCGGCACCGGCGGTCAGGTCCGCATCCTGGAGGTGGCCTCGCCCGGCCAGATCGGGGAGGCGCTGCGGCGCGACGAGTACCACGTGCTCCACCTGTCCGCCCACGGGACGCCCACCGGGGTGGAGCTGGAGGACGAGGACGGTGCACCGCGTCCCGCGACGGCCGGGCAGCTGCTCGACGTCCTGGTGGACGCGGGCCGGCCGGCGCCCCTGGTGGTCCTGTCGTCCTGCTCGGGCGGGTCGGCGGACGCCGAGGCCCTCGCCGGGGCCCTCGTGGCGGCGGGCGCCGACCGGGTGCTGGCCATGCAGGCCCCCGTCACGGACGTGTACGCCACCCGGCTGGTGGCGGCGTTCTACGCGGAACTGGCCCGGGAGCCGCAACCGGTGGCGCAGGCGCTCGGGCGTGCCCGCCGCACGGTGGAGCGCGAGCTCGACACCCGGGACGTGCCGCACCGTCCGGAGTGGGGTGTCGCGACGCTGGTGTGCCGGGACGCGGACCCGCCGCTGACCGACGCCTCCGCGCGGGCCCCCCTGTCGTCCCCGCCCGTCGTGCCCTCCGGGACGTCCGTGCGGGAACTGGGGGTCGGTCAGCTCATCGGCCGGCGCCGGCAGGTCCGCGAGTGCCTCGCGGTGCTGCGCCGGACCCCGGCGGCGGTGGAGGAGCACGGCGCCGCGGCGGGGGTGCAGCTCCTCGGCATGGGCGGGATCGGCAAGACGGCGATCGCGGGCCGGGTGGTGTCCCGCCTCCGCGAGGACGGCTGGGTGGTCGCCGTGCTGGAGGGGCGCTGGAACCCCGGGCAGTTCTTCGCCTCGGTCGCCGGCGCCCTCGCCGCCGACAGCGGAGCGGCACAGCGCTTCGCGGCCGCGGACGACGAGCAGCGGCTCCTGGCGGTGCAGGAACTGCTCGGCACGCGGGAGCTGCTCGTGGTGTTCGACGACTTCGAGCAGAACCTCGGCCCGGGTGGGGAGGGCTTCCTGGACACGGGGTTCGAGGACGTCTTCACCCTGCTGGGCCGGTCGGCCAGGGCGGGCGCGCTGCTGGTGACGTGCCGGTACCCGGTCCCGGTGCAGCGGCTGGACCTCGTGGAGATCCGGGTGCCGCCGCTGAGCCCGGCGGAACTGCGGCGGCTCTTCCTGCGCCTGCCCGTCCTGCGGGAGCTGCCCGCCGAGGACCGGGCGCTGCTCGTCCGCACGATCGGTGGCCACCCCCGGCTCATCGAGTACGTCGACGCCCTCCTGCGGGGCAAGCCGGCGCGCCTTCCCGAGGTCCAGGACAAGCTCCGCGACCTGGCGGCGCGCGAGGGCGTCGACCTGCGCAGGCCGCAGCCGCTCGGCGCCGCCCTGGACCGGGCGCTGGTGCTGGGCAGCGCGGACGTCCTCCTGGGGGAGCTGCTCGGTCTGCTCACCCCGCTGGAGCGTCGCGTGCTGGACCAGGTGGTGGTGTGCCGCGCGCCGATGGACCTGGACGACCTGCTGTTCGCCCTGAGCCCGGAGGCCGCTCCGGTCGGCTCCGTGGACGTGCCCGGGACGCCCGCCGACGCTGACGTGGCAGCCGCGGTGGAGCGGCTGGCCGACCTCACCCTGCTCGTGCCGGGGCCGGGGATCCTCGTGCACCCCTGGACGGCGGAGCAGCTCTCGGCCAGCCGGCGGGACGAACAGCACCGGCGTGCGCTGGCCGTGCGCTGGCGCCGGAACGAACGGGGCGCTCTGACCTACGAGGACCTGGTCGACCTGCACCGGCACCACGCGGCGCTGGGCGAGTACGACGAGGTCGCGGGTCTGGCGGTGCGGACCTCACGCGTCTTCAGGAGCGCCCTCGTGCTCAGCGCGTTCGCCGCAGCCGTCCGCGCCCTGATACCGCCGGCGGAGCGTTCGTGGATCCTGGTGACCGAGATCGAGGTCGGCGCCCTGCTCGCCTGCGGGGATGCACCCGCTGCCACGCGGCTCGTCCACCGCGTGCACTCGGCGGCCCGACGACGCGCGGAGGCCGACCCGGACACCACCGAGTGGCAGCGCGACCTGTCCGTCAGCCACAACAAGCTCGGGGACCTGGCCCTCGCCGCCGGGGACGGCGCGGCGGCCCGCGCCCACTACGAGGCGGGCCTGGGCATCCGCCGGCGCCTCGCCGACCTCGATTCCGGAAACACCGAGTGGCAGCGCGACCTGTCCGTCAGCCACAACAAGCTCGGAAGCCTGGCTCTCGCCGTGGGGGACGGCGCTGCCGCCCGCGCCCACTACGAGGCGGGCCTACGGATCCGCCGGCACCTGGCCGACCTCGACCCCGGCAACACCCGGTGGCAGCGCGACCTGTCCATCAGCCACGACAGGCTCGGGGACCTGGCCCTCGCCGCCGGGGACGGCGCCGCGGCCCGCACGCACTACGAGGCGGGCCTGAGCACCGCCCGGCGCCTGGCCGACCTCGACCCCGACAACACCGAGTGGCAGCGCGACCTGTCCGTCAGCCACAACAAGCTCGGGAACCTCGCCCTCGCCGTGGAGGACGGCGCCGCCGCCCGCGCCCACTACGAGGCGGGCCTGGGCATCCGCCGGCACCTGGCCGACCTCGACCCCGGAAACACCGAGTGGCAGCGCGACCTGTCCATCAGCCACGACAAGCTCGGGAACCTCGCCCTCGCCACCGGGGACCGCGCCGCGGCCCGCACCCACTACGAGGCGAGCCTGACCACCGCCCGGCACCTGGCCGACCTCGACCCCGGGAACACCGAGTGGAAGCGCGACCTGTCCGTCAGCCACGACAAGCTCGGGGACCTCGCCCTCGCCACCGGGGACGGCGCCGCGGCCCGCACCTACTACGAGGCGGGCCTGAGCATCCGCCGGCACCTCGCCGACCTCGACCCCGGAAACACCCAGTGGCAGCACGACCTGTCCGTCAGCCACGACGAGCTCGGGGGCCTCGCCGTCGCCGCCGGGGACGACCGGGGAGCGGCCGATCACTACTCGGCGGCACTCGCGGTCCTGCAGCGGCTCGTCGACCTCGACCCGACGAACACCGGGTGGCGGGACGACCTCGCCCAGGTCCGGGACCGGCTCGCCGCGCTCCCCCGCACGATCGACGTCACCGACGTCGAGGAGGAACGGCCCGCGCGCCGCCGGTGGTGAGGACCGCGGCACTGAGCACCCTCCCCCGCCCGGCCTGAGCAGCCCGCCACTCACGCCGCGCCGCCCACCGGCCGCCACGCTCGTCGGTACCGGAGGTCTCCCGGCCACCGGCCAGCGAAGGAGGAGATCAGCATGAGCGCACAGCAGCGCGCGTGGCGCCGCCCGGTCCGGCGCGGCCTGCGGTCCGCCGCCGTCACCGCGGTCGCCACGGTGGCCGCGGTGGCACCGCTCGCCGTGACGGCGGCCCCGGCGGCGGCGGAGCCCGGGTGGATCCGCATCAACGCGTTCCACAGCAACCTGGTGGCCACGGTCCCGGCGCCGTGGACGGCGAACGGCCTGCAGGTCCAGCAGCACGCCTGGGGACCCAGCGCGTGGAACAGCCAGTGGAAGATGATCCAGCGGGGGTCGAGCGGCCGGACCTTCCAGTACGAGAACCGCTACAGCCACCAGTGCCTCGACGTGCGGGGCCGCTCGCTGCTGAGCGGCGCCGCGGTCGTGCAGCGGCCGTGCGACGCGACCTCGACGAGCCAGCGGTGGACCCGCGTCCAGGACCCGGTGCTGCCGGTGTGGCACATCCGCAACGTCCGCAGCGGCAAGTACCTCAAGGTCTCGGGCGGGTCGACGGCGGCCGGTGCGGGCTTCGTGCAGTGGAACTACTCGCCGACGTCGACGAGCCAGATGATGCAGATCTGGTGACCCGGCCGGACCCGCACCGGGAACGTCAGCGCGCCCGGTGCGGGTCGCTCCCCGCCCGCGCCAGTTCCGCCAGGGCCCGCAGCGAGCGCTCCATGCCCTCGCCCAGCGCGCCGCGCCGGTCGCGCCCGCCGAAGAACCGCTCGATGACGAACCACCCGAGCCGGGTGAGGGGGCGGGTGACCTCGTAGCCGACGGTGACGCGGGTGCCGTCGCCCTCGGGTTCGAACCTCCACCGCCAGGCGACGGTCCCGGCGAACGGCTCGGTGCGGGCGAAGGCGAAGAGGCGCCCGGGTTCGACGGCGGTGACGACGGGCCGGTTGGTGAGGCTGCGGCCGCCGATGGTGTTGGTGGCGGCGAAGCGGGCGCCGACGGCGGGGCCGGTCGCGCCGCCGGTCCAGCGGCAGGCGGTGACCTCCGGGGAGTACTCCGGGGTGCGGGTGACGTCGGAGACGATGCGCCACAGCACGTCGGGCGGGGCGGCGACGAGCAGGGAGCGCTCGTCGCGGTCGAGGGTCTGCATCAGGTCCTCCTGCGGAACCGGTGGTGGGCGAGGAACATCTCGAGCACGTCGTCGGTGAGACGGCTGAAGGAGCCGTCCTCGAAGGGGACTCCGGGTTCGTTGGCCAGCTGCTGGCTGACGAGGCCGCTGAGCAGCACGGTGAAGGTGCGCAGGGCGTCGTCGCCGTCGGCACCGGGGGCGAGCTGGCGCAGGCGGACGGCCTCGGTGAGCTGCACCCGCACCTGCGCCACGGTGGCGACGCTCGCGGCGAACGTCTCCGGCGAGGGCCGGAAACCCGGCACGGGCCGCCAGAGCATCAACTGCGCGAGGGCGGGGTTGAGGGTGCACCAGCGGACGAAGGCGCGGGTGCCGGCGCGCAGGCGCTCCACCCCGGGTGCGGCCTCCTCGGCGGCGGACCGGACGGCGGCGTCCATCGAGGCGACCCCGCGGGCGAACAGCGCGTCGTACAGGGCGTGGAGGGAGGGGAAGTACTTGTAGAGGGACGGTCCGCGCATGCCGGTGCGCCGCGCGACCTCCGAGACGGTGAGCGCCCCGACGCCGGCCTCCGTCACGACGGCGACGGCGTGGTCGAGGGCCTCCTCGACGACGGCGGCGCGGCGACGCGCCACCCGGTCAGGGCTAGAGGTCGTAGCCACAGCTTCAGCATGTAGCCCCTCGGCGGAGCGGTCAACCCCCCGGCACACTGCCCCGGTGATGGACGACGCGACCTACTTCGCCACCCTGCCCGCCAAACCCCTGGCCGCGGGGGTCCTGTTCGGCGACGGGTCCGGCCGCGTGCTCCTGGTCGAGCCGACGTACAAGCCGGTGTGGGAGGTGCCCGGCGGGATCGTCGACCCCGGGGAGTCCCCGCTGGCCGCGGCCCGGCGGGAGGTGCGCGAGGAGCTCGGGCTGGACCGGAAACCCGGCCGGCTGTGGTGCGTGGACTGGCGTGCCGCCGCGCCGCCCGCGCCGGAGGCCGTGCGCTTCCTCTTCGACGGCGGCACCCTGTCCGCCGGGGAGGCGGCGCTCGTCACGCTGCCCGCCGCGGAACTGCGCTCCTGGGCGTTCCACGACCTCGACACCGCCCGGGAGCTGCTGCAGCCCAACCTGTTCCGCTGCGTCGCCGCCTGCCTGGCCGCACCCGGCGCCACCCTCTACCTCGAGGACGGGCTGCCGCCGGCCCGGTGAGCGCCCTCAGCACACCACCCGGGTCAGCGCCTCCCAGCCCGCCGCGAGGTCCCCGCCGGAGACGGCCGGGGACCACAGGTGCCCCTGGCCCGTGCCCACGCCCATCAGGCGCAGCTCCGCCGCGACGGCGGCCCTCTCCACGCCCTCCGCGGTGACGGCCAGCCCGAGGGCGCCGGCGAGGTCGGTCACCGAGCGGACGATCGCGCGGTCCTTGGGCTCGGAGTCGAGGTGCTCGATGAACATCTTGTCGATCTTCAGCCGTTCCACGGGCAGTCGCCGCAGGTGCGCCAGGGACGCGTACCCGGTGCCGAAGTCGTCGATGGAGCACGAGACGCCCTGCGCGGCGAGGTCCTCCAGCACGTCGCGGGCGTCGTCGTCGGCGAGGGCGGACTCGGTGAGCTCGACGGTGAGGATGTCGCGGTTGTCCACCAGGCGGCGGCGGATCGCCGCGGCGGTCCCCGGGTCGCGCAGGCAGTGGATGCTCCAGTTCACCGCGACCGGCAGCGCGGGCAGGCCCGCCTCCCGCCACGCCCGGCACTGGGCCACCGCCTCGTCGATCACCCACAGCGTCAGCGGGCCGATGAGGCGGCTCTGCTCGGCGAGGCCGATGAAGTGCTCCGGCGCCACCGGTCCCCGGCCCGGGTGCCACCAGCGGGCCAGCGCCTCCACGCTGCTCGGTGCGCCCGTCACGAGGTCCACGACCGGCTGGTAGTGCAGCTCCAGCTCCCCGGCGCTGATGGCGGTGCGCAGGTCCCCGATGAGCTTCAGGCGCAGCAGCCGGGGGGCGTCGAGGGCGGGCTCGTACGCCGCCCAGGGGCTGCCCGCGGTCTTGGCCCGGTGCATGGCCACGTCGGCGCGGCGCAGCAGCGTCGAGGCGTCGGAGCCGTGCAGCGGCGCGAGGGCGTACCCGGCGCTGACGCCCAGGCGGATGTCGACGGCCGCGGCGGTGAACGGCTCCGCGAAGGCGTCGGCGATCCGGCCGGCGAGGGCCTGCAGGGCGGGCATCGTCGTGCCGGGCACGAGGACGGCGAACTCGTCCCCGCCGAGCCGCGCGGTCACCGAGGAGGCGGGCACGGCCGCGACCAGCCGCTCCGCGACGCGCTGGAGGACGAGGTCGCCCACGGCGTGCCCGAGGGCGTCGTTGACGTCCTTGAACCCGTCGAGGTCGAGCAGCAGCACGGCGCAGCTGTGCCGGGAGTGCAGCTCCTCCTCCAGCCGCTGGCGCAGCAGGACCCGGTTGGGCAGGCCGGTGAGGGCGTCGTGCAGCGCCTGCTGCCGGTTGGCCTCCTCCGTCAGGGAGCGGTCGACGGCCGCGGAGAGGAGGGTGGCGATCTGCTGGAGGAAGAGGACGTCCTGCGCGCCGACGTGCCCGGGGTCGTGGTGGGCGACGACGAGGGCGCCCCACACCTGCTGCGGGCACTGCACGGGCACCACCGCGGAGCTGCCGGCGTCGCAGCCCGGCACCAGGGGGCGGGCCGGGCGGGCGGGCGCCCCGCGGTCCGCGCTGTGGTCCGGCACGTGCACCGGGACCCCGCCGCGCAGGGCCAGGCCCAGGGTCGTGCCCGACAGCTCCGCCAGCGCCAGGTGGCCGGGCAGGGGACGGCCGTGCCGCCGCGGGGTGCAGGCGTGCAGGGTCACGTCCGGGCCCTCGACCCGGACCACCGCGACGGCCGCGCCGGGCAGGGCCTCGGCGGCGCTGCGGTGCGCGAGCTCCAGCAGCTCCCCGAGGTCGGTCCCCCCGACGGCGTGGCGGCCGAGGGCGACGACCGCGTGCTGGCGCCGCGAGAGCTGCTCCCGCTCCCGCAGCAGCCAGCGCAGGTCCGGGGAGGCACCGGGCCCGTCGAACCCGGCGGCCGCGTCCGCGAGCACCGCACCGTCCGCCGGCAGCGCACCGTCGGCCCACAGCGGCCGCGGGTGCGGGGCGGTGTCGGCGCCGTCGGGCGACCAGGGGTCGTGGAGCCGCCGGGCGTGACCGTCGAGGCTCCCGCGCACCACCTCCGTGGCACGCTCGCGCGCCGACCGCGCCCGCCGACGCGCGTCGGTGCTGTCACTCATGGTGAGCGTTTACCACAGGGGGCGCGGCCGGGCACAGGACCGACCCGTATCGATGGCCGTTCCCCCTCGGCCCGCGCGGCGGCGCGGTGCCCCGCACGGCGGGCGGGATCGGGGCGGCGGGAGGAGGGTGGGACGAGCAGGACCACCTTCCCGGCGGTCGCGCCGGCCGCCACCGGCTTAGCCTCGAGGAGGCGTGCGCCGCCGCCGCGCGGCGCCGCCGGCAAGCACCTCGGGACACAGCCCGTCCCGAGCAGCACCCCTGAGCAGCACCCCCGAGCAGCACCCCCGAGGAGCCCAGCCCCATGCCCACCGCTTCCGCCTACGCCGCCACGTCCGCCACCGCGCCCCTGGAGCCGACGACCGTCGAGCGGCGCGAGGTCGGCCCCCACGACGTCCTCATCGACATCAGGTTCGCCGGCATCTGCCACTCCGACATCCACACCGCGCGCGGCGAGTGGGGCGAGGTGCTCTACCCGCTGGTGCCCGGCCACGAGATCGCCGGGGTCGTGGCGGAGGTCGGCGCGGAGGTCTCGCGCTACGCCGTGGGCGACCGCGTCGGCGTGGGCTGCTTCGTGGACTCCTGCCGCGAGTGCGAGAACTGCCTCGCGGGCGAGGAGCAGTACTGCGCGAAGGGCGAGACCGGCACGTACAACGCGATCGGCCGCGACGGCAAGCCCACCGCCGGCGGGTACGCCACGAACATCGTGGTCGACGAGAACTACGTCTGCCGGATCCCCGAGGGCCTGGAGCTGGACGTGGCCGCGCCGCTGCTGTGCGCGGGGATCACCCTGTACTCGCCGCTGAACCACTGGGGCGCGGGGCCCGGCAAGAAGGTCGCGATCGTGGGCCTCGGCGGGCTCGGGCACATGGGCGTGAAGATCGCCGCGGCGATGGGCGCGGAGGTCACGGTCATCAGCCAGTCGCTGAAGAAGCAGGAGGACGCCCTGCGCCTGGGCGCCACCCACTACCGCGCCGCCAGCGACGAGAACACCTTCACCGAGCTCGCCGGGACGTTCGACCTGATCGTCAACACGGTCTCGGCGAACATCGACCTCAACGCGTACCTGAACCTGCTGAAGCTCGACGGCACCCTGGTGCTCGTCGGCCTGCCGGAGAACCCCATCCCGGTCCAGGCGTTCTCCCTCGTGCAGAACCGCCGCCGCTTCGCCGGCTCCAAGATCGGCGGCATCCGGGAGACCCAGGAGATGCTGGACTTCTGCGCCGAGCACGGCCTGGGTGCGGAGATCGAGGTCATCGGCGCCGACGAGATCAACGAGGCGTACGAGCGCGTCATCGCCAGCGACGTGCGCTACCGGTTCGTCATCGACACCTCCACGCTGCAGGGCTGAGGACGGCGGGTGCGGGGCGAGGGGGGCGGGTGCGCGCGGCACCCGCCCCCCTCGCACACCTGCCGCGCCCTCACCCCCCGGCGCCCGGCAGCGCCTGGCGGGCGGCGTCGACGGCCTGCGCGAACTCCTCGGCGGCCGCGCGGTCCGCGCGGGTGCGCAGCCGCACCGGGCGCCCGTCGACGACGAGCTCGACGCGCAGGCTCCCCGCCGCGCCGAGCAGTCCGCGCGGAGCGCGCACGCCCACCGCACCGACGGAGGCGAGCGGTACGGATGCGACGGACGGGCCGCCGAGGAGCTGCGGCTGCGCCAGCCAGAGCCGCGCGGCGCTGACCGCGAGGACCCCGGAGCCGGACGGGCCCGCGAACGGGCCCGACGCGAGGGGCAGGACCGCGAGCGGGGTGTCGCCCTCCTGGGCCATCCGGCCGAGCAGGAGCGCGTGGGAGGCGTCGCCGAGCACCCCCGAGTCCTACCGCAGCACGCGTCCCGAGCGGACAGGAGTACCGCCACGACACCCTCCCCTATTGACAATCGATAGGAACCGAGCGATCCTCGATACATGCTCACCGAGCGACGGGCGGTCGCCCTCCTGAGAGTCGTCCTCGTCGTCCTCTTTGCGGTCCTGGTCTTCTTCCAGGTCGTGTCCCTGCCCGGGGAGTTCGCGCACACCGCCCGGCAGGACCCCGAGCGCGCCCACCTGCGGTGGCCGGCGACGGCCGTGTCGGTGTTCTGGGTGCTCTGCGTGCAGGTGGTGGTCGTCTGCACCTGGAAGCTGCTCACCCTGATCAGAAAGGACCGCATCTTCAGCGAGGCCGCCCTGGTGTGGGTGAACGTGATCGTGTGGGCCGTCGCCGCCGCGTGGGCGGTGCTCGTCGCCGCGTTCCTCTACGTCGGGTTCAACGCCTCCGACCCGGGCCTGCCGCTGCTGCTGTTCCTCGCGACCACCGGCGTCACCGTGCTCGGCCTGCTCATGGTGGTGATGCGCGCCCTGCTGCGGCAGGCCACCACGCTGCGCACCGACATGGACGCGGTGATCTGATGCCGATCGTGGTGCGCCTCGACGTGGAACTGGCCCGGCGCAAGATGAGCGTCGCGGAGTTCTCCGACCTGGTCGGCCTCACCCCCGCCAACATCGCGGTGCTGAAGAACGGCCGCGCCAAGGCCGTCCGCTTCAGCACCCTGGAGGCCATGTGCCGGGTCCTCGGCTGCCAGCCCGGCGACCTGCTGGAGTGGGTCGAGGACTGAGCCCCCCGTGGAGGGGTCCAGGACGTGCCCTGCGGATCATCGGCGGCCATGGCCGCGCCCCATCAGCGTCATGAGCGGATGGTCCGCTCCTCCAGCATCGATCACGAGATGTCGATGACGAGGCGTGACCCTTCTGCGTCCGGTCCTTGCAGTCCCGCTGGTGTTCGCCCTCACCGGAGCCGGCGCGACGGTGGCGATGCCCGAGCTGACCGAGCACTCCCACCAGAAGCACCTGCGCGAAGCGGTGGAGGTGGCGCGCGGTCTGCAGGCACCCTTCGGCGCGGTGGACTCCACCGTCTGCAACGGCGACGGTCAGGTGGCGTGCTGGGAGAGCCCCGAGCCCGTCAAGGTCGTGGCCACCAAGCTCGCCCGCGGCATGGACGTCCAGGCCGACAAGGCAGCGGCTATCACCTGCGAGCAGGTTCCGGTGGGCACCACCGGCGCGCACCTGTCCGCTGACTCCTGCTTCGTCAGGGTCCGCTTCGGTAGCCATGGCACCTTCGCCTTCGTCGAGCCCCTCGTCGAGCGCGACGACACCGGGATTGCTTCCGTCGTCGGTACCCGCATCAGCCTCAGCGCCGCCTGACCACCCGGCTCCACGCCGCCCGGCACCGCGCCTGACCAGCGGCATGTGCGGGCGCGCCGTGGGGCGGCGAGCTGGACTGTCGTCCGCCGACCTCGCGCACGGGACGCAGCGAGCCGCCGTGGCTGTACGCCAGCACGGTGCTGTACGCCAGCACGGTGATGCCCGGCTCCAGCTCCTTCTGCAGCTCGTGCGCCAGCCGATGCCTCTCTCGGGTCCAGCGCTGGAGCACCTCGGCGGCGACGGGCACGTGGACGTCCCAGGATTCCCACTCATCGCGCCAGGCATCCGGCTGAGCCCGCGACTGTGCCGAGACAGCCAGCCGGTCGATGTCCACCGGGCGCCGCCACCGGCGCAGCGCCGCGTCCTCAGGCGTCCGAATGGTGGTGTCCTCACAGAACTCCACGCCGAGGTGCACCTCCACGGGCAGCGCCTCGTCATCTTCCATGAGTCCGGTCTGGCCGGGGCCCACTTCGCGCTCCTCGGCGGAGGGGTGAGGTCGGCGCGCGGTCATGATCGGGCACTGGATGCGGGCAGGGTCGGATGTTCGATATGGGCCATGACCGCGCCGGTAAGGGCATGACCGAGGACGCGTGCGCCTGTCAGACTTCCGCGGTGGCTGTCCACCATCCTGCGACGATCGTCCCCACCAAGCTGGAACTGTTGCAGGCGTGGGTACCCCACCAGCCGTGGCTCGGCGACGCTGATGCCTCCACCCTGACCAAGCTCGGCTCCTACCGCTTCGACGACCCCGACGGTGAGGTCGGCATGGAGACACACCTGCTCGCCACCGCCGACGGCCAGGTCCTGCAGGTGCCGCTGACCTACCGGGGTTCTCCCAGGGCGGGCGCGGAAGACTCGCTGATCACCACCATGACGCACACCACGCTCGGCGACCGCTGGATCTACGACGGCTGCCACGACCCCGTTTACGTGCGCGCACTGGTCACCACGATCCTGACCGGCGGGCGCGAGGCCGACCTGTACGCCGCCACCGACACCGGTCTGGTGCTGGAGCCGGCGACGACGCACGTGCGCGGCAGTGGATCGCTGCCGACCGCCGACGTTCCGGTCCTGACGTCGCCGGTGGTCGGCCACGCCGGGACGACGACGACCATCGACGTCGGCGTCAGGCTCACCCTGCCGCGGGTCGTGCTCGCCACGACGCCGGGAGCGGGGGCGGGTGCTGCGCTGAGCGGGACGTGGCCCGGGCAGGGGACCCCCGTCGTCTTGGCGACCGTCGACGGCCGTGCCTGATCGGACGTGCATCCGGCACGGCGACCATCGCCGCGGCGCAGCGTGTCAGGTGCTCGTGAGCAGATCCGCGGTGCGGCCCAGGTGAGCGTGTCGGCGTCCGGTGGAGACGTGCGCGTGGGTGGGTACGGGATGCCGCCCGTGCGCAGGCGTGCCTCGGCGGTGATCGTGTGCGGTGGCGCAGAACTCATGGTCAGTGAAGCCACCCACAGCAATTCCGGTCGCCACGACGGGCCGTCCTACCTCACCCTGCCTGGCGGGGGCGTCGGCGAGTCGCGTCCGGGCGTCCACGACGAGCCGTGCGAGTGCCCCGAGGTGGTCGCGCTGGAATGGGTGCCGATCCCCGTGGTGTGCTCGCTGGCCGAGACGCCCTCGCAGCTGGCGGAGTTCTTGCTCGATCTGCGGCACGGCTGACTGGCGCCGGCGCCACCGTTCACTGCGCCCGTAGGCATGCGCGGGCGACCATATCGGCGTCAGAGCACCAGGAGCGGCAGGCTGAGTGCATGAGCTTGTCCGCGCTGCTGCGTGATCTGCCGGTTGATGTGGACCTGCGGGCTCAGACGGAGCTGGGGTGCCCTCCACAGTTCCTGACCATCGAGGGCGTGCGGCGCACTCGCGGACGGGCGCTGGCGTCGGCTGAAGCCGTCACTCACGCGAAACGGGGTCGCCCCGCCTACGTGCTCACCTTCGGCAAGTGCTCCCAGGTGCCGCCAGAACTGCTGGCAGCGGTACTGGATGATGAGGACTTCCAGTTCAGCGCCCGATGCGATGAAGCAGACATCCGCATGTACGGACAGCGCCACCCCGGCGAGCCGGACACCCGACTCGTCGTGGCCACCATCGCCCTACGCGTCGAGTGATCGAGAGCCGGACCGCTCCAGCGCCCGCAGCGCGGTCAGCGGTCGGTTGGGCGGCTGCTGATCGGATATCCGGACGGTGAGGAGGAAGTCCTCACCGTCCGATGGGATCACGGCACCGGTCCGCAGGTCCTCCAGGTGGCCGCCGTCCTCTGGATCGTTGCCGCACAGGGCGTGCCCGCTTGGCAGCCGCAGGATCGGCCAGGTGACCCCGCCGCCCTGGACGACCTGGATGTCGATCACTCGTCCTCGGATGCGCTCGACGGGTCCGAGGTCGTGGTGGCTCTCGATCAAGTGCACCTGGCCGTCGGGACCTGTCCAGCGGAGGCATTCAAGATCGACGATCTGACCGCGTTCCACGGAGGACCCGCAGCACTGGTGCTCCCAGCCACCTACCTCCACCACCACGTCCACGCGAGCAACCTAACCGTGTGCCCCGGGCGGCCCACACCGCGCCCGCAGGGCGGCACGCGCGGGCGACCTGCACCGAGGCGTGGTGGCTAGTACGTGCCTGACAGTGCCGCGGTGTGTGCGCCTGACCGGCCGCGGCGGCGCTGGAGACCCGCATGGATGAGCCAGGTCGAGAGGGTCAGCACCAGGGCGGCGACCGTGCTGAGGAAGGCGAGCACGATCGCGCCGATGATGCCCAGGGGGTCGCTGTACACCACGACCGGCACGGCGACGGCGTTGAAGGGGATGAGCACCGCCGGCAGGACCGGCCAGGGGCCGATGCGGAGGGTGCCGACCACGGCCGTGGTGACCAGGAGCACCAGCAACGCCAGGAGAACCCAACCCACCCACGACGGCCACGAGGAGTCGTCGGGGCCGATCGACAGAGCTAGACCGAGGAACGCGGGAAAGGCCGCACCGGACGCGGCGACCCCCAGCATCCACGCCACGTCCCGCCCCTGACGACGGCGCACAGCCTGTCGAGTCTCAGACATCGCCGGAGTTCCCCACACGGTCATCCCTGGCACGATCATCGTTGGTCGGGCCGGCCGCCGCCTGATCGACCAGAGGGCCGCACCGGGTCAACCGCTCGCCCATCGGCAGGACCGGACCCCGACGCCGGTCATGATCGCGCCCGCGGGGCGTCATGAGCGACGCGCCCGCAGGGCGGTGTGAGCGGCACCCGGTAGCATCCGGTCGCGATCACCGCTGGGGGACCTGAGAGTGGACCCGGCACCCGCCCGGGTGCCGCTTCGACGATCTTGAGGAGTCCCCTGTGGGCATCGAGGACATCAAGCAGAAGGTCGGCGGCGCGGGCGTCGAGAAGGCCAGCGACGCGGGCATCGAGAAGGCCGGCGACGCCGTCGAGGCCAAGACCGGCGGCAAGGGCGGCACCATCGTCGAAAAGGGCGAGGACGCCGTCGACCAGCGGATCGGCGAGTAGTTCCTCCGCAGCGGCGCGGTCCGGTGCCCCCGGACCGCGCCGCCCCCGACGGGGTGGGCCGCGGCAGCAGGACCTGACGACGTACTACGAGAACTCGTCCTGCGGATCAGGGAAGCATCCCGAGCCGGCCATGGTCACGCCTGACCAGCGGCAGAGCCGGACATCGGTCGGGGGACGTCAGCCCGGAAGCAGAGCCTGTCGGGCGCGGGCGAGCAGCCCGGCTGGGTCGTGGAGGGTGCGGTGTCCGTCGCGGAGGACGCGATGGGTGCCCCGGTCCAGGGGGAGCTGAGCCCAGGAGGGTGGGACCAGGCCGATCTCCACCAGGAGACCGGAGCGCAGCCGGAAGCGCCGCTCCAGCAGCGGTCCCCAGGTCGCTGTCCGGACGAGTCGGCTTCCTGGTCGCATGCTCAGGAACCAGCCGGTGTCGGCAGCCAGGTGCGCGAACGCGGGCGTGAGCACGACGAGATCGACGTCACTGGCCATGCGGGCTCGCCCGTGGGCGTAAGAGCCCACGAGGGCGACCGCTTCCACGTCGTCGTGTCCTCGCGCCCAGCTCGTGACGTCTGTGAGCAGCCGCTCCACCTCTCGGTGGCGTCCCTTCAACCGCGCGCTCATCCAGGGATCATCCCGAGGTGAGCGCTGCCATCGGAACACCCGCTCATCGGTGCGGACGTTCCAGCACCCACCACGATCCGCAGGACACGCCCTAGTCGTGCACCCGCTCGCCCGCCCCCGCCGCGTCCTGCCGCTGCGGCGCCGTCCAGCTCGCCAGCAGAGCCAGCGCCTGCCGCGACGCCGAGCCCGGCTCGGCGCTGTGCACGACGACCACCTGCTCCACCGGGCCGGGCAGCAGCAGGTGCTCCACGGACAGCTCCAGCGGCCCCACCAGCGGGTGGTGCAGGCGCCGGACGCCGTGCAGGCGCGAGTAGACGCGCTGGCTGGCCCACCAGCGCGCGAACTCCTCGCTCACCACGGACAGCTCCCCCACCAGCGCGGCGATCACCGGGTCGCAGGCGTCCTTGCCGACCTGCCGGTGCAGCACGGCCACCGCGTCGGCGGCGACCTCCTCCCAGTCCACGAACAGCTCCCGCGCCGCGGGGTCCGTGCACAGCCAGCGCACGATGTTGCGCCGGGCGGCGGGCATGGCGTCGAAGTCCGCGAACACCGCGCGCCCCAGCGGGTTGCTCGCCAGCACCTCCCCCCGGCTGCCGAGGACGTACGCCGGCAGCCCCTCCAGGCTGTCCAGGAGCTGGCGCACCCCCGGCCGCACGTGCTGGGTGGCGCGGGCGCGGCTGCGGCCCGTCCCCGCGGAGGGCCCCACGAGGTCCCGCAGGTGCGCCACCTCCACCTCGTCCAGGCGCAGCGCCCGCGCGATCGCGCTGAGCACCGACTCGGAGACGTTCAGGGCGCGTCCCTGCTCCAGGCGCGTGTAGTAGTCCACGCTGACCCCGGCCAGCGAGGCGACCTCCTCCCGCCGCAGACCCGGCACCCGCCGCGCCCCCGGCGCCGCGGGCAGCCCCACGTCGGCCGGGGAGACCGCCGACCGCCGCGCCCTCAGGAAGTCCCGCACCGCGTGCTCGCGTCCCATGCGCCCAGTATCGGCGCAGGCCGTGCCCGCGCCCGGTCGTGCGGGAGGCCCGGTGGGCCGGGCGGGGAGCGGATCAGCGCACCGTCACGGGGAAGCACCCTCCGACACCAGGTGGTTCACTGGGGGTCACGTCGGCGACGAGATGACAGGAGCGGCGCACCCGCGCCCGGACCGGAGGTCGAGGGCCCTTGCTGCAGGTGGTCCTGCCTCCCAGGCCACGGTCCGTGGCGGTGGCCCGGTGGCTGCTCACGGAGTGGTGCAGCCCGTGGGTGGAGGCCGGCGATCTGGACGCCGACCTCGTGGAGCGCGCCGAGCTGCTGGTCTCCGAGGTCGTCACCAATGGCGTCGTCCACGGCTCCGGCCTGGTGCGGATGGCGGCCCGCATCGGCCCGCAGTTCCTGCACGTCGAGGTCGCCGACGAGGGCGGCGGCATGCCCCTGGTGGCCGCCCAGCGCAGCGACGCCGAGCACGGCCGCGGCATGGCGATGGTGGAGATGCTCAGCTCCCGCTGGGGTACCGAGCTCGGCGTGGGGCCGCTCGGCAAGACCGTGTGGTTCGAGCTGCGCCCGCTGACCGTCTGAGCGGCACCGTCCCCGGGGCCGCACCGGGTGGCAGCGGAGAGCTCAGCGCACCGTGCGCGGCCGGCCCGCCGCCCAGCCCGCACCGGCCTGGACGAGGGACAGCGCGAGCAGCAGCGCCAGCGGGGCCTCCCAGCCACCCGTCGCGCCGTTCAGGACGCCGACGACCACGGGGCCCGCCGCGGCGAGCAGGTAGCCGACGGCCTGCGCCATGCCCGACAGCGCCGCCGCGCCCCGCGCGTCCGCCGCGCGCTCGCCCAGGAACGACAGGGCCAGCACCACCGAGGTGCCCATCCCCAGGCCCAGCAGGACGCTGGAGAGGGCCACCGCGGCCGGGGCGAGGAGGAGCAGGCCGAAACCGGCCGCGGTGAGCAGCGAGCACGCCACCGCCGGGGCCACCCGGGAGCGGCGCCCGCGCAGCAGCAGCGGCACCGAGCTGCTGGCGAGCAGGCCCGCCACCTGCAGGAGGAACAGCTGCCACCCCGCGGCCACCGCGTCCAGGCCGGCGCGGTCACGCAGCAGCGTCGGCAGCCACGCCAGGGCCACGTAGAAACCCACCGACTGCAGCCCCATGAAGGCGCTCACCTGCCAGGCGAGGCCGGAGCGCCAGGGCATCCGGGCCGGGCCCGTCCCCGGCACCGCGCCGGTCGCCCCGCCGGTCGCGGGCCTCCCGGCCGGGCCGAGCCGGATCCGCGCCCACACCGCCACCGCCAGCAGGGCGGGCAGCGCCCACACCGCCAGCGCCGTGCGCCAGCCCCCCGGCGCGGAGTCGGCCAGCGGCTCGGCCGTGCCCGAGGAGAACGCCGCCCCCAGACCCATCACCACCACGTAACCGCTCGTCAGGGCCGCCACGCGCGCCGGGAACTCCGAGCGCAGCAGGGCGGGCAGCAGCACGTTCGCGACGGCGATCGCCACCCCCACGAGCAGCGTGCCGCCGTACAGGGCGCCCACCCCCGCGGCCCCGCCGGCCGGGACCCAGCGCAGCCCCGCCCCCGCGCACATCGCCGCCAGCCCCGCCAGCAGCGTCGCCCGGTTCCCCCAGCGGTGCGCCACCCCCGGTACCACGGCCGAGGCGCCCGCGAACGCGAGCAGCGGCAGCGCCGTGAGCAGCCCCGAGGCGGAGGGGCCCAACCCCAGCTCGGCGTCGATCCGCGGCAGCAGCGGGCCCACCCCCGTGATCGGGGAGCGCATGACGGTGGCGACGAGGACGAGGCCGGCGAGCAGCAGGGGGATCCGGGAGCGGGGCATCGCCGTCCATCGTCACCCGGGGGACCCGCGCCCGCCCCCGCACGCCCTCCCGGACCCGGGGACGACGGCGGGAGCGGCGCGTACCCGCGGCGCCGGCCGCCGGGTCACCAGCGGTGGGCGACGTCCACCACGAGCCGGTCGGTGTCCCCGGGACCGTCGAGGACCTGCACCCGGAACGGCAACCGCGCCCGCACGCCCAGCCCCACGGTGGTGTTCCCCTCGAACGTGCTGCCCCAGCCGACCTGCCGGAACGTGCGGAACCCCCGCACGTCCACCACCTCGGCGGGGTCCGCGGGCACGAACGTCGAGCGGCCGTCCTCGTCGTGGGCGGGCGCGGTGGCCACGACCTCCAGGCGCGCCCCGCCGCGCAGGGGAACGGGATCCCCGGAGCCGTCCGCGCGGACCTCGCGCACGTAGCGGACGAAGTGACCGGGCAGGCCGCCGTCCACGTCGACGACGAGACGGTCGAAGCACGCGTGCCGCCCGGCGCGGACCCCGGCCACCTCCCCGCGCGGCACGGCCCGCGAGACGTCCTCCGGCTGCGAGCCCCACCCCGTGGGGCACACCACCGCACCCGCCGGCGGGGCCGGGACCACCCACGCCAGCGATGCCAGCACCAGCGCGGGAACTCCCCGCCGCGCCCGGGTCCGGTTGCCGCCCACGACGACTCCTCCCCGCGGCGCCACCGGGGTGCACCGTCGCACCGGGCGCGGCGCCGACCTCCCGATCATCCTCCGCGCGGGCCCACCGCACCAGGGTCCCGTCCTGCGGTACACAGGCGTCTCCACCCGCGGCACGGAGGGAGCGCGACGGTGACGGGGTACCCCGTGGGAGAACCGCACGAGGAGGGCCTCCTCGACGTCGGCGACGGCCACCGCCTGTGGTGGTGCGCCAGCGGGAACCCCGCCGGCACCCCGGCGGTGGTGCTGCACGGCGGGCCGGGCAGCGGGTCCAGCCCGGCGTGGCTGACGGTGTTCGACCCGGCCCGCTACCGGGTGGTGCAGTTCGACCAGCGCGGGTGCGGCCGCAGCACCCCGCACGCCGCCGAGGACCCCGCCGCCCTGACCGCCAACACCACGGCGCACCTCGTGGCGGACGTGGAGCGGCTGCGCGAGCACCTCGGCGTGGAGCGCTGGCTGGTGCGCGGCGCCTCGTGGGGCTCGACGCTCGCCCTGGCGTACGCGCAGGCCCACCCGGGACGGGTCCGCGCGGTGGTGCTGTCCGCGGTCGCCACCACCACCCGCCGCGAGGTGCGGTGGGTGACC
The DNA here is from genome assembly GCF_054590795.1 of Kineococcus anabasis. Classification (NCBI taxonomy): domain Bacteria; kingdom Bacillati; phylum Actinomycetota; class Actinomycetes; order Kineosporiales; family Kineosporiaceae; genus Kineococcus; species Kineococcus anabasis. The sequence continues at coordinate 85,283 of NZ_BAAIHU010000011.1, forward strand.
CGGGAGATGGGCCGGGTCTTCCCCCGCGAGTGGGAGCGGTTCCGCGACGGGGTTCCCGCGGACGCGCGCGACGGGGACCTCGCCGCCGCGTACGCCCGGCTGCTGCGCGACCCCGACCCGCGGGTGCACGAGCGGGCGGCGCGCGACTGGTGCGCGTGGGAGGACGTCCACGTCTCCCTGGTACCCGGGTACCGGCCGGACCCGCGCTACGACGACCCGGGGTTCCGCCTGGCGTTCGCGCGGCTGGTGACGCACTACTGGTCGCACGCGGCGTTCCTCGGGGAGACGGAACTGCTGGACGGGACGCCCCGGCTGGCGGGGATCCCCGCGGTGCTCGTCCACGGCCGCCTCGACGTGAGCAGCCCGCTGGAGACCGCGTGGCACCTGCACCGCGCCTGGCCGGGCAGCGAGCTCGTCGTCGTGGGGGACGGCGGGCACGGCGGCCCGCGTTTCGCCGAGCACCTCGCGCGCGCCCTGGACGGGTTCGCGGACACGGCCTGAGCTCAGCGCCCCGCGAGCGCGGCCCGGAGCCGGTCCCGCACGCCCGGCCACTCCGGGGCGAGCACCGAGTAGAACGCGGTGTCGCGCACCGTCCCGTCGGCGGCGGTGCAGTGCGCCCGCCGCACGCCCTCCGGCCGGGCCCCGAGCCGCTCGATCGCGCGGCGGGAGCGGGTGTTGCGGGCGTCGGTGCGGAAGCACACCCGCAGCGCGCCCCACACCCCGAACGCGTGGGTGAGCTGGAGGAGTTTGACCTCCGTGTTGACGCCGGTGCGCTGCGCCGAGGCCGCGTACCAGGTGCTGCCGATCTCCAGCACCGTGGGCGGCAGGTCGTCGGAGGGTCGCGGCGCCACCGCGGGGGGTGGCCCCGTCGCGGGCACGACCTCCAGGTCCCAGAACCGGGTGGTGCCCACGACGCGGCCGTCCGCGAGGCGGCGCACCGCGTGGGCGAGGCAGCCACCGGCGGCCTGCACGTCGAGGGCGTCCAGCACGTACCGCCGCGCCTCCTCCTCGCCGTCGGGCACCCGGGTGAAGGCGTAGGCGGAGCGGTCCCCGGCGGCCGCGGCGGCCAGCCCGGCGACGTGCTCCGGCGCCAGCGGTTCCAGGCGCACGCGGGTTCCCTGGAGGGTGGGGACGGTCAGCACCGGGCGAGGATGCCACGGCCCGGGCGCGGCCCCCTCAGCCGGCGGAGCGCTCCCGCCGCAGCCACAGCAGGCCCAGCACCGGCAGGACGAGGGGCACGAACAGGTAGCCCTGCCCGTAGACCGACCACACCGTCGCGTCGGGGAAGGCGGCCCGGTCGGCGAGGCTGAGGGTGCCGACGGTGAGCACCCCGGCCAGCTCGACGCTGCAGGAGGCCCACGCGAGCGTGCGCCACACGCGGCCCCGCCGGGCGAGGCCGAGGGTGGCGAGGACGTAGACGAGGGCCGCGAACGCGGACAGCGCGTAGGCCAGCGGCGCCTCCCCGAAGCGGGTGGCGATCTGCACGGCGGCGCGGGAGGTGGCGGCGACGGCGAAGAGGCCGTAGAGCGCGACGAGGACCCGGCCGAGCCCGCGGTGGTCCTCGCGGTCCCGGCCGCCCGGCCGTGCGCTCACCGCTGCACCTGCCACAGCAGGAGCATCCGGTAGGCGACGACGGCCAGGCCGAGGCAGGCGACGGTGAGCACGAGAGGGCTGTAGCGGGAGCGGTCCGCCAGCGACCACAGCGCGGCGGCGGGCAGCAGGAGGGGGGCGAGCACGAGGTAGGCGACGGCGGTGACCGTCTCCGCGGGGCGGGTGCCGTCGAGCGCGTCCACGGCGAGCGCGACGGCGAGGACCAGCAGCGCCAGCTCGGTCGCGGCCAGGGCCACCAGCAGCGGCAGGCCGACCCGCCGGGCGCGCGCGGCGAGGACCCCCGCCCACGACGCCGAGCCGAGCGCCAGGACGCTCACCACCGCCACCAGCGCACCCGTCACACCGGCACTCTAGGCGGCGCCTCCAGCTCGGCCGAACCACCGCCGTGACCCTCCGCGACGGCCCGCGGTGCGCGACCTGCCCGTTCGGCCTACCCGGTGGTGCCGTGGAGCACAACGGGTGAAAGTGCGTGCACAGAACTTGGTTGAGACTTCATCCTTCTGGTGCTGCCCAGTGCACCGCGACGGCGATGGCTGCTCCAGGGCGCCCCCCGGTCCGCGCCGGACCGGACCACCACCTCCCGAGGAGACCGCCCTCTCATGCCCAGCTCCACCACGCCGAACCCCGCCTCCCCGCGCCGGGCCGCCCGCCGCTCCGTCCCCCCGCTCGTGGTGCTGGCCCTCGCCGCCGGCCCGCTCGCCTCGCCCGCGCTCGCCGCCGACACCACCGCCCCGGCAGCGGTGCGGGGCATGGTGACCAGCTCGGACAGGTCGCGGGCGAAGCTGGACTGGACGGGCAACACCGAGAAGGACCTCGCGGGTTACCTCGTGTACAGGGCGACCTCCCCGGGCGGGAACTTCACCAGGCTCACCGCGGCGCCCCGCACGTCCTCCGACTACAGCGACACCACCGCCCCCGCCGGCTTCCCGTCCTACTACCGGGTGAGCGCCGTGGACACCAGCGGCAACGAGTCGGCCCCCGTCTCCGCGACCGTCACCCGCAAGGACGGCGTCGCCCCCGCCGCGCCGAAGGCCCTGACGGCCGTGCGCACCGCCGCGGGTGTGGTGCTGGAGTGGGCGGACAACACCGAGGCCGACCTCGCCGGGTACGTCGTCTCCCGCGCCTCCACCTCCGGCGGTACGTACACGAGGCTCACCGCCACCGCGCTGACGGCCTCCACGTTCACCGACACCACCGCCGCGGCCGGGGTGAACCACCACTACCGCGTCACCGCCGTCGACCACGGCGGGTACGCCTCCTCCACCGCCTCCGTCGCCGTGCTGCTGCCCGACACCACCGCCCCGGCGGCGGTGCGCGGCGCGGTGACCTCCGCGACGACCAGCGGCGTCAGGCTCGACTGGGCCTCGAACGGCGAGTCCGACCTCGCCGGCTACCACGTCTACCGCGCGTCCTCCGCCGACGGGGAGTTCACGAAGCTCACCGCGGCGCCCCGCACCTCCTCCGACTACACGGACACCACCGCCCCGGCCGGCGTCGTCTCCCACTACCGCGTCACCGCGGTGGACCGCGCCGGCAACGAGTCCGCCGCCGTCGCCCTCAGCGCCACCCGCCCGGACGGCGTCGCCCCCGCCGCGCCGAGGTCGCTGACCACCACCGGGACCGCCACGGGCGTCGTCCTCGACTGGGCCGACAGCACCGAGGCCGACCTCGCCGGGTACGTCGTCTCCCGCGCCTCCAGCTCCGGCGGCACCTACACGAGGCTCACCGCCACCCCGGTGACGGGCTCCACCTACACCGACACCACCGCCCCCGCCGGCGTCGTGTCGTACTACCGCGTCAGCGCCGTCGACACCAGCGGCAACACCTCCGCCACCGCCTCCGCCACCGGCGCCCCCGCCGACCTGCTCGCACCGGCACCGGTGACGGGCATGGTCACCTCCGCCGACACCTCCCGCATCAAGCTGGACTGGACCGGCAACACCGAGCGGGACCTCGCCGGGTACCTGGTGTACCGCGCGTCCTCCGCCGACGGGGAGTTCACGAAGCTCACCGCCACCCCCCGCACGTCGTCCGACTACAGCGACACCACCGCCCCCGCCGGCGTCGTCTCCCACTACCGCGTCACGGCGGTGGACCGCAGCGGCAACGAGTCCGCCGCGGTGACGGTCAGCGCGGTGCGCCGGGACACCACCGCCCCCGCGGTCGTGACCGGTCTGAGCGCCAGCGGTGACGCGAACGGCGTCGTGCTCGACTGGGCCGACAGCACCGAGGCGGACCTCGCCGGGTACGTCGTCTCCCGCGCCTCCGGCGCAGGCGGCACCTGGGCCAGGCTCACCGCCACCCCGGTCACCGGCTCCGCCTTCACCGACACCACCGCCCCCGCGGGCGTGGTCTCGTACTACCGCGTCAGCGCCGTCGACACCAGCGGCAACACCTCCGCCACCGCCTCCGCGAGCGCCCGGCGCACCGACACCGTGGCCCCGGCCGTGCCCGCCGGGCTGGCCGCGGAGCGCGCGACGTCCGGCACGGGCCTGTCCTGGTCCGCCGTCGGCGACGCCGACCTCGCCGGGTACGTCGTGTACCGCTGGTCCACCGAGGCCGGGCCGCTGACCGGCCAGAAGCTCACCGCGAGCCCGCTGCGCGCCACCACCTTCGCGGACACCGGCGCGGAGGCGGGCGTGGGCTGGTCCTACGCCGTGGCCGCCGTCGACACCAGCGGCAACGAGTCCCCGACGTCCGAGCCCGTCGCGGTCGCGGCGGTCGACGTGACCGCCCCCGCCGTGCCCGGCGGCCTCACCGCCACCGGTTCCGCCGGTGCCGTGGAGCTGGACTGGGCGGACGGCACCGAGCCCGACCTGGCCGGCTACCTCGTCTCCCGCGCCCCCGGCGCGGAGGGGGCGGAGTTCACGCCGCTGACCACCACCCCGGTCACCACCTCCGCGTTCACCGACACCACCGCCGTTCCCGGAACCGCCTACCGCTACCGGGTGACGGCCCTGGACACGACGGGCAACGCGTCCACCGCCGTCGAGGTCCAGGGCACCCGCCCGGTCGAGAAGGTCCCGGTGGCCGGCGCGGACGTCACCGTGGCCGCCGACGGCTCCGGCGACCACACCACCATCGCCGCGGCCCTGGCCGCCGCACCCGCCGGGAACGCCCCGTTCGTCATCGGCGTCCGGCCCGGCACGTACCGCGAGACCCTCGCCGTCACCCGCGCCGGCGTGACCCTCCTGGGCGCCACGGCGAACGCCTCCGACGTCGTCATCACCTACGGCAACTCCGCGGGGACCCCGAAGGCGGACGGCACCGGGACCCTCGGGACCTCCGGCAGCGCGACGGTGCTCATCAGGGGCAACGACGTGACGGTGAAGAACCTCACCATCCAGAACGACTTCGTCGAGACCGGTGCCGCCGGCGAGCAGGCCGTCGCCCTCAAGACCGTCGGGGACCGCCTGGTGTTCGACAACGTCCGCCTGCTCGGCGACCAGGACACCCTCTACGCCGACTCCCCCGGCGCGGGGGTCCTGGCCCGCTCGTACTACGTGAACTCCTACGTCGAGGGTGACGTCGACTTCATCTTCGGCCGCGGAACCGCCGTGTTCGACCGCTCCACGATCAAGGCCGCCACCCGCGGCAGCACCTCGAACAACGGCTACATCACCGCGCCGAGCACCGACCGGTCGCTGACGTTCGGGTTCCTCGTCACCGACAGCACCATCACCAGCGACGCGCCCGCCGGGACGTTCTCCCTCGGCCGCCCCTGGCAGCCCAGCGGTGACGTCAACGCCGTCGGCCAGGTCCTCGTCCGCGACACCGAGCTGCCCGCGGCCGTCAGGTCCAGCCCCTGGACGGACTTCGGCACGAGCGCCTGGCGCAACGCCCGGCTCTCCGAGTTCGGCAACAGCGGTCCCGGTGCCGGCACGAACGCCGACCGGCCGCAGCTGAGCGCGGCCGAGGCGGCGAGGTTCACCAAGTTCACCTACCTCGCCGGTGCCGACGGGTGGAACCCCACCGGGCAGACCCCGCCCCCGCCGCCCGCCGACACCACCGCCCCCGCCGTCCCGGCCGGCCTGGGCGCCGAGGCGGCCGACAGCTCCGTGGCGCTGACCTGGACCGCGGTGGGCGACGGCGACCTCGCCGGCTACAACGTCTACCGGTCCACCGGGTCCACCGTCGCGCTGACGGACGCGAACCGGCTGAACCCGGCCCCGCTGACCGCGCCCGGCCACACCGACCGCACCGCCGCCAACGGCAGCAGCTACACCTACGTGGTCACCGCCGTCGACAGGGCCGGCAACGAGTCCGCCGCCGGCACCGCGGTCACCGCCAGCCCGGTCGGGGTGGCGCTGCCCGCCCACGACGTCCTCGTCGCGGCCGACGGCTCCGGGCAGCACACCTCGGTGCAGGCCGCACTCGCGGCCGCACCGGCCGGTACCGCGGCGAAGCCGACCGTCATCGCGGTCAAGCCCGGCGTCTACAGGGAGATGATCACGGTCTCCCGGAACTTCGTGACGATCGTCGGCACGACCGGCAGGGCCTCCGACGTGGTCCTCACCTACGACAACGCCGCCGGCACGACCGTCCCGGGCACGACCACCACCTACGGCACCGGCCGGAGCCAGTCGGTGCTGATCTCCGGCAGCAACGTCACCGTCCGGGACCTCACCATCGAGAACTCCTTCGACGAGGCCGCGGTCGTGCTGTCCGGCGAGCAGGCCGTGGCGCTGAAGACCACCGGCGACCGCCTCGTCTTCGAGAACGTCCGCCTCCTGGGCAACCAGGACACCCTGCTGGTGGACTCCCCCGACGCCCCGCGGGTCGCGCGCTCGTACTTCTACGACAGCTACGTCGAGGGCGACGTGGACTTCATCTTCGGTCGCGGCACCGCCGTGTTCGACCGCAGCACCATCCACGCCCTGTCCCGCGGCAGCAACAGCAACAACGGCTACATCACCGCGGCCAGCACGTCCGACAAGAACCCCTACGGGTTCCTCATCACCGACAGCACCATCACCTCGAACGCCCCCGCGGGCACGTACTCCCTCGGCCGGCCCTGGCGCGGCTGGGCCGACGGCTACACCGTCGGCGGGGTCGTCCACAACTCCCGCGGGCAGGTCACCATCCGCAACACCGCCCTGCCCGCCGCGGTCCGCACCACCCAGCCCTGGGCGGACATGAGCCCCAACCTGTGGACCGACGGCCGCTTCTCCGAGCACGGCAACACCGGCCCGGGAGCGGGTGTCAACGCCAACCGCCCGCAGCTCTCCGACGCCGACGCGGCCGGGCGCACCGCCCAGGCGTACCTCGCCGGCACGGACGGGTGGAACCCCGTCCGCTGATCCCCGCGCGACACCGGGTGGCCCCCGCACGGATCCGTGCGGGGGCCACCTGCGTCCCCGGGCGCGTCGGGTGCGCCGTCCGCGGCGCCCGGGCGGGCGCGGTCCTCAGGAGCGGGCCAGGGCCAGCACCGCCCACGTCCCGGCGAGCGCCGCGAGCACCGCGGCGGCGGCCGTCGCGGCGAGCACCCGCCCGTCGGCGTCCCCGGAGCGGCGGTCCCGGTCGCGGCGGGAGGCGCCGTGGTGCAGGAGCGCCACCAGCGCCAGGCCGGTGGCGGCCGCGCAGACCGCCGCGATCCCCAGGCCCTCGACGAGCAGGCGCACCACGACCGCCGCCGCCACGACGAGGGCGAGGACCGTCCGCTGCCACGACAGGGCGGTGCGCTCGCGCTGCGCACCCGGCGGGGCCTGCCGCGGGGGCCTCACCGCAGCACCGTGCCCACGAGCAGCAGCAGCACCGCGAGCAGCACCCCGGCGGCCAGCGGCCCGGCCAGCACCGGCGCGGGCAGCGGCTCGGCGCGGCGCACCGCCCGCTCGGTGCGGGCCCAGCCCCGCCACGCCTGCACCGGCGCGGCGACGGCCAGCGCCAGGAGCACCAGGCTCGCGGCCAGGCGCAGGCCGGGGTGCACGGGCACCCGCAGCGCCTCCAGCGCCACCCCGGCCGCCAGCAGAGCCAGGGAGGTGCGGATCCAGGCGAGGAAGGTGCGCTCGTTGGCCAGGGAGAACCGGGCGTCCGGCTCGGAGCCGGTGCCGTACACGCTGCGGGGCCGGCGGCGATCCGGCCGCGCGGGGAGCTGCGAGGGCTGCTGCGGCACGTCGGCAGCCTGCCGCACGGCCGGGCGGGCCGCAGACCGCCCCCGCCCCGGCGTGGCACCGGCCACGCGACAGGGGCAAGATCGAGCCATCCGCTCCCGCAGCGGCCGACCAGGAGACCCGCCACCCGGAAGAGGACCCGATGACGCACCCCCGCGCCGGCAAGTTCGCCGAGGCGAGCGACCTGATCGACGTCGCTCACGTGGTCACCCGCTACTACACGGTGCAGCCCGACCCCGAGGACGTCGCCCAGCGCGTCAGCTTCGGCACCTCGGGCCACCGCGGCTCCAGCCTGGACGGCGCGTTCAACGAGGCGCACATCCTCGCGACGACGCAGGCGATCGTGGAGTACCGCCGCGACCAGGGCTACGACGGCCCGCTGTTCCTGGGCCGGGACACCCACGCCCTCTCGGAGCCGGCGTGGACGACGGCGCTGGAGGTGCTCGCCGCGAACGACGTGACGGTCCTGGTGGACGCCTCCGACCGGTACACCCCCACCCCTGCGATCTCGCACGCGATCCTGCGCGCCAACCGCGAGGGGGGCGGCTTCCGCTCCAGCGGCCTGGCCGACGGCATCGTCGTGACCCCCTCGCACAACCCGCCCCGCGACGGCGGCTTCAAGTACAACCCGCCGAGCGGCGGTCCCGCGGACACCGACGCCACGAGCTGGATCGCCGACCGCGCCAACGAGCTGCTCGCCTCGGGCCTGGACGGGGTGCGCCGCATCCCGTTCGGCCGGGCGCGCCGGGCGGCGGAGTCGTACGACTTCCTCGGCACCTACGTGGACGACCTGCCCTCGGTCCTCGACATCGACGCGATCCGCGGCGCACGGGTGCGCATCGGCGCGGACCCGATGGGCGGCGCGAGCGTCGACTACTGGGGCGCCGTCGCCGAGCGGCTCGACCTGGACCTGACGGTCGTGAACCCGCTGGTGGACCCGACGTGGCGGTTCATGACCCTCGACAGCGACGGCAAGATCAGGATGGACTGCTCCTCGCCGAACGCGATGCACTCCCTCATCGACCGGCGCACGGAGTTCCAGATCTCCACGGGCAACGACGCCGACGCGGACCGCCACGGCATCGTCACCCCCGACTGGGGGCTGCTGAACCCGAACCACTTCCTGGCCGTCGCCATCCAGTACCTGTTCTCCTCCCGCAACGGCTGGCCGGCGAACGCGGCGGTCGGCAAGACGCTGGTGTCCTCCTCCCTCATCGACCGCGTGGTGGCGGGCCTGGGCCGGCGGCTGCTGGAGGTGCCCGTCGGGTTCAAGTGGTTCGTGCCGGGCCTGCTGGACTCCTCCGTCGGTTTCGGCGGGGAGGAGAGCGCCGGGGCCTCGTTCCTGCGCAAGGACGGCTCGGTGTGGACGACGGACAAGGACGGCATCCTGCTGGCGCTGCTGGCCGCGGAGATCCTCGCCCGCACGGGCCAGACGCCGAGCCAGCTGTACAAGCAGCTCACCGAGCGCTTCGGGGAGCCGGTCTACGTGCGCAGCGACGCCCCGGCGACGCGGGAGCAGAAGGCGGCGCTGGGCAGGCTGTCGGCGGAGCAGGTGAGCGCGACGACGCTGGCGGGCGAGCCGATCCTGTCGAAGCTGACGGAGGCGCCGGGCAACGGGGCACGCCTCGGCGGCCTGAAGGTCGTCACGGAGAACGCGTGGTTCGCGGCGCGCCCGTCCGGCACGGAGGACGTGTACAAGATCTACGCGGAGTCCTTCCTGGGCGGTCAGCACCTGCGGCAGGTGCAGCACGAGGCGCAGGAGCTCGTGGACGGGGTGCTGTCGGGCCGCGGCGGCGACGGTGCGGGCATCCCGGTGTCCGCGGCGCTCGCCGGGGCCGCCGCGGGCGTGAGCGCGACGGACACCGCCACGGACACCGCCACGGACACCGCGACGGGTGACGCCACGGGCCCGGAGGACGGGGAGGGCCGGGAGACGCTCGACCTCACCGCCACCGAGGTCACCGACGCCGCGCAGGAGGAGGGCCAGGGCATGCCGTACGGGCTGATGGGGTCGATGCGGACGAAGCCCGGGACCCGCGAGGAGGTCGTCAAGATCCTCCTGGAGGAGGTCGAGGCCCTGCACTCGGTCGGCTGCTACCAGTACGTGGTCGGGGAGCTGGAGAACGACCCCGACACCATCTGGATCAGCGAGGTGTGGGAGAGCAAGGAGGCCCACGAGGCGTCGCTGCAGCTGCCCGCGGTCCGCGACGCGATCACGCGGGCGATGCCGCTGCTGACCGGTGAGTTCTCCAGCCACGAGGTGCGGGTCGTCGGCGGCCTGGGGATCTCCTCGGGCGCGGGGCTCTGAGGCCCGCCCGGCGGCCGGGTCCCGGAGGCCCGCCCCCGGCGCCGGGTTCCTGACACCGGGTTCCTGACACCGGGTTCGCAGGACGAGGACCGACGGGGGCGTTCCGCCCGTGACGCTGCGGCGTCCGGGCCGGGACGCCCCCGTCGGTCGTTCCGGGGCGTCCAGGCGGTATCGCGCCGACACTGCGTACCCGCGAGAGGACCAGCTGCACATCGCATCACCCGTTCGGACCACTCCCGCGCGCGGTGGTGCTGTCCCCTCAGCAGGGTGACGGGCGTGCCCTCCCTCATGACCCGCACCCTGTTGCTGCTCGCGGCCCTCGCCACGGCCGCCGGGGTGGTCTGCCTGGTCGTCGACGGGTGGCGCAACGCCGCGTTGTTCGCCGGGGTCGCCCTCGTCTGCACCGGGGCCCTGCAGTTCCGCACGGACGCGCCCGCCGGGGCCCGCGACCCCCGGGACAGCAGCGCCGACCAGCCCATCGGCGGCTGACGGGGCCCGTCCGCGCACCGCACACTGAGGCCCCGCACAGCCCGGCACCGGAGAGGGAGCATGCCCGAGAGACCGCAGGACCCCACCCCACCCGTCTCCGGCCTGCTGCGAGCCCTGCGCCGCGCCCAGCTGCTCCGCGAGCGGGAGGCCGCCGCCCTGCGCCGGCGGCTGCGGGGCCTGCGCCCCCGCCCGCCCCAGTCCATGCCGGTGCCCCGCGTGGCCCAGCGCCCCGGGTCCTCCCGCACCATCGCCCGCCCCGGCGGGAACGACGAGCCGCTGCCCGGCTGACGCCGCCCACCGGCTCCTACCCTCGTCACCGTGGAGGCAGCCGAGCACAGCGCCGGGACCGGTGACGCCGGCGAGGACGCCACCGCGTTCGCGCTCCGCGCGGCACGGGCGGCGGGGCACCCCGGCGGCTCGGTCGGCCGCCCGGACGTCGAGGGTGGCGAGAACTCCGTGACCGTGCTGGGCACCGGGGCCGGGCGCGTCGTCGTGCGCTCCCCCCTCCCGGGGCACACCTGCGACCTCGACCTCGAGGTCTGGTGCGCCCGGCGGGCCGCGGAGCACGGGGTCGGAGCGGCGGAGGTGCTCTGGCTGGGCGAGGTGGACGGGCGACCCGTCCTCGTGCAGCGCTACGTCCCCGACGCCGGGACCGCGGAGGTGCCGGCGGCCGAGCGGTGGCGGGTGCTCGGGCAGCTCGCCCGGCGGACCGCCCGCGTCCCCCTGCCCCCCGACGCGCCGGCCGGGCTGTTCTCCCGCTTCGGCCGGGACCTGCCCACCGCGTGGGTCGCGCACGTCGGGTACAACCTCGACGCGCTGGACGGCGACGACCTCCTCGTGACCCTCGGCGTCCACAGCGCCGCGGAGCGCGGGCCGCTGCGCGACCTGCTGGCCGAGGCCCGCGAGCTGCGGCTGGACTTCGGGCTGGTGCACGGCGACCTCGCCCCGCGCAACCTGCGCGTGGTCCCCGGCGCCGCGCCCGTCCTGCTGGACTGGGGCTCCGCGACCACCGGTCCCGTGCCCTTCACCGACCTGGTCCACCTGCTGCGCAAGCGGTCCGAGGTGGGCGAGCCGAGCGGGGAGCACCTCGCGGCGTTCCTGGACGGCTGGGGTGAGGCGGTGGAGGGGCGCGCGGTGGCCCTGACCCGGCTGGTGAGCTCCCTGGACCTGGTGCGCTGGGCGCTCGACCGGGCACCCGGCCGCGTCGCGGAACAGGTCCGCGTCGCCCGCCGGGAGGTGCGCCGTGCCCTGCCCCTCGCGGGCGGCGCGTGAGCCTCAGGAGCCGAAGTCGGTGCCCGCGCTCAGCTCCCGCCACTTCTCCAGCTCGGCGCGCTGGGCGTCGAGGACCCCCTCGAACGCGGCGAGCGCGTCCGTGCCGAGCAGCAGCAGCGCGGGCGGCTCCGGTGCCTCCACCGCGGTGATGACGGCCCGCGCCGCCTTCGCCGGGTCCCCCGGCTGGGTGCCGTGGACCCTGTCGCGCTCCTTGCGCCGGGGCCCGGCCGTGCCGGCGTAGTCGGCGATGGGCTCGGCGGACTGCGTCAGCGACCGGCCCGCGAAGTCGGTGCGGAAACCTCCCGGCTCCACGACGGTCACGCTGATGCCCAGCGGCTGGAGCTCGCTGCGCAACGAGCCGGACATCCCCTCCAGGGCCGCCTTGGCCGCGGCGTAGTAGCCCGACCCCGGCGGGCAGATGCGCGCGCCGATCGAGGAGACGTTCACGATGGCGCCGCTGCGCCGCGAGCGCATCCCCGGCAGCACCGCCTTGATCGCGGCCACCGCGCCGAAGAAGTTCGTGGCGAACAGCCGCTGCACGTCGGCCTCGTCGCCCTCCTCGACCGCGGCGCGGTAGCCGTACCCGGCGTTGTTCACCAGGACGTCCACACCGCCGAAGCGCTCCCCGGCCAGGCGCACCACCTCGGCCACGCGCGCGGGGTCGGTCACGTCCAGCGCCAGCGGCAGGGCGGTGCCGGGGTGCGCACCGGCCAGGTCCTGCACCGTCGTGACGTCGCGGGCGGTGACCACCGCGTTGTCGCCGTGGTCGAGCACCGCCTCCGCGAGCGAACGGCCGAGGCCGGTGGAACAACCGGTGATGAGCCAGGTGCGCATGCCCGGATCCTCCCCCCGGGCAGCGGGCCGCGCCACCCCCGCGCGCCACCCCTGCGCGCTCCACCCGCGCGCTCCACCCACCGGGTGCGGCCGGCACGTTGCGAAGGCGTGGCGCGGGGTAGGGGGACGCCATGACGCAGAGGACCACCGGGACAGGACCCGCGAACACCGAGCGCACGGCCGGCACCGTCCTGGTGGCCGGGGTGGGCGGTGTCATCGGCCGGTACGCCGCAGCCGAGCACGCCCGGCAGGGCCACCGCGTGGTCGGCCTGTCACGGCGGGTGCCCGACGACCTGCCCACCGGGGTCGAGCACCGCGCGGTGGACCTGGCCGGGGCCGCACCCGGCGCGCTGGACGGCGTGGACGACGTCACCCACCTGGTGTTCGCCGCCTACGTCGAGACGGGTTCGCCCGCCGAGCTCGTCGCCCCGAACGTCGCGCTGCTGCAGGGCGCGCTGGACCTCGCGCAGGGCGCCGGGAACCTGCAGCACGTCACCCTCTACCAGGGCGGCAAGGCGTACGGGGCGCACCTGGGGGCGTTCCGCACCCCCGCGAAGGAGTCCGACCCGCGCCTGCTCGCGCCGAACTTCTACTACGCGCAGGAGGACGTGCTGCGCGAGCGGGCGGCCCGGGACGGCTTCGCGGTCACGGTGCTGCGCCCGGAGGCGGTCATCGGCTACGCCACGGGCAACCCGATGAACCTGCTGATGGCCGTGGCCGTCTACGGGAGCCTCTGCGCCGCCTCGGGGGTGCCGCTGTCGTTCCCCGGCAGCCGCGCCGCCTACGAGGCGCTGTACCAGTCCACCGACGCGGAACTGCTGGCCCGCGCGACGGTCTGGGCCGGGCGCAGCCCGGCGGCCGACGGGCAGGTCTTCAACGTCACCAACGGCGACCAGTACCGGTGGGCCAACCTGTGGCCGAAGCTCGCGGACGCCTTCGGCGTGGGCGTCGGGCACCCGCTCACCTCACCCCTGGCGGAGACGGTGTCGGACAAGGAGCCCGTGTGGCGGCGTCTCGTCGAGCGCCACGGGCTGCGCCCCACGCCGTGGGAGGACCTGGTGCGCTGGCCGTTCGCGGAGTTCATCTGGAACTCCGGGTACGACAACGTCAGCTCGACGATCAGGATCCGGCAGGCCGGGTTCGCCGACTGCCTGGACTCCGAGGACCGCTACCTGGAACTGGTCGAGCGGCTGCGCGCCGACCGGGTCATCCCGCCCCGCGGCGCGCGGGCCTGACCCACCGGGAGCGGTCTGGTGGCGCCCGGCCCGGTGCGCTGGGAAGCTGGTCCCGTGGAGCTCGGCAGCTACGGCATCTGGCGTCACGCGGTGTCCCTGGAGCCGCAACTCGCCCGAGAGGTCGAGGACCTGGGGTACGGCACCCTCTGGATCGGCGGCTCCCCGCCCGGGGACCTGGAGCTCGCGGAGTCGCTCCTGGCCGCGACGGAGCGCCTCGTGGTGGCGACCGGGATCGTGAACATGTGGACCACCCCGGCCGAGGAGGTCGCGGCCTCCTACCACCGCCTCGCCAGGCGGTTCGGCGGCCGGTTCCTCCTCGGCGTCGGCATCGGGCACCCCGAGGCGACGGCGGAGTACCGCAGCCCCTACGCCACGATGGTCGCCTACCTCGACGCGCTCGACGCGGCGGGCGTGCCCGCGCAGCACCGGGTGCTGGCCGCGCTCGGGCCGCGGGCGCTGGTCCTGGCCGCCGAGCGCACCCGCGGCGCCCACCCCTACCTGGTCCCGGTGCAGCACACCGCGAGCGCCCGCGAGCTCCTCGGGCCCGGGCCGCTGCTCGCACCGGAGCACAAGGTGGTCCTCGACACCGACCCGGAGCGGGCACGCTCCGTCGCGCGGCCCGTCGTCGACCGGCCGTACCTGCGCCTGCGGAACTACACGACGAACCTGCGGCGGCACGGGTTCGGGGACGAGGACATCGCCGGCGGCGGCAGCGACCGGCTGATCGACGCGCTCGCCGCCCACGGCGACGCCGCGGCCGTGGCCGCCGGGCTGCGGGCACACCTCGACGCGGGCGCCGACCACGTGTGCGCACAGGTCCTCACCGCGGCCGGCGCCGACCCGCGCCCCGCGCTGCGGGAGCTGGCCGCGGCGCTCGAACTGAGCTGAGCACGGGCCGCCGCCCTCCCCCGTGGCGGCGGCCCGCTCAGCTCCCCCGCGGCGCGGGAACCGCTACCGCGCCTGTACCGGCACCCGCCCGGACCCGGCGAACGGGATCCCCGCCGGGCCGTCCTGCGCCGCCACGGGGTTCCGCCACAGGCCTCGGCGCGCCAGCACCGGCAGGACGCCCTCGCCGAACCAGTACGCCTCCTCCAGGTGCGGCACCCCGGACAGCACGAACTCCTCGACGCCGAGGGCGGCGTACTCCTCGATGCGGTCGGCGACCTCCGCGTGGCTGCCCACCAGGGCCGTGCCCGCACCACCGCGCACCAGACCCACCCCGGCCCACAGGTTCGGGGAGACCTCCAGCGCGTCGGTGCGCCCGCCGTGCAGGGCGAGCATCCGCTTCTGCCCCTCGGACCCGCTGCGCGCCAGACCTTCCTGGACGTGTGCCACGACCTCGGGGTCCAGCGCGGCGAGCAGGCGCTCCGCCTCGGCCCACGCCTGCGCGGAGGTGTCGCGGGTGATGACGTGCAGGCGGATGCCGAAGCGCACGGTGCGGCCGGCGGCCTGCGCCTCCCGCCGGATCCAGGCGATCTTCTCCGCGACCTGCGCGGGCGGTTCCCCCCACGTCAGGTACACGTCGACGTGCCGGGCCGCGACCCGCCCCGCCGCCGGGGAGGAACCCCCGAAGTACAGCGGCGGCACGGGGTCGGGCAGGCGGTTCAGCGACGCGCGCTCCACCCGCAGGTGCCGCCCCGCGAACGTGACCTCCTCACCCCGCCACAGGGCGCGGGTGATGCCGAGGAACTCGTCGGTCCGGGCGTAGCGCTCGTCCTTGCCGAGGAAGTCGCCGTAGGCGCGCTGCTCCGCGTCCTCGCCGCCGGTGACGACGTTGAGCAGCAGCCGGCCCGGGGAGTGCCGCTGGAACGTGGCCGCCATCTGCGCCGTCAGCGTCGGGGACACCAGCCCGGGCCGGATCGCGACGAGGAACTTCAGCCGCTCGGACTCCCGCGCGAGCATGGCGGTCGTCAGCCACGCGTCCTCGCACCAGGCGCCCGTGGGGATCAGCGCCCCGGTGAACCCGAGCTGCTCGGCGCCGCGGGCGATCTGCCCGAGGTAGGCGAGGCTCGCGGGACGGTCCCCCGCGGCGACGGTCAGGGCGGTGCCGTGCCCGCCGCCGACGAGGTAGCGGCTGTCCCCGTACGAGGGCAGGAACCAGTGGAAGACGAGGCTCATCGCGGAACTCCTGGGGCGGTGGCGTGCGGCGGGCGGACGGCGGTGGGCGCGTCCGGGGAGCGGGGCGGTGCACGGGTGACCGGGCGGGGTGCCCGGCGCGGGCGGGCGGCCGGGTGCGGTGCCGGGGGCGGCCGGGTGGGGCGCGGGCGCGCAGCGGGGACGAGGGGTCGCCCCCGCGTCAGCCGGTGGTCAGGCCCGACAGCCCTGGCCGCAGATGCGCCCGAAGTCCACGTGCAGCCGGCGGGTCAGGCCGCAGGAGGTGGCGCCGGTCGCGGCACGCGGCAAGGCGGCGCCCACGGGGGCGGGCACGCTGCGGCCGGACGACATGGACGGCACCCTAGCCACGGCCGGGAACGGCGGTCCACCCCGACCGGGGGGGCGGGGGCGGGGACGTTCTGCTGCGACACACCCGCGCGCCGCGCGCGGAACGTCCCCACCCCGGGCCGGGAGGACGCGGGCGGGGACGTTCTGCCGCGACACACCCGCGCGCCACGCACGGAACGTCCCCGCGAGCGGAGAGCCCCACGAGCGGAGGGCCCGCGCGGGGGTTCACCGGGGACGCGCCCACCCGCCCACGAGGTGGTCGGTGATGCGGAACGCGCCGGCGAGGACGGTGAGCACGGGGTTGACGCCCCCGTTCGTCACGTGGACCGAGGCGTCCGCGACCCGCAGGTTGCCGTGCCCCCACACCCGGCCCCACGGGTCCACCACCGACGTCGCCGGGTCGGTGCCCATCCGGCAGGTACCCGCCTGGTGCTGCCCGGAGCTCGGGCCCGCGGGGGTGCCCGTCACGGGGACCGCCCGCTCCGCCCCGGCGGCCCGCAGCCACGTCGACGCCAGCACGCTCAGCAGGTCCCGGCCGCGCACGTCCTCCGGGTGCACGCTGCCGCCGAGCCGGGCGACGGGCACGCCGAAGCGGTCCCGCACCCCGGGGTCGACGCGGACCCGCGCACCGGCGGTGGTGACCTCCTGCACGGGCCCGACGACCCGCAGCACGCGCCGGCGCAGGCGCAGCACCCCGGCCACGGACTCCTCCCCCCACCCCGGGACCAGGCCGGCCTCGACGAGCGTGCGGTACGCCGACGCCGGGGTGGGGACGAACTCGTTCGCGAGGATCCCGCCGCCGACGATGCCGGGGTTGCCGTGGCGGAAGTCGGTCGTGGCCACGGACGGGCCGGGCCCGTCGAGGTCGTCCACCTCGTCGGCGAACATACCGGTGGCGCCGCCGTACAGGTGGCCCTGCAGGTGGCGGCCGACCTGACCGGTGCGGTTCCCGACGCCGTCGGGCTCGGCGTCGCTGCGGCTGTTGAGGAGGAGCCGGGCGGACTCCACCGCGCCGGCGGCGACGACGACCTCCTGCGCGAGCACGGACGCGCGCCACGTGCGCCCGCCGGCGGACCCCACGAGCGCCACCCCGACGACCCGTCCGCGCCCGTCGGTCAGCAGCCGCTCGGCCTGCGCCTCCAGCACGATGCGGCAGCGGCCCGTGGCGAACGCGCGGGGCAGCACCGTGTTCTGGCTGCCGTTCTTCGCGTCCACCGGGCAGGCGAACCCGACGCAGGCGCGGCACCGCGCGCACGCGCCGCGGCCCAGGTGCTCCGCGGAGTTCACCAGCAGCGGCACGTCGACCGTCCCCCACCCCAGGGACGCCGCCGCACCGGCCAGCAGCTCCCGGGTCGGGCCGGAGGGCAGCGGCGGCATCGGGTACGGCGCCGAGCGGGGCCCGTCGTGCGGGCCGCGGACCGGACCGCCGCAGACGCCGACCTCCTCCTCCGCCCGCCGGTAGAACGGCTCGAGGTCGGCGTAGGTGATCGGCCAGTCGGCCAGGGCGCTGCCGTCGGGAACCCCGTAGCGGGTGGCCATCGCGAAGTCGTCGGGCGCGAAGCGCCACGCCTGGGCGCCGTAGACGCGGGTTCCGCCGCCGGCGGTCATCGCGTTGTTACCCCACGCCGGGTCCGACGGGCGCAGCAGCACCGGACCGCCTGCGGCGTCGAGGACGCGCGGCTCGCCGGGGCCGTCGTCGGGTCCGGTGCGGTGGCCCAGGCCCCACCAGGCGCGGGGGTTGCGCAGGTGGTCCCCGGTCAGCTCGGCGGGACCGGGCCAGCGGCCGCGCTCGACGACGAGCACCCTGCGCCCGGACTCGGCCAGGCCGCAGGCCGCGACACCGCCGCCCGCACCGGAGCCGACGACCACCGCGTCGTAGCGGGCGTCGAGGTCGCCGGGGTGCACGACGGCGGGGTCGGCGGTGGCGACGGGAACGGGGACGGGCCAGCCCCCCGCCGGGTCCGGGGACCAGCCGAGCAGATGCCAGGACGCGGCGCCGTCGTTGCCGCCGTTGCCCGGGTCGGCCCACCAGCCGCCGCTGACGACCCCGGCGAACCACGCCCAGTCGGCGGCGGTGCCGGCGCCCGTCGCGAGCGCCTGCACGGCCCGCGCGCGGGCGCCCGGGCCGGCCGCGGCGAAACCCTCCGGCGCGGTGCGGCGGTCCGCCTCGTCGAGGAGGGAGGTCACGCGCGGGGCGAGGTCCGGCCGCTCCGCCAGGTAGCGGTCGAGGAACCGGGCGGACCCGGCCGCGGAGGCGGAGGGCCACGCGCCGGACGGACCGGCGGGCACGACCACGTCGCAGAGGGCGTCCAGGGCGGCACGGCGGGCGGGGGTCTCCTCGTGCACGGGTCCTCCTCGGCGGCGCTGCGCGTGCGGGGGACGGTGCTCCCCCGCACGGATCCTCCCCGAGGCCGGGGACGTTCCGCCGCGACACGCCCGCGCGCCCCGCGCGGAACCTCCCCGCCCCGGGTGGGCGCGGCCCTGCGCTACGGTGCCGGCACAACCACACACCGCGGGAGCTCGCACCGAGCGAGCTGAGAGGACGGCTGGGGCCGTCGACCGTCGAACCTGTCCGGGTAATGCCGGCGTAGGGAGCGAGATCACGATGACGCCTCCGGCGAGCAGTTCCACCACGCCCACGAGCGGGATCCTCACCACCGGGCCCATCGCGGGCAGCAGCAAGCGGTACGAGCCGGTGCCGGGCCACGAGGGGATGCGGATCCCGTTGCGCCGCGTGCACCTCAGCAACGGCGAGCACCTCGACCTGTACGACACGTCCGGCCCCTACACCGACGACACCGCGGGGATCGACGTCGAGGCCGGTCTGCCGCGCACCCGCGACTCCTGGAACCGGCCGGAACCCGTCGGCGGCGCCGCCACCCAGCTCGCGTGGGCGCGGGCGGGGATCGTCACCCCGGAGATGGCCTACGTCGCGGCCCGGGAGGGTTTCGCCCCCGAGTTCGTGCGCGACGAGGTCGCCCGGGGCCGGGCCGTGATCCCGGCCAACCACCGGCACCCCGAGATCGAGCCGATGGTCATCGGCAAGGCGTTCGCGGTGAAGGTGAACGCCAACATCGGCAACTCCGCCGTGACGTCCTCCGTCGCGGAGGAGGTGGAGAAGATGGTGTGGGCCGCGCGCTGGGGCGCCGACACCCTCATGGACCTGTCGACCGGCAGGGACATCCACCTCACCCGCGAGTGGATCCTGCGCAACTCCCCGATCCCGGTGGGCACCGTGCCGATCTACGAGGCGCTGGAGAAGGTGAAGGGCGACCCGGCGAGGCTCACGTGGGAGGTCTACCGGGACACCGTGGTCGAGCAGTGCGAGCAGGGCGTGGACTACATGACCGTCCACGCGGGCGTCCTGCTGCGGTACGTGCCGCTGACGGCGCGGCGGGTCACGGGAATCGTCTCGCGCGGCGGCTCGATCATGGCGGCGTGGTGCCTGGCGCACCACCGGGAGAACTTCCTGTACACGAACTTCGCGGAGCTGTGCGAGATCCTGCGCCGCTACGACGTGACGTTCTCCCTGGGCGACGGCCTGCGGCCGGGCTCGATCGCGGACGCCAACGACGAGGCGCAGTTCGCGGAGCTGCGCACGCTGGGCGAGCTGACGAGGGTCGCGAAGTCCTACGGCGTGCAGGTGATGATCGAGGGCCCCGGCCACGTCCCCATGCACAAGATCGCCGAGAACGTGCGGCTGGAGGAGGAGCTCTGCGAGGAGGCCCCCTTCTACACGCTGGGCCCGCTCGCGACGGACATCGCTCCCGCGTACGACCACATCACCTCCGCGATCGGCGCGGCGATGATCGCCCAGGCGGGCACGGCGATGCTCTGCTACGTCACCCCCAAGGAGCACCTCGGCCTGCCGAACCGGGACGACGTGAAGGTCGGTGTCATCACGTACAGGATCGCCGCTCACTCGGCGGACCTGGCGAAGGGCCACCCGCGGGCGCAGGAGCGTGACGACGCCCTGAGCCGGGCGCGGTTCGAGTTCCGCTGGAACGACCAGTTCGCGCTGTCGCTGGACCCGGACACCGCGCGGGAGTTCCACGACGAGACGCTGCCGGCGGAGGCCGCGAAGACCGCGCACTTCTGCTCGATGTGCGGGCCGAAGTTCTGCTCGATGCGGATCTCCGCGGACGTGCGGGCCTACGCGGAGGAGAACGGACTCACGAGCGTGGCGGAGGTCGAGGCGGCGGCGGCTGCGCAGGAGGGGATGGCCGCCAAGTCCGCCGAGTTCCGCGAGCGCGGCGGCGAGGTCTACCTGCCGCTGGCCTGACGGCCCCCGGGTGGGTCACCCCGTGTGGGGACGTTCTGCCCGCGACACGCCGGTGTCGCGGCGCGCAACGTCCCCGTCTCACGGGGCGCCGCCCGGGTGGGGACGTTGTGCCCGCGACACGCCGGTGTCGCGGCGCGCAACGTCCCCGTCTCACGGGGCGCCGCCCGGGTGTGCGGGAACCCCACCCAGGAGTACAGGAACCCCGGGCGGGGCTCAGCCCACCGGCACGACAGCGCGGTGCTCCAGCCCGGCGGGGATGCCGGTGGCGCCGGCGGCGAGCGAGCGCAGCAGGACCTCCACGTCGCCGGCGGTCAGGCCGGTGAACCAGACGAGCCCGGTCAGGGCGCGGCCGCCGCTCCCGCGGGCGAGGCCGACCTGGGCGCCGGGCACGTCACGGCGGGGGGCGTCGAGCAGCACGAGGACCGCGTCGGGCCGCTCGCGCACGACGGGGCGCAGGCGGTGCAGCAGCCCGGGCTCACCGGGGGCGACGAGCACCCAGGTCAGCGCCGTCACGGCGGGCCCGCTCATCCCTGCCGGGCCTTCCAGCGGGGATTGCGCTTGTTGATGACGTAGACCTTGCCGTGGCGGCGGACGACGATCGAGCCGTCCTTGTTCTTCAGGGCCTTCAGGGACGCGCGGACCTTCACGGGGACCCCTCCCTCACCAGCTGGACTTGGTGACGCCGGGGAGCTGGCCGGCGTGGGCCATCTCCCGCAACCGGATGCGGGAGAGCCCGAAGGCCCGGAAGGTGCCGCGGGGGCGCCCGTCGACGGCGTCGCGGTTGCGGAGCCGGACGGGGCTGGCGTCGCGGGGCAGGCGCTGCAGGGCGAGGCGGGCCGCGGCGCGCTCGGCCTCGGTGGCGCCCGGGGCGACGGCGAGGCGCTTGAGCGCGGCCCGGCGGTCGGCGTGGCGGGCGACCACCTCGCGCCGCTGCTCGTTGCGCGCGATCTTGCTCTTCTTGGCCATGGGCAGCTCCCGGGACGTCGGCGGGTTCGGTGCGGACGCCCCAGTAAAGCATAACGATTCTCATTAAGGGAGCTGGTCCGCCTCCTCGCCGCGCAGGTCCAGCACCGGCGGGGGCGCGAACCCCGCACGCAGCGGCCACTCCCGCAGCAGCGCCACCAGCTCCCCCTCCGGCCGGGGCGAGCTGAACAGGTGCCCCTGCGCCCGCTCGCAGCGGTACCGGCGCAGCAGCTCGGCCTGCTGCGGCGTCTGCACCCCCTCGGCCACCACCACCGGCCCCAGCGCCCGGCCGACCCCCACGATCGCCCGCACCACCGCGTCGCAGCCCGCCTCGGCCCCCAGCCCCGCCACGAACCGCGCGTCCACCTTCAGCACGTCCACCGGCAGCTCGCTCAGCCGCGCCAGGCTCGAGGACCCCGTGCCCAGGTCGTCCACCGCGAAGCGGACCCCCCGCTCCCGCAGCACCCGCACGTCGTGGCCCAGCGCCTCCACCAGCAGCGGGGCCAGCGTCTCCGTCACCTCCAGCACCAGCCGGTCCGGCGGCAGGGAGTACCGCTGCAGCGCGTCCAGCACGTCGTCCGCCAGGTCCTGCGACTCCAGCTCGCGGCTGGAGACGTTCACGTGCACCAGCGGCGCGGCGGCCCCCAGCAGCTCCTGCCAGCCCGCCGCCAGCCGGCACGCCTCCGCCAGCACCCGCCGGCCCAGCTGCGGCATCAGCGGCCCCGCCTCCGGCAGGAACTCCACCGGCGGCAGCAGGCCGCGCTCCGGGTGGTGCCAGCGCAGCAGAACCTCCACCGCCACGACCGCCCCCGTCTCCAGGTCCACGATCGGCTGCCCGTGCAGGACGAGCTGGTCCTCCGCCAGCGCCGTCCGCAGCTCCTGCAACAGCCGCACCGACGCCGGCCGCCCCGGCTGCGCCGCGTCCCGGGTGACGATGCGGTCCTTGCCCGCCCGCTTCGCCTCGTACATCGCCTCGTCCGCCACGTGCACGACGTCGCCGGCGGCGTCGCCCGGGCCGGCCACGGTCGCGCCCACGCTCGCGGAGACGGTGAACGTCCCGCCCCGCAACCGGTAGGGCTGGCGCACCACCTCCAGGGCCCGCGCCGCCACCGCCACCAGGTCCGCCGCCGCGGCGATGCCTGGGCACACCACCGCGAACTCGTCCCCGCCGAGCCGGGTCACCGTGTCCCCCGGCCGCACGCACCCCTGCAGCCGCTCCGCCACCTGCACCAGCAGCTCGTCGCCGGCCGCGTGACCGGCGCTGTCGTTGACCGCCTTGAAACCGTCCAGGTCCAGGTAGAGCAGCCCGGTGCGCAGTCCCGAGCGGGCCGTCTCCGACAGCGCGTGCTCCAGCCGGTCCGCCAGCAGCGCCCGGTTCGGCAGACCGGTGAGCGTGTCGTGCAGCGCCTGGCGGGTCAGCACCTGCTCCGCCTCCCGCCGGCCCGTGACGTCCTCCACGATGAGGATGAGCTGGGGCTCGCCGCCGGTGTGCGGCAGGGCCGACACGGCGCACGCCCCCCACGCGACCGTCCCGTCCGGCCGGGCGAACCGCAGCTCCGCGCGCACCGTCCCGGCCCGTCCCGCGGCCAGGTCCGCCAGCGCCCCCGCCGGCAGCGCGTCCCCGCCCTCGCCGCCGAGAGCGGCCACGTCCGTGCCGAGCAGCTCCTGCGGGCCGCGCCCCGTCAGCCCGCACAGCGCCTCGTTGACCTGCAGCAGGCGCCCGGTGCCGCTCCGGTCGAGGGAGGCCAGCGCCATGCCGACGGGGGCCGTCTCGAACGCCAGCCGGAAGCGCTGCTCGCTCTCGGCCAGGGCCTGCTCGGCGCGCCACTGCTCCGTGACGTCCGCGGCGATCGCCATGAACCCGGTGATGGCCCCTGCGGTGTCGCGCATCGCGCTGACCGTCACCCGGGCCTGCAACCGGTGGCCGTCGCGCCGCACGAACGTCCACGCACCCGTGCCCGCCCGCCCCTGCACCGCCTCCTGGACGAGCACGGAGAAACGGGGCTCGATCCCCAGCTCCCCGGCGCGGTGGGCGATCTCCGCGGGGTCGTGCCACAGCACGGGCGTCCGCCCCAGCACCTCGGACTCGGTGTACCCGAGCATCCGCCGGGCGCCCTCGTTGAAGAGGGTGACGCGCCCCTCCGGGTCGGTCGCGATGATCGCCTGGTCGGTCGCGGCGGCCAGCACGGCGGCGAGGCGGTCGCGGGCGTCGCGCACCTCCTCCGCGGCGCGCCGCGCGTCGGTCACGTCGTGCAGCACGGCCACCACGGCGTGCTCCCCGGGCGGGCCGGGCAGCGGCCGGACGCTCACGCTGAGGATGCGCCCCTGCGGGCAGCCCGCGTGGCGCACGAGCAGCTCGCTGTCGGTGACCTCCTCCCCGGCGAGGGCCCGGGCCATGGGGCGCTCCCGCTGCGGGACCGGTGAGCCGTCCGGGCGGAACCAGCCGTGGTCGGCGGCCGGGCGGCTGAGGTCCACCACCTGGGCGCGGTGCCCGGTCAGCTCCTCCGAGCGCGGGTTGTGCAGCACGACCCGCCCGTCCGCGCCGAGCACGACGATGCCGTCGGCGGTGCTGCGGATCACCGCGTCGAGGAGCCCGGCCTGCTCCTCGGCCTCGCGGGCGGCGGCGTGCAGGCGGTCGATGAGGGCCTGCCGCTCGTCGCGGTGCAGCGCGACAGGCAGGCTGACGAGGGCCAGCACGAGCAGGTAGGACTGCGCCACGAGGACCCGGTCGGCGTCGAAGACCGCGGCGAACGGCCCGTGGTCCAGGTGCGTCAGGACGACGACGGCGGTGCCGACGAGCAGGACGTGCAGCGCGGTGACGGTGGCCCCGAACCGCGCGCCGACCCAGACGCTCAGGGGGAGCAGGACGAAGCTCAGCGGTGGGGAGGCGCCCATCCCGAAGACGGCGCCGTACCCGGCGGCGAGGAGGACACCGACCACCGCCAGTTCCACGGCCCGCCGTCCGCGCGGGAGCCACGGCGGCGCGTCGGCCAGCCGCAGCCCCGCGGCCGCGACGACGACGGTGCCCACGGTGGAGCGCAGCACCCACGCCCCCACGCCCTGCAGGAGCGTCTGCACGGTGAGCACGCCCGCCGCGGCGGCGACCACCCCGCCGACCGCGGCACCGGCGGCGGCACCCACCACCGCGGCGGTGAGCAGCGCCCACAGGTGCACGGGCCTGCGCAGGGGCCAGCCCGGGTCCCCGGCGAGGCGGCGGAAGGCGGCACAGGCCACGAGCGCGCTGAGGATGCCGCTGCCCGCGAAGAGGACCGCGAGCACGGGAGGCGCGCCGGTGAGGGCGTTGACGAGGGTGGCGAGGGCGAGGGCGAGGACGCAGTCGAGGGCGACCTGCCGGGGGCGGCCCCAGGAGGTGGCGAACCAGAGGAACGCGACGCCCACGGCCGGCCACACCACGGCCAGCACCCCTGTCGGCGTGGCGGTGGTGCGGGCCAGCCAGCACGCGGCGGCGAACCCGAGCGCGAGGAGGAGGCGCCGGAGCCGGGGGTCGGCGCGGGCGGCCGGGAGCCGCCCGGCACGGGTCCGCCCGTCGTGCGCCATGCCCAACCCCCACGCCCCGGTGCTCTGGTGATCACCACCGTAGGCACGCGAATCGCTTCACCGCCAGCGATGCGGCCGACACTCTCGGTAAACACTGCGCTGGAGACCCTGGCGCCGGGCCGAGGCCCGGGCATAGCGTCGGGAGCGGCCCGGGCCCGGGCCGACCGCCGTCCTCGGGCAGGCCCCCATGACCTTGCAGCTGCACGCACGACCGGCGGGT
This sequence comes from Kineococcus anabasis, assembly GCF_054590795.1. NCBI lineage: Bacteria > Bacillati > Actinomycetota > Actinomycetes > Kineosporiales > Kineosporiaceae > Kineococcus > Kineococcus anabasis. Next base: position 110,607 of record NZ_BAAIHU010000011.1, read on the forward strand.
CCCGTGGCTCTCGTGACGGTCACCGGCGAGCTCGACGCCTGGTCCGCCGTCGACCTGCGCCGCGTGGTCGGCGACCTCATCCCCCGCAACCCCCACGTCGTGCTCGACATGGCCGGCGTCGGGTTCCTCGACTGTGGCGGCATCGGGGCGCTCGTCGCCCTGGACCGGGCCGCCACCGACGCCGGCGGCACCCTCGGGCTGCGGGGCCTGGACCCGCGCCACGTCGCGCTCCTGGACGTGTTCGGGCTCACCGACCGCTTCGGCGCCGGCCCGGCGCGGCCCACGCCCCTCGTCGTCCCGGAGGGCGGTCCCGGCCCGGGCTCAGGGGACCGGGTCGTCGCCGCGCGCGGAGGCTGACGACCTCTCCACCGGGCCCGCCGGGAACGATGCCGCGGACGCCCCGGCGCGCTGGACGACGGCCACGCCCGCGCGCAACCCCCGCCCCCGCCCGACGAGCACCACGCGCAGCCCCCCGGAGCGGGCGAAGAGCGCGGCCACGACCGCGGCGGAGCAGATCGCCAGCGCACCGGCCGTGACCAGCGCGGCGCGCACGCCCAGCACCTCCACGAGCCAGCCCTGCAGCAGCGCCCCGGCGGCGTGACCTCCCAGCAGCACCGGCGTGAAGAGCGCCATGACCCGGCCCCGCATCGCCTCGTCCGCGCTGAGCTGCACGATCGCGCTCGCGCTGACGAGGAAGGTGAGGGTGGCCGCGCCGACCACGACGAGCAGGACGTCGAAGACGAGGACGTGCGGCGACAGGGCCGCCAGCGCCTGGGTGAGGCCGAACACGGCCGCGCACGGCACGACCCCCCGCGCCCGCGCCAGGACGCCGCGGCCGGCGAGCACCGCGCCGAGCATCGAGCCGAGGGCGGACAGGGACGTGAACAGGGCGTACCCGCCGGCGCCGGTGTGCCACTCGTCCCGGGCGAACGCCGCGAGGACCACGGGCCCGTTCATGCCGAACGCCCCCAGGAGCCCCGCCAGCAGGACCATCCAGCGCAGCACCGGGCGGGACAGCACGTGCGCGAAACCGGCCCGCACGGCGGCGAGCCCCCGGGCGGCGCCGTCCACCGCCCCGCCGTGCATCTCGCCGGGACGCAGCATCCACAGCAGCACGAGGACCGCGGCCGCCGCCGCGGCGTTGAGGAGGAACGAGCCGGCCTCCCCCACGGTGTGGATGAGCACACCCGCCACGGCCGGGCCGACGAGGGCGGAGAGCTGGAAGGCGGTCGCGTTGAGGGTGATGGCGGGGCGGACGCGGGCCCCCTCCACGAGGTCGGAGACGATCACCTGGCGGGCCGGGGCGTCGATCGCGGACACGACGCCGAGGCAGGCGGCACAGGCGTACACCGCCCACAGCCGGACGGACCCGGTCGCGACCAGGACGCCGAGACCGGCGGCGAGCAGGCACGTGAGGCCCTGCGAGAGCAGCAGCAGGGAACGGCGCGGGAAGCGGTCGACGAGCACGCCGGCGAAGGGGCCCAGCAGCATCAGGGGGAAGAACTGCAGCGCGACGGCGACGCCGACGGCGGCCGGGCCGCCGCCGAGCTGGAGGACGAGCCAGTCCTGGGTGACGCGCTGCATGGCGATGCCGGTGGTCGACACCAGCTGCGCGACGAGGAAGATCCGGTAGTTGCGGACCGTGAGCACATCGCGCCACGGGCCCCGGACACGGCCGCTCGAGAGCACTGTCCCTCCTCCGGGGCGGCCTGCGACGGCGACCCCGGAGGAGGCTACCCAGGCCGGGAAAGCGTTTTCAAGACGTGGCCCCGCCTGCGCCGAGCCGGTGCGCCTCGCGGTCGGCGGAGGTGCGGACCGCGGCGAGCACGTCGTGCAGCCGCGTCAGCCCGTCGGCGTCCAGCCCGAAGGCGCGCTCCAGGGCCGCCGGGACCCCGGCCGCCTGCTCCTGCAGCGCCTCCCCGGCGGGCGTGAGGGTGATCTCCACGGAGCGCTCGTCGTCGGCGCGACGGTGCCGGGCGAGCAGGCCCCGGGCCTCCAGCCGCTTGAGGAGGGGCGAGACGGTGCCGTAGTCCAGATCCAGCTCGTCGACGATCTCGCGCACGCCGGCGGAGCGGCGCCGCCACAGCAGGAGGAGGACGAGGTACTGCGGGTAGGTCAGCCCGAGCGGCTCCAGGACCTGCCGGTAGACGCCGGTCACCGCGCGCGAGGCCGCGTAGAGGTCGAAGCACAGCAGGGGCGCGGCCTGTACCGCGTCCCCGGTCGTGACCGCCGCGTCCGGTCGGGTGTCAGCCATGCACCCAGGGTAGGCGATCGCATCGTCCACGATGCGATCGTGAGCCAGGTCACGCCGCACAGGGTTGCCCGCCCCGGTTACATCGTGCACGATTCAGTTGCACACGATGATCCAGCGACGAGGAGCAGCACGATGGCAACGGTCAAGGTCGGCACCGAGAACTCCACCGACGTCGAGCTGTACTACGAGGACCACGGCAGCGGGCAGCCCGTCGTCCTCATCCACGGCTACCCCCTCGACGGCGCCTCCTGGGAGAAGCAGACCGCCGCGCTGCTAGACGCCGGCCACCGCGTCCTCACCTACGACCGCCGGGGCTTCGGGCGCTCCAGCAAGGTCGCCACCGGGTACGACTACGACACCTTCGCCGCCGACCTCGACGCGTTCCTGACCGCCCTGGACCTGCGCGACGTCGTCCTGGCCGGTTTCTCCATGGGCTCCGGCGAGGTCGCCCGCTACGTCGGCACCCACGGCACGGACCGCATCGCGCGGGTCGCCTTCCTCGGCTCCCTCCAGCCCTTCCTGCTGCTGACCGGCGACAACCCCACCGGCGTGCCGCAGAAGGTCTTCGACGGCATCCTCGAGGCCGCCACCGCCGACCGGTACGCCTGGTTCGAGGCGTTCTTCGCGGACTTCTACAACACCGACGAGAACCTCGGCACCCGCATCAGCGAGGCCGCCCTGCGCGCGAGCTGGGCCACCGCGATCAGCTCCGCGCCCGTCGCCGCGCACGCCGTCGTGCCCACCTGGCTCACCGACTTCCGCGCCGACGTGGACGCCGTGGCCGCCTCCGGGATCCCCGCGCTCATCCTGCACGGCACCGGCGACCGCATCCTCCCCGTCGACTCCACCGCCCGGGTGTTCCGCGAGCGCCTGCCCGAGGCGACCTACGTCGAGATCGAGGGCGCCCCGCACGGGCTGCTGTGGACCCACGCCGCGGAGGTCAACACCGCGCTGCTGGAGTTCCTGCGCGCCTGACCGCACCACCGCAGGAGGACCACCCCTCCCCCCGGGGGCGGAGCCGCCGCACGCGCGGTTCCGCCCCCGACCCGACGCCCCGGGACCGGCCCGGCTGGTCGCCGGCTGAGCCACCGCGGTGTCCGATCCCCGCCAGACGGGGCCCGCTCCGGGCGGCAGACTCCAGGCATGCGCACGGCAGCAGCACCCGCGGCCCTCGACCCCGAGGCCTGCTACCGCGCCGTGGCCGGGCGCGACCCCCGCTTCGACGGGCGCGTCTACCTCGGCGTCTCCACCACCGGCGTGTACTGCCGCCCGTCCTGCCCGGCCCGCACCCCGCGGCCGGAGAACTGCCGCTGGTTCCGCACCGCGGCCGCCGCCGTCGCCGCGGGGTTCCGCGCGTGCAGGAGGTGCCGGCCCGACGCCCTGCCCGGCACCCGCGACCGCGACACCTCCGACGCCCTGGCCGACCGCGCGCTGCGCCTCATCGCCGACGGCGTCGTGGACGAGGCCGGGGTGGCGGGCCTCGCGCGGCGCCTCGCGGTCTCCGAGCGCCACCTGGGCCGCGTGCTGCTGGCCGCCGTGGGTGCGGGCCCGCAGCAGCTCGCCCGCACCCGCCGCGCGCAGACCGCGCGGATGCTCCTGGAGCAGACGGCGATGCCCGTCGCGGACGTGGCCTTCGCCGCCGGGTTCGCCAGCGTGCGGCAGTTCAACGACGTGATGCGGTCGGAGTTCGCGCTGACGCCCTCGGCGGTGCGCCGCCCCGGTGCCGGGCGGGACGGCGCGGCGGACGGGCGCGGCGGGGGCGGCGGCGGGGAGCTCACCCTGCGCCTGCGCCACCGGGCACCGCTGGACCTGCCCGCCCTGCGGGAGGCGCTGGCCCGGCGGGCGGCCCCCGGCCTGGACGTCCTGGAGGGCACCCGGCACACGCGCGCCGTCCCGGGCGGGCACGGCCCCGCCGTGGTGCGCGCCGACCTCGGCGGGGCGGCGGGACCCGGCCCGGCCGGTGCCGGCCACGTCGCCGTGCGGCTGCGCCTGGCGTCGCTGGACGACCTCGGCGCGGTGGTGGCGCGGGTGCGCCGCTGGCTGGACCTGGACGCCGACCCGGTGCAGATCGACGCCGCCCTCGCGGCGGACCCGCTGCTGGCGCCGCTGGTGGCCGCCCGCCCGGGGCTGCGGGTGCCCGGCGCCCCCGACCCGTTCGAGGCCGCGGCGCGCGCCGTCGCGGGGGACCCGCCCCCGCGGCTGCTCACCGCCCTGGGCGCGGACCTCGGCGGCGGCCTGCGCGCCTTCCCCCCGCCCGGGGTGCTGGCCGCGGCGGGCCCGGACGCGCTGGGCGGGCACGGCGTCGCACCGGGTGCCGCCCGCGCGCTGCACGCCCTCGCGGAGGCGGTGGCCTCGGGGCTGGACCTCGGCCCGGCGTGCGAGCGCGGCCGGGTGCGGGAGGTCGTGGCGCACCTGCCGGGCCTGGCGCCGCAGCGCGCCCGGGAGGCCGCGGGCGCGGTCGTCGCGCTGCACGACCCCGACGCCCTGCCCGCCGGCCCGGCGCTGCGCGGCGCGCTCGGCCTGCCGGACGCCGCGGCCCTGCGGGCCCGGGCGCGGGCGTGGCGCCCGTGGCGCGCGTACGCCGCCGCCCACCTGACCACCCGGACCAGCGCAACCGGCCCGATCCCGACCAGCCCGATCCCGCGGGAGGAACCGCGGGAGGAACCGGAGACGACGTGAGCACCGTCCTGCTGTCCTACGCCCTGCCGTGCCCCCGCAGCGTCCTGACGGTGCTCGTCACCGCCGAGGACGGCCTCGTCCGCGCCGCCGGGTACGGCGACCCGGCGGAACTGCACGGCCGCCTCACCCCGGCCCTGCGCGCGCTGCCCGTCACCCCCGGTGGGGCCGACGACCCGGTCGCCAAGGCGGTGGGCGCCTACGCCGCGGGGGACCTCACCGCCCTGGACGCCCTCCCCGTCGACCAGCCCGGCGGGGAGTTCCTGCAACGGGTGTGGACGGCGATGCGGGCGGTCCCGGCGGGCACCACGGCCACCTACACGGCGCTGGCGGCGGCGGCGGGCAGCCCGGCCGCGGTGCGGGCGGCGGGCACGGCGTGCGCGCGCAACCTCCTCGCCCCCCTCGTGCCGTGCCACCGCATCCTGCGCAGCGACGGCGGCCTCGGCGGGTACCGGTACGGCCTCGCCGTCAAGGAGGAGCTGCTGCGCCACGAGGGGGTCCTGCGGGGCTGACGGGCCCCGCCGGACCCGTGCGCGGGCAGCGTCCACGGGGCCTGACGGCGGAGTCGGCGGTCGTGGCCCGCGACGTCCCCGCCTGGGCGCGGCGGCACGACGACCCCTTCCTGACCGCGCGCCCAGCGGGATCCCCCTCGACGTCTCCGCGCTGCACACCCTCGCGCAGGCGCTGATCGGCACCGGCGACCACGCCGGGGCGGAGGACGCGGTCCGCACCAGCCGGCGCTACCGGGAGATGTCGCTGCGGGACCACCTCACGGACCTGCGGGACCGCCGCTACGTGGAGGAGCGACTGCCGGCGGAGGCGGACCGGCTGCTGTACGAGGCCGAGCACGGCGGCCGCGACCGCGTGGCCGGCGGCGCCTGAGCCTCACACCCGGCCGTCCCGCTCGGCGGGGACGGCGCGCGCCGCGCGCGGGTCGTCCGGGTGCCGCGCGGCCCACGCCTGTTTCGCGTCGAGCAGTTCCGCCGTCACCCGCCACGTCTCCAGCGTCGAGGGCGGGTGCACCCCGGCCGCGCGGGCGAGGTCGCGGCGGTGGGCGTCGGTCAGGGCCAGCACGTCCGCGCCGCTCAGGCCGTGGTCCCACGCGTGCACGGCCAGCGCCCTGGCCTTCGCGGCGCGGTTGCGCAGCGCCACGTCGGTGTGGGCGAAGTCCACCGCGGGCCGCGCCCCGCCGTCGTCCACCGCGGGCCGCGCCCCGCCATCGTCCCGCTCCGGGTCCCGCTCCTGCACGGGGCACATCCTGCCCGGGCCGGTCCGCCCACCGCTGTACGGTTCTGCCGCCACCGCGCCGGGCGGGCGGCGGGGAGGAGCGCGGGGACGTGGAACGGCGGCGCGAGGAGTACGTACTGACGGACGATCCCGCGCGGGTCGACCTCGCGCGCGTGCACCGCTGGCTGTCGGAGCAGTCGTACTGGGCGGCCGGGCGGTCGCCGGACGTGGTGCGCCGCTCGGTCGAGGGTTCCGTCCCGTACTCGGTCCTCGCCGGGGACGAGCAGGTGGGTTTCGCCCGGGTCGTCACGGACCACGCCACGTTCGCCTGGGTGTGCGACGTGTTCGTCGACGCCCCGCACCGCGGGCGCGGTCTCGGCAGGTGGCTGGTCGACGCCGTGGTCGAGGACCTCTCGGCGCGGGGGGTGCCGCGGTTCCTGCTCGCCACGAGGGACGCGCACGACGTCTACCGCGGGTGCGGTTTCGAGGACCTGGTGGGCGCCGACCGGTACCTGGAGATCGACCGCCGGCCCACCCGCGCCGCCGCCCTCGGCCTCGGCTGACGGGGCGAGCGGGTCCGGGACGCGGCGCCTGCGGGTGCGGCGCGGGGCGATCGCTGGTGAGCTTGCCGGGGACGGTCCCGGCGGCGGCCGGGCGGCGCGGGACACGGCAGCAGGACACGGCCACAGGACACGGCGGAGGAGCGGGCATGGGCGGCAGCCGACCGGGGACCCTGCTGGCCGCCGCGGCACGGGGAGCCGTGGCGGGCCTCGCCGGCGTCGCCGCGATGACCGCCGGCGAGAAGGCCGAACAGGCCCTCACGCACCGGCCCGACTCCTACGTGCCCGCCCGGGCGCTGCTGACGCTGCTGGGCCGCCGACCGGGCGAGGGCGAACGGCCGCTGCTCGCGAACCACGCGATGCACTGGGGCACCGGCGCCCTGCTCGGCGCGCTGCGCGGGGTGTGGGCGGTCACGGGGCTGCGCGGGCCGCGGGCGCACCTGGCGCACACCGCGGCGCGGCTGTGCTTCGACCAGACCGTGGAGAACGCCACCGGCGCCGGCGCACCCCCGCGCACGTGGCCGGTGCGCGAGCAGGCCGTCGACATCGCGCACAAGGCGGTGTACTCGGTGGTCACCGGGATCGTCGCCGAGCGCCTCGTGGCACCGGAGCTGGAGTCCCGGCGTGGCACCACCAGCCACTGAGACGGGGCGCTCGGCGCGCGCGGCGGCGGCGGTCGGGGTGGGCCTGATGGCCGCCGTCGACGAGATCGTGTTCCACCAGCTCCTGGGCTGGCACCACCTCTACGACCGCTCCACCCCCGCGGTCGGGCTGCTGTCGGACGGGGTCCTGCACGCGGTGGAGCTGGTGCTGCTCGTCGCGGGGGGTTTCGCGCTGGCGGACCTGCACCGCCGGGCGCTGCTGTCGGCGGCGTGGGCGCGGGCCGGGCTGCTGCTGGGCGCGGGGGGTTTCCAGCTGTTCGACGGCCTCGTGAACCACAAGGTGCTGCGGCTGCACCAGGTCCGCTACGTCCCGGACGTGCTGCCGTACGACGTGGCGTGGAACGGCGGCGCGCTGCTCCTGCTGCTGGCGGGTGCGGTGCTCGCGGTGCGGGCGCGGCGCGCCGGTGCCCGGTAGCGCCGGCTCCCCCGGGCACCTGCACGCGCACCTCGCCGGGCACGCGCACGGGGGCGGCGCGGATCCCGGCTGGTTCCTGCCGCTGGCGGTGCTCGCCGCGGGGCTGGGGCTGCACGCGCTGGCGGTGGCGCGGCGCCGCCGCCGGTCGGGGCGGGGCTGGAGCAGGTGGCGGACGGCGTCGTGGGTGGTGGGGGTCCTGCTCGTGGCGGCGGCGCTGAGCCCCCCGGTGGTGGGGTCCGCCCGCCAGGGGGTGAGCGGGCACGTCGTGCAGCACCTGCTGCTGGGGATGTTCGCCCCGCTCGGGCTGGTGCTCGCCGCCCCGTTCACGCTGCTGCTGGGTGCGGTGCCGCCCGCCGTGGGGCGCCGCCTCGGCGCGGTGCTGCGCAGCGCGCCGGTGCACGTCGTGGCGCACCCGGCGGTGGCCGTCGTGCTGGACGTGGGGGTGCTGTGGGCGGTGCACCTGACGCCGCTGCACGCCCTGACCGCCCGGCACCCCGCCCTGGGCGGGCTCGTGCTCGTGCACTACCTGCTGGCGGGGTGCCTGTTCACGTGGGCGGTGGCGGGACCGGACCCCGCGCCGCGCCGGCCCGGGTTCCGGGTGCGGGTGGGGGCGCTGCTCGTGGCGGTCGCCGCGCACGCCACGCTGGCGCGGTCGATGGCGGCGCGGGCGGCGGGGCTGGACGGGGCCGCGGCGGTGGACCTGGAGCAGGCCGCGCGGTGGATGTACGCCGGCGGCGACGGCGCGGAACTCCTCCTGGCCGTCGCGCTCTTCGCCGGCAGGTACCGGCGCGACCGCCCCCGGGGTGCGGGTACCGCGACCGGGCGCGCCGCTTCGCCGGGCCCTGCCGGCGGGACCCGCGCCGGCTGAGGACCCGGCCGGTCCGGCACCGGGCGGGGTCAGCCCTCCCGGGCCCTGCGGGTCTCGCGGTCGTTGGCCTTGCGGATCGCCTGCACCAGCTCGTCCTTGGTCATGGAGGAGCGGCCGGGGACGTCGAGCCGCTGCGCGATCCCCAGCAGGTGCTCCTTGGTGGCGTTGGCGTCCACACCACCCGCGGTGGGGCGGCCGGTGTCCCTGCCGCCCTCGGCCTGCGGGTCGGAGGGCCCCTTGTGGTCCTTGGGCTCCCAGTGGTCGCCGACCTTCTCGTGGGTGTGCTTCAGCGCCGCGTAGGCCGTCCGGTGGGCGCGCTCACCGTCGCCGTACTCCTCCTCGGCGTGCTCCAGCGTCTTCGCGTACGTCCGCTGCGCCTTGGCGTCGGAGCGGGCGATCGTGCTGGGCAGGTCGTCCGGGTCGGGCTGGTCCGGGTTCGTCGCCATGGCGGCGCGGTACCCGGGGCGGGATCGGGCAAACGGGCCGCCGCGTCGACCGGCGGCCTGCTGGGTATGACCTGTCCATGACCGGCCACCCCACCGACGTGCACGACGACGTGCGCCGCGCGGCGCTGCCCCTGCGCGACGAGGGCGACCTCGACCCGCTGCTGGAGCGCATCGGCGACGCCCGGTTCGTGCTGCTGGGCGAGGGGTCCCACGGGACGTCGGAGTTCTACACGTGGCGGACCGCGATCACCCGCCGGCTCGTCACCGGGAAGGGTTTCTCCTTCGTGGCGGTGGAGGGCGACTGGCCCGACTGCCACCGGGTGAACTGCTCGGTCACCGCCGCGCCCGGCGCACCGCAGGACCCGGCGGAGGTGCTGCAGGGGTTCGGGCGGTGGCCGACGTGGATGTGGGCCAACGAGGAGGTCGTGGACCTCACCCGCTGGCTGCGGGGGCACAACCTCACCCTGCCGGAGGACGAGCGGGTCGGCTTCTACGGGCTGGACGTGTACAGCCTGTGGGACTCCCTGCGGCAGACGCTGGGGTACCTGCGGGAGCACGAACCCGCGCACGTGGACGCCGCGCTGGAGGCCTTCTCCTGCCTGGAGCCGTTCGCGGAGGACCCGCAGGAGTACGCGATCGCCACCCGGCGCTGGGTTCCCACGACGTGCGAGGGGGCGGTGGCGGAACTGCTCGCCCGCCTGCGCAGCTCCCCCGACGGCACCGGCCGCGCACGGGACGCCCGGTTCGGGCGGTGGTGTGGGAGCACAACACCCACATCGGGGACGCCCGGTACACCGACATGGCGGCGGGCGGCATGGTGAACGTCGGCCAGCTCGTGCGGGAGCGGCACGGCGAGGACGACGCGGTGCTGGTGGGTTTCGGGACCCACAGCGGCAGCGTGGTCGCCGCCCGCGCCTGGGACGAGCCGTCGCGGTCGCTGCCGCTGCCCTCCGCGCGCGCGGGCAGCCTGGAAGCCCTGCTGCACGAGGCGCTGCACGACGCGCCCACCGGGCCGGACGCCCTGTTCGTGTTCCCGCGGGCACCGGAGCAGCCGGACTGGCTGGTGGAGGTGGTGGACCACCGGGCCGTGGGCGTCGTGTACCGCCCCACCCTGGACCGGGTCCGCAACTACGTCCCGACCGTGCCCGGCCGCCGCTACGACGCGTTCTGCTGGCTCGACCGGACCCGCGCGCTGACCCCGCTGCACCAGGAACCGCGCGCCGGCGAGGAGGACGACACCTGGCCGTTCGGGGAGTGAGACCGCATGCCCCCCGCCGTCGCGGGTAGGGGGCGGGTGACCGCGACGACGACCGGAGGGGACACCGTGTCCGACGAGTTCAGCAAGGGCGACAAGGTCGAGTGGAAGAGCCACGGCAGCACCGCCGAGGGCACCGTGGAGAAGAAGATCACCGAGCGCACCGAGGCGGCGGGCCGCACGGTCGCGGCCTCGGAGGACGAGCCGCAGTACCTCGTGAAGAGCGAGAAGTCCGGTGGCGAGGCCGTGCACAAGCCCGGCGCGCTGCACGAGAAGGAGTGAGCGGGGGCGCCGTGAGCACGACGAGGGCACCCGAGGGCCTCGAGGAGGTCTGGGACGACTTCCGCTCCGCGGTCAACATGTCCGCCGGGCAGCTGGAGGAGTGGCTGGACACCGACGAGTCGCAGTCCGTGGGCCAGAAGGACCCCGGCGGCGACGAGTCCACCGGGCACGCCTCCGGCCGGCGCATCGTCCAGATCCTGCACACGAAGAAGGGCGACCTCGACGACGACGACGTCCAGCACATGCACAAGGTCGTCGGCTACGTCCACCGCCACCTCGCCCAGCGCCCCGACGGGGACGTGGAGCACAGCCGGTGGCGGTACTCGCTGATGAACTGGGGTCACGACCCGCTGGAGGGTTGAGGTGCCCGGGACGACACCGCCGGGGCAGCCGCCCGGGCGGACGGGGACAGAGCCGCGGACCGCGCGCTCACCGCTGCAGCTGCGCCTGGTGCTGGCCGTCTTCGGCGTGCTCTTCTGCGGGGCGTTCGCGGTGGTGGCCCTCACGTCGGCGGACCGCCCCGGCTGGCTCACCGCCCTGGGGGTGGTCACCGCGCTCCTGGCGGTGGCCGGCGTCGTCGACGCCGTCGTGGTCACCGGCCGCATCAGGCGTTCGCACGCCGGGAGGCTCTGAGCGTCCCACCGACCGGGTGCCTCAGCGGGCACATCCTGTAGGACCGTCTCCGCCCTGCACCCCGGATCGTCGACCGGCGTACGGCAGAGGAAGAGGTCGCCCTGTGGTGGGGGGGGGGCCCCCACCACAGGGCGCCCGGCTCACGGGCGGCGCTTGCCGCCCGCGAGCTTGCTGACGATCTTCTGGATGACCGCACCCTTGAGGATCCCGGACACCAGGCCCATGGGCACTCCTTCCCGAGCAGTCGGTGATCTCCCTGTCGGCTGCCGGTACCCCCGCAGCGCCCGGCCATGCGCATCTCGTCCCCCAGGACCCCGACCACGGCCGAGCAGGTGCCGGACGTGGCGGCGGTGCCCGTCGTGCGCCCGCCGCCCGCCCCGGCCCCTCACGCGGCCTTGCCGGGGTGCAGCAGCACCTTCGTCCAGCCGTCCTCGCGGGCGTCGAAGCGCGCGTAACCCTCCACGGCCTGCTCCAGGCCCAGCTCGTGGGAGACGATGATCCCGGGGGTGGCGCGCCCGGCCACGATGAGGTCGCGCAGCTGCCGGTTGTACCGCTTGACGGGTGCCTGGCCGGTGCCCATCTGCTGGCCCTTGGTGAAGAACGTGCCGTAGTCGAAACCGATGCGCCCCTCCTTCGCGCCCTCCGTCGCGGCGCCGGGGTCCTGGGGCACGTACACGCCGACGACACCGATGCCCCCGGCGGCGCGCACCACCTGCACGAGGTTGTCCAGGACGAGCTCGGGGTGCTCCTCGCCGGTGTGGTCGTGGGCCTGGTAGCCGACGGCCTCCACGCCGCGGTCGACACCCTGCCCGCCGGTGGCCTCCAGGATCTGCTGGACGGGGTCACCGGCGGAGAAGTCCACCGGGGTCGCACCGAACCTGCCCGCCAGCGCGAGGCGGTCGGCCTCCTTGTCCACCACGAACACCTGCGAGGCGCCCTTGAGGACGGCGGCGTGCGCGGCCATCAGCCCGACGGGGCCGGCGCCGAACACGGCGACGGTGTCGCCGGACGCCATGCCGGACAGCTCCACACCGTGCCAGCCGGTGGGGAAGACGTCGGAGAGCAGCGTGAAGTCGTTCTCGTGCTCGGTGCCCGCGGGCAGTTCCAGGAGGTTGAAGTCCGCGTACGGCACGCGCAGGAACTCCGCCTGCCCGCCGTCGTAGGGGCCCATGTTCGCGTAGCCGTACGCTGCGCCGTCGACGCCCTCGGTGGGGTTGGTGCGCAGGCAGAACGAGGTCCAGCCGTGCTCGCAGTTGCGGCAGGAGCCGCAGGCGATGTTGAACGGCACCGAGACGCGGTCGCCGACCTTGATCCGGTCGACACCGGGGCCGACCTCCTCGACGATCCCCATGTTCTCGTGGCCGAGGACCTTGCCCTCCTCCACGCTCGTGCGCCCCTCGTACATGTGCAGGTCCGAGCCGCAGATGTTGGTGGTGGTGATGCGGATGACGGCGTCGTTCGGCTGCTCGACGCGCGCGTCCGGCACCTCCGCCACCTCGACCCTGCGCGGGCCCTGGTAGACGACGGCCTTCATGTCTGCTCCTCCGGGTCGGGACGGGCGACCGCTCGCGCACGGCCGCACGGGTTCCCCGCGCTCCTACCCGCCGGCCCCGGGCCCATGCGGAGGTCGTCCAGCGTTCACCTACCCGTGCCGGGCTGCGCAGCCGTCACTCCGGGGTGCCTCACGTCCGCGCCGTCGTCCCCCCATCGCCAGCAGGGCGGAGGAGGCGATGGGGAACACCGCGGGCGGCAGCAGGCTGAGGATGTCGTCCGCCCACGCCGCCAGCAGGTCGACCGACGGCCTCGCGGGTCCTCCGCGCACCGCGCGCGTGCCGCCACCTCGGAGATCCGTGACCAACGAGACGCTCCGCGCAGGCACACGGTCCGCGGCGAGCGCGGCGGCCTCCTCGGTGACCACCTCCCGGGGCAGGAGGACGGCGTCGATGTCGACGGTGACGCGGCGGACGTACTAGGCCGGGGCGATGGCCGCGCCGCCCACGAGGTACAGCTCCGCGCGCACACCGCGGGCGTCGAGGCGCCGGCCCAGCTCGGTGAGCAGCTGCCGGATCGCCGCGGCGTCCAGCTCGATCCGGCCGGAGCCGTGCGGGGGCGCCACCTCAGACCGCCCGCAGGGCGTCGGCGGTGATCCAGGTGCCGAGTTCGCCCAGTTCCGGCGGGGTGCGAGCAGCGGCGGCGCCGCGACGAACCACCACTGCCGCGACGGCCCGCACCGCGTCCAGGCGGGGCGGTCGATCCCCGCCAGACGGCACTCGCGCCCCACGGCGGCGGCGAGCAGGTGGGGGTACCGCCCGCTCGCGGGGGAGCCCAGCGCTCGTCACCGGTGGACGCGGGGGGCAGCAGGAACAGGTCGCGGTCGGCGGGCAGCTCCAGCGACCGCAGCACCGCCAGGGCGTGCGCGAGGAGCCGCAGCGCGAACGTGGTGTCCCCGCGCTCCAGCTCCGCGGCGAGCGCGCGCGCGGTGGAGGGAGCGGTGGGCAGGTCCCCCGCACGTAGCGCGAGGCGGGGCCGGGGGCGAGGAGTGCGGCCGCCCGGACCCCGTCGTCCTCGGTCACCGGCGCGGGGGCGCCGGTCAGGGCGGCCGCCCGGTCCGGGTCCAGGCCGAGCGTGCGCAGGTGCGTCCCGGGGCTCGCCACGTGCCGCAGCGCAGGACCGCACCGCACACGGACGCCCCCGCAACCGGTTCCCGGCGCGACGTTCCCGAACAGTGCCGGACATGATCCACCAGACGGCACCCCGCTCACCCACGGGTGGCACGGTTTCACGTACCGTGCGACCCTCGGCGGGCCGGACGGAGATGCCCGGCGGGACGACCTGGAGGTGGTCCGGTATGACACCCGAGGGAACGGCGACGGCCGAACCGCGGACGGCAGGACGCAGGCAGTTCCTCAACGACCCCGACGACGTCGTCGCCGAGGCGCTGGAAGGGTTCGAGCGCGCGCACCCGCGGCTGGTGCGCTGGAACCGCGAGCCCAGCTACGTGATCCGCGCGGACGCCGGGACGGGCGCCCGCCGCAAGGTCGGGCTGGTGTCCGGGGGCGGCTCCGGGCACGAACCCCTGCACATCGGTTTCGTCGGCACCGGGATGCTCGACGCCGCGGTCCCCGGGCAGGTGTTCGCCAGCCCCACCGCGCTGCAGGTGTCCGCCGCCACCCGCGCCGTGGACTCGGGCGCGGGTGTCGTGCAGATCGTGAAGAACTACACCGGCGACGTGCTGAACTTCCGCATCGCGCAGGAGATCGCCTCCGACGAGGGCGCGCGGGTGCGGCAGGTCCTCGTCGACGACGACCTCGCCACCGACCCGCTGCTGACCGGCAACCCCGACGGGCCGGGCCGGCGCGGCACGGCGGCCGTCCTGGCCGTGGAGAAGATCTGCGGCGCGGCCGCCGAGGCCGGGGCCGACGTCGTGGAGGTCGCCGAGCTCGGCCGCCGCGTCGCCGGCTCGGCCCGCACCCTGTCGATGGCGCTGCAGGCGGGCACCCACCCGGGGCAGCACCGGCCCTCCTTCGACCTCGGTCCCGCCGAGGTCGAGTACGGCGTCGGCATCCACGGCGAGCGCGGGGTGGGGCGCAGGGCGTTCGGCACGGCCGCGGAGCTGGTGCCGCAGCTGACGACGCCCGTGGTGGAGGCGCTCGGCCTGGCCCGCGGCGACGCGGTCCTCACCATCGTGAACGGCCTCGGCTCCACCACCCCCCTGGAGCTGTCGCTCGTCTTCCGGGAGGTGACGCGGGTCCTGGACGGGCTCGGCGTCACCACCGCCCGCTCCCTCGTGGGGCCGTACGTGACCGCGCTCGACATGACGGGGTGCTCCGTGACGCTGGTGAAGGTGGACGAGGACCTGGTGCGCCTGTGGGACGCACCCGTGCGGACGGCGGCCCTGACGTGGTGAGCGGGGCGGGCAGGCAGGCGGCGCAGGCCGCCGCGGACCTCAGCGTCAGCACCTCCGGCCCTGCCGCGGGCACCGACGGGCTGAGCGTGGTGCAGCCCACCGCCAGCGCGCGGCGGGCCGTCGTGGACGTCGAGCGCGCCCGCAACTGGTGGGACGGCTTCGCCCGCCAGGTCGAGGAGCGCTGCGAGGAGCTCACCGAGCTCGACCGCATCGCCGGCGACGGCGACTTCGGCACGAACCTGCGCTCGGCGGTCCGCAAGGCGCAGCGCCGGCTGGAGCAGGCCCCGCCGCGGGACGTCGGGGACGTCTTCACGGGCGTGTCGCTGGGCTTCCTCGACACCGGCGGCACGAGCGGCCCGCTGCTGGGCATGTTCTTCCGGGAGTTCGCCAAGGCGTGCGAGGGCCTGCCCGTCGTGGGCAGCGACGTGCTGGCCCGCGCGGCGCGTGCCGGCACGGAGGTCGTGCAGCGCCTCGGCGGCGCGTCGGTGGGCGACAAGACGTTCGTGGACGCCATGGCCCCGGCCGCCGACGCACTGGAGGGGGCCGTGGCCGCCGGCCAGGAGGTGACGGCCGCGATGGGCGCCGCGTACCGGGCCGCCGCCGACGGGGCGCGCGCCACGACGACGATGCTGGCCCGGCGCGGGCGCGCCAGCTACGTCGGGGACGTGGCCCGCGGCGTGGTCGACCCCGGCGCCCTCGCCGTCGCGTGGTTCTACGAGCGGGGCGCCACCGCCGCCTGACGCCCCGTCACCGCTGCCGGGCCCGGGCGGCCCGCCCCGGAGCCGGTCACCCGTTGTCACCAACCGCAGGCTGGTGGATCCGCGGAGGGCACTTATCCTCGGAGGGTGATGGAGCGGGTCAGCGACAGGGCCGAGGCGGCGATCCTCCCCGAGGTCGTCCACGACGAGTCCGCCGCGATGCTGCTCGTCGACCTGGAGCAGCGCGTGGTGCTCTTCGCCAACGAGCTCGCCGGGCAGCTCGCCCCCGGCCTGCGCCTGCCCGCCGACATCGAGGAGTGGGCCGTCCGCGCGGGGTTGCAGAGCCTGGACGGCGCGGAGCTGGGGGAGGCCTCCGAGCCCCTGACCCGGGTGGCCGCCGGGGAGCCGGTGCAGGGGGAGGTCGTCACCGCCGCCCGCAGCTCCGACGCCAGCGAGGCCCGCGAGCAGCTGTTCGTGGTGGGGCTGCCGCTCACCGGGGCACCCGACCCCCTGTCCCGGCAGGCGCTCGTGGTGTTCCTGCCGGTGCGGGAGGCCGCGGCGGTGCGGCGGGTGCAGCGGGAGGCACGTGACCTGCACTCCCGGGCCGTCATCGCCAGCGACCTGGCCTTCACGATCTCCGACCCGCGCCAGGCCGACGACCCCCTGGTGTGGGTGAACCCGGCCTTCGAGAAGGCCACCGGCTATCTCGCGACCGACGTCCTGGGTACCAACTGCCGCTTCCTGCAGGGCCCGGACACCGACCGGGAGGCCGTCACCCGCATCCGCGCGGCCCTCGACGCCGGGGAGCCGGTCAGCGAGATCCTGCTGAACTACCGCGCCGACGGCACCGCCTTCTGGAACGAGGTGGTCATCTCCCCCATCCGGGACGCGGACGGGACCGTCACCCACCACGTGGGCGTGCAGTCCGACGTGACGCACCGGGTGCGGGCCGAGTTCGAGCGGGACGCGGCGCGGGCGGCGGCCCGCAGCGCCCGCCAGCGCCTGGAGTTCCTCGCCCGCATCACCGACGCCCTCAGCCAGACCCTCGACCCGGAGGAGGCGCTGCGGCTCCTGCCGCACCTCGTCGTGCCGGAGATGGCGCAGTGGGCGTTCGCGACGGTGCTGGACGCCAAGGGCAAGCCGCGGCAGGTCAGCACCAGCCACGAGGACGCCGGCCACGACGGCGACGTGCACCGCTTCCAGGAGCTGCAGGGGCAGTCGCTGCTGGAGACGTCCACCACGCTGCAGGTGCTCCGGGGCGAGCTGGGGCCCACCCTCATCCCCGAGGTCACCCCCGCCCTCCTGGAGGCGGGCGCCGCGCCGGAGCTCGCCTCGACGATCACCAGCCTCGGCCTGGGCAGCGCCATCGTCGTGCCGCTGCGGGCGCGCAACGCCATCACCGGCTCCCTGACCCTGCTCTCCGGGGCCGATCGCGCCCCGTACACCGAGGACGACCTGCAGACGGCGGTCGACCTGGGCCTGCGCGGCGGCCTGGCGCTGGAGAACGCCCGCCTGTACGCGGAGCAGCGGCGCAGCTCCGAGACGCTGCAGCGCAGCCTCCTGACCCCGCCGTCGAGCCCCGCGGGTCTCACGGTCGTCACCCGCTACGTCCCGGCCGCGGAGGCCGCGCAGGTCGGCGGGGACTGGTACGACGCGCTCGCGCAGCCCGACGGCTCCGCGGTGCTCGTCATCGGTGACGTCATGGGCCACGACGTGTCCGCGGCGGCCGCCATGGGTCACCTGCGCACGGTGGTGCGGACCCTGGCCTACGACCGGGAGGCGCGGCCGGCGGAGGTGCTGCGCCGCACCGACCGGGCGATGCAGGGCCTGCAGGTTGACACCCTGGCTACGGCCGTGGTCGCCCAGGTCAGCCCGCCGGGTCCGGGGGGCCGGCGGGAGCTGCGCTGGTGCCGCGCCGGCCACCTGCCGCCCCTGCTGCTGCGCCCGGACGGCTCGGTGGATCTGCTGGACGGCACGGGCCTGGTCCTGGGCATCGACGCCGAGCACGAGCGCGAGGACAGCGTCGGGGAGGTGCTGCCCGGCTCGACCCTGCTGCTCTACACCGACGGCCTGGTGGAACGGCGGGACGTGTCGATGGACGAGCGCATCGACGTCCTGCGGGCGGCGCTGGCGGAGCTGGCGCACCTGCCGCTGGACGAGCTGTGCGACGCGCTGCTGGTGCGGATGCTGCCGGAGGGCAGCGACGACGACGTGGCGGTCGTCGCGGTCCACGTCGACCGCGGCTGAGCCCGCGCCGGCTCGCCCGAGCCGTCCTCGCGTCCCTCAGCCGTCCTTGCGCAGCGGGACGTCGCACCAGACGACCTTGCCCCCGGCGACGTGCTCCACGCCCCACCCGGTGCTGAGGTGCGCCACGAGGGCGATCC
This sequence comes from Kineococcus anabasis, assembly GCF_054590795.1. NCBI lineage: Bacteria > Bacillati > Actinomycetota > Actinomycetes > Kineosporiales > Kineosporiaceae > Kineococcus > Kineococcus anabasis. The sequence goes on from NZ_BAAIHU010000011.1 coordinate 128,874, forward strand.
CCCGCCCCGAGGTGGCGTCCGGTGGCTGTTCGCGGCGCACGGGCGCCGCCCGGCTGCCGTCGGCGACGTGGACCCGCAGCACGTCCCCGGTGCGCCGCAGGCCGATGCGCAGAGGTGGCGCGCCGTGCTCCACCGCGTTGGCCACGAGTTCCGTGGTGACGAGCTCGACACGGCGCTGCAGGTCCGCGGTCGGCCCGGGGCCGTCGCCCCCGGCGGCCGGCTCCCCGGTGAGCTCGGCGCAGCGCGCGGCGGCCCAGTGCCGGGCCGCCGAGACGGAGCTGAGCCCGAACCCGAGGGCGAGTTCGCTCTCCTGCACCCGGCTCACCCGTGCCCCTCCGATCCGCACCCGTTCCGACCCTGTCCACCCGTGCCATACCCGTTCCCGCCGGTTCCACGAGCCTGCCGGATGCGGGCGGGCCCGGCATCCGGGGACCGGCATCCAGGGACAGGTCGCCACGGACCCCCGCTGCGACCGCCCGGCGTGCTGCTGCGAGCGGGTGAAACCCGCCCGCGGGGCATCCACCGCGGTGCGGGGCACGAACCCCCGTCATGACCACGACGACGCACAGGCCCGCCCACGACGTCGCGGGCGCCACTCCCGCGGACCCCCGGGCCGTCCCCGGCGCGGACCTCGACGCGGACCTCGACATGGAGCGCTATGCGCGCGCCACGACCCGCGTGCGCGTCGACGACCTCGACCTCCCCCGCTTCCGCGAGCGCCCGCTGGCCCCGGAGGTCCTGCGCAGCGTGCGCGCCCTGAGCGACCTGGAGACGCACAGCATCGTGTTCCTGCGGGACCTGCTGGTGACGCCCTCCCACGCGGACGCGGCGGTGTCGGCGTTCCTGACGATGTGGAACTACGAGGAGTACGGCCACGGGCAGGCGCTGGACGCGGTGCTGGCCGAGCACGGCCTCGACGTCAGCGACGCCCGCCTGGCCCGGCGCCGCGCCGGGCAGGGCTGGTGGGGGCGGATGGCACCGGTGCGCCGCTCCCTGCTGGCGAACGCGGTGGGCGAGGACTTCGTCGCGGTGCACCTGACGTGGTGCCTGGTCGCGGAGCGGGTGTCGCAGGAGGCGTACCTGAGCCTGGCGGCACGGTGCGGCGACGAGGTGCTGGCGGAGCTGCTGCACCGCATCGCGGCGCAGGAGGAGCGGCAGGGGCGCTGGTGCGAGGCGCAGGCCCGCACCCGCCTGGCGGGCAGCGCCCGCACCCGCCGGGTGGTGCGCGCGGCGCTGCGGACGTCGTTCTCCGCCCCCGGCGCGAAGGCCCTGCCGGCGGCGGAGACGCGGCACCTGGCCCGGCACCTGTTCGGCGGCGCGGACGGGCCGGCCACCGCGCGCCGCATCGACGCCGAGCTGGGCACCCTGCCCGGCCTGGCGGGCCTGCACGTCACCGAGCGCGCCCTGGTGCGGTCGCTGGGCTGACCCGCCGCGCGCTCGCCGGGTCGCGGCCCGCCGCGCTCACCCCCTCCGCAGCTCGCGCGGGTCGCGGTGGCGCGGCTGGGAGGGCCTGGGCTGCTCCGGCAGCGGCCCGACGGGCAGGGTCCGGGGGGAGCCGGGCTCGACGGTGAACTCCTCCCCGTGGTGGCAGGTGTCCACCGGGCCGCCGTGCACCACGGTGTAGGTGGCCTCCTGGGCGTCCCCGTCCCGCCGCACGACGACCTCCAGGCAGGAACCGCGGTGCAGGGTGCGGAAGCACAGCTCCGTCAGGCCCTCCGGCAGCCTCGGGCTGAAGGCGAGGCGGCCGTCGGCGTCGCGCATCCCGCCGTAGCCGGCGACGAGGACGGACCAGGCCCCCGCCAGGGAGGCGATGTGCAGGCCGTCGGCCGTGGAGGCCCGCAGGTCGTGCAGGTCCACGAACGCGGCCTCCCACACGTAGTCCTGCGCGAGGCCGAGGTGCCCCACCTCGGCGGCGATCACGGCCTGGGTGCTCGCGGAGAGGGAGGAGTCCCGGACGGTGAGCCCCTCGTAGTAGTCGAACGCGCGGCGCTTCTCCTCCGGGGTGAACGCGCCGGGGCGCAGGTGCATCGCCAGCACCAGGTCGACCTGCTTGGCGACCTGGCGCCGGTAGAGGCTGAAGTACGGGAAGTGGTCGGCCAGCGGGTACTGCTCCGGCGCGGTGCCCTCGAAGTCCCAGCGCAGCCGGTCCCCGGAGCCGGCGTCCTGCACGTGCATCCCGTCGGCGTCGCGGGGGACGTGGACCGCGTCGGCGAGGCGCTCCCACGTGGCGATCTCCTCGTCGTCCACGCCCAGGTCGCGGGCGCGGCCGGGGAAGCGCCGGGCGAGGTCGATCGCGGCGCGCAGGTTCGCCTGCGCCATGAGGTTGGTGTACGCGTTGTCGTTCACCAGCCCGCTGTACTCGTCGGGCCCGGTGACCCCGTCGACGTGGAAGCGGCTCTCCTCGTCCTCCCGGCCCAGGACCACCCAGGTGCGGGCGGTCTCCACGACCAGGTCGGTGGCGACGTCGCGGGCGAAGTCCTCGTCGCCGGTGGCGTCCAGGTGGCGCACGGCGGCGTCGGCGACGTCGGCGTTGAGGTGCACCGCGGCGGTGCTCGCCGGCCAGTACCCGGAGCTCTCCCGGCCGGTGATGGTCCGCCACGGGAACGTCGCGCCGGCCAGGCCCAGCTCGGCGGCCCGGGCGCGGGCGGCGGGCAGCATGGCGTGCCGCCAGCGCAGCGCCGCGGCGGCCGCCTCGGGGTAGACGTGGTTCAGCATGGGCAGCACGAACACCTCGGTGTCCCAGAACGTGTGCCCGTCGTAGCCGACACCGGTGAGGCCCTTGGCGGGGATGCCGCGGTCGGCGGCGCGCGCGGAGGCCTGCAGGACGTGGAACAGGGCGAAGCGCACCGCCTGCTGCAGGTCGCCGTCGCCCTCGACGCGCACGTCGGCCCGCTCCCAGAACTCCTCCAGCCGCTCGCACTGCTCGCGGGCCAGGCCCTCCCACCCGGCGCGGCGGCCGGCCTCCAGCTCCGCGTCGAGGTCCCCGAGGAGGGCCTCGCGCTCCTGCCGGTCCGACCAGCCGAGGGCGACGTACTTCACCACGCGCAGCGAGCCGCCGGGCCGCAGCCGCACCCGGGCGGTGGTGACGAGGCGGTCGGGCAGGCCGTGGGTGGCGACGGCGACGTCGGCGGGCCCGGTGATGTCGTGCGTGGCGGCGGCGGCGACGGCCAGCCCGCTGCCGTCGGTGCGCTGGCGCAGCCGCCCGCCGGCGCGGTCGGTGTCCACGTCGGGGTCGTGCAGCTCCTCGCTGGCGACAACCGCGGAGCGCACCTCCACCTCGACCCCGTCCGGGGCGGCACCGGTCGCGTCCTCCGGCAGCTCCACGCGGTAGTCCACGGCCAGCAGGCGGGGGTGCGTGAGCGGCACGAGGCGCTCCGAGCGCACCCGGACGGCGCTGCCGGAGGGCGAGGTCCAGGACACGGTGCGGCGCAGGGTGCCGCTGCGCAGGTCCAGGGTCCGCTGGTGCTCGTGCAGCTCGCCGCTGCGCACGTCGAAGCGCTCGCCGTCCACGAACAGCTCGATGCGGGTCGGGTCGGGCACCGCGACGATCCGCTCCTGCGCCGTCGGGTAGCCGTAGCTCGCCTCCGGGTAGCTGACGGGCAGCAGCTCGTGGGCGCCGCTGAGGTACGTGCCGGGAGACCCGGCGGGCGAGCCCTCGTCGAGGTTGCCGCGCACGCCGAGCCGGCCGTTGGCCAGGGTCAGCAGCGCCTCGGTCCGGTTGAGCCGCGACAGGTCGAGCGGCCCCTCGTGGACGGCCCAGGGGGCGGCGGGGTCGAGGTCCATGGGCGGATCCCACCAGCACCGGGCGGGTGGCGCACCCCGGCCCGGGGCCGTCCGGGGGACGCGGGGGGGGCTCAGCGCAGCCGGCTGAACTCCTCCGCCTGGTCGGGGGGCCCGGCGACGATGACGGTGTCGCCGATCTGCAGGACGGTGTCCTCGGTGGCGTAGGTGAACCGGCCGCCGCGGGGTTTGACGGCGACGACGGTGACGCCGTGCCGGGAGCGGATCTGGCACTCGGCCAGCCGGCGGCCGACGGCCTCGGCGGGGGCGCCGGTGGTGACGAGCGCGAAGTTCTCGTCGACCTGGACGTAGTCCTTCATGCTGCCGCGCACCAGGTGGGCCAGGCGCCGGCCCATGTCGGCCTCGGGGTAGACGACGTGCGGCACGCCGAGCTGGGTGAGGATCTCCCCGTGGGCGGAGGTGAGGGCCTTGGCCCAGACCTGCTCGATGCCCATCCGCAGCAGCAGCGACGTGGTGAGGATGCTGGCCTCCACGTCGAGGCCGATGGCGACCACGGCGCGGTCGAAGTCGGGCACCGACAGCTGCCGCAGCGCCTCCTCGCTGGTGGCGTCGGCCTGCACGACCTGCGTGAGGTAGCCGTTCAGCTCCTGCACGGTCCGCGGGTCGTCGTCGATGCCGAGGACCTCGGTGCCCTCGGCCATCAGCTCCAGGGCGAGGGCGCGGCCGAAGCGGCCGAGGCCGATGACGACGACGGAGTCGGCGGCGGCGACGCGGCGGGCGGCGCGCAGGCCCCTGCGGCCGGGCCGCCGGGAGCGGCGGAGGAAGCTAGCCAATGACGGGTCTCTCCTCGGGCAGTTCGTACAGCCGCGGGCGCTGTCGCAGCGCCAGGGCGGAGGCGAGGGTGACGGGGCCCAGACGCCCCAGGAACATGAGCACGACGAGCAGGAGCTTGGCCGCGTCGGGCAGCCCCGCGGTGATGCCGGTGGACAGCCCGACCGTGGCGAAGGCGGAGACGGACTCGAACAGCACCACGGACAGCCGGTGCTCGGTGAGGAGCAGCAGCCCGAACGTCCCCGCCACGACCGCGGTGGCCCCGAGGACGACGACCGCCAGGGCCTGCCGCTGCGCGCTGCGGGGCAGCCGCCTGCCGAACGCCGTCACGGACTGCTCGCCGCGGATCTCGGCGAGGACGACGAGCAGCACCACCGCCACGGTGGTGATCTTCAGGCCGCCCGCGGTGCCGGCCGGGCCTGCGCCGACGAGCATGAGGACGTCCGTGGCCAGCAGGGTCTCGTCGGTGAACTTCCCCACGTCCACGCTGTTGAACCCGGCGGTGCGGGAGACGACGGAGTGGAAGAACGCCGCCAGCAGTTTGCCGGGCGTGCCGAGCGGGCCGAGGGTACCGGGGTTGTCCCACTCCAGCGCCGCGGTCACGGCGGCACCCAGGGGCAGCAGCAGCGCGGTGGCGGTGAGGACGAGCCTCGTGCCGAGGGACCAGCGCAGCGGTGAGCGCAGCTCGCGGCGCAGTTCCAGCAGCACGGGGAACCCCAGGCCGCCGACCACGACCGCCGCGGCGATCGGCAGGCAGATCCACGGGTCCTCGGCGAAGCGGACGAGGTTGTCGGACCACAGGCCGAACCCGGCGTTGTTGAACGCGGAGACGGCGTGGAACCCGCCCAGCCACACCGCGCGCCCGACCGGCTCGCCGTAGGCGGTGGCGAAGCGCACGGCCAGCACCGCCGCCACGCACCCCTCCACGACCAGGCTGGTGCGGGCGATCCCGAGCAGCACCCGCCGCACGTCCCCGGAGGCGAGGCTGCGCGACTCGGTGGTGGCGGTGAGCCGCGCGCTCAGGCCGAGCCGGCGCGCGAGCAGCAGGCCGAGCAGCGACGCGGCGGTCATGACGCCGAAACCGCCGAGCTGGATCAGCCCGGCGATCACGACCTGCCCGAAGGGGCTCCAGTAGGTGGCGGTGTCGACGGTCGCCAGGCCGGTGACGCAGACGGCGGACGTGGCGGTGAACAGCGCGTCCACCCAGGGTGCACCATCGGTCGCCACGCGGGAGACGGGCAGCAGGAGCAGCACGGTCCCGGCGGCGACGGCCGCCGCGAACGCCGCCGCGATGAGCTGGGCGGGGCGGGCGGGGTGGACGGAGCGCGCGGGCGCGGCCGGCCGCGGACCGCCCGCCTCGCGCTGCCGGGGAGGAGGCACCGGGCGACCCTAGCCACGCACCGCGGCGCGGCGCACCGTGACGTGGCGTCGGGTTCCCGCCCGCGGAGCGGGTGGTCGTCTAGGGTCGGGCCCGGCGACGACACGACGGGAGCGTGCGGTGAGCGTGAGGTGGGGTTTCGTCGGCACGGGCGGGATCGCGGAGAAGGTCGGCGCGGCACTGGGCGCCGCGGAGGGCGGCACGCGGTTCGCGGTGGCCTCCCGCAGCACCGACCGCGCGGCGCGGTTCGCGGCGGACAACGGTTTCGAGCGCTCCTACGGGTCGGTGGAGGAGCTCGCCGCGGACCCGGACGTGGACGTCGTCTACGTCGCGACGCCGCACCCGCAGCACCTGGCCGCGGCCCGTGCGGCGCTGGCCGCGCGCAAGCCGGTGCTGGTGGAGAAGCCCATCACGGCCACGCTGGCGGGGGCGCGGGAACTGGTGCAGCTCGCCCGGGACGCCGGGGTGTTCTGCATGGAGGCGTACTGGACGAGGTTCGTGCCCGGCACGGTGGCGCTGCTGGAGCTGATCCGGCGCGGCGACATCGGGGAGGTCCGCTCGGTGCACGCCGACCTGGGCTTCCGGGCACCGCAGGAGGCGGCCCGGTTCTGGGACCCCGCGCTCGGCGGCGGGGCGCTGCTCGACCTGGGCCCGTACCCGGTGCGGCTGGCGCACCTGCTGCTGGGCCCGCCGACGAGCGTGCACGCGGCCGGTTCCCTGGCACCCACCGGTGTCGACGCGCAGGCTGGGCTGCTGCTCGGGCACGCCGGGGGCGCGGTGTCGATGCTGTCGGCGAGCATCGTCTCCCGCAGCGCCAGCCGGGCGTGGGTCGAGGGCACGGAGGGCTGGGTCGAGGTGGGCGACCCGGTCTACGAGATGAACCGCCTGGTGCTGCACCGGGGCGGGGAGGCGCGGCCCGTGGAGCTCGAGCCCTCCCGCGGCCACACCCACATGCTGGAGCACGTCCACGAGTGCCTCGCCGCCGGGCGCACGGAGAGCCCGCTGGTGCCGCTGAGCGGGACGCTGGAGGTCATGGCCGTGCTGGAGGAGGCGCTGGAGGCCCTGGGCGCGACCCGCCCCGCCGAGGTCGGCTGAGCGCACCCGCCCCTCCCCTCACCCGCCCGCGCCCGTCCCACCCGCCCATCTCCGGGTTTCGGCGGCGTCCGCGCCCGTCTCACTCACCCATCTCCGGGTTTCGGCGCCGTCCGCGCCCGTCCCACCCACCCATCTCCGGATTTCGGCGCCTCGCGGGGCTCCCCGGGGCGCCGAAACCCGGAGATGGGCGGGGTGGGGCGCGGGAAAAGGGGCGCGGGAAAAGGGGCGCGGCGTGAGGGGGCGCGGCTCACCCGCCCCAGCGGCCGGTGGCGGCGAGGCGCTCCAGCCACGTCGTGCAGGGCGGGGTCCCGCGCTCGCGCACGAGGTCCGCGGCGAGGGAGCCGGGCGGGGTCTTCCCGGCCCGGCCCCGCGCCTGCTCCACGATCGCGTCGGTGATGCTGCGCGCGAGGTCCAGGCGGGGCAGCGCCGCGTGCACCGCCGCGGCCGTCCCCCGCGGCACGATCTCCGCGCCGCGGCCGAAGTCCATCCCGATCCCGGCGCGCGCGAGGGCCACCTCGGGCTGCTTGCGCTCGGCGATCCCCGCGGAGGTGTGCAGCGCGATCGCGTCCCACACCAGGGCCGCGCGCGGCTCGGCGACACCGTGGGAGCGCAGCAGCGCCACCGCCGCGTCGGCGCCGTCCACCTCGAAACGCGCGCCGGTGTCCGCGGCAGCGGTGAGGCCGAGGTCGTGCAGCACGCACGCGGCGAACAGCAGCTCGTCGTCGTAGTCCTCCCCCGCCGCCCAACCGCGCGAGGCGGCGGCGAGGCGGGCGAACAGGTAGCTGCGGACGCTGTGGTTGAGCAGGAACTCCTCCTCCGCCTCCCGCGCGGCGGCGTACGCGGCGCGCGCCAGGGGGGTGGTGGGCAGCTCGACGCCCGCGACCTGCGCGAGCAGCCCGGTGGCGGCCGGCAGCGGCCGGCGCACGGGGCCGCGCGGGGTGTGCTCCAGGTCGCGGGCGACCTCCCGGGCCCGGGCGGCGCCGGCGAACCGCTCCACGAGCCACAGACCGAGGTCGATGCCCGCGGTGAGGCCGCCGGAGGTCACCACGTCCCCGTCGTCGACGACGCGGGCGGCGGGGTCCGCGATCGCGCCGGCCGCCGCGAGGTCGGCCAGCGCCCCGGCGTTGGTGACGGCCGGGCGGCCCCGCAGCAGACCCGCGGCCCCGAGCAGCAGCGCGCCGGTGCACACCGACGCCAGCAGGGTGCCGTCCGCGGCGAGGGCCGCCAGCGCGCGGGGCAGCTCCCCGCGCTGGGCCTGCGCCCAGGCCCCCTGCGGCGCCCGCGTCGTCCACCCGCCGCCGGGGACGACGACGACGTCCGCGCCGGGCCCGAGGGGGCGGACGGGGACCACGCGGCTCCCGTGGGCGGAGACGACCTGGCGGGGTTCGCCGCAGGAGACCAGCGCGACCTCGGCGCCGGCGACGGCCAGGACGTTCAGGGGCCCGAAGACGTCGAGGTCCTCGAAGCCGTCGAACACGACGACGTCAGCTCTCATGCCTGGATCGTGCGGCCGCGGGGGTTTCCCGGCCAGTGGCGCTGCGGCCGTCCTCCCCAAGGATCCGGCCACCACCCCGGCGGGCTCGCGGCCGGTACGGTCGCGGGGTGCACCGCGTCGCCGTCCTCGCCCTCGACGACGTCGTCGCGCTGGACCTGGCGATCCCCGCGCAGGTCTTCGGCCACCGCGAGCAGGTGGAGTACTCCCTCACCCTGTGCGGGGTGCGGCCCGGCCCGGTGCGCACCACGACGGGTTTCCCGGTCGTGGCCGGCGCCGGCCTGGGGGCGCTGCGGCGTGCCGACACGGTGGTCGTGCCGGGGTTCGAGCCGCACCTGCGCCCGCCGCCGCCGGAGGTCCTGGACGCCCTGAGCTCCGCGCACGCCCGGGGCCGCCGGGTGATGTCCATCTGCACCGGTGCGTTCGCGCTGGCCGCGGCCGGGCTGCTGGCCGGCCGGCGCGCCACGACGCACTGGCGGCACGCCGCGGAACTGGCCGCGGCGTACCCGGACGTCGACGTGGACCCCGCGGTGCTCTTCGTCGACGAGGGGAGCATCCTCACCTCGGCCGGTGTCGCGGCGGGGATCGACCTGTGCCTGCACGTGGTGCGCCTGGACCACGGCGCCCGTGCGGCCGCGTCCGTCGCCCGCCGCATCGTCGTGGCGCCGTACCGGGAGGGCGGGCAGGCGCAGTACCTGGACCGGCCGGTGCCGGGCCCGGACGGCGCGTCCCTGGCGCCCACCCGGCGCTGGGCGCTGGAGAACCTGCACCGGCCGCTGGCGGTCGCCGACCTCGCCGCGCACGCCTGCGTCTCCGCGCGCACCCTCACCCGCCGCTGGCAGGCGGAGACGGGCACCTCCCCGCTGCGGTGGCTCGCCGCGCAGCGGGTCCTGGCGGCGCGGGAGCTGCTGGAGTCCGCCGCGGACCTGCCCCTGCCGGAGGTGGCGCGGCGCTGCGGCCTCGGCACGGCCGAGAACCTGCGGCTGCACCTGCGCCGGGAGCTCGGGACCTCCCCCTCGGCCTACCGCCGCGCGTTCGGCGCACCCCGCGACCGGCAGGGGTGACGGCGGACCCCGCCCGGGTGCCCGCACACGCGACGCGGGGACGTCCCGGCGCGCGACACGGGCGTGTCGCGCGCGGAACGTCCCCGCGTCAGGTGGTGCAGACCAGGTGGTGCAGACCAGGTGGTGCCGGTCAGGTGGTGCCGGTCAGGTGGTGCCGGTCAGGTGGTGCCGGTCAGGTGGTGCCGGTCAGGTGGTGCCGGTCAGGTGGTGCGGGCCGGCAGGGCGCCGGACTCCACGACCCCGGCGTACCAGAGCGCGCTGTCCTTGAGGGTGCGGACCTGCGTGTCGTAGTCGACGTGCACGATGCCGAACCGCTTGGAGAACCCGTAGCCCCACTCGAAGTTGTCGAGCAGCGACCACAGGAAGTACGCCGTGACGGGCGCACCCGCCTCGACGGCGTCGAGCACCGCCGAGAGGTGGTCCTGCAGGTACCCGATGCGGTCCACGTCGTCGACGCGGCCGTTCTCGACGACGTCCGGGTAGGCGGCGCCGTTCTCGGTGACCATGAGCTCCAGGCCGGGGTGCTCGGCGTGCATGCGCAGCAGCAGCTCGCGCATGCCGCGCGAGTCGATGCTCCAGCCCATGTCCGTCTTGGCACCGGGCTGCTCGGGGAACTCCACGAGGTGCGCGCTGCCCACCCACGGGCTGTGCGAGCTGGCACCGTGCCCGTCGGCCTCCTCACGCGGGGAGGCGCCGTCCCAGGCGCGCACCACGGTGGGGCTGTAGTAGTTCACGCCGAGGACGTCGAGGGGCTGGTGGATCAGCTCGGTGTCACCGTCGAGCACGAAGGACCAGTCGGTGACCTCCTTGGTGTCGACGAGGACGTCGGCCGGGTACTCACCGCGCAGGACCGGGTCGAGGAACACCCGGTTCTGCAGCCCGTCGATGCGGCGCACCGCGTCCTGGTCGGCGTCGGAGGTGCCGTCGGTGCGGACCCACGCGAGGTTCAGCGTGAGGGCGACCCGCGCACCCGGGGCCGCCTTGCGCACGGCGACGGACCCGAGGCCGTGGGCGAGGTTGAGGTGGTGCACCGCCGCGAGGGCGGAGGCGGGCTCGGTGCGGCCGGGGGCGTGGACGCCGCTGGCGTAGCCGAGGTAGGCCGAGCACCAGGGCTCGTTGAGGGTGATGAACGTCTTCACGCGGTCCCCGAGGGCGCCGGCGACGACCTCGGCGTACTCGGCGAAGCGCTCGGCGGTCTTGCGGTTGGTCCAGCCGCCCGCGTCCTCCAGGGCCTGCGGCAGGTCCCAGTGGTAGAGGGTGATGGCCGGCTCGATGCCCGCGGCGATGAGCTCGTCGAGGAGCTCGGAGTAGAACCGCAGGCCCTCGGGGTTGACGGGGCCCAGGGCGTCCGGGGTGACCTGCGGGGTGATGCGCGGCCAGGCCACGGAGAAGCGGTAGGCCCCGAGGCCGAGGCGCTTCATGAGGGCGACGTCCTCGCGGAAGCGGTGGTAGTGGTCGCAGGCGACGTCGCCGGTGTCACCGTTGCGGACCTTGCCCGGGGTGCGGGAGAAGGTGTCCCAGATGGAGGGCGTGCGGCCGTCCTCCGCGACGGCGCCCTCGATCTGGTAGGAGGCGGTGGCCGAGCCCCAGACGAAACCGGGCGGGAAGGACCGGGGCGCGGAGCCCGTCTGCTCGTCGGTCGCGGGGCGTTCGTGGATCGTGGTCATGTGGTCGGGACCGCCGGGGGCCGGTGGACCCGCCTCCTCTCAGGTACGGGGTGGGGGTGGGACGGGGAGGCGGTCAGCCCTTGACGGCGCCGGCCATGATGCCGTTGACGATCTGCCGGCCGAGGAGCAGGAACACGATGATCACGGGCACGGTGCCGATGAGGGTTCCGGCCATGATGATCGACTGGTCGGGGACGTAGCCGCTGCCGAGGTTGTTGAGCGCCACCTGGATGGTGGGGTTGGACGAGTTCAGGACGATGACCGGCCAGAAGAACTCGTTCCAGGCCGTCATGAACGTCAGCATCCCGAGGACGGCCATGCCGGGGCGGGCGATCGGCAGCACGATGCTGAAGAACGCCCGGGTGGAGGTGGCTCCGTCCATGCGGGCGGCCTCCAGCAGCTCGTCGGGCAGCGTCTGGACGATGTACTGCCGCATGAAGAACACGCCGAAGGCGGTGACCATCGTGGGCAGGATGACGGACCACAGGTTGCCGGTGAGCCCGATGTCGGACATGACCATGTAGAGCGGCACGACGCCCAGCGTGGGGGGGATCATCAGGGTGCCGATGGTGATGCCGAAGAGCACGTTGTTGCCCTTGAACTTGAGCTTCGCGAAGGCGAAGCCGGCGAGGGTGCAGAACAGCAGGGTGGCGACGGTGATGATGCCGGAGACGATGAAGGTGTTCCACAGCGCCAGGCCGATGTTCTGCTGCTCCAGCGCCTTGACGATGTTCGACCACAGGTCCCCGCCCGGCAGGAACGGCGGGGGCGTGGTGTTCATCTCGGCCATCGGCCGGCTTCCGGCGACGATCATGTAGTAGAAGGGCACGACGAAGAGGAACGCCGTGATCCCCAGCGCGATGTAGGTCAGCGGGCCGGCCTCGTCCGGGGCGCGGTACCTGCGGCGCTTGCCGCCCTCGGGGCCGGGTGCGGCGATGGCCGCCTGGCGCACGGTGGTCGCGGTCATGCCCGGGCTCCCTTCCTGGCGGCCTTGGTGGCCTTCTTGGCGGCGATCAGCGCCGGGTCGCGGTCCCGCATCCGGGCGAGCCACGTGTTCAGCAGCACGAGGACGATGATGAGCGCGAACGTCACCCACGCGATGGCTGCGGCGCGGCCGAGCTGGCCGGGGTCGCCCCAGCCCTGCTGGTACATGAACAGGCCGAGCGTCTGGTACTGGTTCAGGGCGCCGCCGTTCGCGGTGCCGCCGCCGAACAGCAGGGGCTCGGCGAAGAGCTGCGTCGCGCCGATCGTGGAGACGACGACGGTGAAGAGGATCGTGGGGCGCAGGCCGGGCAGGGTGATGTGCCAGAACTGCTGCCAGCGGTTCGCACCGTCCAGGGCCGCCGACTCGTAGAGGTCGTGCGAGATCGACTGCATGCCGGCGAGGAAGATGAGGGCGTTGTAGCCCGCCCAGCGCCAGGTGACGATGACGGCGATGGCGATCTGCGCGGTCCAGTCACCGTTGCGCCAGTCGACCGCGTCGACGCCGAACCAGGACAGGATCCAGTTCGCGAAACCGGCGTCGCGGCCGAAGATCTGCGCGAAGACCAGCGTCGCCGCGGCGGCGGAGGTGGCGTACGGCATGATCATGGAGACGCGGAAGAGGTTGCGCCCGCGCATCTTGTAGTTCAGCAGGTGCGCCAGCCCGATGGCGATCATGAGCTGGGGCACGGTGGACAGGACGCCGAGGGTGAACGTCTTCCACAGCGAGTTGTAGAACTTGGGGTTCTCGAACAGCCAGACGTAGTTCTCCAGGCCGATGAACTCGGAGGTCGACGAGCCCAGCTTGAGCTTGTAGAGGCTGATCCAGCCCGTGTAGACGAGCGGGAACAGCCCGAAGATGATGAAGAGGATGAAGAACGGCGCGATGTAGGCGTACGGGGCGCCCTTCTCCTCCGCGCGGAACAGACGCTGCTTCCACGTGAGCTTCTCGGCCACGACCACGCGCGTGGAGGGACCGGCGGGTGCGGGCGGCGAGGTGGTGCTGGAGAGTGTCATGTCGTCTCCTCGTCGGCGGATCCTGGGGTGCAGAGGTGGGCCGGCCGGCGGGTGGACCCGCCGGCCGGCCCGGGATCTCTCCGGACTTCCCGGTCAGCCGACCGAGTTGCTGATCTNCGGGGGGGGGGGGGGGGGGGGGGGGGGGGGGGGGGGGGGCCCCCCCCCCCCCCGGCCCGGGATCTCTCCGGACTTCCCGGTCAGCCGACCGAGTTGCTGATCTCGGTCAGAGCGTTCTTCCAGGCGTCCTCGGGCTTCACGCCGTTGGCCTCCACGGACAGCAGCGCGTTGGTGACCGCGGTCTTGATGGTGGCGTCACCCTCACCGAGGACCTGCGTGGGGGCCGCCTCGGCCGCCTTGCTGAAGATCTGGCCGATGGGCGCGTTCTGGAAGTACGGGTCCGTGGCGTCGGTCACCATCTCGATGCCCTTGGTGTTGGACGGGAAGTTCCCGACGTTCTTGAAGATCGTGGCCTGCTGCTCGCCGTCGGTCATCCACTTGACGAGCTTGGCGGCCTCCTCCTTGTTCTTGGAGGACTCGGGGATGGCCAGGTAGGAGCCGCCCCAGTTGCCGCCCTTGCCGCCGGGCAGGGAGGTCACGTTCCACTTGCCGCTGCCGGCGTCGCCGGCCTTGCCCTTGATGTAGCCGATCATCCAGGACGGGCAGGCGATGGTGGCGAAGGCGCCGGAGGCGAAACCGGGGTCCCAGTTGGGGTCGTTGAACTGCTCCAGCTTGGCGGTCAGGCCCTCCTGGCCGGCCTTGGCGGCGGTGTCGAACGCCTTCTTGACGGCCGGGTTCTCCTCGACGACGACATCGCCGTCCTCGTTGTAGTAGATCTCCGACTCGGTGGAGATGATGGCGTTGTACAGACCGCCGCCGAAGTCGGTCCACGCGGAACCCGCGGGCGCCTTGGCCTTGTACTGGCGGCCGAGCTCCAGGTACGCGTCCCAGTCGGTCATCTTGGTGGCCAGCTCGGCCGGGTCGGTCGGCAGGCCGGCCTGCTGCAGCAGGTCGCTGCGGTAGCAGATGCCCATCGGGCCGATGTCGGTGCCCATGGCCAGGACCTTGCCGTCCTCCGTGGTGGCGGCCTTGGCCTTCCAGTCCACGTAGTTGCCGACCTGCTCGCCGGCGACGGTCTTGCTCAGGTCGACCCACTTGTCGGACTGGTTGGCGACGACGTCGGCGATGCGGCCGACCTCGATGCCCTGGATGTCGGCGAGGCCGTTGCCGGACTGCAGCTTGGTCTTCAGGGCCGGCCAGTACTTGCTCTCGCCCTGGGTGGACTCGTACTTGATCGTGACGTTCGGGTTCTGCTTCTGGTACTCGTCGAAGAGGCCGGCTTCCTTGAAGCCCATGGTGCCGAACAGCGAGACGCTGAGGACGGTCTTGCCACCGGCGGCGCTGGACGACCCGCTGGCGGAGGGCTCCGCGGCGGCGCCGGAGCCACCGCCGGAGCCGCAGCTCGTGAGCAGGAGGGCTCCGCTGACCATCGTGGCGAGCGTCGCGATGGTCGTCTTCTTCGTGCTGCGCATTGAGGCTCCTCGCCGGCCCCTCGGAAGGGGGCGGATCGTCGTTGACCAGGCTGGTGGTGCTGCTCGTGGGAGCGCTCTCAAGGTGAGGTCACCTCGGTGAGAGCGCTCTCAAGGGGTGTGCGAGAAGAGTCGCTGCCAGACCTGCCCGGTGTCAACCGACCGTTGCCGAACCGTGATGCAGATGCCCCAGAAAGCCGCCGGAAAGCGGTTTGGTGCCGCTGCCGAGGGGGTACCCCGGCCGCCGCGGATCAGGCGGAGGCGCGCCGGACGAGCTCGCCGGGCATGATCATCGGCGCGGGGTCGACCTCGCCGTCGATGACCCCGAGCAGCATCGAGGCCAGGGCGCGGCCCATCTCGATGACGGGCTGGCGCACGGTCGTCAGCGGCGGGGTGGCCGCCGAGGCGAGGGGGGCGTCGTCGAACCCGACGACCCGCACGTCACCGGGCACCGAGCGCCGGGCCGCGGCGAGGGCCTGCAGCGCGCCCGCGGCCATCAGGTCGTTCGCCGCGAACAGCCCGTCGAGGTCGGGGCAGCGCTCCAGCAGCTCCTCGGTCGCCCGCCGCCCGCCCTCGACCGTGAAGTCCCCGGCCGCCACGACCTCGGAGGGCACCTCGCGGCGGGAGGCGCGCAGCTCGTCGCGGAACCCCTCCAGCCGGTCCTGCGCGGCCGACATGTCCATCGGCCCGGTCACGGTGACGATCCGGCCGCACCCCGCCTCGAGCAGGTGGCGGGTGGCGATGCGGGCCCCCGAGATGTTGTCGGTCGAGACGAAGGGCACCGTGGAGGCCGGCTCGAACGGGCGGCCGGAGAGGACCACGGGGATGCCCGCGTCGCACAGGTGCTGCGGCAGCGGGTCTGGGCCGTGCACGGAGACGAGGATCGCGCCGTCGACGTGACCGCTGCGGGCGTAGCGCTCGAAGCGCTCCCGCTCGCGGGCGGTGGAGAGCACGACGAGCACGAGCTGGATCTCCCGCTCGGCGAGGGCGAGCTGCGCCCCGGTGAGCACGAGGGAGAAGTAGGAGTCCGAGAAGAAGCGCTCCACGGGCTCGACCACGACGAGGGCGACCGAGCCGCTGCGGCGGGTGACGAGCGCCCGGGCCGCCTGGTTGGGCACGTAGGACAGCTCCGTCGCGGCGCGCAGCACGGCCTCGCGGGCGGCGGGGCTCACCTTGGCGGAGCCGGCCAGGACACGGCCCGCGGTCGCTCGGGAGACACCGGCGCGCGCGGCGACGGACTCCAGGGTGGGCGCGCCGGTCGCGGCCACGGCACCTCCTGACGACGGCACCGCCGGAGGCGGGGCGGGAACGTGTGGGTGCGCCACTGTTGCACCTCCGGAGGCGTTCGGACGACTTCCCCGACCGGAGGACGGGAATGGTTGCATCTTCAACAAGGTTGGTGCTAACGTCCCACCTAGTTGAAGACTCAACCACCCGAGGAGACCGTCATGTCCTGGTTCCGCTCCAAGAGCGCCACCGCCACCCCCACCGCCGAGACCGTCCCCGCGCCCCGCGCGACCGTCGAGGTCCCCGGCTACCTGGCCGGCACCTGGGCCATCGACCCCGTGCACTCGGAGGTCTCCTTCACCGTCCGGCACATGGCCGTCAGCAAGGTCCGCGGCCGCTTCGGCGACGTCTCCGGCACCGTCGTCACCACCGCCGACCTCACCGGCTCCAGCGTCACCGCGACCATCGCGATGGCCTCCCTCACCACCTTCAACGACGCCCGCGACGAGCACCTGCGGACCTCCGACTTCTTCGACGTCGCCGGCCACCCCGAGATGACCTACCGCTCCACCGGCCTGCGCAGCGGGGACGGGGAGTTCCTCCTCGACGGCGAGCTCACCCTCAAGGGCGTCACCCGCCCCGTGACCCTGCGCCTGGAGGTCAGCGGTTTCGGCCCCGACGCCTACGGCGGCATCCGCGCCGGTTTCTCCGCCACCGGATCGCTCAACCGGCGCGACTTCGGCGTGGACTTCGACGCCCGCCTGGAGACCGGCGGGCTCGTCGTCGCCGACCGCGTCGACCTCCAGCTCGACATCGAGGCCGTCCTGCAGGACTGAGCGCCGCGCGCAGGACCGACGGCTCCCGCCGTCCCGATCCCACGGGCGCCGGGAGGTCTGCGGCGCAACGGGTTCAGCGCCGCCGGGGAACGGGCCGCAACCGCGGCCCGGCCACCCCGGCGACGGCCCGCAGCATCGGTCCCCACGGCGTGGACGCCATGAGCGCCAGGTCCTCCGCGGGCGAGGAGTTCCCGTCGAGGAACCGCAGGACCCGCGCCACCGGGTTCCGCCGGAACAGGCCGGTGAGGAGTTCCGCGCCCCCCACCGCGCCGGAGTCCAGGGCGCGCAGCAGCACCGAGTCCATCAGCAGGTGACGGCCCCGGTGCGGGACCGGCGGGAGCGGCGCGGAACCCGCCGCCAGCGCCGCCACCACCGCGTCCACCTGCCGCTGCACCGCGCTGAACGCGTACCCCGTCGAGGGCCGCACCGCCCCGCCGGCCGTGCCGATGCGGAACACCGAACGCCCCGCCCGCGGCGCGAACGGCACGTCCGTCATCGGGATCACCCCGTCCTCCACCTCCAGCACGGTGTGCTCCCCCACCCCCAGCACGCCGCCCAGGTACGAGCGCAGGGCGGCGTCGTACCCCTCGCCCGCCAGGCGCTCGCGGGAGAACTCCGTGTACTCCACCAGGGCCTCGCGGGCGGAGGTGGGCAGGACGTACCCGAACGCCACCCCCCGCGGCGGCTGCGGCACGCGGAAGTCCATCAGGGTGGCCGCCGCCGGGTCGAACACCGGCTCCGCCGTCCGCACCCGCCACCCGCGGAAGTGCTGCAGCAGCAGCGTGCGGCCCGCTCCCGGCACGGGCAGCGGAGGGGGCCGGGAGTCCAGCACCCAGCGCGCCCGGACCTCCAGCGGCCCGCCGCCCGGCCCCACCGCGCGCACCAGCGCCCCGGCGGGGCCGTCCACCACGTCCGTCACGGCCGCGGGGACCACCTCGACGCCCGCCGCCCCGGCCAGCTCCCGGCGCACCGCCGCCTCGAAGTCGTCCGAGCGGACGAGCCGGTACTCCAGCGCACCGAGCGGCGCGTCGAGCACACCCCCGTCGGCGCCGACGACCCGGATGCGCCCCCAGCGCGCGGACACGTCCCCGGCGTAGCGCCAGCGCGGCGGGCCCCACGTGCACCACGACCGCACCGGGCTGCGGCGGGCGTCGCCCGCCGGGGCGTCCAGGACGACGACGCGCAGCGGCCGGTCCCCGGCCAGGGCCCGCCCGTCCCGCACGAGGCGCCGCAGCAGGCTGCCGCCCGCCGCGCCCAGCCCGACGACGGCGACGTCGGCCTCCCCGCGCTCCACCACGGCGGCAGCCTGCCAGGCCGGGCCCCGGCCGCATCCCGCGCCCACCGCCGGGAGGCGCACCGGGAGGCGGAGCGCACGGGACGCCCCTACGGTGCGGGCCATGTCGGTTCTGCGTGGTTTCAAGGACTTCGTGCTGCGGGGCAACGTCATCGACCTGGCGGTCGCCGTCGTCATCGGCACCGCGTTCAGCGCCGTCGTCACCGCGATCGTGCAGGGACTGGTCAACCCGCTCATCGCCGCCGTCGGCGGGGCGCCGAGGCTCGCCTCCCTCAACCGGGGCGGTTTCCTCTTCGGCGACGTCCTCGAGGCGGTCCTCGGCTTCGTCATCACCGCCGCCGTCGTCTACTTCCTCGTCGTCACCCCCGTGAACCGGCTGTTCCTGCGCCTGGGCGCCGGCCGCGAGCCCGAGCCGGCGGCCGTGCCGGCGGACGTGCAGCTCCTCACCGAGATCCGCGACCTGCTGCGCGAGCGGGAGGACGGGCGCGCCGCGCGCTGAGGAAGCGCTTCACCGCTGCGATCGGGTGTCGATGTGGCCGGATCGCTTGCACCCGAGGACGACGCGACGCATCGTGTGCGGCACGGGGACGCGCCGGGGCGGCCCCGTTGCGAGGAGGAGCCGTGAGCGGGCACGAGAGACCGACCATCGTGGTCGGCGTGGACGGCTCGTGGCAGGCCGAGCGGGCCCTGGAGTGGGCCGCCGACGACGCCCGCAGGCGCGGGGCGGACCTGCGCATCGTCGCCGCCGTCCGCGCCCCCGTCTCCCCCGCCGCCTCGGCCGCGTTCACCGCCGGCAACGTCCTGGACGCCGCCCGCGAGGCCGCGCAGGCGTCGGTGGACGCCGCCGTGGAGCGCGCCGGGGACCTCGCGCCCGCCTCCCACGTCAGCGGGGAGGTGCGCTCCGGCTCGGCCGCGGCCGTGCTGCAGCAGGAGTCCCACCACGCCGACCTCGTCGTCACCGGCAGCCGGGGCCACGGCAGCCTCGCCGGTTTCGTCCTCGGGTCCGTCAGCGTCGCCGTCGCCACGTCCGCGCGCTGCCCGGTCGTCGTCGTGCGGCCCGACCGCCGCGCCGAGCACGCGGGGGACGAGCTGACCCCGTTCTCCTGGGCGACGGCCGGGCGCGTCGTCGTCGGCATCGACGGGTCCGAGGGCGCCGCCCGCGCCCTGGCCTTCGCCGCGGGCCACGCCGCGCGGGCGGGCCTCGGCCTCACGATCGTCTCCGCCCAGCCGGAGCCGGGTGCCCGCCCCCGCTGGTACGGCGAGCCGCCCGCGGCCGCCGCCCCGCACGCGGCGGGCACCCTCACCACCCTCGCGACGGACTGCGAGGCCGTGACACGCCCGGCCGCGACCCTCGTGCGGGTGGCGCACCCGCGCCTCGACGTGGACGTGCAGGTGGTGCGGGACGCGGTGGGCAGCTGCCTCGTCGGCGCCTCCCACCAGGCCGCGCTCGTGGTGCTCGGCAACCGCAACCGCCCCAGCCTCGCCGGGCGCCTGATGGGTTCCGTCAGCCGCGCCGTCCTGTCCGCCGCCGCCTGCCCGGTCGTCGTGGTGCACTGAGCGCCGGACGCCGGGCGCCCCCGGGTGCCCGGCGGGGCGGGGCCGGCGGGACGGGGTCAGCGGGGCAGGGTCCGGGTGTAGTGCAGCGTCGAGGTGTCCCGCACGAAACCCTCCCGCTCGTACAGGCGCTGCGCCCCCGTGTTGTCCGGGTACGTCTCCAGCGCCACGGCCACCGCCCCCGCCTCCGCGGCGAGGCGGGACACCTCGCGCAGCAGCGCCGTGCCGGCCCCGGTCCCCCGCGCGGTCCCCGTCACGAACAGGTCGTTGAGCACCCAGACCGGGGCCAGGCTCAGGGACGACAGCGTCGGGTAGACGTGCGCCAGCCCCACCGCCTCCGCGCCGGCGCGGGCGAGCAGCGCGACGCTGTCCCCGCGCGCGAACCGCTGCTCTAGGAACGCCCGCACCGCGGCCTCGGGGTGGGGGCGCTCGTAGAACTCCAGGTACTGCCGGAACAACCCCAGGACCTCCCCGAGGTCCCGCTCCGACGCCACCGCCACCACCACGTCCACGTCACCCACCGGCACATCCTGGCAGCCGGTCAGCCCGCCCCGCCCAGGGCGCCCAGGGCGCCCAGCACGTCCAGGTAGCCGCTCGCCGCGGCGTGCTGGGCGTCCGCCGCGGGTTCGAGCTTCCCCGGCGCCCAGCGCCGCCGCGCGTACCCGGCGGTGGTGGCGTGCAGCGCCCGCAGGCTCACGTCGCGCTCCTCCTCCAGCCGCGCCCGCAGCTCCCCTGGTCCCGGCGCGGGCAGCCGCACGTCCTCGGCGCGCCCCTCGTGCAGCGCCTGCAGCACGTCCTCGTGCAGCCCCGCGGCCGCGTCCCACACCAGCGCGGGCCGGTGCAGCACGTGGTTCCACACCGGCGCGTGCAGGGAGCGCCAGCACGGGCGCAGCGGCAGCTGGGACAGGCGGGTGGCGTTCGCCCAGTGCTGCGCGCCGCGCGGCGCGCACAGCCACGCGACGTCGTCCGGGGCGACGTCCACGCGCAGCGCGACGGGGACCTCGGCGACCTCCCCGCCGCCGCGCCCGTCCCCGCCCCGGTCCAGCAGCGGGCCCGCCACCCACAGCTCGGCCACCCGCAGCGGGAACAGCGACGCCGGCCGGGTCGCCATCTCCGCGCACGTCCGGGCGAGGGCCTCCACGTGGCCGAGGGCACGGGTCGTTCTCACCTCCCCCATCCTGCCCCTCCCCGGGTACGTCCCGGGACGCTCGCTGGGCTACCGTGCCCGCGGCCCCGGCAGGCACCCGCGCTGCCGCACAGGGTGCGGACGGACGGGGAGGGACCGTGGACGAGCTGCAGCTCACGGGTGAGCTGTCCTCGGTCCCGCAGGCGCGGCACTGGCTCAGCGGCCGGTGCGCCGAGGTGGGTTTCCCGCTGCCGGCGCGGACCGTCGCGGAACTGCTCACCACCGAGCTCGTCGGCAACGCCGTCGTGCACGGCAGCGGCCCGGTCCTGCTCCGCCTGGAGTTCACCGGCGACGGGATCACCGTCGGCGTCCGCGACTCCCACCCCGGCCGGCCGCAGCTGCGGCACGTGGGCGCGGAGTCCACCGGCGGCCGCGGGGTCGCCCTCGTGGACGCCCTGTCCACCCGGTGGGGCACCACGGACCCTCCCGACGGCGCACCCGGCAAGACGGTGTGGTTCTTCCTGGCGGCGACCTCCGGCTGGACCGCCGCCGGCGACGGCTGATCCGCGGCCGTCCCCGCGACGGCCACCCGGCTCAGGTGCCCGGCTCGGGCAGCAGGCGCAGCACCCGCAGCTCCCGCAGGCGGTCCAGGGCCGCCGCCACCTCGAAGCGGCGGGGCACGACCGCGTCCACCGGGACGCCGCCCAGCAGGCGCGCGACGGGCTCCGGCCCGCCGGTCTCGGCCAGGTCCGCGTCGAGCAGGTCCAGCGCGCGGGCCAGGGAGCGCCCCCGGAGGTGCCCGGCGGCCACGAGCCGCGCCAGGGCCAGGCCCACCCCCACGACGTGCGGGGCGTCCACGAGCTGCCGCAGGGCCCGCACGTCCACCTCGTGCTCCCCCAGCAGCAGGGTGTCCGTGCCGCGCGCCGACACCCGCACCCTGCCCCGCGCCACCGGCCGCACGCTGCCGGGGTCCACGACGCGGTGCCGCACCGCCGGGAAACCCCCGGCCTCCACGACCCGGCCGGTGGGCCGCGCGGCGACCTCGCGGGCCCGGGCCGTGGCGTCGGCGGCGCGCCAGTCGTCCATCAGCACCACCCGGTCCGCCACGTCGAGGTAGTCCCCGCTGGAGCCGGCGACGAGGACGGTGGACACCCCGCGGTCGCGGTGCAGGGACCGGACGAGGTCCACGAACGGGTTGAGCGGCTCGCGCTCCTTCGCCACCAGGGCCTGCATCCGGGCGTCGCGCACCATGAGGTTCGTCGCGGTGGTGTCCTCGTCCAGCAGCAGCACCCCCGCCCCGGCCTCCACCGCCTCGACCACCGCGGCCGCCTGGGAGGTGGAGCCGGACGCCTCGGCGGTGGTGAGGTCGGCGGGGTCCAGCCCGCCGGGCAGCGCGGCCACGAAGGCGCCGACGTCCACCCGGGTCACGGCCCGCCCGTCCTCCGCGCGCACCGCGACCGCGTCCGGGCGCGTCACGACCAGCTCGCGGCCGTCGCCGGGCGCGTGGTCGTGCACGCCCGCCTCCAGCGCCCGCAGCAGCGTGGACTTGCCGGAGAAACCGCCGCCGACGACGAGGGTGACGCCCTGCGGCACCCCCATGCCGGTGGTGCGGCCGCGGTGCGGCAGGTCCACCTCCACGCGCAGCTCCGGCGGGGAGGTGAAGGGCACGGCGCCCTCCGCGGGGCGCGGGTCGACGCCGCTGCGCCGGGCGAGGACCGCCCCGTCCGGCACGAACGCCACCAGCCCGAGGGCGGGCAGCCGCCGCCGCAGGGTGTCGGAGTCCTCGACGGTGTCCACCCAGCGGCGCAGCCGGCCGGTCAGGCCCGCGGCGTCGAGGGCCGGGTGGTGCAGCGCCTCCGCGGCGAGGGCGGGCAGGTCGCGGGTGAGGGTGCGGGCGGCGGCCCGGCCGTCGGCGCGGCGGCGCGGGCCGGGCAGGTGCGCGGCGAAGCGCAGCACCACCGCCCCGCCGTGCACCTCGCACGACGTGCGGCGCAGCACCTCCTGGCCCCCGGCGTCGAGGTGCACCTCCGGCGGGGCGAGCGCCGCGGCCCGCCGCGCCAGCCACGAGGCCAGCGCCCGCGCCCGCACGGGGGTGTTCCACAGCTCCGCCGGGGCGGCGAGCACGTCCGCGCCGGCGTGCAGCTCGAAACGGCTCGGCGGGGCGAAGGGGTCCGCCTGCACCCGCACCACGCGCAGCTCCGCGTGGCCGGTGCCCGCGGCGGTGGGCACCGGCAGCGGCCACGCCCCCTCCAGCGAGCGGTAGCGGGCGTAGGGGGCGCCGTGCAGGCCGGCCAGGGCCGCGGCGAGGTCGGTCGGCACCCCCCGACGCTAGGGCCCGCGGGGATCAGCGGGGAACGGCCTCCCGCGTCGGAGGGGGTGCCCGGCCGGCCGGCCGGGGGAGGCCCGGTGGACGGCGGGAGGAGGTCCGGGGGAGGTCCGTGCCGGGAGCGGGAACGCGGAAGGCCCCGGTCCTACGGGGGACCGGGGCCTTCGTCGCTGTGCGCGAGGGGGGAGTTGAACCCCCACGCCCTTTCGGGCACACGGACCTGAACCGTGCGCGTCTGCCTATTCCGCCACTCGCGCGAGTGCTGGAAAACCGTAGCACGCCGGGGTCGGGGCCCCGGACACGGGAACGGCCGCCCGTGAAGATCCCCCGGCCGCCACAGGTGCCCTGGTTACGATGCGGGTGCGCGGATCACCCGTGCGCACGGGCCGCACCGGCGGCGGGAGCTCGGGGGGAGGTACGGCGTGGGGGTGCTCGACCGGTTCGAGCGGGGCATCGAGCGGGCGGTCAGCGGCGCGTTCGCCAAGGCGTTCCGCAGCGAGGTCCAGCCCGTGGAGATCGCCAGCGCGCTGCGCCGCGAGCTCGACGACCGCGCGGCCGTCCTGGCCCGCGGCCGCACCCTGGTGCCGAACTCCTTCACGGTGGAGCTCAGCCCCTCCGACCACGACAAGCTGTCGTCCTGGCAGGACACCCTCGCCGACGAGCTCGTCGCGGCGGCCACCCAGCACGCGGAGAAGCAGCGCTACGCCTTCGTCGGCCCGGTGCGCGTCGCCTTCCACCGGGCCGACGACCTGCGCACGGGCGTCTTCCGCGTCCTCAGCGCCACCGTCAAGGGCCGCGTCGCGCCCGCCACGTCCGGCTCGGCCGGCACCGGGCGCCCCTGCCTCGACGTGGACGGCCGCAGCTACGTCCTCACCGAGGCCACCACGGTGCTCGGGCGCGGCTCGGACGCCGACGTCGTCGTGGACGACCCGGGCGTCTCCCGCCGGCACGCCGAGATCCGCGTCAGCCCGCACGGCGCGCGGCTGGTCGACCTCGGCTCGACCAACGGCACGTCCGTGGACGGGGAGCGCGTGAACAGCTCGGACCTCTTCGACGGCAGCGTCATCACGCTGGGGCACACGCAGGCCGTCTTCCGGGCCGCCCGGCGCAGCGCCGACGAGACCTGGGACTGAGGCGGGGAATGAGCGAGCTGACCCTCACGGCGCTGCGCCTCGGGCTGCTGGTCCTCCTGTGGGTGTTCGTGCTGGCGGTGGTGGGCGTCCTGCGCGCGGACCTGCTGGGCACCCGCGTCACCCCGCGCCGCACCGGCGGGCCCGCGCCGCAGCCCTCGCGCCGGCAGCGCCGCGAGCAGGAGCGCGCCGCGCAACCGGCCCGCCCCTCCCACGCCCGCACGCTCGTCGTGACGGAGGGCTCCCTGCGCGGCACGACCCTGACCCTGGACGGCTCCCCGGTGCTCATCGGCCGCGGCAACGACTGCACCCTCGTCCTGGACGACGAGTACGCCTCGACCCGGCACGTGCGGATCACCGCGGGCGGGGACGGCTGGGTGGCGGAGGACCTGCAGTCCACCAACGGGACCTACCTCGGCCGGGAGCGGCTCACCACGCCCGTGCCGTTCGAGCCCGGGGTGCCGCTGCGCATCGGCAGGACCGTGCTCGAACTGCGGAGGTGACGGGCGGTGGCCATCGCACTGCGCTATGCCGCGCGCTCGGACGTCGGGCTGGTCCGGTCCAACAACCAGGACTCGGGCTACGCCGGGCCGCACCTGCTGGTCGTCGCCGACGGCATGGGCGGGCACGCCGGCGGTGACGTCGCCTCGTCGCTGGCGGTGGGCGAGCTGGCGGTGCTGGACGGGGAGTCCCACGGCAGCGACGACGCCGCGCAGCACCTCGTGGACGCGGTGCACGCGGCCAACGAGCAGCTCCGCCGCCGGGTGGGGGAGGAACCGGCCCTGGCCGGGATGGGCACCACGGTCACGGCGCTGCTGCGCACGGGGGCGCGGCTGGTGCTGGCGCACATCGGCGACTCGCGGGCCTACCTGCTGCGCGACGGCGAGCTGACCCAGCTGACGCGCGACCACACGTACGTGCAGAGCCTCATCGACTCGGGGCAGCTCAGCCCTGAGGAGGCGGGCAACCACCCCCAGCGCTCGGTGATCATGCGCGTGCTCACCGGGGAGCGCGACGACCGCCCGGACGTCTCGGTGCGCGAGGCGCGGATCGGGGACAGGTTCCTGCTGTGCTCCGACGGGCTGTCCGGTGTGGTGAGCCACGAGACGATCCACGAGGAGCTGGCGGAGCCGGCGGACCCGGCGCAGGCGTGCCAGCGGCTGGTGGACCTGGCCCTGCGCGGCGGCGCGCCGGACAACGTGACGTGCGTCGTGGCGGACGTGGTGCCGCTCGGCGGGAACCCGGAGCCGCCGTCGATCACGCCGCAGGTGGTGGGGGCGGCGGCGTTCGCGCGCCCGCGGCGCCCCGCGCGGCCGGACTCCCCCGCGACGCGGGCCGCGCAGCTGAGCCGCCGGCCCGACGACGACGACGCGGAGGACGACCCGGCGCCGCCTCCCCGCGCACGCCGCCCGTGGCGCTGGGCGGGCGGGCTGCTGGTGCTGGTGCTGCTGCTGGCCGGTGGGACGTACGGCGCGTGGCGGTGGACGCAGGGGCAGTACTTCGTGGGCGAGGCCGCGCAGCGGGTCGCGGTGTTCCGCGGGCTCGCGCAGGACCTCGGCCCGCTGAGCACGTCGGAGGTGGTGCGCCCGACGGACATCCGCACGGCCGACCTGCCGTCGTGGCAGCGCTCGCGGGTCCGCCAGCGCATCACCGCGCAGGACCTGCCCGACGCGCTGCGCATCGTGGCGGGCCTGCGGCGCTCCGCGTGCCGGGAGCAGCCGCTGCCCACGCCCACGAGCCCTGCGCCCACGAGCCCCGCGCCCACGACGCCCGCCCCGGTGGCCCCCGCCCCGGCGGCGCCGGTGGTGGCCGCTGCGGTGCTCCCGGCCGCGCCGGCGCCCACGTCCACCTCCCCCGCGCCGACCTCCCCCGCGCCGACCTCCTCCGCGCCGGGCACCGCGCCCTCCGCGACGCCTGCGCCCGGCACACCCGACTGCTCAGGGGACTCCTGATGGCCACCGTCCTGCCCGTGTACCCGCGCACCCGCCGCGGCGTCGAGCTCGTGCTGCTGCTGGCGGCGGTGGGCCTGGCGATGGGCGCCTACGCCATCGTCGGCCTCACCGTCGACGAGGCCCTGCCCGCGGACCTGCTGTGGCACGCCGGCGGCCTGGGGGCGCTCGCCGCGGCCCTGCACGTCGTGGTGCGCCTGAAGGCCAAGCACGCCGACCCCGTGCTGCTGCCGGTGGCGACCCTCCTCAACGGCCTGGGCCTGGTGATGATCCACCGGCTGGACCGGGCGGAGGAGTCCGCCCTGGCCCCCAGGCAGCTCCTGTGGTCGGCGCTCGGCGTCGCCGCGGCCGCCGCGGTGGTGTGGTTCCTGCGCGACCACCGGGTGCTGCGCCGCTACACGTTCACGGCGCTCGTGGCGGGCCTGGTGCTGCTGCTGCTGCCCCTCGTGCCGTTCCTCGGCAGGACCGTCAACGGCGCCCGCATCTGGATCTTCCTGGGCGGGATGTCCTTCCAGCCGGGCGAGATCGGCAAGATCTGCCTGGCGGTGTTCTTCGCCGGCTACCTCGTCGTGCACCGCGACTCGCTGTCCCTGACGGGCCCGAAGGTCCTGTGGCTGCAGCTGCCCCGCGGCCGCGACCTCGGGCCGCTGCTCGTGGCGTGGGGCGTCAGCGTCGGCGTCCTCGTCCTGGAGCGCGACCTCGGCACGTCGCTGCTGTTCTTCGGCCTGTTCGTCGCGGTGCTCTACGTCGCCACGGAGCGGGTGAGCTGGATCGTGCTGGGCATGGCGCTGTTCGTCGGCGGCGCCGTCGTGGCGGCCCGCACCTTCAGCCACGTGCAGCGGCGGGTGGAGATCTGGCTGAACCCG
Organism: Kineococcus anabasis; assembly: GCF_054590795.1. NCBI lineage: Bacteria > Bacillati > Actinomycetota > Actinomycetes > Kineosporiales > Kineosporiaceae > Kineococcus > Kineococcus anabasis. Next base: position 155,974 of record NZ_BAAIHU010000011.1, read on the forward strand.
TTCGACCCGGACAACCTCGACCGCAGCTTCCAGCTCGTGCAGGGCCTCTACGGCATGGCGGCGGGCGGGCTGCTCGGCACCGGCCTGGCCAAGGGCCGCCCCGACGTCGTGCCCTACGCGAGCAGCGACTTCATCTACGCCTCCCTGGGCGAGGAGCTGGGCCTGGCCGGCCTGTTCGTGGTGCTCCTGCTGTACGTGGTGCTCGTGGAGCGGGGCCTGCGCACCGCCATCGGGGTGCGCGACGGCTTCGGCAAGCTGCTCGCGGGCGGCCTGGCGTTCTCCGTGGCGCTGCAGGTGTTCGTCGTCGTCGGCGGCGTGACCCGGGTGATCCCGCTGACGGGCCTGACGACGCCGTTCCTGGCGTACGGCGGCTCCTCGCTGCTGTCGAACTGGATCATCATCGGGCTGCTGCTGCGCGTCTCCGACCTCGCGCGCCGCCCCGCCCCGGAGGGCCCCGTGCTGCCGGAGGGCCCCACGGGCGACACCGGCGTCACCCAGGTGGTGAGGCTGCCGTGAACCGCCCGCTGCGCCGCCTCGCCGGGGTCGTCGCCTTCCTGTTCCTGACCCTGTTCGTCAGCACCACGCACATCCAGTTCGTGGCGGCGGAGGGCATGAAGACCAAGCCGGGCAACAGCCGGCAGATCTACGCCGAGCTGGGCCGGCACCGCGGGCCGGTCGTCGTGGGCGACCAGGAGGTCGCGACCAGCGAGGAGTCCGGCGACGCCTACAAGTTCCTGCGGACCTACCCGCAGGGACCGACGTACGCGCACGTCACGGGCTACTACTCCATCCGCTTCCGCACCGGCGGGGTGGAGCTGGCCCTCAACGACGAGCTGGCGGGCACCGCGGACCAGCTGTTCTACCGCCGCCTCAGCGACTACCTCATCGGCGCGGAGCCGAAGGGCGCCTCGGTGGAGCTCACGCTCGACCCGGCGGCGCAGCAGGCGGCCGTGGAGGCGCTCGGGGACCGGCGGGGCGCGGTCGTGGCGCTGGACCCGGGGACGGGCGACGTGCTGGCGATGGCCAGCAGCCCCAGCTACGACCCGAACCGCCTGGCCAGCCACGACCTGGAGCAGGTCGCGAGGGCGTGGGAGGAGCTGAACGCCGACCCGGCCAAGCCGATGCTCAACCGCGGCATCCGGGAGCTGTACCCGCCGGGCTCCACGTTCAAGGTCGTCACGGCGGCCGCGGCCCTCTCCAGCGGGGACTACACCGCCGACTCCCTGCTGCCGGGCCCGGCGGAGCTGACCCTGCCGCAGACCAGCGTGCCCATGCGCAACCACGACTTCGCCCCGTGCGGTGCGAACGACCAGGTGACGCTCACCGACGCGCTGCGGATCTCCTGCAACACCGCCTTCGCGGACCTGGCGATGCGGGTCGGGGAGGACGCGCTGCGCGAGCAGGCCGCGAGGTTCGGGTTCGGGCAGGAGCTCGCCACCCCGCTGTCCGTGGTGCCGAGCGTCGTGCCCGAGGGCATGAACCAGCCGGAGCTGGCGAAGTCGGGCATCGGGCAGCAGGACGTGCGGGTCACGCCGCTGCAGATGGCGATGGTCTCGGCGGCCATCGCCAACGAGGGCGTCCTCATGAAGCCGAACCTCGTGCGCGCCGTGCGCGACGACAAGCTCGCCGTGGTCGACGAGCCGGCTCCCGAGGAGCTGGGCCGCGCCGTCGACGCCGACGTCGCGAGCACCCTCGCCTCGATGATGCAGACCGTCGTGGAACGCGGCACCGGCACCAGGGCGAAGATCCCCGGGGTCGTGGTGGCCGGCAAGACGGGGACCGCGCAGCACGCCGAGGGCGCCGCCCCGCACGCGTGGTTCACCGCCTTCGCCACCGGCGGCAGCCGCCCGGTGGCGGTGGCGGTCGTCATCGAGAACGGTGGTGGTCGGGGCGACGCGGCATCGGGCGGCGCACTGGCCGCCCCGGTGGCACGGCAGGTCATGGAAGCGGTGGTGGGCGGATGATGGGCTCAGGTGGTTCGGGCACGGCCCGCAGGCTGGGAGGACTCTCGTGAACGGCACCCCCCGCGTCCTGGGCGGCCGCTACGAGGTCGGTGCGGTCCTCGGCCGGGGCGGCATGGCCGAGGTCCACGTCGCCCACGACACGCGCCTGGGCCGCAACGTGGCCGTGAAGCTGCTGCGCCCGGACCTGGCGCGCGACCCGTCGTTCCAGGCGCGCTTCCGGCGCGAGGCGCAGTCCGCGGCGGCGCTGAACCACCCGAGCATCGTCGCGGTCTACGACACCGGTGAGGACGTCCACCCCGAGCCCGGCGGCGGGCAGGTGGTCCTGCCGTACATCGTCATGGAGTACGTCGAGGGCCGGACCCTGCGGGACATGCTGCGCTCCGGGCGGCCCCTGTCGCTGGAGGAGGCCCTGACGGTCACGGAGGGCGTCCTCGGTGCGCTGGAGTACAGCCACCGGATGGGCATCGTGCACCGCGACATCAAGCCCGCCAACGTCATGCTGACGCCCGCCGGCGAGATCAAGGTCATGGACTTCGGCATCGCCCGGGCGATCTCCGACTCCTCCGCGACGCTCACGCAGACGTCCGCGGTGATGGGCACCGCGCAGTACCTGTCGCCGGAGCAGGCCCGCGGGGAGCAGGTGGACGCGCGCAGCGACATCTACTCCACGGGCTGCCTGCTGTTCGAGCTGCTCACGGGCCGGCCCCCGTTCGTCGGGGAGGCCCCGGTCGCGGTGGCGTACCAGCACGTCTCGGAGCAGCCGCCGCTGCCCAGCTCCCTGGCCCCGGACCTCCCGCCGGCGGTGGACCAGGTGGTCCTCATGGCGCTGGCCAAGGACCGCTCGCACCGCTACCAGAGCGCCGCCGACCTCGCCGACGACCTGCGGCGGGCCGTGGAGGGCCGGCCGCTGCGGGGCGCCGTCATCGCCGGCGCGGGCCTGGCGGGCGCGGCGGCCGCGGGCGCCACGCAGCGGATGGACACCCTCCCCGGCGCCGGGGTCCCGGAGCGGACGGTGGCGATGCACACCGTGGAGCCGGTGGGCCCGCCGACGGGCTCGGTGCCGGTGCAGCCCCTGGAGCCGGAGCGCCGCCGCGCCCGCTGGCCGTGGGCGCTGCTGACGCTGCTGCTGGTGGGCGCCGTGGCGGCGTTCGCGCTGCTCGACCCGCTGGAGCGGGACACGCCGACGGCGCCGGCCACGGTGGCCGTGCCGCCGGTGGAGAACCTGGACCGCGTGGCGGCCGAGCGGGCCCTCACCTCCCTCGGGCTGGTCCCGGACTGGAGGGACGGGCCCCACGACACGGTCCCCGCGAACCACGCCATCAGCACCGACCCCGCGGCCGGGCAGCAGGTCGAGCGCGGTCGTTCCGTCGTCGTGCTGGTGTCCACGGGACCTGAGCAGGTGCAGGTGCCGAGGCTGGCGGGCCGGACCCAGCAGGAGGCGCTGCAGGCCCTGCGGGACGCCGGGCTGGAGCTGGAGAGCACCGAGCGCACGGACCGCGAGCCGGACGCCACCCCGAACACCGTGGTCGGCAGCGAGCCCGCCGAGGGTGCCTCCGTGGCGCGCGGCGCGGAGGTGACCCTCTACATCGCCAGCGGGCAGGTGGAGGTGCCCGAGGTGCTCGGCAGGCAGCGCGGGGAGGCCGAGGACCTGCTGTCCGCGGCGAACCTGCGGGTGGTCGTCGACCAGGAGGAGACCGACCAGGCGCCGCCGGGCGAGGTCGTGGACCAGAGCCTGGACCCCGGGGACCGGGTGGACGTCGGCAGCGAGGTCACGATCGTGGTGGCGGTCGCCCCCGAGGTGCCCGCGCCCAGCCCGACGTCGTCCTCGCCGTCCCCGTCCGAGACGCCGAGCGAGACCCCGACCCCGTCCGAGACGCCCAGCGAGACGCCCACCACCTCCCCGCCCACGGAGACCGAGGGCGGGGAGGGCGACGGGAACGCGAAGGGCCGGGCCGTGAAGCCGGTGGAGCCGGGCCGGGACAAGGCCCCCAAGCCGCCGCAGGACTGACCCCGTGGAGACGTTCACCCGCGACGGCCTCACGTTCACCGTCCGCGACAGCGGGCCGACGTCCACCGTCCGCGACAGCGGGCCCGCCGGCGGGCCCGTGGTGCTGTGCCTGCACGGTTTTCCGCAGGACGGCACCGCCTACGACGCGGTGGTGCCGCTGCTCGCGGGGCGGGGGCTGCGGGTGCTGGTGCCGGACCAGCGCGGCTACTCCGCGGGCGCCCGCCCGCCCGGCCGGCGCCCCTACGTCCTCGGCGAGCTGGTCGCGGACGTGGTGGCGCTGCTGGACGCGGCGGGCGCGGGGCGCGCGCACGTCGTCGGGCACGACTGGGGCGGGGCGGTGGCGTGGGCGCTGGCGACGCGGCACCCGGAGCGGGTGGCGTCGCTGACGGTGCTGGGCACCCCGCACCCGGACGCGGTGCGGGCGGCGCTGACCCGCGGCTCCCAGGCGCCGCGCTCGGCGTACATGGGGTTCTTCCAGCTCCCGCGGCTGCCGGAGGCGCTGCTGCTGGCGCGCGGGGGTGCGGTGCTGCGGGGGCTGCTGCGGCGCAGCGGGCTGGGCGCGGGGGCCGCGGAGCGCTACACCCGGCGGATGCTGGAGCCGGGTGCGCTGGCCGCGGCGCTGGCCTGGTACCGGGCGCTGCCGCTGGCGGGGGCGGGACCGCGGGGTTTCGTGCCGGTGCCGGTGACGTTCCTGCACGCCCGGCGGGACCCGGCGTTCGCGCCGCAGGCGGTGCGCGGCACGGGCCGGCACGTCACGGGGCCGTTCACGGCGCGGGAGGTGGACTGCGGGCACTGGGTCCCGGAGTCGCGCCCGCAGGTGGTGGCGGAGGCGGTCCTCGCGCACACCGCGAACGGCGGTCCCACCGTTCGGCAGTGACGAACTAGTAACTCCGAGTAACCTCTTCGTGTCGGCACCTGGACGGCCACCGTCCGCGGGGGAACGAGGGGTCATCGCGTGGACGCAGCGGAGCGGCCCGGCCGCCGCGACCCCTGGGTGTCCCCCCTGGCCGTCGAGGGCGTGCAGCGCCTCCTCGACCTCGCCCGCACCCACCTCGGCATGGAGATCTCCTGGCTGTCGCAGTTCGAGGGCGGGCAGCAGGTGATCCACGCCACCAGCGGCGACACCGGCGCGATGAACGTCGTGCGCGGCGAGGGCACCCCCGCGGAGGGCTCCTTCTGCGTCCGGGTCCTCGCCGGCACCCTGCCCCCCGTCGTCCCCGACGCCCGGCGCCACCCCGTCACCCGGGAGCTCCACGTCACCTCCGAGCTGGGCATCGGCTCCTACGTCGGCGCCCCCGTGCACGACCGCGACGGGCAGGTCACGGGGATGCTGTGCTGCCTCAGCCGCACCGCCAGCCCCGGCCTCGACCCCGGCGCCGCCCGGTACGCGGCCCTCGTCGCCGACCTCGTCAGCGACCACCTCGCCAGCGCCGCGGCCGTCGAGCAGCGCGCCGCCCACCGCACCCGCGCCCTCGTCGAGGACCTCCTGCGGGCCGGTGACCTTCGGATGCTCTTCCAGCCCGTCGTCCACCTGCACGACGGGCGCGTCAGCGGCTACGAGGCCCTGGCCCGGTTCGGCCCTCCCGGGTCGGGCCACCCGGAGTTCCCCACCCCCGCGCACGCGTTCGCCGCCGCCGGCCGCGTCGGGCTCGGCGTCGACCTCGAACTGCTCGCCGCGCGCCGCGCGCTGGCTTTCCTCGGGCGCGTGCCACCCGGCCTGCGCCTCAGCGTGAACCTGTCCGCCGAGGCCCTCCTCGACGAGCGCAGCACCGACCTGCTCCTGCGGTGGGCGCAGCGCGCCCGGGCGCGCGGCCGCACGATCGGCGTGGAGATCACCGAGCACACGCAGGTGCCGGACTACGCCGCGCTCCTCGCGGCGGTCGGGCGGCTGCGCACCGCGGGGATCACGCTCGCGGTGGACGACGCCGGCGCCGGGTACGCCAGCCTGCGGCACATCCTGCGGCTGCACCCGGACGTCATCAAGGCGGACCTGGAGATCGTGCGGGGCGTCGACACCGACACCGTCCGGCAGTCGCTCCTGCGCTCCCTCGTGGGGTTCGCCGCCGACATCGGCGCCGACCTCGTCGCCGAGGGCGTGGAGTTCCCCGCCGAGCACGAGACGCTCCTGCGGCTCGGCGTCCGGCTGGGCCAGGGGTACCTGCACGCCCGCCCGGGGCCCCTGCCCGGGGAGGACGCGGTGCCCGCCCGGCCGTCGCCGCAGCAGGGCGGGAGCCCCTGACCGCTGCCGCCGGGTCGCGGCCCGGCGCACCCGGCTGCCTACCATCGCCACGTGGCCGATGAGGGCGAGCACCTGCTGTGGCACTACACCGACCTCGCGACCCTGATGGCGATGGTGGAGGGTGAGGAGGCCGGGCGGATCGACGGCACCGGTCCCGGCGGCGACCGGGTGCCCTGCCTGTGGGCGGCGCACTTCGAGTACCTCAACGACTCCCGCGAGTTCCACTACGCCCGCGACCTGCTGCGCCGCGCGCTCGCGGACCTCGACGCCGAGGGTGACGGCGGCCGGCGCGAGGCGCTGCGCCGGATCCGCGCCGAGCTGGACGAGCCGCGCGCCGTCGAGCCCGCCGGCGGCCCGTTCATCGTGTGCCTGTCCTCGGCGGAGGACTCCCTCAGCCAGTGGCGCGGGTACGGCATGTCCCGGCGGTCCGTGGGCTGCGCCATCGGTTTCGACGAGCACGCCCTGGAGGAGCTGGGCGCGGAGCGGCACCTGGTCCGCTACCTCGGCGAGGAGCAGGGCGCCCGCTGGATCCGGGAGAACCTGCCGTGGTTCCGGGACGGGGAGCCGGACGGCGCCGGCCGCACCGAGCACGACGTCGAACAGGAGCTGTACTACGACCTGTTCGGGTACTCCGCGCAGCTCAAGCACGTCTCCTTCGCCGACGAGCAGGAGGAGCGCTTCGTGTGGCGGCAGGACGGCAGCCACCGCCTGCACTTCCGCACCAGCCAGTTCGGGATGACCCCGTACGTCAAGGTGCCGTTCCCGCGGCTGCGGCAGGCGGTCCGGCGCATCCGCATCGCCCCCAACCCCTACGAGGAGCACGCGCGCGTCGCGGTGTCGGCGTGGGCGGCGGACGCCGTCGGGGAGCACGTGCGGGTCCTGCCCAGCGAGAGCCCCTTCCGGGGCTGGTGAGGAGCACGACGCGGGCGGCGGAGCGGCCACGGGGCCGCGTGCCGCCTCGTCCCGCGCGGGCGCGGCGACCGCGTGCTGCCGCTGGCCGGGCCGGGGCTCAGGCGGGAGCGGGCGGCCGGGACCGGCGCGCCCGCAGCACGAGCAGCAGCGCCGGCACCGTGGCCAGCGCGACGGCGACGCCGAGGCCGGGGAACCCGGCCAGGGCCAGGAACGGGCCGGAGCCGAGCGCGGCCAGCGCCGCGACCGCGTTCATCAGTGCGTCCGTCAGCCCCTGCACCCTCGTGCGCACGTCCGCGGGCACGGAGGCGGAGACGAGCGCCGCGCCGGGCACGGTCACCAGCGACCAGCCCACGCCCAGCAGGAGCAGCGCCAGGGTCACGCCGGCCGTGGTGGTACCGGCCAGGGCGGCGACGGCACCGGAGACGAGCACGGTGCCGAGCCCGGCGAGCACCACGGGCAGCTGCCCGCGCCGGTCGGCCAGCGCGCCGACGAGCGGGGCGAAGGCGAACATGCCGAGCACGTGGACGCTGATGACGAGGCCCACGACGGCCACCGTCGCGCCGTGGTGGTCCAGGTGCACCGGGGTCATCGTCATGAGCCCGACCATCGCGGCGTGGGCCAGCACGAGCGCCACGAGGCCACCGCGCGCGGCGGGCAGGGCCCACACGACCCGCAGCGCCGCTCCGGTGCCGCCCCCGTGGCCCGGGCCGGCGGCGGGTGCGGGGGAGCTGGGCGCCGGCGGCAGCAGGGCGGACAGGGCCGCCGCGGCGGCCATGCCCCCCGCGGCGAGGACGAAGGCGCCCGCCAGGTGCGGCAGCCCCAGCGCCGCCTCCACGGAGCGGCCGGGGGTTCCGAGGTTGGGGCCGAGGACGGACCCGAACGTCCCCGACCAGACCACCAGGGACAGCGCCCGCGTCCGCAGGTGCGGCAGCGCCCGGTCCGCGGCGGCGAAGCGGGACTGCAGCTGCGCGGCGGAACCGGCCCCGAGGGCGAGCATCCCCAGCACGAGCAGCGGCACGGACGAGGCGACGGCCGACAGCACCAGCACCCCCGCCCCCAGCGCCGCCACGGCCCAGCCGGTGCCGAGCGAGACCCGCCGCCCGCTGCGGGCGGCCAGCGCGGCCAGCGGCAGGGCCAGCAGCGCGGCCCCGGCTGTGGAGGCGGTGCGCGCCACGCCCGCCCACGTCTCCGAGCCCGCGACGTCCTCGGCGAGCAGGACGCCCACGGACGGCGCCGCCCCCATGCCGAGGGCGCCGGCGACGGAGGCGGCGACGAGCAGCCGCAACGTGCGGCGCTGGGCGCGGCGGGCCGCCGCCCCGGGCCCTGCCGGGTCCTGCGACAACCCCTGCCCGTCGTCCTGCGCGTCGTCGTCCGCGGGCCGGTCCCGTCCTGCAGCCGCGTCCCCGCCCGTGCCGTGCACCGCGCCCCCTCCGTCCGGTGCACGCAGTCTGCCGTGCCCGCGCCCGCCCATCTCCGGGTTCGCGCGCACCGGGATGGGCCGAGCCCGCCCATCTCCGGGTTTGGGCGCACCGGGAGCCCCCCCAGCCCGCCCATCTCCGCGGTGTGGGTTGAGGACGTGCGGGCGGTGGGCACCCGCACGGCCCAGCGGGTGCTACCCGTCCGGACCTGCGCGGCGGGCCGCGAAACCTGTTCCCCCGCAGGACGGCTCAGGTGGGCGGCCCGGTCCGGGGTTTCGCCGTGGACCCGCCCCGCGGCGGCGCCGTCCCGTGCGGCGACTCCGCTACCGGTACGGCGGCGAGCGACGCAGGGTGATATCGCAGGGCCGGCCGGGTGAGTCCGAGCAGGAAACGCTCCGTGACCACACTCACCGTGGGTCACTACGGAGGTAGGTCCGGCCGTTTCGCGCCGGGCTCCCTCTTCTCTCCTGGAGCGAACCACCATGCGCACGTCGTCCCTCGTCGCCGCCGTCACCGCCGCAGTCGTCCTCGGCACCGGGGGTGCCGCCGTGGCCGTCGGGAACTCCACCGCGAAGCCGGCCGAGGGCGCCGCGAGCGTCGAGCGGCTGCTCGCCTCCGCCGACGAGGGCGCGTCGCGTCAGCTCCTGGGCGCGGCCCCTGTCGGGCGCAGCGGCATCCGCATCTCCGGCGCGGACCGGTACTCCACGGCGGTCGCCGTGTCGCAGGAGACGTGGAGCGAGGGTGACGTCTCCACCGTCTACCTCGCCTCCGGCGAGAACTACCCCGACGCGCTCGCGGCGGGCGCCTCCACGCTGCTCCAGGGTCCGCTCCTGCTGACGCGCCGCGACGTGCTGCCCGCGGCGGTCGCCGACGAGCTGCGGCGCCTGCAGCCGTGCCTCGTGGTCGTGGTGGGTGGCGCCGGTGCCGTGAGCGACGCCGTCGCCGCCCAGGCCGAGAAGTTCGCGGACACCACGCGCTGCGACGAGCCCGCCGAGCCGCAGGCCGACCCGGCCTCCTGATCCGGGCCTCACGGTCCCGGGGTCCTGACCGGGCGCGCCGGGGTTCTCCCGGCGCGCCCGCGGGGGCGGCGCCCGGCCTACGCTGGGCGGGTGGATCTGCGCGCCGTCGCCTACGCCGACGCGGTGCTGGCCGCCCTCGCGGACGGGGCGCTGGTGGCCGTGTCGTACGTGACTGAGGACCTGGAGAAGGGACGCGGCACGCCCCGGTACCGGGCGCGGGTCGCGGTGTCGGTGGCGTACGGGGCGCTGGCGGCGGCGGACTGGGTGGGCTGGGAGCTGCTGACCCGCCCGCCGGGTGCACCGCTGCTGCGGCTGCAGCCGCCCGCCGTCGAGGCCGCCGACCGCCGGTACCTGGTGGTCGCCGGTGTGGGCACCGGGGTGCTGGCCGTCGCGGGGAAGGTGGCGTCGGCGCGGGCCCGCCGCCGCGGGGACCGCCGGCCGCACCGCCGGTTCGGCGTCGTGGCGGGGATCGCGACGACCGCCGTGACGCTGCCGGTGTGGCTGGCCCGGGCCCGGGCGCGGGTCGACGCCGCGCAGGCGCAGGCTGCGGAGGAACGGGCCACGGCACGGGTGACGCTCCCCGGCGCCTGGACCTGAAGACCCGGCTCCACCCCGGCACGACCCCGCGCGCCCATCTCCGGATTCGCGCGCCCGCAAGACCTCCCCGCGCGCCCATCTCCGGGTTCGCGCGCCCGCAAGACCTCCCCCGCGCGCCCATCTCCGGGTTCGCGCGCCCCACGGGGCCTCGCCGGGGCGGGCCGGGGCGGGCCGGGGCTCAGGCGCCGATGCGCAGGGGGTGCACGCCGCCGGTCAGGGTCTTGCCGGTGCTGACGTGCCGGCACGGGACGCCGCTGGCGGCGGAGCAGGTGGGGCAGGGGCGGCGCAGGGCGGGGGCCGCGGTGGCGCGCGCAGCGGTGCGGGGCCGGGTGCGGCGGAAGACCGTGATGCTCATGACTGCTCCTCGCTGAGCTCCGTGACGCTGGTCGCAGGATGTGTGTCGGCACGCACCGCGGGTTTCCTGAGCGGGCGGCCGTGGTGGGCGTGCCGTGCGAGGGCAGCACGGCCGGTGGACGCGCGGGTGGCGCCGGGGTTGCGCCGGGGTTCCGCGCTGCCGAACCTTCCGGCGGTCCGCGTGCACGCACCGACGGTCCACGGACGGCGTCCGGGCGCTTGACGAACGGGGCCCGAGTCCTTACCTTTCCCGCAAGATTTCCGAAATCATTTCGGAAGAGGCAACGGAGCCGAAGGACCACCATGCGCACTCCCCGCACCACCCGCCGCTCGCTCGCCCGCATCGTCGCCGGGCTGGCCGCCGCCCCCCTGCTCGCCGGCGTCGCGGCGATGCCCGCCGCCGCGGACAAGGCCACCGGGCCCGGCCACGACCAGCGCCCCCCGGGCCAGGCCAAGAAGGACACCCTGCGCTGGGCCGCCCCGGACGACCTGGTGATCGGCACCGCCGCCGCCGGCGGCGGCCACCACCTGGAGCAGGACTACCCGGGCCTGGAGCCCGGCCAGTCCCCGTTCCTCCACGACCAGCAGTACCGCAAGCACCTGGCGGCGGAGTTCAGCTCCCTCTCGCCGGAGAACCAGATGAAGTGGGACTTCATCCACCCGGAGCGCAACCGCTACGACTTCGCCGAGGCCGACGCCGTCGTGGAGTTCGCCGAGCGCAACGGCCAGGACGTGCGCGGGCACACCCTGCTCTGGCACAGCCAGAACCCGGCGTGGCTGACGGAGGGGAACTTCACGGACGAGGAGCTGCGCGCGATCCTCAAGGACCACATCACCACGGTCGTCGGCCGCTACAAGGGCAGGATCGACCAGTGGGACGTCGCCAACGAGATCTTCACCGACACGTGGAACGACCCGCAGGGCAAGGTCTACCTGCGCACGACCGACAACATCTGGATCAAGCGGCTGGGCCCGGGCATCATCGCCGACGCGTTCCGCTGGGCGCACGCGGCCGACCCGCAGGCGAAGCTGTTCCTCAACGACTACGCCGTCGAGAACATCAACGCCAAGAGCGACGCCTACCACGCCCTCGCCAAGGACCTCCTCGCCCAGGGCGTGCCGCTGCACGGCTTCGCCTTCCAGGCCCACCTGAGCCTGCAGTACCCCTTCCCGGACGACTTCCAGGCGAACCTGCAGCGCTTCGACGACCTCGGCCTCGAGACCGCGGTCACCGAGCTCGACGTGCGCATGGTCCTCGACGAGAGCGGCAAGCCCACCGAGGCGCAGCTCGCGGAGCAGGCCAGGACCTACGCCGGCATCCTCGAGGCGTGCCTCGCCGTCGAGGAGTGCAACTCGTTCACCATCTGGGGCTTCACCGACAAGTACTCCTGGGTGCCGGTGTTCTTCCAGAGCGAGGGTGCGGCGACCGTGATGTGGGAGAACTTCACCCGCAAGCCCGCCTACCACGCGCTGCAGGACACGCTCTTCGAGGCCAGCGGCAAGCCGCGCCCGAAGGAGACCGGCAAGCGCTGACGTCCACCACGCGCGGGCGGCCGCGACCCCTGCCCGGGGTCGTGGCCGCTCGTGCGCCCGGCGGGCGCCGGGGCTTGACGTCCGGGGCATCACGTTCCTACGGTGACCGCAACAAGTTCCGGAACGATTCCGGAACCGGCAACGGAGCCCCAGGAGCTGTCATGCGCTCTCCCCGGTACACCCGCCTCCTCGCCGCGGTCGTCAGCGCCCCGCTGCTGCTGACCGCCGCCGCCCTGCCCGCCGCCGGCGCCGACGGCTCCACCGAATCCCGGCAGACCGACGCCCAGGCGGCAGCCGCGAAGAAGGACCGGGACAACCTGCGCTTCTACGCGCCCAAGGACCTGCGCATCGGCACCGCGGCCGCCGGTGGCGGCCACCACGTCGACCAGCCCTACCCCGACCCCTTCACCCACGACCAGGGCTACCGCCGCGTCCTCGCCGCGGAGTTCAGCTCGGTCTCCCCCGAGAACCAGATGAAGTGGGAGTTCATCCACCCCGAGCGGGGCACCTACCGCTTCGGCCCGGCCGACGCGATCGTGAAGTTCGCCCGGGACAACGGCCAGGTCGTGCGCGGCCACACCCTGCTCTGGCACAGCCAGAACCCGGAGTGGCTGGAGGAGGGGAACTTCACGAAGGCGGAGCTGCGCAAGATCCTCAAGGACCACATCACCACCGTCGTCGGCCGCTACAAGGGCCGGATCGACCAGTGGGACGTCGCCAACGAGATCTTCAACGGCGACGGCACCCTGCGGACCACCGACAACATCTGGATCCGCGAGCTCGGCCCCGGGATCATCGCCGACGCCTTCCGCTGGGCCCACAAGGCCGACCCGAAGGCGAAGCTGTTCTTCAACGACTACGGCGTGGAGAGCATCAACGCCAAGAGCAACGCCTACCACGAGCTCATCCAGCAGCTCCAGGCCGAGGGCGTGCCGGTCGACGGCTTCTCCGTCCAGGCGCACCTGAGCACCCAGTACGGCTTCCCCGAGGACCTGCGCCAGAACCTCCAGCGCTTCGACGACCTCGGCCTGGAGACCGCGATCACCGAGATCGACGTGCGCATGAAGGTCGCGCAGAGCCAGCAGCCCACCCCCGAGCAGGAGGCCCGCCAGGCGGCGGACTACCGCAAGGCGCTCGAGGCGTGCCTCGCGGTCGAGGACTGCAACTCCTTCACCGTGTGGGGCTTCACCGACAAGTACTCCTGGGTGCCGGTGTTCTTCCCCACCGAGGGCCACGCGACGATCATGACGGAGAACTTCCAGCGCAAGCCCGCGTACTTCGCGCTGCGCGACACCCTGGCGAAGGCGAGCGGCAAGCGGGTCCGCTGACCCGATCCGTCCGCCGGGGCGGCGGCCNNNNCCCGGCCCCGCCTCCCCTAGGCTGGGCCGCTGGGAGGTGCCGATGTCCGACGCTCGCGGCCGCGGGGTCACGATCACCGAGATCGCACGCGCGGCCGGCGTGTCCGTGCCCACGGTCTCGCGCGTGGTGAACGGCCGGGGTGACGTGTCCCCCACGACCCGTGAGCGCATCGAGGTGCTGCTGCGCGAGCACGGGTACCGCCCACCGCCGCGTGCACGTTCCGCGAGCCGTGCGGGCCTGCTCGACCTCGTCTTCAACGACCTCGACTCCCCGTGGGCGCTGGAGATCGTGCGCGGTGTGGAGGACGTGGCGCACGCCGCCGGCGCCGGCACCGTCGTCTCGGCCGTGCACCGCAAGACCGACTCCGCCCAGCAGTGGCTCGCCAACCTCCGGGCACGCGCCAGCGACGGCGTGATCCTCGTGACGTCCGACCTCGACCCGCCGCTGGCCCACGAACTGCGCCAGATCGCGGTGCCGCTCGTCGTCGTGGACCCCTCCGGCGTCCCGCCCTCGGACGTGCCCAGCGTCGGCGCCACGAACTGGGCCGGCGGGCTGGCCGCCACCGAGCACCTCGTCACCCTGGGGCACCGCCGCATCGCGCACGTCGCCGGGCCCTCGCAGGTCCTGTGCAGCCGCGCCCGGATGGACGGCTTCCGCGCCGGGCTGGAGCAGGCCGGGCTGGCGGTGGACCCCGCGCTCGTCCTGGAGGGCGACTTCTACCAGGAGTCCGGCTACCGGCTCGGCAGCGAGCTGCTCGCGCTGCCCGACCCGCCGACCGCGATCTTCGCCGCGAGCGACCAGATGGCCCTCGGCGTCTACGAGGCCGTGCGGCGCGCCGGGATGCGCGTGCCCGACGACGTCAGCATCGTCGGCTTCGACGACCTGGCCCTCGCCGCCTGGGCGTCCCCGCCGCTGACGACGGTGCGCCAGCCGCTCGCGGAGATGGGCGCGCTGGCCGCGCGGACGGTGCTGGCCATGGCGTCCGGGGAGGACACGGACAACCCCCGCGTCGAGCTGGCCACCAGCCTCGTCGTGCGGGACAGCACCGCCCCGCCCGCCGCCGGCTGAGTCAGCCGAGGTCCGGCTCCTCCGGCTCCGCGGCCGCGACCTGCTCCTCGCCGGCGAGGCCCGCCACGCCCACCTCGGCGTCGGCGTCGGTGTACGGCTCGCCCTCGGCGGGGGTGACCCGCTCGACGGCGGCGGCGGCGCTGGCCTGCGAGAAGTCCGGCACGGAGGTCATGGCGCCAGCGTGGCAGCGGCCCGCGGCCCCCGCCACGCGGACCCGGGGTGTCCCCCCGGGCGGGTGCACCCCTGACGAAGGTCAGGGGTGCACCCGGCGTCCGGCCGGGGTGGGCGCGGCGGCCGCGTCCCTACGGTCGGGCGCATGGACCTCACCCCCCGGCACCCCACCGCACCCCGGCCCACCGGGAGGACGTCGTGATCCCCGTGCTGCCGTCGGTGTCCGAACTGCTCGCGCACCTGGCCGAACTGCCGTTCCCCGTGCTGCTGGCCGTCGCCGGGGCGCTGGTGCTGGCCGAGTGCACCATCGGCCTCGGCTTCCTCGTGCCCGGGGAGGCCGCGCTCCTCGCCGCCGCGACCACCGCCACCGACCCCGCCCGCGCGGTCGCGCTCGTCGCCGTCGTCACCGTCTGCGCGATCGCCGGGGACGCCATCGGCTACGCCCTCGGCCGGCGGCACGGCGCCCGGCTGCTGCGGACCCGGTGGCTGGCGCGCCACGCCCCCGCCGCCGGGCGCGCCACCGCGGTGCTGCGCCGGCACGGCGCCTGGGCCGTGCTCGGCGCCCGGTTCCTGCCGGTCCTGCGCACCCTCGTGCCCGCCACGGCCGGGGTGGCGCGCCTGCGCGTCGCGGCGTTCGCGCTGGCCTCGGTCACCGGGGCCGCGCTGTGGGCCGCCGCGCACGTCGGCCTCGGTGCCACGCTCGGCGAGCTGACCCGGCGGGTGGAGGGTGCGCTCGGCACCGGCGGGCTGCTCGCTGCCGCCGGGCTCCTCGCCGCGCTGGTCCTTGCCCTGCGGTACCGGTCCCGGCCTAGCGTGGGCTCCCGTGGACCCCGCCAGCCCTGAGCCCCCGCGCGGAGCGGCCACCGCCCGCGCCGTGGCGGCAGGGGGTGCGGCGATCGCCGCGGCCACCACCGCGGTCGTCCTCACACCCGCGTCGGTGGTGCTCGTCGCGCCGGCCGCGCTGTGGCTCGGCCTGCGCGTGCGCGACGGGCGGGGCGCGACCGTGGCGGCGGCGCTCGCCGTGGCCGTGGCCGTGGGGTTCGCGGGCGTCCTCGCCCCCGGGGCGCGGGCGGTCACCTTCAGCACCCTGCAGACCCTGCTGGTGTGGGCGGTCGTGCCGTGGCTGCTGGGCCGGGCGTGGGCCCAGCGGCGCCGGCTGCTCGAGGCGCAGTGGGAGACCGTGGAGCGCGTCGAGCGCGAGCGGCGGCTCGTGGCGCAGGAGGCCCGGCTGCGGGAGCGCACGCGGATCGCCGAGGACGTCCACGACGGCCTCGGGCACGACCTGAGCCTGATCGCCCTGCGCGCCGGGGCGCTGGAGCTGGACGCGGCGCTGCCGCCGGCACAGCGCCGGGCCGCCGCGGAGCTGCGGGTGAGCGCCGCCGCGGCCGTCGAGCGGCTCGGCGCCGTGGTGGGCCTGCTGCGCGAGGAGGGGACCCCGGCCCCGCTGGGCACCGGGACGAGCGTGGCCGGGCTCGTCGGGGGCGCGCGGGCCTCCGGCATGGACGTCACGCTGCACGGTGCGGACCCCGCGGACGACCTCCTGCACGGGAGCGACCCGGCCGTGGCGGCCGCCGCCACCCGCATCGTGCAGGAGTCCCTGACCAACGCGGCGCGCCACGCCCCCGGGGCCCCGGTGGACGTCCGCGTGGAGCGGCGGGGGGACCGGCTCGCCGTCGAGGTCGTGAGCGGCCCCGCCGCCGGCGAGCCGGCCGGGGGCGGTGGTGGCCGCGGCCTGCACGCCCTGCGCGAGCGGGCGCGGCTCGTCGGCGGGCGGCTGGAGGCCGGTCCGCTGGAGGCCGGTGTCCACGGGTCCGGTGTCCACGGGTCCGGCACCCCCGAGGGCGGGTTCGCGGTGCGCGCCGACCTGCCCGTCCGGGCGACCGGGCCCGCCCGCCCCGACGCGCCCCCGGCGGACGTGCCCGCGCCGGGCGCGCCCGGGGCGGACCTGGTGCGGCGGTTGCGGCTGGCGCAGCAGCGTGCGTCGCGGCGCCTGGCCGTGGCCGTCGCCGTGCCCGTGGGGGCCGTGCTGCTGCTCGCGGCGGCCCTGCAGACCGACACGCTGGTGGCCACCCACCGCTCGGTGCTGCCCCGCGCCGACTACGAGCGCCTGCGCGTGGGCCAGCCCGCCACCGAGGTGGTCGCCTGGTTGCCCGGCGACCAGGTGCCGCGCCTCTCGCCCGGCGTCGAAGCCGCCGCGGCCGCCGACCCGGCACCGGCCGGGTCGGTGTGCGTGCACCACGCCGTCACCGCGGACCTGCTGTCCGACCGCGCCGGCGACGTGTACCGGCTCTGCTTCCGCGGCGACCGCCTCGTGTCCAAGGACCTGCTCGCCGACGCGGGGGGCGTGCCGTGAGCGGGGTCGTGCGGGTCGTGCTCGCCGACGACGAGGCCGTCGTGCGCGCCGGGGTGCGGGCCGTCCTCGCGCACGACGCGGGCATCGAGGTCGTGGCGGAGGCGGCCGACGGCCGGGAGGCGGTGGACGCGGTGCTGGCCCACCGGCCCGGCGTCGTGGTCCTCGACGTGCGGATGCCGCGCGTGGACGGGCTGGCCGCGGCGGAGGAGGTGCGCCGCCTCGCCCCCGGCACCGGGATCGTCGTGCTGACGACCTTCGGGGAGGAGGAGTACGTCACACGGGCGCTGACGGTCGGCGCGGACGCCTTCGTCCTGAAGTCCGGCGACCCGCGGGAGCTGTCCCTGGCCGTGCACGCGGCCGCCACGGGTGCCGCGTTCCTGTCCCCCGCGGTCGCGCGGCGGCTCGTGGACGCGCACCGCGACGGGGTGCTGGTGCGCCGCGGGGAGGCCCGGGCCCGCGTGGAACGCCTCACCCCGCGCGAGCGTGACGTGCTGGTGCTGCTGGCGCAAGGGCTGTCCAACGGGCAGATCGCCCGGCGGCTGCACCTCGTGGAGGGCACCGTCAAGGGGCACGTCAGCGCGCTGCTGGAGACCCTCGGTGCACGCAACCGGGTGCAGGCGGCGACGACCGCGCACGACGCGGGGCTCCTGGGCTGAGCGCCCGCCCACCGCGGCCGGCCGCCCTCACGGCGCGGGCCACGTCATCTCCAGGTCGGGCTCGCGCTCCTCGTTGTCGCGCCCGTCGCTGGCGCCGGTGACCACGAACCCCGCCCGCGCGTAGAAGCGCTGCGCGCGGGTGTTGCGGGAGAACACGTACAGCCGCAGCTTGCCGCCGCAGTGCTCCTTGGCGACGTCCAGCAGGGAGCGGCCCACGCCGTGGCCCTGCGCCTCCGGCAGCACGTAGAGCTGCTCCAGCCAGCCGTCGTGGACGGCCGCGACGCCGACGATGCGCCCGTCGACCTTGGCCACCCACGTCCAGCGGTTCGGGATGAGCTCGTGCTCGACCCACCGGCGCACGTCCTCGGGGGTGTGCACGACCGCGAGCCACGGCATGGCCTCGGCCCGGGAGCGCAGCAGCACCTCGGTCACGGCGTCGGCGTCCGCGGGGGCCGCCCGCCGGAGGTTGACGATCACGGCGACCCGTCCCCCGGGGGCGCGGGGAGCTCCGCGAGGTACGCCTCGATCGCCGGGCCGTAGGACTCCGCGTGCCGGGCCAGGGCGGCGACCGCCCGGACCAGCGCCTCGCGGTCGCGGCCGAGGTCGGCCAGGCACAGCGCCGCGAGCGCCTCGGCGGCGTCGGGGAAGCCGTCCGCGTCGTCGTCCGGCCCGTCGTCCGACCCTTCGTGCGGCCCGTCCTGCGGCCGGGAGGCGCCGTCCAGGACGGCGAGGGCGTCCTCCGCGCGGTCCAGCGCCCGCAGGGAGCCCGCCAGCTGCACGACGGCCTGTGCGCGCAGGTGCCCGGCCAGCCCCGCGTCCAGCGCCGCCCGGTACAGGGCCACGGCGTCGGTGTCGCGGCCGGCGAAGTCGCTGGCGCTGGCCCGCTCGAACAGCGCCTCGGGGTCCCCCTCGGGCCGCTCGGCGGCGAGCTCCTCGACGGCCGCGAGGACCTCCTCCTCGTGCATCTCCTCGGCGCGGTCCCAGAGTGCGGCCACGCGTTCGTCCCACGTCCGCGCGTCGTGCGGCGACGTGCCGGTGTCCTGCTGCGAGGTTGCTCCGCTCACAGGAACACAGTGGCAGGTCACAGCGCGCAAGGCTCGGGCTGGTGGGTGGCAGTTCCCGGAACCCTCGCCCGACCCCGCCACCGGGTGGCGCCGAGCGCCTGCCCGGAACCGGGCGGCCGGTGGGGTCAGCCGTCCGCGGCGGGACCGGCCGGGAACCCGCCGGCGGAGGTGTCGGCGGGGGTGTCGGCGGGGAGCAGGACGGTGCTGAGGACGCGGCGCCGCCGGCCGGGGGCGGGGCGCAGGCGGGTGCGGCGCTCGACGACGGCGCGCAGCTCGGCGACGAGCTCGGCGGTCTCCGCGTCGCTGAGGTGCAGGCCCACCTGGCGGTACCCGGCCTGGTCGCGGGCGAGGTCGGGTTCCCCGGCGTCGAGGTAGCGGTCGAAGTCGGCCAGGAGGGTCGCGGCGAAGGCGAGGAAACCGCGGCGGTGGTCGCCGGCGTCCATGCCGCGCACGTCGTCGGGACCGAGGGAGGCGGCCCCGGTGCGCAGGCGGTAGGTGCGCTCGACGGTGCCGCGGACCCTGCGCTCGGCCTCGACCTCCAGCACGGCGTTCCCGGCCAGGAGGGCGACGTGGCGGTAGAGGGTGGCGGCGGGGACGTCGGGCAGCTCCCGGCGCAGGTCGCCGGTGGTGAGGGTGCGCTCGCCGAGGAAGGCCTGCGCGATGCGCAGCCGGACGGGGTGCAGGAGCAGCTCGTCGGACCTCACGGGTGGGCCCCCACCATTATTCTCACAATTGACATCATTCCAAGAACTACGAACAATCACAACCGTGCCCACCGCCACCACCTCCCGGGAGCTGCGTTTCCCCTCCGGCCCCCTCACCCTCGCCGGCACCCTCACCGTGCCCGCGGGCACCGGCCCGCACCCCGCCGTGCTGCTCATCCCCGGCTCCGGCCCCGTGGACCGCGACTCCGACCACCGCCGCCTCCGCCTCGGCGCCAGCCGCGAGCTGGCCGGCGCCCTCACCGCCGCCGGCTTCGCCACCCTGCGCTACGACAAGCGCGGCGTGGGAGCCAGCGAGGGGGACTGGCGTGCGACGGGGATGACCGACAACGCCCACGACGCCCGCGCCGCCCTCGACGCCCTGCGCACCCAGCCCGGCATCGACCCCTCGCGGGTGCTCCTCGCCGGCCACAGCGAGGGCGCGCTCCTCGCGACGCAGCTCGCGGGGGCCGACGCCCCCGTCGACGGGGTCGCCCTGCTCAGCAGCCCCGCCACCCGCGGCGAGGACGTCCTGCTGTGGCAGGCGGAGCGGATCGCCCCCACCCTGCCCGCACCCGTGCGCCTGCTCCTGCGCGCCCTGCGCACCGACCTGACCGCCAGGATCGCGAAGAACCACGCCACCCTCAAGGCCACCACCACCGACGTCGCCCGCATCGGCGGCGTCCGCGTCAACGCCCGCTGGCACCGCGAGTTCCTCGCCTACGACCCCTCCGCCGACCTCGCCCGCATCCGCGTGCCCGTCCTCGCCGTCACCGGCGAGAAGGACCTCCAGGTCGACCCGGGCGACGTCGAGCGCATCGCCGACCTCGTCCCCGGCCCCGTCGAGACCCACCGAGTGCCGGACGTCACCCACGTGCTGCGCCCGCAGCCGGGCAGGCCCTCCCTGACGGCCTACCGCAGGGAGGTGCGCGGCCCGCTCGACCCGCGCGTGGTGCGGCTCCTCGTGGACTGGGCCACCCGCGTCACCCGGGCCTGAGGACGGAGCCGGCCGGCGCGGGACGATCCGGCCGCGACGATCCGGCCCGGGCCGATCCGGCCGGGGCCTCAGGTTCCGGGCAGGACCTGCCGATGGGGAGAGCGGACCCAGCCGCTCCACCACCGGAGGACGCATGCCCGCCATCCACGCGGCCCAGGCCGCCGGCATCGCCCGTCACCGGGCCGGGACGGGTGCCTCGTTCGTCGCCGAGCAGGACCGGCGCGTCCTGGCCACCCTCACCGCGGACGACCGCGAGTTCCTGCTCGCCACGCTCGGCGCCGCCGTCGGGGAGGGCTCGCCCGTGCCGACCCTCGCCGTCGTGATCGCCGCCGACCGCCAGGCCGGGGTCCTGCCCGCGGGGGCGCCCGTCGGCGCGGACTACCTGCACCACCTGATCGAGGAGTGGCGCTACCCGCTGACCCCCCGGGAGTTCGGCAACGCCCTGCGCTGGGTCACCCGCCCCGACCCCACCGCCTGAGCACCGCCCGCACGCACGAGGGCCCCC
>NZ_BAAIHU010000012.1:0-192874 GCF_054590795.1 Kineococcus anabasis
CGCCGCCCAGATGCTCCACACCCTCGGCGCCACCCGCATCACCCTGCTGAGCAACAACCCCGACAAAGCCACCCAGCTCAGCGCCCACGGCATCGACATCACCGCCCACACCCCCACCGGCGTCCACCTCACCGCCGCCAACAGCCGCTACCTGGCCACCAAACGCGACCACACGGCGCACACCATCGTGCTGCCCGCCTGAGGGCGGACCGCCTAGCCCTTCGCCGCCGCCCGGCGCGTCGTGCGCCGCCGCGCCGGGGCGGCTCCTGGTGGCGCGGAGCTGCCCCGGGCCAGCAGCTCGTGGGTGAACACCAGGTCCGGGGCGCGCTCCTGCCCGGAAACGCCCGCGAGCAGCCGCTCGGCCACGGCCGCGCCGTAGGCGACGACGTCGTGCCCCATGGCGGTCAGCGGGGGGTGCGTCACGCGGCACAGCGCCGAGTCGTCCCACGCCACCAGGCTCACGTCCCGGGGCACCTCCAGGCCCAGGCCGGCCACGGCCGACAGCCCCGCCACCGCCATGAGGTCGTTGTCGTAGACGACGGCGGTGGGGGCCTGCTCCCCCGCGAGCAGTTCCCGGGTGGCGCGGGCGCCGTCGTCGCCGGAGAAGTCGGTGTGCACGGTCGTCGCGGTCAGGCCCGCGCCCTCGACGGCCTCTGCGAACGCGCGGTCCCGGATCAGCGTGTGGCCGAGCTCGGGCAGGCCCGCGACGCGGGCGACCCTGCGGTGCCCGAGGACGGCGAGGTGGGCCACGATCTGCCGCATCGCGGCGGCGTCGTCGGTGCACACCGCCGGCAGGCCACCGGCCAGCGAGGGGTCGGCGACGACCACGACCGGCATGTCCATGCCCTGCAGCAGCGGGATGCGCGGGTCCTCCGCGCGGATGTCGGGGATGACCATGCCGTCCACCCGCCGCTCCGACCACCACTGCTGGTACGTGGCGGCCGCGGCCGCCACGTCGGGGACGACCTGCAGCAGCAGGGCGCAGGAGTGGGCGCTGAGGACGCTCTCGATGCCGGCGATGAACTCCATGTAGAACGGCTCGTGCCCGAGGGTCGAGGGGGTGCGCGTGACGACCAGGCCGATGGTGTCGGTGCGCGAGCCGGACAGCACGCGCGCCGCCCGGTTGGGGACCCACTCCAGCTCCGCGGCGATCCTGAGCACGCGCTCGCGGGTGGCGTCGGAGACCCCGGGGCGGTTGTTGAGCACGTAGGACACCGCACCCTTGGAGACCCCCGAGCGGCGGGCGATCTCGGCGATGGTGACGCGGCGCACGGCAGCTCCTGGAGGTGGGGCCGGGCGGGCCGGCCGGATCGGCGGGGCCGCCGGGGTCCACCCCTCGCTCACCCGGACGGTCGTGGGTCCGCAGCGTACTGCGGCCCCCACGGGGAGCGACGCCCTGGACCGGGTCCCGCGTGTCAGCTAGCCTCTCCCGGCCGCTTAACCGGTTCGGCGCGGCGATGCCCCCACCCCTCCCCCGCCTGGAGCACCCGTGACCTCGACCCCGCCACCCCTGCACCTGCGAGCGGGTGGCGTCAGCGTCGTGCTCGACGTACAGGCACCACCCGACGGCGGGCCCGCCGTCCTGCCCGCCGTCCTGCACTGGGGCGCCGACCTCGGCGACGTGGACGGGGACGTCCTGCGCGACCTGGCCCGCGAGGTGTCCCCGCTGCTGGAGAACACCACCGACGTGCCCGTGCGCGTGGGCCTCCTGCCCGAGCAGAGCAGCGGCTGGATGGGCACGCCCGGCCTGCTCGGCCACCGCGACGGCGACGCCTGGTCCACGCGGTTCACCGGCACCACCTGCGAGGTGGACGAGGGCGCCCGGCGCGTCGTGGTCCGCGCCGCCGACGCCGCCGCCGGGCTGGAGCTGGAGGTGGAGCTGGAACTGCTCGCCTCCGGGCTGCTGCGGACCCGGGCGGCGGTGACGAACACCGCCGGCACCCCCTTCGCCCTCGAGCAGCTCGCCCTGGCCCTGCCGGTGCCGCCCGTCGCCGGCGAGGTCCTCGACCAGACCGGGCGCTGGGCGCGGGAGCGCGCCCCGCAGCGGCGGGCGGTCACCGTCGGCACCCACCTGCGGGAGAACCGCCGCGGGCGCACCGGCGCCGACGCCGCCACCGTCCTGCTCGCCGGGGAGACCGGCTGCGGGTTCCGCTCCGGGCAGGTGTGGGGCCTGCACGTCGGTTTCAGCGGCAACCACCGCAGCGCCGTGGAGCGCACCGCCGCCGGTCGCACCCTGCTGTGGGGCGGGGAGCTGCTGCTGCCCGGGGAGGTGCGCCTGGAACCGGGCGGCACCTACCGCACCCCGGAGCTGTTCTGGACGTACGGCGACGGCCTGGACGACGCCGCCGCCCGCTTCCACGAGCACCTGCGCTCCCGCCCGCACCACCCGCGCGGCCCGCGCCCCGTCACCCTCAACACCTGGGAGGCCGTGTACTTCGACCACGACCTGGACCGGCTGCTGGAGCTCGCGGAGCGCGCCGCCGAGGTGGGCGCGGAACGCTACGTCCTCGACGACGGCTGGTTCCGGCACCGCCGCAGCGACGACGCCGGCCTCGGCGACTGGTACGTCGACGAGGGCGTGTGGCCCCACGGCCTGCACCCCCTGGTGGAGCGGGTGAAGGCGCTGGGCATGCAGTTCGGCCTCTGGTTCGAGCCGGAGATGGTGAACCCCGACTCCGACCTCGCGCGGGCGCACCCGGGGTGGATCCTGCAGACGGGCGGGCGGATGCCGCTGGAGGCCCGCCGCCAGCAGGTGCTCGACCTCGGCAACCCCGCCGCGTACGCGTACGTCCTGGAGCGGATCGGCTCCCTGGTCACCGAGTACGGCGTCGACTACCTCAAGTGGGACCACAACCGCGACCTCGTGGAGGCCGGGTCACCGCGGACGCGTTCCGCGGGCGTGCACGCGCAGACCCTCGCGGTGTACCGGCTCCTCGACGAGCTGCGCGCCGCGCACCCGGGCCTGGAGGTCGAGTCGTGCTCCTCCGGCGGCGCGCGCGTGGACCTGGGCATCCTGGAGCGCACGGACCGGGTGTGGGCCAGCGACTGCATCGACCCGCACGAGCGCCAGCAGATCCAGCGCTGGACGGCGCAGCTCCTGCCGCCGGAGCTGGTCGGCAGCCACGTCGGCGGCCCGCGCTCGCACACCACGGGCCGGTCCTCGACCCTGGCGTTCCGGGCGGCGACCGCGCTGTTCGGGCACTTCGGCGTCGAGTGGGACATCAGCCGCGCCTCCGACGCCGAGAGGGCCGAGCTCGCGCAGTGGGTGGCGCTGCACAAGCGGTTCCGCCCCCTGCTGCACTCCGGGCGCACCGTGCGGCTGGACTCCCCCGTCGCGGCGGTGCAGGGCCACGGGGTCGTGGCGCACGACGGCGGCGAGGCGCTGTTCTGCCTGCTCGTGCTGGACCGGCCGGACACCTGGCCGCCGGGGCCGGTGCGCCTGCCGGGCCTGGAGCCCGGCCGGCGCTACCGGCTGCGGGCGGTGGGCCCGGCCGCGGCGCTGGGCACGAACAACGACGCCCCGGCGTGGCAGCGCGGCGAGCTGGTCGCCACCGGCCGCACCCTCGCCGTCGTCGGGGTGCAGGTTCCCCCCATGCAGCCGGGCGGTGCCGCGCTGCTGCACGTCGAGGCCGTCTAGCCACGCCACCCGGCGCCGCGCGGGCGTGCTCGTCGTCCGTGCTCGTCGTCCGTGCTCGTCGTCCGTGCTCACGGCGCCGCCCGCACGTGCCGATGCTGGCACGGGGGCCCCGCCGGGGTCGCGACCGGGCGAGGGGGTGGCGGGTGGAGCACGTCGTGCTGCCCGCGTTCCTGCTGGCCACCGTGCTCTCCGCGGCCGTCGGCGCCACCGCGTGGCGCCGGCGCGGGCGGGTCCGTGCGGCCGACGCCCTGGCGGGCCTGATGGCGGCCGTCACGATCTGGTGCGCGGCCGCCGTCGCGCTGCGCGTCCCCTGGGCCGGGGAGGGCGTGCGGTACGTCGCCTGGTGGCTGACCTTCGCGTCGGTCAGCGGTGTGGGCATGACCGCCTGGTTCATGTGCCGCCACGTGGTCGACCCGGCGTGGCGGTCCACGTGGCGGTCGGTGGGCGCCCTGTGGGCGGTGCCCGCGCTGTGCCTGGCCGCCCTCGCGACGAACTCCTGGCACCACCTGGTGTTCCTCGACGCCTACGACGCGACGGGCGCGGCCCTGCCGCGGCGGTTCGGGCCGCTGCTGTGGCTCTACAGCGGGTACTGCTACCTGGTCAGCGCGCACGGCCTGTGGATGCTGTGGCGGGCGCGGCGCCGGGCCCCGTGGTACGAGCGCCGGCGGCTCACGAGCCTGCTGCTCGCGCCGGTGCCCCCGCTGGTCGTGGGATCCCTGGGCCTGTTCGCCGGCGACGTGCTGGGCGGACAGGACCACACACCCCTGGGGTTCGTGGTCAGCGGTCTGGTCTACGCGCACGCCCTGTTCCGGCAGGGGTTCCTGAGCGTCGCCCCGGTGGCGCGCACGCAGGTGCTGGAGAGGATCCCCGACGCGGTGACCGTCGTCGACGCCGGCGGCACGGTGGTCGACATGAACGCCGAGGCCCGCCGGATGATGTCGGTGCTGCACCCGGAGCTGCCCGGGGACCCGATCGGCCGGAGGGCGGAGGACATCTCCCCGGGCGTCATGCGGCCCCTGGGGCCGGGCGGCGAGTCGAACCGGACGCTGGAGGTCGCACCCGGCTGGCACGTCAGCGCCACCACCAGCCTGCTCACCGACGAGCGCGGCCGGGACCTCGGCCGCGTCGTGGTGCTGCGGGACGTCTCGGAGCTGGTGGAGCAGCGGGCGGAGCTGCTGCGGCAGCAGGCGGAGCTGGCGGAGGCCAACGCGCGCCTGGAGGAGCAGCTGCGGGAGAACGAGGAGCTGCGGCTGCGGCTGGCGGAGGAGGCGGTGCGCGATCCCCTCACCGGGACCCGCAACCGGCGCTGGCTGGACGCGACCCTGCCCGCGGCGCTCGACGCCGCGGGCCGCACCGGCTCCCCGCTGTCGCTGCTGGTCGTGGACGTGGACCACTTCAAGGCGGTGAACGACACCCACGGGCACGAGACGGGCGACCGGGTGCTGCAGGCGGTGGCGCGGGAGCTGGCGGGGGCGGTGCGCAGCGGTGACGAGGTGGCCCGGCTCGGCGGGGAGGAGTTCGTGGTGCTCCTGCCGGGCTCCGGCGCCGTCGAGGCCGCCGAGCGCGCGGAGGAGCTGCGCCGCCGGTGCGCGCGGTTGCGGACGCGCTCGCGCGACGGGGCGGTGGTGCGGGTGACCGTGTCGATCGGGGTCGCCACCGCACCGCCGGACGGCCGGCACCCCGATGCGCTGCTGGCCGCCGCGGACGGGGCGCTGTACGCGGCCAAGCGGTCCGGCCGCGACCGGGTGGTGGCGGCGGGTTGAGGCCCGCGCCCCGCGCCCGGTGATCCGGACGCGGGGCGCGGGGGTCTGGTCAGCCCACCAGGTCGTTGGCGCTGCGCAGGACCGGCGCAGCCGCCAGGGCGGTGGGGTCGGCCAGCTCCGGGGAGGTGACCGTGAAGGTGTGGCTCTGGCCCGCGACGAGCGTCACGAGGCCGGAGTCCACCCGGGCGGTGGCGTCGAGCCGGTCCGGGAACAGCGACACGTCCTTCACCAGGGCGAGGGCGGTGACGCGCACGTCGTAGCCGGCCGCGGTGCGGGTGACCTCGACGTCCAGCCCGTTGCCCGGCTCCACGAGCCGCAGGGCGGTGTCCTCCGCGAACCACCAGAACGCCGGCTCCGCGCCCGCGGGGGTGGTGACGTGCAGGAACTCCGCCGCCGGGTCCGCCACGGCCAGCACGCCCTCCCCCAGGGGGGCGGTCACGGCCGAGCGGGGGCCGACCTCGACGCGCACGACCTGCTGCGCCAGGACGTCGCTGCCCGCGGCGGTGCTGCGCCGGGTGACGGTCAGGTCGGCGCTGAAGGCCTCGTCGCTGTCGTTGTGCACGACCACCGTGGGCACCCCCTCGCGGGGCTGGACGGTGACCAGGCGGTCCGCGAACACCCGCCGCAGCGCGTGCCACAGGGGCTTGCGGATGCCGGCGCTGTCGACGGCGGCCCAGGAGACGACGGGCCACTCGTCGTTGAGCTGCCACACGACCGCGCCGGTGTTGTGCGGGAACAGGCTGCGGAAGTGCTCGATGCCGAAGGCGATGGCGCGGGCCTGGTTGAGCTGGGTCGCCCAGTGCCACCCGTCGATGTCGCGCCACCTCGGCAGGTGCTTCCCGAGGCCGCGCTCCAGCTTGAGGTTGCCCTCGTGGGCCTTCTGGTGGACGAGCATCTGCGGCCCGTAGGGGTCGAGGGGCTCGTCGTGGACGACGGAGGCGAGGGTGGACCAGGCGGGGGGGCCCTGGAAGCCGAACTCCGAGACGAACCGCGGGGTGTAGCTGCGGTAGACGTCGTAGTCCACCTGGTTCCAGACGTCCCAGATGTGCATCGTGCCGTGGTTCTGGTCGTTGGGGTGCAGGAACTCGGAGTAGGAGAACGGGCTGCCCGCCGAGTAGGGGGTGCGCGGGTCCAGCTCGGCGACGATGCTCGGCAGCAGGTCGAAGTAGTACCCGGCACCCCAGGTGCGACCGGCCAGCGGCGCGCGCCACTTCCAGTCGACGTAGCCCCAGATGTTCTCGTTGCAGCCGTTCCACAGCGCGAGGCTGGCGTGCCGGCTCAGGCGGGTGACGGCCTCGCGGGCCTCGGCCTCGACCTCCGAGCGCAGGGGCTCCTCCTCCGAGTACGCCGCGCACGCGAAGAGGAAGTCCTGCCACACCAGGACGCCGAGCTCGTCGCAGAGGTCGTAGAAGTCCTCGCTCTCGTAGATCCCGCCGCCCCAGACGCGCAGCAGGTTCATGTTGCCGTCCACGGCGTCGCGGATGCTGCGCTCGTAGGCGGCGCGGTCGATGCGCGGCAGGAACGGGTCGTCGGGGATCCAGTTGGCGCCGCGCACGTAGACGGGCCGGTCGTTCACGGAGACGGTGAACGGGCTGCCGGCGTCGTCGGGGGCGGTGTCGACGGTGACGGTGCGGAAGCCGACGCGCGCGGACCACCCCTCGGTGCCGGCACCGCTCGCGAGCGTCACGGTGACGTCGTGCAGGTTCTGCTCCCCGTACCCGCGGGGCCACCAGAGGGCGACGTCCTCGACGCGGACGGGCACGACGACGGAGGCCTGCCCGGCCTCGGCGCTCGCCTCGGCGGTGCGCCCGGCGACCCCGACGGCGACGGTCGCGGTGCCGGTGGCGCCCTCGACCCAGGCCAGGTCGACGTGGGCGGTGAGGACGCCGGTGGTGCCCTCGACGGTGGCCAGGGGGCGGACGGCGGCGATGCGCACCGCGTCGTAGGACTGCAGGGACAGCGAGCGCCAGATGCCGACGGTGGCGACGTCGATGCCCCAGTCCCAGCCGTGGTTGCTGGCGGTCTTGCGGATCGCGTTGTACGGGTGGTGGTTCACGTGGGGGCGCGGGCCGAGGAGCGCGGAGAGGCGCTCGGCGGCGTCGACGGTCGCCTCGAACTCGACCTCGACCTCGTTGTCGCCCTCGCGCAGCAGGGCGGTGACGTCGAAGCGGTGGGTGCGGTTCTGGTTGGCGGCCCGGCCGACCTCGGTGCCGTTGAGGCGCACGACGGCGACGGTGTCCAGGCCCTCGGCGACGAGGTCCTGGCGGGCGCGCCCGTCGGCGGACCAGGGGAACGTCGCCCGGTAGACCCAGGAGGTGCGCCCGATCCACGCCAGCAGGGCCTCGTTGTCCCCGTCGAACGGGTCGGGGATCAGCCCGGCGGAGAGCAGGTCGGTGTGCACCACACCGGGCACGGTGGCGGGCACGGGGGCGGCGAGGAGCGCCGCGGACGCCTCGGGCACGGGGCCGGAGAGGGCCTGGACGGTCCACGCGAGACCCGCCGCGGTGTCCAGCGACGTCGTGGTGACCGGGGTCGCGGTCGGGGCGGGGCCAGTTCCCGCCTGGCTCGGCACGCTCAGGGCATCGGTCGTCACGATGCGGGCCTCTTTCTGGGTCGTGGTCTGGGTCGTGGTGTCGGTCGTGGTCCCCGGGGGGCCCGGCCGGCGGCGGGTCCGCGCCGCGCGCGGGTCGTGCCGCACGGGCTCCTGCAGAGGTCCGGCGGGAGGCACCGCTCCACGATACGGCGCCGGCACCGCGGAGCTGAACCGGTTCTGCGGATCGGCGCCGAACGGCCCCCGCCGGGCGGGGGCCGTCCACGTCAGGCGCTCGCGCGCGCGGTTCCGCGCTGCTCGCCCGCGACCCGGGCCTGCGCCTCGTCGATGGTCTCCCACTTCCCGAGGAAGTGGTTGAAGCACACCGAGTTGTCGATCTTGGAGCGGTCCGGTGCCGTCTCGGAGGAGATGACCCGGCCCACCCGCTCGGGGTCCGGCGCGGCGAGGGCGAGGAGCTTGGTGTACTCGTGCTGCGGGTTGAGGATCACCTCGTCGGAGGGGCCCCGCTCCACCACCCGGCCGCGGTACAGGACGAGGATCTCGTCGGAGAAGTGCCGCGCGGTCGCGAGGTCGTGGGTGATGTAGAGCACCGCCAGGTTGTCCTCGCGCTGCAGCCGGCCGAGGAGGTTGAGCACCCCGAGGCGGATCGAGACGTCGAGCATGGAGACGGGCTCGTCGGCGATGAGCACCTGCGCACCCGGGGCGAGGGCCCGGGCGATCGCGACGCGCTGGCGCTGACCGCCGGACAGCTCGTGCGGACGGCGGGCGGCCATGACCTCGGCGGGGGTCAGGTTCACCCGCTCCAGCATCTCCACGACCCGCTGGTGCGTCTGCGCCCGCCCCTTCGTGCGGCCGTGGATGACCAGCGGCCGCGCGACGTGGTGCTCGATGGAGTGGAACGGGTTGAGCGAGGCGAACGGGTCCTGGAACACCATCTGCACGTGCCTGCGGTACACCGACCCGTGGACGGGGGTGCGGTCGTCGAGGCGCACGTCGATGGAGCCCGACGTGGGCTTCTCCAGGCGGGTCAGGAGCTTCGCGATGGTCGACTTGCCGGAGCCGGACTCCCCGACGAGGGCCACGGTGCGGCCGGGCAGCAGGCTGAAGCTGACCCGGTCGACGGCGCGCAGGTGGGTGCGCTTGAGGCCGTTGCGGATGGAGTAGTCCTTGACGAGGTTCGTCACCTCTGCACTGGTCACGCCTTCTCCTCGAACTCGTCGACGCCGGTGCGGATGAACGCACCGCGCTCGCCGCTCAGGCTCGGGAACGACCCGAGCAGCTTGCGGGTGTACGGGTGGGCGGCGTTGCGGTACAGGTTCTCCGCGGCGTCCAGCTCGACGATCTCGCCGCGCAGCATGACCGCGATGCGGTCGGAGATCTCCAGCAGCAGCGGCAGGTCGTGGGTGATGAAGATGACCGCGAAGTCCAGCTCGTCCTTCAGCCGGACGATCTCCCGCAGGATGTCCCGCTGCACGACCACGTCGAGCGCGGTCGTCGGCTCGTCCATGATCATGAGCTGGGGCTCGAGCAGCATGGCCATGGCGATCATCACGCGCTGGCGCATACCGCCCGACAGCTCGTGCGGGTAGGACTTCAGCCGGATCGGGTCCACGCCGACACGGGTGAGCACGTCCGCCGAGCGCTTGCGGCGAGCGGCCTTGTCCATGCCCGGCTGGTGGGCCCGCAGGGTGTCGTCGAGCTGGTAGCCGATGGTGCGCACCGGGTTGAGCGCGTTCATCGCGCCCTGGAACACCATGGACAGCTTCGACCAGCGGAAGCTGCGGAGCTGCTCGTCCTCCAGGGCCAGGACGTCGACGTCGTCGCCGTCGCGGTCGTGGAAGGTGATCGACCCCGAGGCGATGCGGGCCGGCGGCTGGTGCAGCCGGTTGACGGCGTACGCGAGGGTCGTCTTCCCGCAGCCGGACTCCCCCGCCAGGCCCAGGATCTCCCCGCGCCCGAGCTGGAAGCTCGCGTCCTTGACCGCCGTGACCGGCTTCTCGGTCTCGTAGACGACCGTGACGTCCCGCACGGTCAGGACCGGCTCGCGCCGGGGCCCGCGGAACGTGGGCCGCTCGTTCTCCAGGGTGGCGCTCATGCCGCAGCCGCCTTCTTCTCCGCCTTGGCCAGCTGGCGCGCCCGCTTGCTGTGCAGGCGCACGTTCTTCAGCTTGGGGTTGATGATCTCGTCGATCGAGAAGTTGATCAGCGCCAGGCCCATGCCGAACAGGGCGATGAGCAGGCCCGGCGGGACGAACCACCACCACGCGCCCAGCGGGAGCGCGAAGCCGTTCTGCGCGTAGAACAGCATGGTGCCGAGCGTCGAGGCGTTGGAGGCACCGAGGCCGAGGAAGGCCAGGCCCGCCTCGCCGAGGATCGCCGCGATGACCGCGAAGACGAACTGCGAGGCCAGCACCGGCAGCAGGTTCGGCAGGATCTCCACGGCGATGACCCGCCACGCACGCTCCCCGGAGACGCGGGAGGCCGAGACGTAGTCACGGCTGCGCACCGAGAGGGTCTGCGCGCGCAGGACGCGCGCCGCGCCGGCCCAGCTCGTGATGGCCAGCACGACCGCGATCGTCCACAGCCCGCGGCTCTCCCGCGGCACGAAGCCGGAGATCACGATGACCAGCGGCAGGCCGGGGATGACGAGGAAGACGTTCGAGAGGAGGGAGAACGCCTCGTCGGCGAAACCGCCGAGGTAGGCGCCGTAGATGCCGAAGAACGCGGACAGGACCGTGGCGATGATGCCGACGAGGAAGCCGATCTGCAGCGAGCCCCAGGTGGCGTGCGCGAGCTGGGCGAAGATGTCCTGGCCGGTCTGGGTCGTGCCCAGCCAGAGCTCGGACGACGGCGCCGACAGGCCGATGTCGCGGATCGCGTTCGGGTCGCCCACGAAGAAGCGGGCGAAGGTGCCGTAGAGGGTGATGCCGCCGACGAGGATGAGGCCGAGGGCGAGCCAGGGCGTCATCGTCGGCAGCATCAGGCGCCACGCGGGCTTCGGCTTCCCGCCGTGCTCCGCGTCGGCCGCGGCGAGGACCTCGGTGGAGTCCGCGACCGTGATCTCGGTCAGGGGCTGAATGTTCGTCATGGATCCTCCGCCCTCAGGCCTTGGCCCGCG
This sequence comes from Kineococcus anabasis, assembly GCF_054590795.1. Lineage (NCBI taxonomy): Bacteria > Bacillati > Actinomycetota > Actinomycetes > Kineosporiales > Kineosporiaceae > Kineococcus > Kineococcus anabasis. Next base: position 11,069 of record NZ_BAAIHU010000012.1, read on the forward strand.
TGCGCGGGTCGATGAGGCCGTACAGCAGGTCGACGACGAGGTTGGCGCCGAGCACGGCCAGGGTGATGTACAGGAAGACGCCCTGCATGAGCGCGTAGTCGTTGTTCGTCACGGCGCCGAGCAGGCGGTTGCCGATGCCCGGGTAGGAGAACACCTGCTCGGTGACGACCGAGCCGGAGACGACGAAGCCCAGGGAGATCGCGAAACCGGCGATCGAGGGCAGGACGGCGTTGCGCGCCGCGTAGTTGCGCATGACCCAGCTGCCGGGCAGGCCCTTGGCCCGGGCGGTGAGGACGTAGTCCTCCGACAGCGTCGAGCCCATCATGTTGCGCATCCCGAGCAGCCAGCCGCCGACGGAGGCGAGCACGATGGTGAGCGCCGGCAGGAAGCCGTAGTACAGCGCGGAGGAGATGAAGTCCGCGTTCCACCCCGGGTCGAGCACCACGTCGTACCCGCCCTGGCTGGGGAACAGGCCGGCCTTGCGGGAGAGGAAGTACACCAGCACCAGGGACAGCCAGAAGTACGGCACCGCGGCCAGCAGGGTGGTCGCGGGCACGAGGGAGTCGAGCCAGGACCCCGGGCGCCAGCCCACGAACGCGCCGAGCGCGACGCCGAGCACCGCGGCCAGGGTGGTGGCCAGGCCGATGAGGATGATGGTCCACGGCATGGAGGCGCCGATGACCTCGCTCACCGGGGCCGGGTAGTAGCTGACCGAGGTCCCCAGGTCGCCGCGCGCCAGGTTCCGCAGGTAGGTCCAGTACTGGGAGAGCAGCGAGGCGTCCGAGTCGCCGCCCAGCATGGCCTCCACGGCGGCCCGGGTGGCCGGGGTGATCTGGCCGCCGCGGCCGGCGAGCTTGGCGAGCAGGATGTCGACGGGGTCACCGGGGAGCATCCGCGGGATGGCGAAGTTGAGGGTGATCGCCGCCCAGGCGGCCACCGCGTAGAAACCGAGCTTTCGAAGGACGTAGTTCACGGCTGCACCTGTTCCCTGTCTGCCGTCGGGTCGGGAGGATGACGTCGGGCCGGGCACCCCGCTCTGGCTCGCGGGGTGCCCGGCCCGGGCGCGTCAGCTGCCGGCCGGCTTGAGGGTCTTGAAGATCTCGGCGGCGTCGATGCGCGACCAGACGGCGGGGAAGGCGTACTGGTTGTCGTCGGTCGGCCAGCCGGTGAACTTCTTGACGTTCCAGATGCTCGTCGTGCCACCGGTGAGGATGGGGATGTACGGCATGTCGGCGTAGAGCGCCGTCTGGATCGTGTCGAAGTGCGGCTTGCGCTCGGCCTCGGCCTCCAGCGGCAGGCCCTTCAGCGCGTCGACGGCGGCGTCGACCTGCGGGTTGGAGTACCGGGCGTAGTTGTTGCCGGACGTCTCGCCCACGGGCTTGGTCTGCGCGGTGACGAAGAAGTAGTTGTAGACGTAGTACGGGTCGGCGGCCGGCCCCTGGTAGAGGGAGTCGATGGCGAGCTGGAAGTTGCCCTTGGTGCGCTTGTCGGTCCACTCGTTCCAGGACGACTGGGCGCCCTCGAGCTGGATGCCGGCCTTCTTCGCCTGCTCGGAGATCGTCTGGATGGCCGTGATGTAGTCGGTCCAGCCGGTGACGACCTCGATGGTGAGCTTGAGCTTCTCGCCGTTCTTCTCGTAGATGCCGTCCGCGCCCTTGGTCCAGCCGGCGCCCGTGAGGAGCTGGTCGGACTTCGCGGCGTCGGCCTTGTCCGGGGCGATCTTCGGCTCGACCGCGTCGGAGATGAACTCCTCCTGCGTGTCGGTGAGCGCGAAGCTCGGGGAGATCGGGGAGGCCGTCTTCTCGAACGCGAGCTGGTTGAGCTGCGTGCGGTCGATCGCGTAGAAGATCGCCTGGCGGACGGCCGGGTCGGTCTGCGGGCCCTTGCAGCCGAGGGCGGGGTTGGCGCAGGTCGCCAGGACCATCTGGTTCTGGGCGGCCGTGCCCTTGTCGTAGTTCGGGAAGTTCTTGCTGACGTTCTGGATGTCCGGGATGGGGCCGGTCTGCCAGTCGATGGTGCCGGCGGCGATGGCGTCGGCGCCGGCCTGGTTGCCGGAGAGCGCGGGGAAGCGGATCGTCTTGATCGCCGGCGCGCCGCCCCAGTAGTCCTCGTTCGCGACGAGGGTGAAGGCCTGCGCCTTGAAGTCGCCGAACTTGAAGGCGCCGGTGCCGATCGGCTTCTCGATGGCGTCCTTCGCCGGGTCCGCGATCTTGCTCCAGATGTGCTCGGGCACGATGAACGTCTGGCTGATGATGTCGGGGCCCTGGGTGAAGGCGGGCGTGGGCCACGTGAACACGACGGTGGTGTCGTCGGTCGCGGTGACCTCGGCGTCGAAGCCCGAGTTGTTGAGGGCCTCGTTCTCCTTGATCATGTTGAACGTGAAGGCGACGTCCTTCGCGGAGAAGGGCTGCCCGTCGTGCCACTTCACGCCCGAGCGGGTCTTGACGGTGAGCTCGGTGCCGTCCGCGTTCCACGCGAAGCTCTCGCCGAGGAGCGGCTTGGGCTCGCCCGGCTGCGCCTTGTTGATGAAGAACAGCACCTCGAAGATGGACGCGCGGCCCTGGATCTCGGAGGGGGAGAACGGGTTGAAGTTCGCCTGCCAGTCGCCGGCCTGGCCGGTGTAGGCGACCAGGGTGGCGCCGCTGTTGCCCGGCGCCTGGCCGCTTCCGGAGCTGCCGCAGGCGGTGAGGAGGACGGTTGCTCCGGTCAGTGCTGCGGCGACGGCGAGGCCACGGCGGCGACGGGTGGAGGACTGCGAGTTCATGGGGACCCCTCGATCGTGATGTCACAGCTTTGTGATCACTGCGCTGGAACGCGCTGACTGGAACCGGAGAGCGGCGGACCGCCACCTCTCCTCAGGTGCCTGAAAAGCAACTATACCGGTTAAGCAGAGCCTTCGACCGGCTTTCCCCGAGCCCGGGGTACCGCCACAGCCACCCACCCCGGCAGGAGCCGCGCACCGCGCCGGGCGGCCCGCCCGACCGCCACGCGGCCGGGAGCGGGCCGGCAGGAGCGGGGAGCACCCCGGCCACCACCGCCCTGCGCGGCAGCCGACCGGCCACGACCGCGGCGGGGATGACCCGCTGGCGCTCCGTCACGTCGGCTCCCGGTGCTGGTCGGGCGCGACCGGGTTCCCGGCCTCGCCGCACGGTGGTGGACCGCCACCGCCCACCCGGCCCCCTCGACGGGGCCGGCCGGTGCGGTTCCGATCCGGTGCCCGAAGCGTCGCCTGACATGACATCGGTGTCAAGAACCGGTTCAGGCAGAAGCTGGTCACAGCTTGGTAAAGCCTGCTGAGCAGGGACGACTTCGCGCTGAGGACTGGTCAAGTCCATGACATCGCTGTCATCCTGACCCGGCTCCCGGTGTCCCGGAGAGCCACACGACGACACGCAACGATGCGGAGAACCGACCGTGACCGAGGCGGGCAAGGCATCCTGGGGCGCGGAGACCCGCCCCACCCTGCGCCAGGTGGCGGAGCTCGCGGGGGTGAGCATCAAGACCGCCTCGCGCGCCCTCAACGGCGACGCCCACGTCCGCGAGGTCACCTCCCTGCGCGTGCGCACCGCCGCCGAGCAGCTCGGGTTCCGGCTCAACGGCCTGGCCCGGGAGCTGCGCCAGGGAGCACGCTCCACGATGGTGGGGCTCGTCATCGGCGACCTCGCCAACCCGTTCTACGCCCGGATCGCCCGCGGCGCCGAGCTCCTCCTGCGGCAGCACGACCTGCAGCTCGTGACGTGCAGCTCGGACGAGGACCCGGCGCTGGAGCGGGCCCTGGCGGAGGGGCTGGTGCAGCGCCGGGCACGCGCCCTGCTGATCGTGCCCGCGTCCGAGGACAACGCGTACCTCGAGGTGGAACGCCAGCACGGCATGCCGGTGGTCTTCCTGGACCGCCGGCCGGTGGGGATGTCCGCCGACTCCATCGTGCTGGACAACCGGCGCGGCGCCCGCACCGCCACCGAGCACCTGCTCGGGTTCGGCCACCGGCGCATCGGCCTGGTCGGGGACTTCTCCCGCCTCTCGACGCACCGGGAGCGCGCCGCCGGTTTCGTGGAGGCGTTGCGCGCCGCGGGGATCCGCGAGTGGCAGCGCTACCTGCGCAGCGAGTCCCACGACGAGGGCTCAGCCGAGCAGCTCACCAGGCAGCTGCTGGAACTGGCCGAACCCCCGACGGCGCTGTTCACCACAAACAACAGGAATACACTGGGCGCCCTGCGCGCCCTGCAGTCGCTCCCACCGGGGGTTCCCCGGCCGGCCCTCGTCGGTTTCGACGACTTCGCCCTCGCCGACGTCCTCGGCGTCAGCGTCGTCGCCCACGAACCCGAGGAGATGGGCCGCATCGGGGCGGAGTTCGCCCTGGCGCGCGCCGAGGGCCGACTGGCCGACGAGGCGTCGTCCGTCGTCCTGCCCACCCGTCTCGTCCCCCGCGGATCCGGAGAGGTTCCAGCACCATGACATCGACCGCCGCCCCTCCCCTCGCCGGGCACCCCGCCGGCTCCGCGGACGACCGGCCCGTCCTCGCGATCGACATCGGCGGCACCAAGTTCGCCGCCGCCCTCGTCGACGCGCACGGGCGGACCGGCGCCTACGACGTCGTCGCGACGCCCGTCTCGCCCGACGCCGAGGTGGTGTTCGCCGCCGTGGCGACGCTGCTGGACCGGGTCCTGCCGGCCGCCGGGGCCCGCGGCCCGTCCGGGATCGGCATCAGCTCCGCCGGGCCGGTGGACAGCGACCGCGCGCTCGTCAGCCCGGTGAACATCCGGGCCTGGCGCGACTTCCCGCTGGGCGAGCGCGTCGCGGAGCGCGTCGCCGGGCGGGTCGCGGAGGGCGGCGGGCGGGTCCCGGTCGTCCTGGCCGGCGACGGGATCTGCATGGCCATCGGCGAGCACTGGCTCGGCGCCGGCCGCGGCACCGACGCCATGCTCGGCGTCGTCTCCTCCACCGGGGTCGGCGGCGGGCTCGTCCTCGACGGCCACGTCCACGCCGGCGCCACCGCCAACGCCGGTCACATCGGCCACATCCCCGTCGACCTCGACGGCGAGGAGTGCCCCTGCGGCGGCAGGGGCTGCGTGGAGACGCTCGCCAGCGGGCCCTCGCTCGTCCGCTGGGCACGCCGGAGCGGCTGGGTCGCACCGGAAGGCGCCACCGCCAAGGACCTCGCCGCCGACGCGCGCGCCGGGGACGGCGTCGCCCGCGCCGCCTTCACCCGGGGCGGGCGCGCCCTCGGCGCCGCGTTCGTCGCCGCGAGCGGGCTGTGCGACCTCGACCGCGTGGTGGTCGGCGGCGGTGTCGCGCAGGCCGCCGACCTGCTCTTCCCCGCGATCGAGGCGGGGCTGGCGGAGTTCGCGGGGCTGGCGTTCATGCGCCGCACGGAGGTCGTGCCCGCCGAGCTGGGCGGCTCCGCCGGCCTGGTCGGCGCGGCCGCGCTGGTCCACCGCCCCGACCGCTACAGCCTGCGCCGCGGCGCCGGCACACCGGCGCCCTCCCCCGCCGGCTGAGCGCCACCACCACCCGGCGCCGGCGACCCCTGCCGCACCCCGGTGCCGGCGACCCCTGCCGCACCCGGGCGCCGGCGACCCCTGCCGCACCCCGGTGCCGGCGGCCCCTGCCGCACCGTGCGCCGCGAGCGGTCCCCGGCCGTCGCGCCGGCCGTCGCGCCGGGGCCCGGGACCACCGCGCCGGGCACCCGGTCGTGCCGCGGTGGCCGCAGGACGCGGACCCGCACGCCGCCCCGCACCCGGAGCGGGCGGCGCCCGTGGTGGTCGGCACCCACGACGTGGAGCCGCCGCCGCCGTGGTGCGCCCCGGCACGCCGGGCTCGCAGACGGCCCCTCGCCGGACGTGACGCCCGCACCGGCCGGTCCCGCTCACGCACCCGCCCGCACGCGGCCCGCGCCCGCGTTGCCGGGCTTCCCGGTGCGTGGTACGCATGCACTCATCCGCCCCGGTCCGGCGGGGACCGCCGGTTGCTGCCCCGAGCGGGTGTCTCAGCCGGACCGGAATGCCGGAACGCTCTGCGAACCTGTACCGTTGGCCCACGGAGAGATGACCAGGAAACTCCGGGGTTCGCCTGCGCCAGCCCCGGGTCGACGCGCGAGGGGGTCGACGCCATGGGGCGCGGCCGACAGAAGGCCAAGCAGACCAAGGTCGCCCGGCAGCTGAAGTACTTCAGCCCGGAGACCGACTACGACGCGCTCCAGCGCGAACTGCACGGGCCTGATCCATACAGCGCCTCCGCGCGCTCCGGATCCGGGGCGGAGGACGCCGGGGACGAGCAGGAGACCGCGGACGCCTGGGCCCGCTACACCGGGGACGACGACTACGAGGAGTGGGCGGCGAAGCGGCGGGCCTGACCGCTCCCGCCCCGGCTCCCCGGGGCCCGGAGAACACCTGCTCTGCCACGAGGGTCAGCACCACCGGCTCACCAGCCCGGGTGCTGACCCTCGAGCAGTGCCACTCCCCCGTCGACGCCCTTGGCGTTGCTCCGTCCGTCCCCGTCCCGCCGCGCACGGACCTCACCGCACACCCACGCGGGGACGCCCGCCGCCTCGACGTGGCGCTGGACGGCCTCCGCGGCCCCGGGCGCCACGACCGCGACCATCCCCACCCCGAGGTTCAGCGTGCGCTCCAGGTCCGCGGCCGGCACCCGGCCCAGGTCCCGGACGGTCGCGAAGACGGCGCCGGGCGTCCACGTCCCGCGGCGCACGACGGCGGTCAGGGGCGCCGGCAGGCAGCGCGCGAGGTTCGCGGCGAGCCCCCCGCCGGTGACGTGGGTCAGGGCGTGCACACCCTCCACCGCACCCAGCAGCTCCAGCACGGCGCGCGCGTAGACCCGCGTCGGCTCCAGCAGCTCCTCGCCGAGGGTCCGCCCGAACTCGTCGACGTGGCGCTCCAGCGACCAGCCCGCATCGGCCACCACCCGCCGCACCAGCGAGTAGCCGTTGGAGTGCAGGCCCGAGGACGCCAGGGCCACCAGGACGTCGCCCTCGCGCACCCGCTCGGCGCCCAGCAGCTCGTCGGCCTCCACGACACCTGTCACCGCGCCCGCGACGTCGTACTCGTCGGGGCCGAGCAGCCCCGGGTGCTCGGCGGTCTCCCCGCCGACCAGGGCCGTGCCGGCGTCCTCGCAGGCGCGGGCGATGCCGGCCACGATCGCCGCCATCCGCTCGGGCACCACCCGGCCGCACGCGATGTAGTCCGTCATGAACAGCGGCTTCGCGCCGCAGACCACGATGTCGTCGACGACCATGCCGACGAGGTCCGACCCGATCGTGTCGTGGCGGTCCATCGCCTGGGCGATCGCGACCTTCGTGCCGACGCCGTCGGTGCTCGTGGCGAGCAGCGGGCGGCGGTAGCCACGCAGGGCGCTGGCGTCGAAGAGCCCCGCGAAGCCGCCGAAGCCGCCCACGACCTGCGGGCCGTGGGTGCGGGCGACCGACGCCTTCATCAGCTCCACGGCGCGGTCGCCGGCCTCGACGTCCACCCCCGCGGCGGCGTAGGTCGTGCCCCCCGCCCCGGTGCCGGTCGCGGTCACGAGCGGGGCCCGACGGGCGTGATCGGCAGCATGGTGCGCTCCAGGGCGTGCTTGCCCAGACGCTCGACGTCGGGCAGCGGGACGGGGTAGATGCCGGTGAAGCACGCGGTGCACAGGCGGTCCGCGGGCTGCCGGGTGGCCTCGATCATGCCCTCCGTGGAGATGTACCCCAGGGAGTCGGCGCCGATGCTCGTGCAGACGTCCTGCACGCCCAGGCCGGTCGCGATGAGCTCGGCGCGGGTGGCGAAGTCGATGCCGTAGAAGCACGGCCACGTCACCGGCGGGGAGGAGATCCGCACGTGCACCTCCGCGGCGCCGGCCTCGCGCAGCATGCGGACCAGCGCGCGCTGGGTGTTGCCGCGCACGATGGAGTCGTCCACCACGACCAGCCGCTTGCCGTGGACGACGCTCTTGAGCGGGTTGAGCTTCAGGCGGATGCCGAGCTGGCGGATCGTCTGGCTGGGCTGGATGAAGGTGCGCCCGACGTAGGCGTTCTTCACCATGCCCTGCCCGTACGGGATCCCGGACTCCTCCGCGTAGCCGATCGCGGCCGGGGTGCCGGACTCGGGCGTCGGGATGACGAGGTCGGCCTCGACGGGGTGCTCCCGGGCCAGGGCCCGCCCCATCTCGACGCGGGCCTCCTGCACGACGCGGCCGGCGATCGTCGTGTCGGGCCGGGCGAGGTACACGTACTCGAAGACGCAGCCCTTCGGCCTGGCCTCGGCGAAGCGCCGCGAGCGCAGCCCGTCGGCGTCGACGACGACCATCTCGCCGGGCTCGATTTCCCGGACGTAGCTCGCGCCGACGATGTCCAGGGCCGCGGTCTCGCTGGCCACGACCCAGCCGCGCTCCAGGCGGCCCAGCACGAGCGGGCGGATGCCCTGCGGGTCGCGCGCCGCGTAGAGGGTGTGCTCGTCCATGAAGACGAAGCAGAACGCGCCCTCCAGCAGGGGCAGGACCTCCAGGGCGGTGGCCTCGAGGGTGTGGTCGGGGTCCCCGGCCATCAGCGCGGTCACCAGCGCGGTGTCGGTGGTGTTGCCGTGCTTCAGCTCCCCCTCGACGGTGCCGCCGTTGCGCCGGGCGAGCATCTCGCGCAGCGCGAAGGAGTTGGTGAGGTTGCCGTTGTGGGCCAGGGCGATCGTGCCGCTGGCGGTGGCGCCGAGGGTGGGCTGGGCGTTCTCCCAGGTGCTGCCACCGGTGGTGGAGTACCGGGCGTGACCGACGGCCACGTGCCCCTGCAGGGTCTGCAGGGAGCGCTCGTCGAACACCTGGGAGACCAGACCGGTGTCCTTGTAGACGAGGATCTGGCTGCCGTTGCTGACGGCGATGCCGGCCGCTTCCTGCCCCCGGTGCTGCAGGGCGTACAGGCCGTAGAAGGTGAGTTTGGAGACGTCCTCGCCGGGAGCCCAGACCCCGAAGACGCCACACGCGTCCTGGGGGCCCTTCTCGCCGGGGAGGAGGTCGTGGTTCAGACGTCCGTCACCGCGGGCCACGGCACGAGTCTCCCACAGCCGCGCCCCTGCGCGATCCGCAGCGGCGGGCCGCCCCCCGGCCGGAGCAGCCCACCGCTCAGCGGCGGCGCTCCAGCAGGACGGCGACGAGCCCGCCGAGCACGGCGCCCACGAGGCCGAGCGCGACGGCGAGGTAGCCGAACAGGGCCAGGCGCGAGTAGCCGCCGCTCGGCGTGGCCAGCGCCGCGACGAGGGCGGAGACCACGAGCGCCGCGAGCAGGCCGGTCAGCACGAAGGCCCCGTAGCGCGGCGCGCGGCGCAGCCGCACCGGGCGCCCGGCCGGCACCCCCGCGCCGTCCACCGGCGCGCCGGCGGGTCCGGGGGCGGGTTCCGCTGCGGCCCCTTGCCCGGCGGGGCGCTCGAGCCCGGGCCCGGCTCCCGGCCGGTGCTCGGGCCGGTGCCCGGATCCGGGCTCGGATCCGGGCTCGGGGGGGCGGGGCGGCTCGGTCACGGTCCGACCGTAGGGGACGGCGGGCGCTCCACCACGGGCAGGAGGGCGCCGAGGTCGGCGCGCGCCCCGCTGGCCACGAGCGAGCCCTCGGCGGCGGCCTCGGCGAACGTCACCTCGCCCACCGCGAGCCGCAGCCACGTCCGCGGGTCGGTCTCCACGACGTTCGGCGGGGTGCCCCGGGTGTGCCGGGGACCCTCGACGCACTGCACCGCCCCGAAGGGCGGCACCCGCACCTCCACGCTGCCCCCGGGAGCGCGCGCGGCGAGCTCCTCCAGGGTCCAGCGCACGGCCGCGGCCAGCTCCGCGCGGGCGGGATCGCCGGCCAGCGCGCGGGCGAGCCCCGCGCGGCCCTCGGCGGGGTCGGTGCGGCGGCGGGGTGGCACCCCGGCATCGTGCCACCCGGCGCGCCCGGCGGCACCGCGGCCGCGGTGCCGCCGGGCTCCGGGGCTCCCGGGCTCCCGGGCTCCGGGGCTCCTCAGGAACCCAGCGCCACCTCGACCCGCTCACCGGTGCGCAGGGAGCGCACCCCCGCGGCGCAGACGGCGGCGGCGGCGTACCCGTCCCACGCGCCCGGGCCGTCGGTGGTGCCGCGGCGCACCGCGTCCACCCAGCGCTGCACCTCCACGTCGTACGCCGTCGCGAACCGCTCCCGGTAGTCGGCCGGGACGGCGCCGCCCCAGGCGCCCGCCGCCCGCCGCACCAGCCCCGCACCGGGGCCGCCGGCGAGGCCGATCGTGGCCGTGCCGCGCTCGGCGACCAGCTCGGCGCGCACCTCGTAGCCGTACACGGCGTTCACGAAGACCTCCACGTCGACCAGCGCGCCGCCCGCCGTCTCCAGCAGCACGAACTGCGGGTCCTGCAGCCCCTGCGGCGCGGTGCCCGAGGGACGCGGCCGCCGCACCGTGACGGCCGTGACCTCCTCGCCCAGCAGGTACCGCGCGATGTCGACCTCGTGCACGAGGGAGTCCAGGACGAGCATCTCGCTGGTGAAGTTCGGCGGGGTGGCCGCGTTGCGGTGCACGCAGTGCAGGAACAGGGGCCGGCCCAGCTCCCCGGCGACCACCAGCGCCCGCAGCCGCTCGTACTCGGGGTCGAAGCGGCGCATGAACCCCACCTGCACCAGGCGGCGGCCCAGCGCCTCCTCGGCGCGCACGATGCGCAGCGAGCTCTCCGGGGACGTCGTCAGCGGCTTCTCGCACAGCACCGGCAGGCCGCGCTCCAGGCACGCCAGCACCAGGTCCTCGTGGGTGGCCGCGGGCGTGGCCACGACGACGGCGTCCACGTCCACACCGGAGATCACGTCGAACGGGTCCGCGACGGCGCGGGCGCCCAGCTCGTCGGCGACGGCCCGGGCCCGGGCGGCGTCCACGTCGGAGACCGCCACCAGCCGGGCGCCGGCGGTCGTGGTGCGCAGCCTGCGCGCGTGGTCCTGCCCCATCGTGCCGACGCCGAGGACGGCGACGCGCAGCTCCGGCGTCCCCTCCTGCGCCGGGCCGGCGCCCGCCCCGGCGGTCGCGGTGCTCGTCGGTGTCCCCATACCCGTTCCCCGTTCCTCGTCCTCCCGGCCCGCCGCCGGCGCACCCGCTGCCCGCGCAGCCCTCACAGCAGGGGCCGCTGCCGCGCCCTGTTCTTCTCGTACTCCGCGCGGGCCTCGCGGGTGGAGTGCACGTGCGACACCTCCGCGACCGGCACGTCCCACCAGCCGCCGCCGCGCGGCGCCTCCGAGCGCGGGTCGGTCTCGACGTGCACCACCGTCGTGACCTCCGCCGCCTTCGCCTCCCGCAGCGCCGCCACCAGCTCCGCGCGGGTCCGCGCCCGCAGCACCCGCACGCCCAGGCTGGCGGCGTTCGCGGCGAGGTCCACCGGCAGCGTGCCGCCGTCCAGCCTGCCCGTGGCCGGGTCGCGGTAGCGGTAACCCGTCCCGAACCGCTGCGAGCCCACCGACTCCGACAGGGCGCCGATGGAGGCGAAACCGTGGTTCTGCAGCAGCACCACGACGATCTTGACGTGCTCCTGCACGGCGGTCACGAGCTCGGTGGGCATCATCAGGTAGGAGCCGTCCCCCACCATGACGAACACGTCCCGGTCCGGCGCGGCCATCCGCACGCCGATCCCGCCGGGGATCTCGTAGCCCATGCAGGAGAACCCGTACTCCACGTGGTAGCCCTTCGGGTCCCGCGCCCGCCACATCGCGTGCAGGTCCCCGGGCAGCGAGCCGGCCGCGCACACCACGACGTCGCGCGGCGCGGCCACCTCGTCGACGGCACCGATCACCTCCGCCTGCGCGAGCAGGCCCGTGGCCTCCCCCGCGCCGGAGCGGTGGTACCGCTCCACCGTGGCGTCCCACTCCAGCGCCAGGCGCCGGCAGCGCTCCCGGTGCGCCGCGGGCAGGGAGAAACCGGCCAGGGCGGTGCGCAGCGCGTCGAGCGTCTCGCGGGCGTCGGCCCGCACCGCGAGCCCGGCGTGCTTGACGGTGTCCGGCCCGGCGACGTTGACGTTCACGAACCGCACCGCGGGGTTCTGGAACGCGCTGCGCGAGGCCGTGGTGAAGTCCGACCAGCGCGTGCCGACCCCGATCACCAGGTCCGCCCCGGCGGCGATCTCGTTGGCCGCGGTGGTGCCCGTGGCACCGACGGCACCCAGGCACGAGGGGTGGTCGTACGGCAGGGAACCCTTGCCCGCCTGCGTCTGCGCCACGGGGATCCCGGTGGCCTCGCACAGCTCGCGCAGCGCGTCCGTGGCGCGGGAGTAGATCACGCCGCCGCCCGTGACGAGCAGCGGGCTGCGCGCGGCGCGGACCAGCCCGGCCACCTCCGCCACCAGGGCGGGTTCCGGCACCGGCCTCGGGATGCGCCAGGTCCGCTCGGCGAACAGCTCCACCGGCCAGTCGTGCGCCTCGGCCTGCACGTCCTGCGGCAGCGCCACCACCGCCGCCCCCGTCTCGGCGGGATCGGTGAGGACGCGCAGCGCACCCAGCAGCGCCGCGGGGAGCTGCTCCGGGCGCCACACCCGGTCGAAGAACCGCGACAGCGGCCGGAACGCGTCGTTGACGGACACGTCGGGGCCGTGGGGCTGCTCCAGCTCCTGCAGCACCGGGGAGGCCACGCGGGTGGCGAAGACGTCACCGGGCAGCAGCAGCACGGGCAGCCGGTTCACCGTCGCCAGGGCCGCACCCGTCAGCATGTTCGTGCTGCCCGGCCCGATCGAGGCGGTGACCGCCAGGGTCTGCAACCGGTCGCGCTGGCGGGCGAAACCCACGGCGGTGTGCACCATCGCCTGCTCGTTGCGGCCGGTGGTGTACGGCAGCGGGGCGGGCGGGGCCCAGCCGTCGTCGGCGCCCAGCTCGGCCTCCAGCAGCGCCTGGCCCAGGCCCGCCACGTTGCCGTGGCCGAAGATGCCGAGGACGCCGGCGAAGAACGGCTGCCGCTCCCCGTCGCGCTCGGAGAACTGCGCCTGCAGGAACCGGACGGTGGCCTGGGCGACCGTCAGGCGGACGGTGGCGGTCACCGGTGGTCCCCCTCCGCGGCGGAGCCCCGGCCGGCGGTGAACGGCAGCCGGGGGTCGACCGCGGCACCCTCCCACCGCGCCCGCACCCAGCCGTGCGCGGGGTCGTCGCAGATCCGCCAGGCCCGCTCCTCCCCGGGGCCGGCCATCACGTTGAGGTAGTACATGTCGTAGCCGGGGACGGCCGTCGACGGGCCGTGCCAGCCGTGCGGGACGAGCACCACGTCCCCGGCGTGCACCTCCGCGAGGACGTCGACCGGGCGGTCGGGCTCGCCGTAGACCCGCTGGTAGCCGACGCCGCCGGGGACGGCCGGGGCGCCCGGCGGCGCCAGGGAGCGGAACTCGAAGTAGTAGACCTCCTCCAGCTCCGACTCCGACTCGCTCGTGCGGTCGTGGCGGTGCGGCGGGTAGGAGGACCAGTTCCCCGCCGGGGTCAGCACCTCACAGGCGATGAGGCGGTCCGCGCCGAACGCCTCCGGGGTGGCGAAGTTGTTCACCTGGCGGCTGCACGTGCCCGCGCCGCGCAGCTCCACCGGCACCGCGGAGGCGGGCTGGTGGCGGAACGGCAGCCGGCGCCGGGCCCGGGCGGCGGGCAGCGCGAACCGCCCGCCGGTGCCGCTGCGCACCACGACGTCCGCCTCGCGCGGCACGTACGCGAAGTCCGTCGGCCCCGCGAACGGGTCCGCCCGCCCGGCCAGGGAGAACTCCTGCCCGTCGCAGCCGACGGTGGCCGCGCCGGACAGGGGCAGCACGAGGACCTCGTCGGGGCCGGTGGCGAACCGCAGCTCCCCGCCGGGCGGCAGGGTGAACGTGCGCAGGCCGGAGAAACCCCAGCCGGCCGACTCCGGGGTCACGACCACGTCGAAACCTCCGGCCGCGGTCGACCCGGCGGGCAGGTGGAGCTGCGGTGTCACGGGAACCTCCTCAGCGGACCAGGGATGCGGCCGTGTCGACGGCCCCGGCCACGTCGTCGTCCTGCGGGAACAGCAGCGCGCGGCCCACCACGAGCCCGCGCACCGCCGGCAGCGCCAGCGCCGAGCGCCACGCCGCGTACGTCTCCTCCGGCGCGCCGGTGGGGTCGCCGCCGAGGAGCAGGGTGGGCAGCGTGGTGGCGTCCACCACCCGTTCCATCTCCGCCACCACGGGCAGTTTCAGCCAGGTGTGCGCCGACGTGCGCCCGAGGCCCTGCGCCACCGCCACCGAGCGGATCACGGCCTCCGGGGAGAGGTCGTTGCGGACCACGCCGCCCTCGCGCCGCGACCAGAACGGCTCGACCAGCGCGGTGAGGCCGCGGGCGGCCAGCGCGCCGACGGCGTCCGCGGCGGCGGTGAGGGTGTTCAGGGTTCCCGCCTCCTCCGGCGCGATGCGGACGAGGACCTTGCCGCCGTCGAGGCCGGCCTGCGCGATCGCCCCGGCGTCGTAGGCGGTGAGGCGGTCGTCGAGCTCGAACGCCGCGCCGTGCAGCCCACCGCGGTTCATGGAGCCGAGGACGACCTTGCCCTCCAGCGCGCCGAGCAGGGTGAGGTCCTCCACGAGGTCGGGCGTGCCGAGGAACCCGTCGACACCGGGGCGGGCCAGGGCCACCACGAGCCGGTCGAGCAGCTCGCGGCGGCTGCCCATCGCCAGGGGCTTCTCCCGCACCGCGAGCGCGCCGCGGGCGGGGTGGTCGGCGGCGAGGACGAGCAGCCGGCCGTCCGGCCCGAGCAGGGGCCGGCGCAGGCGGCGGCGCTGCGCCTCGGCGATGAGGTGCGGGGTGCGGGCGCGCACCTCGGTGAGCCCGGCGTGGTCGCGGGCGAAGGGCACGGTCACGGGTTCGGGCGCGGGCGCGGGTTCAGGCACGGGCGCTCCCCCGCAGCAGCGCCTCCACCTCGGCGGTGGTGGGCATCGCGGTGGAGCACTCCCGGCGGGAGGCCACGATCGCCCCGGCCGCGTTCGCGAAGGCCAGGACCCGCTCCAGGTCCCAGCCGGCGAGCAGGCCGTGGCACAGCGCGCCGCCGAAACCGTCGCCGGCGCCGAGGCCGTTGACCACCTCGACCGGCGTGGGCGGCACCAGCACGGTGCGCTCCCGGGTCGCGCCGAGGACGCCGCGCGGGCCGAGCTTCACGACGGCCAGCTCCACGCCGCTCTCCAGCAGCGCGGCCGCGGCGCGGTGCGGGTCGTCCTGCCCCACCGCGACCTCGCACTCCTCGGCGTTGCCGACGGCGACGGTGACGTGCGGCAGGGCGCGGCGCACCTGCCCGGCGGCCTCCTCGCGGCTGCGCCAGAACACCGGGCGGTAGTCCAGGTCGAGCACCGTCAGGGGGCGGCGCTCCCGCGCTCGCCACGCCGTGTGGTGCGCGGAGCGGCTGGGTTCCTCCGACAGGCCCGTGACGGTCGCCCACAACACCCCGGCGTCGCGGACCGCGGCCAGGTCCAGCTCCTCGCCGCGGATCTGCAGGTCCGGCGCGGTGGGCAGGCGGTAGAAGGTCAGCGGGAAGTGGTCCGGCGGGTGGATCTCGCAGAACGTGATGGGCGTCGGCAGGCCCGGCACGTCGGTGACGTAGCGGTCGTCCACGCCGAGCTCGCGCAGCGCGCGGTGCACGAACCGGCCGAACGCGTCCGGGCCGGTGCGGGTCACGACGGCGCTGCGGCGGCCGTGCCGGGCGGCGGCCACGGCGACGTTCGTGGCGCTGCCGCCGAGGTACTTGCCGAACGTCGTGACGTCCTCCAGTCCCACCCCGTCCTGCAGGGGGTAGAGGTCCACACCGACCCGGCCGACGGTCAGGACGTCCCAGGGCTGCGCGGGGGGAGCGGTGGGCACGGGGGGGACGGCCGCGCTCATGCCAGGCCGGTGAGGTGCTCGACGCTCGCGCGCACGTCCGCCACCGCGGCCCGCGAGACGGCCTCGTCGTCCAGGCCCTCCCCGGGCGCGGGCAGCACGGTGTCCTGCTCCAGCACGTACCAGCCGCGGTAGCCGGCCCCCTCCAGCGAGGAGACGATGCCGGCGACGTCCACGTCCCCGGCGCCCAGCGGCCGGTACATCCCGGCGGCGACGGCCGCGGAGTACGCCAGCTCCCCCGCGCGCACCCGCCGTGCGGCGGCGGCGTCGACGTCCTTGAGGTGGACGTGGGCGATCCGGCCCGGGGCCCGCTGCGCGAGGGCGAGCGGGTCTGCGCCGCCGATCAGCAGGTGGCCGGTGTCCAGGCACAGCGCGACGGAGCTGCCGTCCAGGACGCGCTCGACGTCGGCGGCGTTCTCCACGAGGGTCCCGACGTGGGGGTGCAGGGCGACGGTGACGCCCCGGGCGGCGGCGCGGGCGGCGATGCGGTCCAGGCGGCGCAGCAGCAGGTCCCACTCCGGCTCGTCCAGCTCGGGCCGCACGTCGTAGCCGTCGCCTCCGGTGGCGGCGGCCAGCACGAGGGTCCGGGCGCCGCCGAAGGAGTCGAGGGCGCGCTCCACACCCGGCAGGGGGTCGTGGTCCAGCCGGTGCAGCACTGCGGGGACGAACCCCCCGACGGCGCTCAGGCCGTGCCGGGCCAGCACCTCGGCGCGCTCGCCGGCCGGGGCGGGCAGGAACCCGTCGGGGCCGAACTCGGTGGCGCGCAGGCCGAGTGCGGCCATCTGGGAGAGCACGAGCGGGGCGGGGAGCTGGTGGCCCCAGCCGGGGACCTCGCACACCCCCCAGGAGATCGGGGCTCCGGCGATGCGGCCGTGCAGTCGGGAGGAACGCGGATCCGGCACGGGGGCACTGTTCCGCGTGCGGCAGCGGGTGTCAATGAATGTCAGGACAACTGGTCGTCAGGACATCGCTACGGCCGCGGGCTATGCTCCCCGCAGCGCGGGCCCCCGCGCCCGGTCCGCAGGAGGTGGCGTGAGCGAGCCGTTCGTGGAGCTCGACCGGTCCAGCCCCGTGCCCCTGTACTTCCAGGTGGCCCGCTCGATCGAGGCGTCGATCCGCTCCGGTGAACTCCCCCCCGGCACCCGCCTGGACAACGAGATCAGCCTCGCCGAGACCCTCGGGCTCTCCCGCCCCACCATGCGCCGCGCCATCCAGCAGCTCGTCGACAAGGGCCTGCTCGTGCGCAAGCGGGGCGTGGGCACCCAGGTCGTCTCCGGGCAGGTCACCCGGCCCGTGGAGCTCACCAGCCTGTTCGACGACCTCACCCGCTCCGGGAACGCGCCGCGCACCGACGTGCTGCTGCACCGGCTCGAACCCGCCGACGACGACGTCGCGGCCGTCCTCGGCCTCGCCCCCGGCACCGAGGTGCTCCACGTCCGGCGGTTGCGCTTCTCCTGCGACGAGCCCCTCGCCGTCCTCGACAACCACCTGCCCCCCGAGTTCCGCGACATCTCCCGCGCCGACCTGCA
Source organism: Kineococcus anabasis (assembly GCF_054590795.1). Taxonomy (NCBI): domain Bacteria; kingdom Bacillati; phylum Actinomycetota; class Actinomycetes; order Kineosporiales; family Kineosporiaceae; genus Kineococcus; species Kineococcus anabasis. The sequence continues at coordinate 28,415 of NZ_BAAIHU010000012.1, forward strand.
GGCCCGCGGGCTGTACCAGCTCCTGCGCGGGCGCGGCGTCGGCATGCGCGTCGCCAAGCAGCGCATCGGCGCGCGCAACGGCACCACCGAGGAGTGCCACCTCCTCGGGGAGCGGCGCGGGGCGTGCCTGCTCACCGTGGAGCGCACCACCCACGACGACTCCGGCCGGGCCGTGGAGCGTGGCCGCCACGTGTACCGCGCCAGCCGCTACTCCTTCGAGGTCACCCTCGTCGACCGCTGAGCACCCGTCCCCCTTTCCGCTTTCCCCGCCCATCTCCGGGTTCGGGCGGTGCGCAAGCGCTTGCGCACCGCCCGAACCCGGAGATGGGCGGGGAGGAGAACCCCGACCCACGACCCGACCCACGACGAGGAGAACCCCGTGGAGTACCGCACCCTCGGCAGCAGCGGCCTGAGCGTCTCGCACCTGGCGCTCGGCACCATGACGTTCGGCAACGAGACGGACCGCGAGGGCGCCTTCGCCCAGCTCGACCGCTTCGTCGAGGCCGGCGGGACCCTCGTCGACACCGCCGACGTCTACACCGCCGGGACCTCTGAGGAGATCATCGGCGCCTGGCTCGCCGAGCGCCCCGCCGACGTCACCGAGCGGGTCGTGCTCGCCACCAAGGGACGCTTCCCCACCTCGGGGGAACCCAACGGCGTCGGCCTCTCCCGCCGCCACCTCACCCGGGCCCTCGACGCCTCGCTGCGCCGCCTCGGCACCGAGTGCGTCGACCTGTACCAGGTGCACGCCTGGGACCCGTGGACGCCGGTGGAGGAGACCCTGCGCGCCCTCGACGACTTCGTGCGCGCGGGCAAGATCCACTACTACGGCCTGTCCAACTTCACCGGCTGGCAGGTGCAGAAGGCGGTGAGCACCGCCGACGCCCTCGGGGTGCTGCGCCCGGTGAGCCTGCAGCCGCAGTACAGCCTGCTGGCGCGGGAGATCGAGTGGGAGGTCGTCCCCGCCTGCGAGGAGAACGGGCTCGGCCTGCTGCCGTGGTCCCCGCTCGGCGGCGGCTGGCTGTCGGGCAAGTACTCCCGCGACACCCCGCCCACCGGCGCCACCCGCCTCGGCGAGGACCCCGGGCGCGGCGTCGAGGCCTACGCCGGGCGCAACGCGCGGCAGCGCACCTGGGACGTGCTCGACGCGGTGCGCGCGGTCGCCGACGGGCGCGGCGCGACGATGCCGCAGGTCGCGCTGGCGTGGCTGGCGGCGCAGCCGGTGGTGTCGTCCGTGATCCTCGGCGCGCGGACGCTGGAGCAGCTCGTGGACAACCTCGGCTCGGCGGGCCTGGAGCTGGACGACGCCGAGCTGGACCGCCTCGACGCCGCCAGCGACCCCGAGCCCGCCGACTACCCCTACGGCGGGCCGGGCCGGCAGCAGCGCAGCCGCAAGCTCACCGGCGGGCGCTGAGGGCCGGATCCCCCTCTCCCGCCCGTCTCCGGGTTTCGGCGATCTGGAAGCGTTCCCAGGTCGCCNAAACCCGGAGACGGGCGGGAGGAGGCGCGGAGGGGTGCCCCCGCCCGGACGCGGGCGGGGGCACCCCCCTCGGGCTCAGCCGCCGAAGTGCGCCGGCAGCGTGCGGGTGTGCGCCTCGCGCAGCTCCGCCAGCGGCACCCGGAACAGGCCCTGCACGTCCAGCGCGGCCTCCTCGCCCTCCGCCGGCACACCCTCGGTCACCCCGATCCGCAGGTGCGCCAGGCCGCGCGCGGTGCACATGTCGGTGAACCGCACCTCCTCCTCGCGCGGCACGGACACCACCACCCGGCCCGCGGACTCGGAGAACAACGCCACGAACGCGTCGATCCCGTCGCGCTCGCACAGCTCCTCCAGCCACACGCGCGCACCGGAGCCGAAGCGCAGCGAACCCTCCACCAGCGCCTGCGCCAGGCCGCCCTCGGACAGGTCGTGCGCGGCGTCCACGAGCCCGTCGCGGGAGCAGTTCACCAGCACGTCCGCCAGCAGCTTCTCCTGCGCCAGGTCCACCCGCGGCGGCAGCCCGCCCAGGTGGGAGTGCTCGGCCCACGCCCACTCCGAGCCGCCCAGCTCGTCGCGGGTGGTGCCCAGCAGGTACAGCACCTGCCCGGGCTCCCGCCAGCCCGACGGGACGCGGCGGGAGACGTCGTCGAGGACCCCCAGCACGCCGATCACCGGGGTGGGCAGGACCGCGGAGTCGATGCCGCGGTCGCCGGTCTGGTTGTAGAGGGAGACGTTGCCGCCGGTGACGGGAACCCCGAGCTGCTCGCACCCCTCGGCCAGGCCGCGCACGGCCTCGGCGAACTGCCACATCACGCCCGGGTCCTCCGGGGAGCCGAAGTTCAGGCAGTCCGTCACCGCCAGCGGGCGCGCCCCGGCGGTGGCGACGTTGCGGTACGCCTCCGCCAGGGACAGCTGCGCGCCCGCCGCCGGGTCGAGGCGGGTGAAGCGGCCGTTGCCGTCCAGGGACAGCGCCACCCCGAGGCCGCTCTCCTCGTCGACGCGCACCACGCCCGCGTCGTCCGGGGTGGCCAGGGTCGTGTTGCCCAGGACGTAGCGGTCGTACTGGTCGGTGATCCACGCGCGGCTGCACAGGTTGGGCGAGGCCACCAGCCGCAGCAGCGTCGCGCGCAGCTCCCCGCCCGTGGACGGGCGGGGCAGCCGCTCGGCGGTGGGGGCGTCGGCCTGCAGCGCGTCCTGCCCGGCCGGGCGGGCGTAGGGGCGCTCGTACACGGGGCCCTCGTGCGCCACCGTGCGCGGCGGCACGTCCGCCACGGTCTCCCCGTGCCAGGTGATGACGAGCCGGCCGGTACCGGTGACCTCCCCGAGCACCGCGGCCTCGACGTCCCAGCGCGCGGTGACCGCGAGGAAGCGCTCCAGGTTGGCGGGGGTGACGACCGCCATCATCCGCTCCTGCGACTCGCTCATGAGGATCTCCTCAGGGCGCAGGGAGGGGTCGCGCAGCGGCACCTTGTCCAGCTCGACGTGCATGCCGCCGTCGCCGGCGCTGGCCAGCTCCGAGACCGCGCAGGACAGGCCCGCGCCGCCGAGGTCCTGGATGCCCTCCACCAGGCCCGCGGAGAAGAGCTCCAGGCAGCACTCGATGAGGACCTTCTCCTGGAACGGGTCGCCCACCTGCACCGCGGGGCGCTTGCTGGGGCCGGTGTCCTCGAACGTCTCACTGGCCAGGACCGACACCCCGCCGATGCCGTCGCCACCGGTGCGCGCCCCGAACAGGACGATGAGGTTGCCCGCGCCGGAGGCGTTGGCGAGGTGGATGTCCTCGTGCTTCATGGCGCCCACGCACAGGGCGTTGACGAGCGGGTTGCCCTGGTAGCTGGGGTCGAAGACGACCTCGCCGCCGATGTTGGGCAGGCCGATGCAGTTGCCGTAGCCGCCGACGCCGGAGACGACGCCGGGCAGGACGCGCGCGGTGTCGGGGTGGTCCACCGTGCCGAAGCGCAGGGAGTCCATCACCGCGATCGGTCGGGCGCCCATCGCCATGATGTCGCGGATGATGCCGCCGACGCCGGTGGCCGCGCCCTGGTACGGCTCGATGTAGGAGGGGTGGTTGTGGCTCTCCACCTTGAAGGTGACGGCCCAGCCCTGCCCGATGTCGACGACGCCGGCGTTCTCGCCGATGCCGACCATCAGGTGCTTCCCCATCTCCTCGGTGGTGTGCTGCCCGAAGGTGCGCAGGTGCACCTTGGAGGACTTGTAGGAGCAGTGCTCGCTCCACATCACCGAGTACATGGCCAGCTCGGCGCCCGTCGGGCGGCGGCCGAGGATCTCCCGGATGCGCGCGTACTCGTCGGCCTTGAGGCCGAGCGCCTGCCAGGGCTGCTCGTGCCCGGGGGTGGCCGCCGCGCGGGAGACGGTGTCCAGGCCCGCGCCGGGTCGGGCGGGGGTCTGCTCCGTGACGTCGGTGCTCACGCGCCCACCGCCGAGATCAGCGCCGAGGCGATGACGGAGGTGAACAGGCCGAGGCCGTCGGTACCCGGGCCGTAGCCCTCCTCCACCGCGTGCTCGGGGTGCGGCATGAGGCCGACGACGTTGCCGCGCTCGTTGGCGATGCCCGCGATGTCGCGCAGCGAGCCGTTGGGGTTGCCCCCCAGGTAGCGGAAGACCACGCGGCCCTCGCCCTCGAGGCGGTCCAGGGTGGCCTCGTCGGCGACGAAACCGCCCTCGCCGTTCTTCAGGGGCACGACGATCTCCTCGCCGGCCCCGAACGCCGACGTCCACAAGGTGGAGGTGGACTCCACCCGCAGCCGCTGGTCCGTGCAGACGAACTTCTGGTGGTCGTTGCGCACGAGCGCCCCGGGCAGCAGGTGCGACTCGCACAGCACCTGGAAGCCGTTGCAGATGCCCAGGACGGGCAGGCCGCGCTGCGCCTGCGCGACGACCTCGCCCATGACGGGGGAGAAGCGGGCGATGGCGCCGCAGCGCAGGTAGTCGCCGTAGGAGAACCCGCCGGGCAGCACGACGGCGTCCACGCCGTGCAGGTCGGCGTCGGCGTGCCACAGGGCGACGGGCTCACCCCCGGCGAGCCGCACGGCGCGACGGGCGTCGCCGTCGTCGAGGGAGCCGGGGAAGGTGACGACGCCGATCCTCACGCGCCCGCCCCCTCCGCGACGGCCGAGGAGTCGCGCACGGTGCCGACGTCCTGCTGCGCCCGGACGGAGACGACGTCCTCGATCACCGGGTTGGACAGCAGCGTCTCGGCGGCGCGGCGGGCCTCGGCGAGCACCTCCTCGGTGACCTCGCCCTCGACCTCGAGCTCGAAGCGCTTGCCCTGGCGGACGCCGGTGAAGCTGGTGAAGCCGAGCCTCGGCAGGGCGCCGACGACGGCCTTGCCCTGCGGGTCGAGGATCTCGGGTTTCGGCATGACGTCGATGACGACGCGGCCCATGCGCGACGCTCCTGGGGGTGTCGGAGGGGTGGTGCTCAGGGACGTGCTGGCGCGCTGCACCGGCGTTTCCAGGTTACCCGCGCGCGGGGGGCCACCCGTCCGGCCCACCGCGGCCCGTCCGCCCGTGCCGTGCGGGGCCGGTGGGCCGGGTTAGGCTCGGCCCAGGCACCGCGGCCCGCTCGGACCAGCGCCGGAAGTCCTCCGGCTCCTCCCGGACCAGGCCGCAGGAGGCCCCTCCCCGTGACGCACCGCCCCGCTCCGCCCGCCGCCGGGCCCGCCGCGTCCGCCCACCCCGTCGTGCCCGCCCTGCCGTGGCTGCTGCTCGCCGGGGTGCTCCTGTTCGCGCTGAACCTGCGCGGCCCCCTGGTCGCGGTGGCGCCGCTGGCCGGGCTGCTGCAGCGCGAGCTGTCCGTCAGCGCCGGCACGGTCGGCCTGCTGACCAGCCTGCCGGTGCTGTGCTTCGGGCTGGCCTCCCCGCTGGCCTCCCTCGTCATCGCCCGCGCCGGGGTGCACCGCGCCGTCCTGGTGTCCCTGGCGGGGGTGCTGGCGGGCACGGTGCTGCGCTCGGTGGGCGGGGCGGGCACCGCGGTGGCCGGCACGGTGCTGATCGGCGTGGCGATCACCGTGGGCAACGTCGTGGTGCCCGTCCTCATCGCCCGGGACTTCCCCCGCGCCACCGGGATGGTCACCGCCGCCTACACCGCCACGCTGAACGTGGGCTCGACGCTGACGTCCACGCTGACGGCCCCGCTGGCCGCGGCGCTGGGGTGGCGCGCGGCCCTGGCCGCGTGGGGGGTGCTGGTCCTGCTCGCCGCCGTGGTGTGGGTGCGCGCGGCGGGCCGGCGCGGGCACGGGCCCGGCTCCCGCGGTGGTCCTCCCGGCGGGGCCGGGGGCGCACGGGTCCCCGACCACGGCGCGCGTTCCACGCTGCGCCGGCCCGTGGTGTGGGGCCTGACGCTGGCGTTCGCCGGGCAGGCGTTCGGCTACTACGGCACGACGGCGTGGCTGCCCTCGCTGCTCGCCGACGAACAGGGGCTCAGCGCCGCGGAGGCCGGCGCCAGCTCCGCCCTGTTCCAGATCTTCGCGGTGGCCGGCGCGTTCGCGGTGCCGGTGCTGACGCGGGTGCTGCGGCGGCTGTGGCTGGTGCTGCTCGTCGTGTGCGCCGCCTGGGCGTGCCTGCCGCTGGGCCTGCTGCTCGCCCCGGCGGGCTGGCCGGTGTGGTGCTCCGTGGCGGGCGCCGCCCAGGGCGGGGGCATCACCGTGCTGTTCCTGGCGGTCGTGGTGCAGGCCCGCGACGCCGCGGAGAACCGGCGGATGTCGGCCCTGGTGCAGACCGGCGGCTACACCGTGGCGGCGACCGGCCCGGCGCTCGTGGGCGCGGCGCACGAGGTGAGCGGCGGCTGGGACCTGCCCCTGCTGGTGGTGCTGTCCGCGGTGTGCGTGATGGCGGTGGCCGGTGCGCTCTCCGCCGGGCGCCGGACCGCTCCCCTGCCGCACGGGGCCCCGCCCGCCGGCTGAGCCCTCCGGCTGAGCCCTCCGGCCGGCGGGACGCTGCGCGCGGGCCGGTGGCGCGCCAGGATGCCGCCATGCGCATCACCCACCTCGGCCACGCCTGCCTGCTCGTGGAGACCGCCGCCGCCCGCCTGCTCGTGGACCCCGGTGTGTTCAGCCCGGGTTTCGAGGACCTGACGGACGTGGACGCCGTGTTCGTCACCCACCAGCACCCCGACCACGTCGACGCGGACCGCCTGCGGGTGCTGCTGGAGCGCAACCCGGCCGCGGTGGTGCACGCGGAGCTGCAGACCGCGGCGAACCTGTCGGGGGCGGGCGTTGGCGCGCAGGTGCTGCGGCCGGGCGGGTCGGTGGACCTCGGCGCGGTGCGCGTGCACGCCGTGGGCGGCGAGCACGCCGTCATCCACGAGGACGTCCCCCGCGTGGGCAACGTCGGGCTGCTGGTGCGCTCGGAGGGCGAGCCGGCGCTGCTGCACCCCGGGGACTCCTACGCCGCCGTGCCGGAGGGCGTGGACGTGCTGGCGGTGCCGCTGAACGCGCCGTGGGCGGCGCTGAGGGAGACGGTGGAGTTCGTCCGCGCGGTCGCGCCGTCCACCGCGGTCCCCGTGCACGACGGGCTGCTCGTGGCGCCGGGGCGGGGGATCTACCTGCAGCACGTGCGCAACCTCGGCGGGGCCGAGGTGCGCGACCTCGCCGGGGCGGGCGCGCAGGAGTTCTGAGCCGCGGGTCCCCGTCCGCTACCGGCCGGGGAGCGACACCGGCCCGTGCGGGCGCGCGCCGCGGGGCGTCCGCACCGCCAGGGCCGCGGGCACCCCGGCCAGGAGGAGCCCCGCGGCGGCACCGAGCCAGTTCGCCGTGACGTCGTTGACGTCGACGCCCCGCCACGGGTAGCCGGCCGCGAGGTTGCCCAGCAGCTGGGCGACCTCGATGCCCGGGGGCAGCAGCACGCACGCCAGCACGGCCCACCAGGGGCGCCGGGCGGCGGCGATCCCGGCGAGGACGCCGAACGGCACGAGCATGGCGACGTTGAGCAGCCACTGGTTTCCCAGGCTCGGCGTCCAGGACACCTCCAGGTCGGTGAGGTTCACGAACGCCAGCGGGGGCTCCCCCGCGCCCTTCGCCCGCTGGTGCGGGTTCGTCGGCAGCGGGAGGAGCGTCAGCAGCACGAGCCCGTAGAGGTAGCCGCCCAGCAGCACCGTGAGCAGCCGGGCGGGCGCCGTCCGGCACCGCCGCACGAGGAGGACGCACACCGCCACGGCCCCGAGCAGCAGCAGCGCGGCGGCGAGGAGGTCTGAGGCGACCCACGGGACGCCGCTCAGCAGGAGTCTCACCCCCCGCACGCTAGGTCGCCGCAGCGCCCGGGACCCGTGCCCCGCCGGGGCGGGCGCCGATGTTCACACGTCCCGCCGACGCCCTCCTCCGGACCGGCGCGGCACCCGGACCGCCTCCCGCCGCAGACCCGCTCAGCGGTGCACGGTGCTCATGTCCGGGTAGCGGTCCCCGGCGGAGGCGCCCACCGGGAGGATCTCGTCGAGGCGGCGCAGCTCCTCGCCGGTGAGCCGCACCGCGAGGGAGCCGACGTTCTCCGCCAGCCGCTCCCGCCGCCGGGTGCCGGGAATGGGCACGACGTCCTCGCCCTGCGCGAGCAGCCACGCCAGCGCGACCTGCGCGGCGGCGACACCCTTCGCGCCGGCCAGCGCGCGCACCTCGTCGACGAGCCGCAGGTTGCGCCGGAGGTTCTCCCCCTGGAACCGCGGGTTGTGCCGGCGGAAGTCGTCGGGGGCGAGGTCGTCCACGCTGCGGATGGCGCCGGAGAGGAAACCCCGCCCGAGCGGGGAGTACGGCACGAACCCGATGCCCAGCTCCCGCACGGTGGCCAGGACGCCGTCCTCCTCCACGTCGCGGCTCCACAGCGACCACTCGGTCTGCACGGCGGTCACGGGGTGCACCGCGTGGGCGCGGCGGATCGTGGCGGGAGCGGCCTCGGAGATGCCCAGGTGGCGGACCTTCCCCGCCCGCACGAGCTCCGACATCGCGCCCCAGGTCTCCTCCACGGGGACGGTGGTGTCGACGCGGTGCTGGTAGTACAGGTCGATCACGTCCACGCCGAGGCGGCGCAGGCTGGCCTCGCAGGCGGCGCGCACGTAGTCGGGGCGGCCGTTGACGCGGCGGGTGCCGTCGGGCAGGACCTCGTTGCCGAACTTCGTGGCGAGCTGCACCTCCCCGCGGCGGGAGGCGATCGCGCGGCCCACGAGCTCCTCGTTGGTGAAGGGCCCGTACATGTCGGCGGTGTCGAGGAGGGTGACGCCCGCGTCGAGGGCCGCGGCGATCGTGGCGAGGGACTCCCGCTCGTCGCCGGGGCCGTAGAACTGCGACATCCCCATGCAGCCCAGGCCGAGCGCGGAGACCTCCAGCGCGGCGCCGCCGCTGCCCAGGACGCGGCGGGACGTGGTCGTGGTTCCGGTGGTGTGCGTCATGGGGGAACCGTCCCTCTTCGAGCGCGCTCGAAGTCAAGCGTGCCCGCGCAGGCGCTCCTCGTAGAGCGCGATCTTGCCGTCGATCGCCTCCAGGTGGCCGGCCACCTCCGCCAGCCGGGCGCGGACCCGCTCGCGGTGGGCGCGCAGCAGCGCCAGGCGCTCGGCGTCGTGACCGCCCCGCCGGCACAGCTCCGCGTAGGCGCGGATCTCCCGCACCGGCATGCCCGTGGCCCGCAGCCGCGTCACCAGGGTGATCCAGCGCAGGTCGTCGCCGGTGTAGGCGCGGCGGCCGGACACCGTGCGGGCCACCGGTTCCAGCAGCAGCCCGTCGCGCTCGTAGTAGCGCAGGGTGTGGGCGGTGAGGCCGGACAGCAGCGCCGCCTCGGCCACCCCCACCGCCCGCTCGCGCGGGATCGTCGTCACAGCCCGTACCCCTCCAGCAGCCGCAGCCAGACCTCGCTCAGGGTGGGGAAGGCGGGCACGGCGTGCCACAGCCGGTCCACCGGGACCTCCCCCACGACGGCGACAGTCGCCGAGTGCAGCAGCTCCGCCACCCCCTGCCCCACGAACGTGACGCCCACGACGACGCGGCGGTCCTCGTCGACGACCATCCGGGCGCGGCCCGCGTAGCCGTCCGCCAGGAGGGAGGCCCCCGCGACGGTGCCGAGGTCCACGTCGACCACCCGCACGCGCAGGCCGCGCTCCCGCGCGCGCCGCTCCGTCAGCCCCACCCAGGCGACCTCCGGGTCGGTGAAGACGACCTGGGGCACGGCGGCGGCGTCGGCGCTGGCGGCGAACCGCGACCAGGCGGGCGCCTCGTCGCCGAGCGCGCCGCGCGCCCGGGCGGCGATCGCCTCGCCCACCGCGCGGGCCGCGTACTTGCCCTGGTGGGTCAGCGGGGCGCGGCCGGTGACGTCCCCGGCGGCGTACAGCCAGCCGCCGGCGACACCGCGCACGCGCCCGGAGTCGTCGACGTCGAGCGCCTCCTCCGGCAGGCCGATGGCGTCCAGGCCGAGGCCGTCGACGGTGGGGCGCCGGCCGGTGGCCACGAGGAACCGGTCGGCGGTGAGCCGGGCGCCGTCGGGCAGCTCCACCACGACGCCGTCCCCGTCCCCGGCAGGGGCCACCGAGCGCGGGGTGGTGCCGGTGCGCACGTCCACGCCCTCGGCGGTCAGCGCCTCGCCGACCAGCTCGCCCGCGAACGGCTCCGCACCGCCGAGCAGCCCGCCGCGGGCGAGCACCGTCACCTGCGAGCCGAGCCGCTGCCAGGCCTGCGCGAGCTCCACGGCCACGACCCCGCCGCCGAGGACGACGAGCCGGCCGGGCACCTCCTCCGCGGTGGTGGCCTCCCGGTTCGTCCAGGACCGGACGGCGTCCAGCCCGTCCAGGGGCGGCACCGCGGGCACCGAGCCGGTGCACAGCGCCACCGCCTGCCGGGCGTGCAGCACCGTGGTGGTGCCGTCCGGGCCGGTGACCTCCACGCGGCGCTCCCCCGTCAGCCGCGCCGTGCCGCGCAGCAGCTCCAGGCCCGCCGAGCGCACCCAGTCGACCTGGGAGCCGTCGTCGAGGCCGTGGGTGAACTGCGTGCGTCTGCGCAGCACGGCCGCCGCGTCCAGCGGTCCGCCCACCGCCTGCGCGGCGCCCGGCAGCCGGCGCGCGGCGGCCAGGGCGTGCCCGGGCAGCAGCAGCGCCTTGGACGGGATGCACGCCCAGTAGGAGCACTCCCCGCCGACGAGCTCGCGCTCGACGAGCACGACCTCCAGCCCGCCCCGGGCGGCGCGGTCGGCGAGGTTCTCCCCCACCGGGCCCGCCCCGACGACCACGACGTCCACCGTGCGGAGCTGCTCCTCGGTCATGGCGGGACGCTAGACCCGTGGCCCCGGCGGGCGGCACCCCGGGGGCGGGCGCACCGCGCGGCCCCGGGCGGGCCGGTGCGGAATGCGCGGAGTCCGGGCGCTGAGGCGGCGCGGCTGTGGTTGGCTCGGAGGGTGCGCGTGGACTTCACCCCCTCCCCCCGCCCCACCCTGGGCGTGGAGTGGGAGCTCGCCCTCGTCGACCGCGCCACCCGGGACCTCACCAGCCGCGCCGGGGAGGTGCTCGGCGCGCTGCGCGACCCCGGCGGCGGCGACCACCCGCGCATCCACAAGGAGCTGCTGCGCAACACCGTGGAGGTCACCACGGGGATCTGCGCGACGGCGGCGGAGGCCGCCGCGGACCTGGCCGGCGGCCTCGGGCAGGTGCGGGCGGTCACCGACCCCCTCGGCATCGACCTCATGAGCGCCGGGACCCACCCGTTCGCGCGGTGGAACGCCCAGCAGGTGACGGAGAACCCCCGGTACGCGGAGCTGATCAACCGCACCCAGTGGTGGGGGCGGCAGATGCTCATCTGGGGCGTGCACGTGCACGTCGGGATCGACTCGGTGCACAAGGTGCTGCCGGTCCTGAACACCATGCTGAACCACTACCCGCACCTGCAGGCCCTGTCGGCGTCCTCGCCGTTCTGGACGGGCACGGACACCGGCTACGCCAGCAACCGGGCGCTGCTGTTCCAGCAGCTGCCCACGGCGGGGCTGCCGTTCCAGTTCTCGACCTGGGCGGAGTTCGAGGCGTACATCTCCGACCAGCTCGTGACCGGCGTCATCGACGGCCTGACCGACGTGCGCTGGGACGTGCGCCCCTCCCCGGCGCTGGGGACGCTGGAGACGCGGGTGTGCGACGGCGTGCCGACCCTGCGGGAGCTGACGGCCCTGACGGCGCTCGTGCACTGCCTGGTGGTGGACCTGGACACCCGGCTGGTGGCGGGCGAGGAGCTGCCCACGATGCCCCCGTGGCACGTGCAGGAGAACAAGTGGCGCTCGGCGCGCTACGGCCTGGACGCGGAGATCATCCTGGACGCCGCCGGGCGGGAGCGGCTCGTCACCGAGGACCTGGCGGACCTGCTGGAGCGGCTGGCGCCGGTGGCGCGGCGCCTGTCGTGCGAGGAGGAGCTCGCGGCGGTCGAGGAGATCCCCCGGCGCGGGGCGAGCTACCAGCGCCAGCGGGCCGCGGCCGAGGCCGCCGGCGGCGACCTCGTCGCGGTGGTCGACACCCTGGTCGCGGAACTGCGGGAGCCCTGAGGTGACCGGTCCCGCCGCGGACCGGCGCCGGGAGCGCCGCCGCGCCGTGCGGCGCACCGCGGTCCTCACCGCGGCGCTGGCGTGGGTGCTGCTGCTGTGGGGCGGGCAGTGGGCGACCTCGGACCGGCTGGTGGTCGTGCCGTGGCTGGCGCTGGGCCCGTTCGCGGCGTCCCTGGTGCTGAGCTGGCGGGCCACCACCCTGGTCGCGCTGGCCGTGGTGGCCGCCGTCACGCACCTGACGGCGACCGTGGCCGGCGACCTGGAGACCGGCGTGGGTCTGGTGCGCATCGCGGGCAGCGCCGCCCTGGCGGGTTTCGCCGTGTTCAGCGCGTCGGTGCGGGTGGGCCGGGAGCGGCGGATCCGGCGCTTCACGGAGATCGCCACGGTGGCGCAGACGGCGATCCAGCACCCGGTGCCGGCGCAGGTGGGGCACCTGCTGCTGTCCTCGCGCTACGTCTCGGCCAGCGCGGACGCGCTGGTGGGCGGGGACCTGTTCGACGTGGTGGCCAGCGGGCCGGCGGTGCGCGTCATCGTGGGGGACGCCCGCGGCAAGGGGCTGCCGGCGGTGCACACGGCCGCCGCGGTCCTGTCGGCGTTCCGCGCCACCGCGCCCCGGCAGGCCGTGCCCCTGGACGAGGTGGCGCGCGGGATCGACGCGGCGCTCACGCCGGGGCTGGCGGAGGAGGACTTCGTGACCGCGGTGCTGTGCGAGCTGCACCCCGACGGCCGGGTCCTCGTGGTGCGCTGCGGGCACCCGGCGCCGCTGCGGCTGGCGCCGGGCCGCCCGCCGGAGGAGGTGGGTGCCGTGCCGTGCCTGCCGCTGGGGATGGGGGTGGAGCCGGTGGTGGAGGCCGCGGAGCTGCGCCGCGGTGAGCGGCTGCTGTTCTTCACGGACGGGCTGGTGGAGGCGCGGGACGCGCAGGGCGCCTTCTTCGACCTGCCCGCCGCCGCGCGCCTGCTCCTGCCCGTGGGCCCACCGACGCCCGCGGGCCTGGACGCCGCGCTGGACCGGCTGCTGGGTGCGGTGCGCGCGCACGTCGGGGGTGCGCTGGGCGACGACGTCGCGCTGCTGCTGGTCGAGCCCGCCCGCTGAGCGGTCCCGCGGTGTCCTGGACGTGTTCCGCAGAGGCGCTTGCATCGTTGTAAAGAAGGACGCACACTGCTCCCGCAGCGCCGCCGCAACGCGGCGCCCCGCGTCCCCGGAGTGGTGGGCGCGGTCACAGAGAGGTGCGCCCGTGATCCGAACCACCCTCGCGAGGACCTGGGTCCCCGCCCTCGCCGCAGCCGTCCTGGCCGGGAGCGCGGCCGTCGCCGTGCCCGCCGCCGCGCAGCCCGCCCAGCCCGGCCCGTCCGCCGCGCAGCCCGCCCCCGCCGCGCCCCGCGCGCAGGACACCATCGCCCACGACCCGACGGTGGTCCGCGAGGGCGACTGGTACTACATGGTGATCACCGGCGACGCCGGCCGGGCGAACACGTACCTGCCCGTGAAGCGCTCGCGCGACCTGGTGACCTGGACCGAGCTGGACCCGGTGTTCTCCTCGCTGCCGTCGTGGGTCCTGCCCACCCTGGGCAGCGCCGTGAACCGGCCCATCACCGACCTGTGGGCCCCGGACCTGAGCTACTCGAACGGCGAGTGGCGGCTCTACTACGCCGTCTCCGCGGCGTTCGGCCAGAACCACTCCGTCATCGGCCTGGCCACCACGAAGACGCTCGACCCGGCCAGCCCCGACTTCGGCTGGCGGGACCAGGGGCTGGTCGTGCAGTCGAAGCCCTCCCCCGGCGACCCGCAGGAGTTCAACGCGATCGACCCCGACGTCACCACCGACGCCCAGAAGCGGCAGTGGCTCTCGTTCGGCTCGTTCTGGACCGGGCTGAAGATGATCCGGCTCGACCCGGCCACCGGCAAGCCGTCCACCGAGGACACCCGGACCTACGACCTCGTGAACCGGGCGTACGCGCCGAACGCCGTCGAGGGCCCGTCCATCGTGCGGCGCGGCGACTTCTACTACCTGTTCGCCTCCTTCGACTACTGCTGCCGCGGCGTGGACAGCGACTACCGCGTCGTCGTCGGCCGCTCGAAGTCGATCACCGGCCCCTACGTGGACGCCGAGGGCGTCTCGCTCCTCGAGGGCGGCGGCACCGAGCTGCTGCGCGGCCAGAACGAGTTCGCCGGCCCCGGCCACGGTGACGTGCTGGAGGACCGCGGCAGGCAGTACTTCGTCAACCACTACTACGACACCACCACCGCCGGCGCGCCCCGGCTCAACGTCCGCCCCATCACCTGGAGGAACGGCTGGCCCGTCCTCGGCGACCCGCTGAACCCCAGCGCCACCGCCGGGCACGGCTCGGCGTTCGTCGAGATCGCCTCCCGCGCCACGGGGGAGATCGTGCAGACGCCGGACTGCGGCCACGAGGGCGCGAACATCGGCGTCGGCGCCCCCGCTCCGGCCGGCGCCGCGGCCAGGTGCCAGCAGTGGCAGATCGACGACCGCGGCAACGGCTCGCGGATCCTCAACCGGGAGACCAACAACGTCGCCGAGATCGCCCCGTGCAGCCAGGGCGGCAACGTGGCGCAGTGGGGCTGGGTGGCCTCCTTCGGGCCCAACGACTGCCAGCGCTGGAACTTCGACACCGCCGCCGACGGCTGGACCGCGGTCCGCAGCGTCCTGCCCGGTCAGCGGGCCTGGACCGTGGACGGCTCGAACCTCGGGATCGCGGCCGCCGCCACCCCGACGGCCGCCCAGCAGTTCCGGTTCACCCCGGTGGGCGAGGTCCTGCTCGGCGCCGCCACCGGCGGGCAGAGCGTCCTCGGGGTCGAGCGCTGCACCGGCGCCAGCCAGGCCCACCGGGACGTCGAGTTCCAGGAGCGCACGGACAACTCCTGCCAGGAGTGGCGCGTCGAGGCCGTCCCCGGCGCCGCCACCTCGACGGTGACGAACGTGAAGAGCCGGCTGCAGCTGGCGACGGAGGCCGACGGCGACCTCGTCCTCGTCCGGCCCACGGCGGCCAACGCGGCGAGCCGGGCGTGGACCCTCGCGCCGACCGACGAGGGCACCTGGACGCTGGCCAACGGCACCACCCGCGAGCAGGTGACGCTGCTGCGTCCCTGACGGACCCCCGAACCGCCGCAGCCGCCCGTGGACCGTACCGGGCGGCTGCGGTGCGTCCGGGCCCGTCTCGTCCCGGACGGGGTCCGCGCCGCCCGCTCAGGCCAGCAGTTCCGCCGGGTCCACCGCCGCCAGGCCGTGCGCCCGGCCGACCTCCGCGCTCGTGAGCCGGCCCTCGTGGACGGACAGCCCGCGGGCCAGCGCCGCGTCGGCGCGCAGGGCGTCGCGCCAGCCGTGCTGCGCGAGCCGCACGACGTACGGCAGCGTCGCGTTCGTCAGCGCGTACGTGGAGGTGTGCGGCACGGCGCCCGGCATGTTCGCCACGCAGTAGAACAGCGAGCCGTGCACCTCGAACGTGGGGTCGTCGTGCGTGGTGGGCCGGGAGCTCTCGAAGCAGCCGCCCTGGTCGATGGCGATGTCCACGAGCACCGAGCCGGGCCGCATCCGCTCGACCAGCTCGTCGCCGACGAGCCTGGGCGCGCGGGCGCCGGGCACGAGGACGGCGCCGATGACGAGGTCCGCGGCCAGCACGGCCCGGCGCAGCTCGAAGGCGTTGGACACCACGGTGCGGACCCGGCCCCCGAAGCGGGCGTCCACCTCCCGCAGCTTCGGCAGGGACAGGTCCAGCAGCGTCACCTCCGCGCCCATGCCGAGCGCGACCTGCGCGGCGTTCTGCCCGGAGACGCCACCGCCGAGCACGACGACGTCCGCGCCGCGCACCCCGGGCACGCCACCCATGAGGACCCCGCGCCGGCCGCCGGCGCGGGTGAGGTGGTGGGCGCCGACCTGCGGGGCGAGCCGGCCGGCGACCTCGCTCATCGGCGCCAGCAGCGGCAGGGAGCGGTCGGGCAGCTGCACGGTCTCGTAGGCGATGGCGGTGGTGCCGGAGGTCAGCAGCGCGTCCGTGCACCCCCGGGAGGCGGCCAGGTGCAGGTAGGTGAAGAGGACCTGCCCGCGGCGCAGCAGGGAGTGCTCCTGCGCGACGGGTTCCTTCACCTTCAGCAGCAGGTCGGCCGCGCCCCACACGTCCTCGGCGGTGGGCACGATGCGGGCACCGGCCGCGGCGAACTCCTCGTCGGGCAGGGAGCTGCCCGCACCGGCACCGGCCTGCACGAGCACCTCGTGGCCGAGGCCGACGAGCTCGTGGACGCCCGACGGCGTCAGCGCGACGCGGTCCTCGTGGTTCTTCACCTCGGTGGGGACACCGACCCTCATGGCTCGCTCCTCGGTCCAGGCGCCGGCCCCGGGCCCGCGCAGCGGTCGTGCAGCCACCTCCAGCATGAAGATGCGCCGATCACGACGCAATGCAGCGGTGCATCATTCGGTAACGTGCTCCGGTGACGCGCAGAAGTTCGGCGGACCCGGCTCCGGGGACCGCCGGCCCGAACAACGTTCGCCCCGTCCCCGACGAGGTGGACCGCGCGATCCTGCACGAGCTGGCCCGCGACGCCCGCATCCCCAACAACGCCCTCGCCGAGCGCGTCGGCATCGCCCCCTCCACCTGCCTGACGCGGGTGCGTGCCCTGCGCGCCTCGGGCGTCATCCGCGGTTTCCACGCCGACGTCGACCCGGGCGCCCTCGGCCGCGACCTGCAGGCGATGATCTCCGTGCGGCTGGCGGCGCACGCGCGCAGCCACATGGGCCCCTTCGTCGCCCGCATCAGCGCCCAGCCGGAGGTCCTCGACGTGTACTTCGTCGCCGGCGCCGACGACTACCTGCTGCACGTCGCCGTCGGCAGCACCGGGGAGCTGCGCGACTTCGTCGCCCGGCACCTCAACCTCGACCCCGACGTGGCCCTCACCGAGACCAACCTCATCTTCGAGCACACCCGCGCGGCGGGCCGCCGCTGAGGGACGGGGCCCCCGACCCGCTCCGGCCCTGCCGCTACGGTTCGGCGATGCCGGTCACCGTGCGGACGCAGTCCATGGCCGCCCCCGCGGGCGTCGTCTCCCCCGCCGTCTTCCTCGTGCCCCACCAGGACGACGAGACCCTCACGATGGGCCCGGCGATCGAGGAGCACGTCAACACCGGGGCGCACGTCGTCGTCGTGCTCGTCACCGACGGCAAGGCCTCCGGGGCGCGGCGGCTGACCCCCCTGACGGTCGAGGAGTTCTCCGCCGCCCGCGACCGGGAGTTCCTCGCCGCGTGCGCCGCCCTCGGGGTCCCCGAGGAGCAGGTGTTCCTCGCCCACGGCCCCGACGGCGCGCTGCGCACCGAGCTCGCCCGGCACGTCGTCGGCACCTGGGTGCACCTCTTCCCCGCCGGCAGGTTCCGCACCACGACGTGGACCGACGCCCACCCCGACCACGCCGCCCTCGGCGTGGCGCTGCGCGAGCACGCCGCGTCCCTGGACGACGTGCGCTTCTACGTCAAACCCGACGAGTGGGACGCCGAGCGCCCCCGGCCCGCGCTGCGCTCCGAGCGGACCGCGACGCGCCGCTACCTCGCCGCCTGCGACGAGTACGGCCGCGTCGACCACCCCGCCGGCCGGTGGGGCATCGGGATGCTGTCGGTGCCGGGGGTGTTCGCGCGGCGCCGCGCCTCCGACGAGAGCCGCTGGCACGCCGCCGGGTGAGGACCCCTCAGACCACGGCCTCGTCCAGGTAGCACCAGCGCCACCGCTCCCCGGGCTCGAAGGAGGCGACGACGGGGTGGGTGCTGGTGCCGAAGTGCGCGGTGGCGTGCCGGTTCGGCGAGGAGTCGCAGCAGCCGACGTGCCCGCAGGAGAGGCAGCGGCGCAGGTGCACCCAGCGCCCACCGCTCTCCAGGCACTCCTCGCAGCCCTCCGGGGTCCGCGCCGCCGCGTCCGGCAGCCCCTCCACGTGCCCGCACGCGCTCACGGCCGTCCCTCCTCCTCCCGGCCCGCGCCGGGGGGACCAGGGTGCACGGTGCACCCGGTGTGCGCCAGCGCCAGCGCCCTCACGAGGACAGCAGCAGCGACTCCTCGTGGTCCAGCTCGTGCACGGCCTCCCTCAGCAGCGGGTCGGGCAGCCGGCCGGAGTCCCGCAGGCCCACCAGGGTGCGCCGCTCCACGTCGATCATCTGCCGCCGCAGCCGCCGGTACGCCGCGCTCGGCGTCTCCGCCGACTGCCGCCCCAGCCGTTCCCACGCCCGCAGCCGGCGGACCTCCGCGGCGTGCCGCAACCGCTCCTCCACCCCCGGCGGCAGGGGTTCCGCCTCCCCGGCGAGCGCCGCGTCCAGGTGCTCCAGCGACGCCGACGACGCCACCTGCAGCGCCTCGGCCGCCGCGATCCGGTCCGGCACCGGGTCCTCGCGCAGGCCCGAGCGGCGGATCAGGGGCGCCAGCGTCAGGCCCTGCACGAGCAGGGTGCAGGCGATCACGCAGAACGTCAGAAACAGCACCAGGTCCCGCGCCGGCACCGGGGCCCCGGAGTCGTCGACCACCGGCACGGCGAACGCGGCGGCCAGCGACACCACCCCGCGCATCCCCGCCCAGCCCACCACCACCACGCCCTGCCACGGCGGCGGCGGCTCGGACTCCCGCACCCGGCGCGAGAGCAGCCGCGGCAGGTGGGTCGCGGGGAACACCCACGCGAAACGCCCGAGCACCACCGCGGCCACGACGGCCACCGCCGCCCCCGCCACACGGGCCGGGTCGTACCCCTCCAGGCTCTCCAGCAGACCCCGCAGCTGCAGGCCGATGAGGGCGAACACCACGCCCTCCAGCACGAAGTCCACCATCCGCCACACCGCCTCCGTCTGCAGGCGCGTGGCCGGCCCGACCTCCCGCGGGCCGCGGTGCCCCAGCACCAGGCCCGCCACGACCACCGCCAGCACCCCCGAGGCGTGCAGCTCCTCCGCGGGCAGGTACGCCGCGAACGGCGTGAACAGGCTGACGGCGTTCTCCACCACGGGGTCCCGCAGCCGCCGGCGCACCCGCAGCACCAGCCACGCCACCGCGAGCCCGACCGCCAGGCCGCCCGCGCACGCCCACGCGAACCGCGCCAGGCCCTCCGCCCAGGAGAACCCGCCGGTGAGGACGGCGGCCAGCGCCACCCGGTACGCGGTGAGGGCCGTCGCGTCGTTGAGGAGGCTCTCCCCCTCCAGGATCGTCAGGAGCTTGCGGGGCAGGCCCGCCCGCCGTGCCACCGCGCTCGCCGCGACCGCGTCCGGCGGGGCCACGACCGCGCCCAGCAGGAACGCCACCGCCCACGGCATCTGGGGCACCACCGCGTGCGCGACGACCCCCACCAGGGCGGTGCAGAACAGCACGTACCCCACGGACAGCAGGCCGATGGGACGGCGGTAGCGGCGGAAACCCGTGAGGGAGGAGGAGATCGCCGAGGAGTACAGCAGCGGCGGCAGGACCAGCACCAGCACCAGCTCCGGGTCCAGCTCGAACTCCGGGACCCCGGGCACGAACGAGGCCGCGATCCCCGCCAGCACCAGCAGGATCGGGCCGGGCAGGCCGGAGCGGCGCGCGAACGCGGCCACGGCGGTCACGGCGAGCAGGAACAGCAGGACGTCGAGGAAGCCGTGCACGCCGGGAGTCAACCGCACCGGCGGCGGGCTCAGGACAGGGCGTCCAGCGCGGCCAGCACCTCCGCGTCCAGGTCCAGGCCCGCCGCGGCCACGTTCTCCTCCAGGTGCGCGACGCTGCCGGTACCGGGGATCGGCACGAGGACGGGCGAGCGGTGCAGCAGCCACGCCAGGGCCAGCTGGGTGCGGCTCGCACCCAGCCGCCGGGCCGGCCCCTCCAGCCGGTCCGAGGCCGCCACCCGGCTGCCCCCCGCGGGTGTGGCGCCGAGGGGGAAGAACGGCAGGAACGGGATCCCCTCCCGCTCGCAGATCCGCAGCACGTCCTCCCCGGAGCGCTCCAGCACGCTGTAGGAGTTCGACACCGTCGCCACGGGGGTGCGCTGCAGCGCCAGCTCCAGCTGCGCGGCGTCCACGTTCGACAGGCCCACCCGCTCCAGCAGGCCGTCGTCGGACATGTCGAGCATCGCGTCGAGGGCCTCCTCGAACGTCACGTCCCGGTTCGGCGTCCAGCGCAGGTGCACCACCGGCAGCGTCTCCAGCCGCAGCAGACGCAGCTCGCGCTCCGCGCCCGCGCGCAACTCCTCCGGGCGCAGCGCCGTGGACCACGAGGCGTCCGGGCGCCGCCCCGCGCCGAGCTTGGACACCAGCACCAGGTCGTCGGGGTAGGGGTGCAGCGCCTCCGCGACCAGCTCGTCCGCCACGTCCGGCCCGTAGTACCAGGCCGTGTCGAGGACCCGCACCCCCAGCTCCACGGCCCGGCGCAGCACCCGGCGCGCCTCGGCCGGGTCCGCCGGCGGACCCGAGACCCGCGGCCCCGTCAGCCGCATCGTGCCGTAGCCCAGGCGCGGGACGGTGCGCTCCGCGAGCCGGACGGTTCCTGCCTCTGTCAGCGCCACGGGGCCATGCTCACCCCGGTCCGTCCCGCGCGCCCGGCGGGAGGGGGCTCAGCCGAACCGGCGGCCCGTCAGCCGCTCGTACGCCTCGACGTAGCGGGCCCGGGTGCGCTCCACGACGGACTGCGGCAGCGGCGGCGGCGGGGTGTCCGAGGCGCGGTCCCACCCGGAGGCCGGGGAGGTCAGCCAGTCCCGCACGAACTGCTTGTCGAAGCTCGGCTGGGCCTGGCCCGGCTCCCAGGAGTCCACCGGCCAGTACCGGGAGGAGTCCGGGGTCAGCACCTCGTCGCCCAGCACGGTGCGGCCCTGGAACCGGCCGAACTCGAACTTCGTGTCGGCCAGGAGGATGCCCCGCTCCCGCGCGACCTGCTCCGCGCGCCCGTAGACCTCCAGGGTCAGGCGGCGCAGCTCCTGCGCGGTGTCCTCGCCGACGGTGGCGGCGACCGCGGCGAAGGAGACGTTCTCGTCGTGCTCGCCGACCGCGGCCTTCGTCGCCGGGGTGAACACCGGCTCCGGCAGGCGGGAGCCGTCCCGCAGGCCCGGCGGCAGCGCCACCCCGCACACCGAGCCCGTGGCGCGGTAGTCGGCCAGGCCGGAACCGGTGAGGTAGCCGCGGGCGACGCACTCCACCGGGTACATCTCCAGCCGGCGGCAGACCATCGCCCGGCCCGCCACCGGCGCGGGCACGTCGGTGGACACGACGTGGTTCTCCACGACGTCCGCGAGCCGCTCGAACCACCACAGGCTCAGCGCCGTCAGGACCGCACCCTTGCCGGGGACGGGCGTGGACAGGACGTGGTCGAACGCGGAGATGCGGTCGCTGGCCACGACGAGCACCACGTCGCCGCGCTCGCCCCCGGGGCCGCCGGCCGGTTCGTACAGGTCCCGGACCTTGCCGGAGTAGACGTGCCGCCAGCCGTCGAGGTCGGGGGCGGAGCCGGGGAGGGGAGCCGTCGTCACGGGCGTCATCGTCCCAGACGGCGCGCGGGGCACCGCCCGTCCCGGCCCGCCTCCTGCGCCCCTCTCCGGGTGTGGGCGGGCAGCAGGCACCCGCACCCCGCCCCTCCCCGGGTTTGGGCGGGGAGGGGGCACCCGCACCCCGCCCCTCCCCGGGTTTGGGCGGGGAGGGGGCGGGTACGGGCAGGACCCCTGGCGGAAGGAGCCGACCGTGACGGACGGGACGGAGCAGGAGGCCGGAGCGCAGCCCGCGCCGGTGCTGGAGAGCGCCATGGCCACGGGCAGCGACGCCGGGGAGGCCGGTGACCGCAGCCCCCTGCCGGAGCCCGGCGGGCCCGCACCGGACGCCGCCGTGGAGGAGGCCCCCGAGGCGGTGACCGCGGCGGCCGACGACACGGTCCTGCCGCCGTCGGTGCTGCCCGCGGCCCGGGACACCGGCGTGGACCCGCTGACACCCCGGTTCCTCGAACCCGGCGCGAGCTGAGCGGGAGCCACCTCCACCGGATCTGCGCGGGGCTACCGTGGGGCGTGGCCTTCGACGTCGCGGCGGAGCCGTACGGGCGCTTCATGGGCCGCTTCTCCGAGCCCCTGGCCGCGCTCACCGCAGCCCTGGTCGACCTGCGGTCCGGGCAGCGGGCGCTGGACGTCGGCTGCGGCCCCGGAGCCCTCACGGCCCGGCTCGTGGAGCGCCTCGGCCCGGCCTCCGTCTGCGCGGTGGACCCCTCGGCCCCGTTCGTGGCCGCCACCGCCGCGCGGCTGCCCGGTGTGGACGTGCGCCGGGCGGGCGCCGAGGACCTGCCCTGGGACGCGGCGGAGTTCGACGTGACGCTGGCGCAGCTGGTGGTGCCCTTCGTGGCCGACCCGGTGGCGGCGCTCGCCGGGATGGGCCGCGTCACCCGCCCCGGCGGCGTCGTCGGCGCGTCCGTGTGGGACCACGCCGGCGGGCGCGGCCCGCTGAGCACGTTCTGGGCGGCGGTGCGCGCGCTGGACCCGGCGGCGCGGGACGAGTCGGGGGCCGCGGGCGCGCGGCGGGGCTCCCTCGCGGAGCTGTTCCGGCGGGCCGGGCTGGAACCCTCGGTGGAGACGGAGCTGGAGGTCCGGGTCCGCTACGCCTCGTCCGGGGAGTGGTGGGAGCCGTTCACGCTGGGGGTGGGGCCGGCCGGGGACCACGTCGCCGGGCTGGACGCCCCCTCGCGCCGGCTGCTGCGCGAGCGGTGCGGGGAGCTGCTGCCGCCCGCACCGTTCGAGGTCAGCGCGACCGCGTGGTGCGTGCTGGCCGCCGCGCCGGCCGGGCCCGCCGCCGGGCCGGGCTGACGTCAGCCCTCCGCGGCGGCCAGGGCGATGTCGCGGCGGAACTGCCCGCCCGCCAGGGTGACCCGCTCCGCGGCGGCGTAGGCGGCGGCCCGCGCGGCGGTCAGGTCCGCGCCGGTGCCCACCACCGACAGCACCCGCCCGCCGGAGGACACCACGGCCCCGTCGCGCAGGGCCGTGCCGGCGTGCAGGACGTACGCGCCGTCCACCGCGTCGGCCTCCGCCAGCCCGCCGAGCGGTTCCCCCGTCAGGGGCGTGCCGGGGTAGCCGGGCGCGGCGACCACCACGGTCACCGCCGCCTCCGGGCGCCAGCGCAGCGGCGGCACCTCCGCGAGCCTGCCCCTGGCCGCGGCCCGCAGCAGCCCCGCCAGCGGCGTCGTCAGCCGGGCCAGCACGACCTGCGTCTCGGGGTCGCCGAAACGGGCGTTGAACTCCACCACCCGCAGCCCCCTCGACGTCAGGGCCAGGCCGCAGTACAGGACCCCGGCGAACGGTGTCCCGCGGCGGGCCATCTCCGCCACGACGGGTCGCGCGACGCGCTCCAGGACCTCCTCCGTCAGCCCCTCCGGCGCCCACGGCAGCGGCGAGTACGCGCCCATGCCGCCGGTGTTGGGGCCCTCGTCGCCGTCGGCGAGGCGCTTGAAGTCCTGCGCCGGGGCCAGCGGCACCACGTCGGTGCCGTCGCACACGCAGAACAGCGACACCTCGGGCCCGTCGAGGAACTCCTCGACGACGACCGCGCCGCCCTCGCGCTCCAGGCACGCCCGGCCGTGCGCCAGGGCCGCATCCCGGTCGTCCGTCACGACGACGCCCTTGCCGGCGGCGAGGCCGTCGTCCTTCACGACGTACGGCGCGCCGAAAGCGTCCAGCGCGTCGGCGACCTCCGCCTCGGTGGTGCACAGGTGCGCCAAGGCCGTCGGCACCCCCGCCGCGGCCATGACCTCCTTCGCGAACGCCTTGGAGCCCTCCAGCCGCGCCGCCTCGCCGGAGGGGCCGAAGCAGTCGATGCCCGCGGCGCGCACCGCGTCGGCGGCCCCCGCCACGAGGGGGACCTCCGGGCCGACCACCACGAGGTCCACGCCCAGGCGGGTCGCGGCGTCCGCCACCGCCTGCGGGTCGGACACGTCCACGGGCTCGCAGGCCACCACGGCGGCCAGGCCGGCGTTGCCCGGTGCCGCGACGACGCGCGTCACCTCCGGGTCGGCCAGCAGGCTGCGGACGAGGGCGTGCTCCCGGGCACCGGAGCCGACGACGAGGATCTCCACGGGGGGCGAGCCTAGTGGTGGTGCCGCCGCGGGGCGGGTGCGTCAGGATCGCCGGGTGCCGGACACGCGCGGGGCGGGCGCCCTGTTCCCCTCGCTCGGCCCGCGGGTGCGCTCCGGCGCCCTGCGCTGGAAGGGCTCGTGGTGGCAGATCCTGCAGTGCGGGATCGGCGCCGTGGCCTCCTGGTACCTGGCGCGGGCCCTGTGGGACCAGCCGGCGCCGGTCTTCGCGTGCGTCGCGGCGGTCATCTCCCTCGGCGTCACGGACGGGCAGCGGCTGCGCAGGGTCCTGGAGCTCGGCGCCGGGGTCACGGTGGGGGTGCTGCTCGGCACCCTGATCGGCGCGGCCATCGGGCACGGCGGCTGGCAGGTCGGCGCCGTGGTGGTGCTGGGCATGGCCGTCGCCCGGTTCCTCGACGCGGGCAACCTCATCGTCAACCAGACCGCGCTGCAGGCCGTCTTCGTCCTGGCGCTGCCCCCGCAGCCCGGCGGCAGCCCCGGCCGCTGGCTGGACGCGATGACGGGCGCGGCGGTGGCCCTGACGATCGCCGCGCTGCTGCCCTCGGACCCGCGCCGGGACGTGCGCGCCCGCGCGGTGTCGTACTGCGCGCGGCTGGCGGGGGTGCTGGAGGACTCCGCCCGCGCGGTCCGGGAGCAGGACGCGGAGCTGGCGCAGCGGGCGCTGGACGCCGCGCGCGCGACCCAGGCGGACCTCGACGCGTGGGCGCAGTCGGTCTCGACGGCGCAGGAGGTGGGGCGCCTGGCCCCGCTGCGGCGGCGGCGCCGCGGTGAGCTGGAGGAGCTGGGCCGGCTGGAGGAGGGCATGGACCGCGCCACGCGGAACCTGCGCGTGGCGGTGCGGCGGGTGCGGACGGCGCTGACGTACGGGGAGGAGATGCCGGACTCCCTGGCCGGGGCGTTCGAGGAGCTCGCGGCGGTGGTGCGCAGCCTGGGCGCGCCGGCGTGGGAGGGCGAGACGCAGCCGCCGGCGGTGGCCGGGCTGCGGGAGCTGGCGGTGCGGCTGGGGCCGCACACCCTCGGCGTGCAGGGCCTGTCCGCCACCGTCGTCGTCGCGCAGCTGCGCTCGGCCGTGGTGGACCTGCTGCAGGCGCACGGCGTGCCGTTCGACGAGGCGCACCGGCTGCTGCCGCGCTGAGCCCGGGGTGCGCGGCGCGCTCGCCCGGCGGAACACGTCCGGGGTGGCGGGGAGGCCGCGACGGCGGGAGGCTCTGCGGACATGACCGTGATCGGCTTCCACTCCTCGCACGAGCAGGTCCACCCCTCCGAGCTGCTGGCGGCGGTGCAGCGTGCCGAGCAGGCCGGGTTCACCGGGGCCATGTGCTCGGACCACCTCGTGCCGTGGAGCGAGCGGCAGGGGCAGTCGGCGTTCGCGTGGTCCTGGCTGGGGGCGGCCCTGCAGGCGACCTCCCTGCCGTTCGGGGTGGTCAACGCCCCGGGCCAGCGCTACCACCCGGTGATCATTGCGCAGGCCGCGGCGACGCTGACGGCGATGTTCCCCGGCCGGTTCTGGGTGGCCCTGGGTTCCGGGGAGGCCGCCAACGAGCACGTCACCGGCGGCGGGTGGCCCCGCAAGAGCCTGCGCAACGCCCGCCTGCGCGAGTGCGTCGACGTGATGCGCGCCCTGCTGGCCGGGGAGGAGGTCAGCCACGACGGCCTCGTCACCGTGGACCGCGCGAAGCTGTGGACGCTGCCGGAGACGCCGCCGCCGTTCATCGGCGCCGCGGTGAGCGTGGAGACCGCCGGGTGGGTCGCCGGGTGGGCCGACGGGCTCGCGACCATCAACCAGCCGGTCGAGCACCTGCGGAGCATGGTGGACGCCTACCGCTCCGCCGGGGGCCGGGGACGGCTCGTGCTCCAGGTCCACGTCTCCTACGCCGCGGACGAGGACACCGCGCTGGCGATCGCCCACGACCAGTGGCGCACCAACGTCTTCCAGCCCCCCGTCTGCTGGGACCTCGACACCCCGCACGCCTTCGACGAGGCCGCCAAGCACGTGCCGCCGGAGGCGCTGCGCGAGTCCGTGCTCGTCTCCTCCGACCCCGGCCGGCTCACCGCGTGGCTGCACGAGCTGATCGAGGTCGGTTTCGACGAGGTGTACCTGCACCACGTCGGCAAGGAGCAGGACGAGTTCGTCGACGTGTTCGGCACGAAGGTGCTGCCGCAGCTCGGCGTCACGCCCAGGGCGGTGTGACCCGTGCGCATCACCGCCACCGCCGACCTGTGGTGGAAGACCGCGGTCGTGTACTGCCTCGACGTGGAGACCTTCTTCGACGGCGACGGGGACGGGACGGGCGACCTGCAGGGCCTGGCCCGGCGCATCGACCACCTCGCGGACCTGGGCGTGACCTGCCTGTGGCTGATGCCGTTCTACCCCTCCCCGGACCGCGACGACGGCTACGACATCACCGACTTCTACGGCGTCGACCCGAGGCTGGGCACCCTCGGGGACCTCGTGGAGGTCATCCGCACCGCCCGCGACCGGGGGATGCGGGTCATCGCCGACCTCGTCGTGAACCACACCTCCCGCGAGCACCCGTGGTTCCGGCAGGCGCGCGCCGACCGCGACTCCCGGTTCCGCGGCTTCTACGTCTGGCGCGACGAGAAGCCGGCGCAGGAACCGGAGCCCGTCTTCCCCGACCAGGAGGACAGCGTCTGGACGTTCGACGAGGAGGCCGGGCAGTACTACCTGCACCGCTTCTACAAGGAGCAGCCGGACCTCGACGTCACCAACCCCGCGGTCCGCGACGAGGTCGCCAGGATCATGGGTTTCTGGCTCGAGCTGGGCCTGTCGGGGTTCCGGGTCGACGCGGTGCCGTTCTTCCTGGAGACGATGGGCGTGGAGGACGGGGACGAGGAGCTGCCCGACCCGCACGCCTACCTCCGCTCGCTGCGCTCCTTCCTGGGGCGCCGCACCGGGGACGGGGTCCTGCTGGGCGAGGTGAACCTCCCGCACGAGGAGCAGCAGACGTTCTTCGGCGGCCCCGACGGGGACGAGCTGACGATGCAGTTCGACTTCACCGCCATGCAGAAGACGTACCTGTCGCTGGCGCGCGCCGACGCCGGGCCGCTGGCCGAGGCGCTGCTGTCCCGGCCGCGGACGTCCCCGGACAGCCAGTGGGCGACGTTCGTGCGCAACCACGACGAGCTGACCCTGGACAAGCTCTCGGAGGACGAGCGGGCCGAGGTGTTCGCGGCGTTCGGGCCCGAGGAGCGGATGCAGGTCTACGGCCGGGGCCTGGTGCGCCGGCTGCCGCCCATGCTGGACGGCGACCCGCGCCGCATCCGCATGGTCTACAGCCTGCTGTTCTCCCTGCCCGGCACCCCGGTCCTCTTCTACGGCGAGGAGATCGGGATGGGCGAGGACCTGGGCGCCGAGGGCCGCCTCGCGGTGCGCACGCCCATGCAGTGGGACGCGGGGGTGAACGGGGGTTTCTCCACCGCCGCCGCCGAGCACCTGCCCGGCCGGGTCGTCGGGGGGCCGTTCGGGCCGCAGCACGTCAACGTGGCGGACCAGCGCCGCGACCCCGCGTCCCTGCTGGCCTTCGTGAAGCTGCTCGTCTCCCGCTACCGGGAGTGCCCCGAGCTGGGCTGGGGCGAGTTCGAGGTGCTGGAGCAGCCGCACCGCTCGGTCCTGGCGCACAGCGCCACCTGGGACGACGCCCGCACCCTCGCGCTGCACAACCTCGGCGCGGACGCCTGCACGGTGCCCCTGGAGCTGGAGGGCTGCGCGGAGGGCACCCGCCTCGTGGACCTGCTCGCGGCGGGCGGGTGCGAGGTGGGCGCCGACGGGCGGGTGGAGGTCGCGCTCGACGGCTACGGGTACCGCTGGCTGCGGGTGGTGCACCCCGGGGACCGCCGCCTGGTGTGAGGCCGCCCGTCCGGGTGGCGCCGGTAACGATCGGGCATCGCTGTGAATGCCCTGTGCGGCCCCGGGTACGTGCAGGCCATGAGCGCCTTCTCCGACACCTCGTCGCGGACCCGCAGCCCGCTGCCCACGATCGCGAAGGCGGTCGGGGCGGTCTTCCTGCTCGTCGGTGTCCTGGGGTTCATCCCCGGCATCACGACGAACTACGACCAGATGCAGTTCGCCGGCCACACCTCCGGCGCGATGCTGCTGGGCCTGTTCGCCGTGTCCGTCCTGCACAACGTCGTCCACCTGCTGTTCGGCGTGGCCGGCCTGGTCATGTCGCGCACCGTCGCCGCCGCCCGCAGCTACCTGATGATCGGCGGGGCCGTCTACCTCGTCCTGTTCCTCTACGGCCTGCTGATCTCCCACGACTCCCCGGCCAACTTCGTGCCGCTGAACAGCGCCGACAACTGGCTGCACCTGGTGCTGGGCCTCGGCATGATCGGCCTCAGCCTCATCGGCAAGCGCGACCGCGCGGTCGCCCGCGCCTGACCCCCTCCCCCCGCGGCGGGNGCTCGTGCGTGCGGGGGCGGTGGGGCCGCCCCTCTCCGCACCCGGGTGCTCAGCGCACCGTCCGCACGGTGCGCACGACACCGCGGGGCCCGCGGGGGGTGGCCAGCGCCTCCCACGTGCCGGTGTCCTCGTAGCCCAGCGCCCACAGCCCCACCGCGGGGACGCCGTGCCGGTCGGCCACGGCCAGACGGGCCGGCAGGCCGCGGGCGGAGTCGAACCACACCGTGCGGGTGGCACCCGCACCGTCGGTGTAGGAGAACCACGACGAGGACGACACCGGGTCCCAGCGCACGACGGCGCCCCGGTCCCGGGCCAGCTCCAGGGCGGCGGCGGACGTCCGCGAGGTGGCGCGCCCGGTGGCGGGCCAGTCGTGGCCGTAGGCGGCGAGCACCAGCTCCACCCGGCCGCGGGGGACGCGACCGCCCGCGTACGCCAGCACCGCGTCGTACCAGGACGGGGAGGACACCGGCCCGGGCGCGTCGGTGGGGCCGTGCTGGTGGTAGCCCATGATCCGCAGGCGGTCCACGGCGGCGCCGAGCGCCCGGTAGTCGTAGACGCCCGTGGCGAAACGCCCCCGCCACAGCGCCTCGGCGTCGGAGGTGCGGGCCATCACCGCGACGGAGCAGGTGCGCCGCACGGCGTGCAGTCGCCCGCAGAGGTCCGCGACGAGGGCGGTGAAGCCGTCGCGCAGCCGGGCCACGTCGGCGGCGGGGGCGAGGGCGATGTTCTCGTAGTCGAGCTGCAGGCCGCTCACGCCGGGGGCGGAGCCGAGGGCGACGAGGTCGTCTGCGTGGGCGCGGCGGCGTGCGGGGTCGGTGAGCAGGGCGACGGCCTCGGCGGCGTCGAACGCCTGGGAGACGACGGGTTCCACGGCGATCCCGGCCTGCGCGGCGGTGGCGAGGAAGTCGGCGTCGGAGGCTCCGGTGCGGGCCTGCAGGCGCCCGCCGTCGAAGGCGGACCACCAGACGGGGCTGACGGTGCGGACGAGTCCGCGGGAGGCGACGGCGGTGGCGAGGACGGCGTGCTGGTCCGCCCACGTGGGGACGTAGGCGCTGACCTCGCGGCCGGGTGCCGCGGTCGCCGGAGCGGCCGGCAGCAGGGCCGGGGCCGCGAGGAGGGCGACGGCGGCCGCGGCGAGGGCGGTCAGGACGAGGCGTGACGGGGTGCTGCTCACGCCTGGGCATCGTCCGGACGGGCGGGCTGCTTGACGGGCGGGGCAGGACCAGGCGGGAGCGGGGCGGGAGGAGGTGGGCCGTCGTGGCCCGCCGCCCGCACCGGCCGTCTACGGTGATCCCCCACGGTGCGCTCCCCGCACCCCGCACGCCGACGAGGACCCACGATGCCCGACCGCCGCAGCGCCGCCTTCCTGACGGTGTCCCTGCTGCTGACCGGTTGCTCGGCCGGCGACCGGAGCACCCCGCCCGCCCCGGGGCGGGACCTGTCGCTGGCCGCGTACTGGCAGGAGCACCCCGACCTCGCCCCCGACGTCGCGCGCGAGGGCACCGTCGTCCTCGACGAGGTCCACACCGGCTCCTCCGTCTTCGAGCTCCCCGACGTCTCCGGCTACGAGTCCCTGACCGTGGGCATCTCCTGCTCCGACCTGGAGGGCGGGGCGTCCTGGATCGCCGGTTTCGGCACGGCCACCCAGGTGTGGCCGGCGCAGGTCGCCTCCGGCTGCGGCGGCGCGGGCGCCAACGTCGGCACCTACCCGACCGCGCAGATCGGGGCGCCCTCCCGGCTCCACGTCCTGGTGGACGACGGCCTGCGCTACTCCGTCGCGGTGTGGGGCCACACCCCACCGGTGCGGATCGGCTGAGCACCGCACGGGCGGCCCGCCCCCGAGTGGCCCGCCTCACGTGCCCGTGCCCTGGACGACCCCCCGGCGCCGCAGGTTAGCCTTGCCTCACCGCACCGTCCGTGCGGACCGCCGACCGGGGGGATCCCGTGAGCGTTCTCGAGGCCGACACCGCACCGGTGGTCAGCGACCCGTGCTACCGGCCCCTGGCCCTGCACGTGCTGCGCGCGGAGCGGCTGTCGCCGAGCTACCTGCGCCTCACGCTGGGCGGGGACGACCTGGCCGCCTTCGCCGCCGCGGGCTCCGACCAGCGGATCAAGCTGGTCCTGCCGCGCGCCGGGGTGGACTGGGCGCAGGCCCCGGCGGACTGGTTCGGCTGGTGGCGCGCGCTGCCGCAGGAGCGGCGCCCGGTGATGCGGACGTACACCGTGCGCGCGCACCGCCCCGGCGAGCTGGACGTGGACGTCGTCCTGCACGGCATCGCGGCCGACGGCACGCCCACCGCGCACGCGGGCCCGGCCGCCACGTGGGCCGCGGGCGCCCGCCCCGGCGACCCGGTCGTCGTCCTGGGCCCCACCGCGCCGGGCACCGGGCGGATGTGGGGTGTGGAGTTCGCCCCGCCGCCCGCCGCCCGCTCGCTGCTGCTGGCCGGGGACGAGACCGCCGTGCCCGCCGTCGCCGCCATCCTGGAGGCGCTGCCGGCCGAGGCGGTGGTGACCGCGCTGCTGGAGGTGCCGCACGCCGGGGACATCGTCGCCCTGAGCACCCGCGCCACCGCCGAGATCCAGTGGCTGCCGCGCAGCGGGCACCGCAGCGCCCACGGGCAGCTGCTGGCCGCGGCGGTGCGCCGCCGCACGGCCGCGCTGCGCGGGGTGAGCCCCGAGCGCCACGCCGTGCTGGAGGACGTCGACGTGGACACCTGCCTGCTGTGGGAGGTGCCGGACGTCGCCGCCGCCGCGGGCGAGGACGGGCTGTACTGCTGGCTCGCCGGCGAGGCGGGGACGGTCCGGGAGCTGCGCCGGCACCTCGTGCGCGAGGTGGGCCTGCCGCGGGAGTGCGTGGCGTTCATGGGCTACTGGCGCGCCGGCCGGGCCGAGCAGTGACGGTCCCCGCACCCGCCGCCGCTCCCGCGGGCAAGGGCGGGCGCACCCGCCGCGCCGTGGTGCTGCGCCGCGAGGACCTCACCCCGCACGTGGTGCGCCTGGTGCTGGGCGGTGACCTGGCGGGTTTCGCGCCGGGCTTCGCCGACTCCTACGTGAAGCTGCTGTTCGGCGTGCCGGGCGTGGCGTACCCCGAGCCGCTGGACGTGGCCGAGGTGCGCCGCACGCACCCGCGCGAGCACTGGCCGCGCCCCCGGACGTACACGGTGCGGGCCTTCGACGCCGGCCGCGGGGAGCTGACGCTCGACGTGGTCGTGCACGGCGACGAGGGCCTGGCGGGCCCGTGGGCGGCGGCCGCGCGCCCCGGCGACGTCGTCCACCTCCTCGGCCCGGGCGGGTCGTACCTGCCGGACCCGGCGGCGGACTGGCACCTGCTCGTGGGCGACGACAGCGCGCTGCCCGCGATCGCCGCGGCCCTGGGGCACCTGCCCGCCGGGGTGCCCGCGCGGGTCGTGGTGGAGGTGGCGGGCCCGGGGGACGAGCAGCCCCTGCCCACGGCCGCCGACGCCGTGGTGCGCTGGGTGCACCGCAGCGCCGGGGGCGGCCCGGAGGCCCTGGTGCGGGCCGCGCGGGACCTCGACCTGCCGGCCGGGACGCCGCACGCGTTCCTGCACGGGGAGGCCGACGTGGTGCGGCGGCTGCGGCGCTGGGCGCGGGCGGAGCTGGGTGTGCCGCGCGAGCTGCTGTCGGCGTCCGGCTACTGGCGCCGGGGGCGCACCGACGAGGACTGGCGCGCGGAGAAACCCGGGTGGAACCAGGCCGTCGAGGCGGACGAGCAGGACCTCTCACCGGTCGGCTGAGAGGGGCTCCCCCACCGCGGGCGCGCCCGGCAGGGCGGCGAGCAGCTCCTCGCAGACGGCGAGCAGCCGCCGGCGCAGGGGCTCGGCGCGGGAGGCGAACCCCCGCTGCGCCGCCACGTACTCCGCCCTGCCCTGCGGGGTCTCGATGCGCACCGGCTCGTACCCGTAGCCGCCGACGTCGTAGGGGGAGGCGCGCATGTCGAGGACCCGCACGTCGCGGGCCAGCTCGAAGCAGTCCAGCAGCAGCTCCCCCTCCACGGCGGGCGAGAGCTTCAGCGCCCACCGGTAGCAGTCCATCGTGGCGTGCAGGCACCCCGGCTGCTCCAGCTCCGGCTGGGTGTCGCGCCGCGGCTGGAGCTCGTTGCGGGGCACGGCGGTGGGGGTGAAGAACCGGAACGCGTCGAAGTGGCTGCACCGGATGCGCGCGGACTCCACGACGGCGTCCGTCCCGGCGCTGCCCAGCCGCAGCGGCAACCGTGAGTGGCGGATCTCCTCCGCGGGCGTGCCGTGCACCATCGCCCACTCGTGCAGCCCGAAGCAGCCCAGGAACGGCGGGCGGGACAGGGTCGCGGCGAGCACGGCGGCGGCGAGGCGGACGGTCGCCTCGCGGGCGGCGGCGAGCCCGGCGGTGTCGACGGCGGCCCCGGCGGCGGTGCGCCTGTAGTGCGCCCACCCGGCGCGCTCGTGCGCCCCCGCCAGCTCGACGCCGACGCCGGGGTGCCAGCGGCGCAGCCGGCCGGGTGGCCACGGGTAGTAGGTGTAGAGGAAGTCCTCCACGGCGTGCGCCTGCCCGGCGGCGCGGCGCTCGCGGGCCGCGGCGGTCAGGGCGTCGGCGCGCGCGGCGTGGGCCGCCTCGCGGGCACGCCACCCCTCCTCGCCGAGCACGGCCCCCACCTGCACCCCTCCACGGTAGGCGATACCGCGCGACGGGCCGGTCGCTGGGCAGAACGCCCGGCGATGGCCCCGCGGGTCCGGCAGGATGATGGGCGTGCGCCGCCTCGACACGACTGACGCCCGCATCCTGCTCGCCCTCGACTCCGATCCGCGCGCCACCGTGCTCGGCCTCTCCCGCCGCCTCGGCCTGGCCCGCGGGACCGTGCAGGCCCACCTGGAGCGGCTGGAGGGCGACGGGGTGCTGGCGCGTTTCTCCCGGCGGCTGGCCCCGTCCGCGCTGGGCTACTCGGTGACCGCGTTCGTGGTCGTGGAGATCCACCAGCGCAGCCAGGAGGTGGTGCTGGCCGGGCTCTCGGCGATCCCGGAGGTGCTGGAGGTGCACGGCATCACCGGGGAGGGGGACCTGATGTGCCGGGTGGTGGCCCGCGACGCCGACGACCTGTACCAGGTGGGGCAGCAGGTCCTCGCGCTGGACGGGGTGACCCGCACGAAGACGTCGCTGGCGATGCGGGAGCTGGTGCCCTACCGGGTGGACCCGCTGCTGGACTCCCTCACGGGGCAGGAGCACTGAGCGTGCCGGGGGTCAGGGGGCGCTGAGCGCCTCGGGCAGCGGCCGGGCGTGCACGACCGCCAGGCCGGAGACGGCGCGGGTGAGCACCACGTAGAGGCGCCGCAGCCCGGTCCGCACGTCGGGCTCGGCGGCGACGACCGCGGCGGGCTCGGCGACCACGACCCGGTCGAACTCCAGGCCCTTGGCCAACGGCGCGGGGACGAGCTGGACCCGGCCGGGCACCCCCTCCCCCGCGCCGAGCAGGTCGTGCGGGATCCCGGCCAGCGCGGCGCGGGCGGCGGGCACGTCGGGCCCGGCCACGACGAGACCGACGGAGCCCTCGGCGGCGGCGGCGCGCCGGACCGCCGCGGCGACCCCCGCCCACAGGTCGCCGGTGGCGAGCACCTCCAGCGAGCCGGGGTCCCGGCGCACCGCGCGGGGGCGGCTGAGGCCGGGGGCGATGTGCGGCAGCAGCCGGGTGGCGTAGTCGAGCACCGCGGCCGGCACCCGGAAACCGCGGTCGAGCACCTCCAGCCGCCCGTCGGGTTTGCCGAGGTGGGCCAGGACGTCCTCCCAGGAGCGCGCGGACCACGGCGTGGTGCCCTGCGCGATGTCGCCGAGGACGGTGACGGACCCGGTGGAGCAGCGCCGCGCGACGGCCCGCAGCTGCATCGCGGACAGGTCCTGCGCCTCGTCGAGGACGACGTGCGCGGCGGAGGGGGTGCGGCGCAGCAGGTCCGCGATCTCGTCGAGGAGGACGGCGTCGGCGGGGCTCCACCGTGCGGAGCCGGGGGTGCGCGGCGGGCTGGGCCACAGCAGCAGCTCCTGCTCGGCGGGGTCGAGGACGCCGTCGGCGCAGGCGTGCAGGAACTCCGCGTCGGACAGCAGCCGGTGCAGGACCTTCGCCTCCTCCAGCGGCGGCCACAGCGCCTTCACCGCGCGGCGCACCTCGGCGCTGCGGGCGACGGCGTCGGCGACGCGGTCGTCGGGGGAGTCCCCCGCGGCCTCCATCTGCTGCAGGACGGCGTGGGCGAGGCGGTGCGGCAGCAGGGCGCGGGCGGCGTCGTAGCGCACCCCGCGCCCGCGCAGCTCGTCGAGGAGGTCCCGCACGGCGTACCCGGGGACCCGCCAGCGCCGCGAGCCGCGGGTGACGACGAGCGCGCCGCCGTCCAGCACCTCGGCGGGCTCGCGCACCGCGGACCACACGGCCGCGTGCAGCACCCGCGCCGTGCGGGCGTCGCCCTTGAGCAGCGCCACGGGCACGGGGTCGCTCCCCCGCACGCGGGTGCCGGCCCGGTTCGCCCCCAGCACGAGGCCGTCGACGGTGGTGTGGGCGACCGCCCCCTCCCCCAGCGCGGGCAGCACCGCGCCGATGTGGGCGAGGAACGCCTCGTTGGGCCCGACGACGAGGACGCCCTGGCGGGTGAGGCGCTCGCGGTGGGCGTAGAGCAGCCACGCGGCGCGGTGCAGGCCGACGGCGGTCTTGCCGGTGCCGGGTGCGCCCTGCACGCAGACGCTGGTCGCGAGGTCGGCGCGCACGAGGACGTCCTGCTCGGGCTGGATGGTGGCGACGATGTCGCGCATGGGACCGGAGCGGGGGCGCTCGATCTCCCGGGCGAGGATGCCGCCGGGCGCGTCGGGGTCCCCGTCCGCGCCGGACCCGTCGAGGTGCTCGTCCTCGTAGGCGGTGAGCCGGCCGTGCTCGACCCCGAACC
The DNA here is from genome assembly GCF_054590795.1 of Kineococcus anabasis. Lineage (NCBI taxonomy): Bacteria > Bacillati > Actinomycetota > Actinomycetes > Kineosporiales > Kineosporiaceae > Kineococcus > Kineococcus anabasis. The sequence goes on from NZ_BAAIHU010000012.1 coordinate 63,791, forward strand.
TGCGGCGCAGCACGACGCCGGCGCGCTCGGTGCGGCTGGCCCGGTAGAAGGCGCGGGAGACGCCGGCGCGCCAGTCGACGACGACGGGGTCGCCGGCGGCGTCGGTGACGTGGCGGCGGCCGATGTGCAGGACCTCGCCGGAGTCGTGGTCGGTGCGGCCGAAGAAGAGGGTGGTGGCGGGGTCGTCGACGAGGCTGAGGGCGCGGCGGTGCAGGGCGTGGCCCAGCGCCTCGTCGGCGATCGCGTCACCGCCGTCGGGGACGAGGGACAGGGTGTGCTCGCGCATGCGGGCGAGCTCGGCGCGGGCACGGTCGAGGTGGCGCTGCTCGGCGGCGAGGACGCCGGGGGGTTCGGGGGGATCTGCGGGCGGGACACCGGGGGGAACGCGCGGGATCACCGCAGGAATGCTGCTCGGAATTCCGGGTTTTCTCAACGTTGCGATCTTCCCGGGAATTGCCCGAGAATAAAGTCGGGGAGAGGCTGGAATTCGAATCCGGCGAAATCTGCCCACTCTAGGGCACGGGGACCACGTTCGGCATCCCTGGTGCGGTCTGGGAGAATCGGCGGCGTGCTGCGCTGGCTGACTGCAGGTGAGTCCCACGGACCGGCTCTCGCGGGCATCCTCGAGGGGATGCCCGCCGGGGTGGAGGTCACGAGTTCCGACATCTCCGCCGCCCTGGCCCGCCGTCGTCTCGGCTACGGCCGCGGCGCGCGCATGGGCTTCGAGCAGGACGAGCTGGAGATCATCGGCGGTGTCCGCCACGGCCGCACCCAGGGCGGGCCCGTCGCGCTGCGCATCGGCAACAGCGAGTGGCCGCGCTGGCAGGAGGTCATGGCGGCCGACCCGGCCGACGCCGAGGGCCGCCGCTACGACGAGCCGGGCCGGCTGCCCAACCGCGGCCGCTCCGCCGCCCTCACCCGGCCCCGCCCCGGGCACGCCGACCTGACCGGCATGCAGAAGTACGGCTTCGAGGACGCCCGCCCCGTGCTGGAGCGCGCCAGCGCCCGCGAGACCGCGACCCGCGTCGCGCTCGGGGAGGTGGCGCGGCAGTTCCTCGCCCAGGCCGTGGGCGCGGAGGTCGTCAGCCACGTGGTGTCCCTGGGCACCGTGGAGGTCCCCGGCGGGACCTGGCCCGGGCGGGGCGAGCGCGAGCGCGTCGACGCGGACCCGGTGCGCTGCACCGACCCGGCCACCAGCGCCGCGATGGTCGCCGAGGTGGACGCCGCGCACTCCGAGGGCGACACCCTCGGCGGTGTCGTGGAGGTCGTCGTGCACGGCCTGCCGCCGGGCCTGGGCTCCTACGTGCACTGGGACCGCAAGCTCGACGCGCGCCTGGCCGCCGCCCTCATGGGCATCCAGGCGATCAAGGGCGTCGAGGTCGGCGACGGTTTCGAGACCGCCCGCCGGCGGGGTTCGGCCGCGCACGACGAGATCGAGCGCGTCGACGACGGCACCGGCCCCGACGGGCTCGTCGTGCGGCGGCGCACCGACCGCGCGGGCGGCATCGAGGGCGGCATGTCCAACGGGGAGGTGCTGCGCGTGCGCGCGGCCATGAAGCCCATCTCCACGGTGCCGCGCGCCCTGGACACCGTGGACACCTCCTCCGGCGAGAAGGCCCAGGCCATCGCCCAGCGCAGCGACGTGTGCGCCGTGCCCGCCGCCGGGGTCGTCGCCGAGGCGATGGTGGCGCTCGTGCTGGCGGACGCGGTGCTGGAGAAGTTCGGCGGCGACACCGTCGGGCAGGTCCGCGCGAACGTCAGCTCCTACCTGGACTCGCTGACGGTCCGCACCGCCACCGCGGAGGACTGAGACCCGCCGGGTCCGGTGGTCCCCCGCCCGTTCCGCGCGGGCGGGGCCGCGACGGTGGGAGCCGGTGCCCTCAGAGCGGGTCGAGGCGGCGGCGCAGCAGGCAGAACTCGTTGCCCTCCGGGTCGGCGAGGACGTGCCAGGACACGTCGGGCCCCTGCCCCACGTCGGCGGGGCGCGCCCCCAGGGCCAGCAGCCGCTCCAGCTCCGCGTCCTGGTCGCGGTCGGTGGGGTTGACGTCCAGGTGCAGCGGGAGCTTGGCCTGCCGGGGGTCCGGGGACGGGGAGAGGATCAGCGTCGGCTGCGCCCCGCCGAACCCGGAGGCGGGCCCGATCTCCACCGCGCCGTCCTCCTCGTCGAGCACCACGAAACCCAGGACGGCGCACCAGAACTCCGCGAGGGCGTGCGGGTCGCGGCAGTCGAGAACCAGTTCGCTGATCCGGCAGGCCATGGCGCGAGGATAACGGGGCTCCACCGGCCCGGTCCGGGCGCGCGGGCGTAGGATCGGCACCGGGACGCCACCCGACGTGGCGCCTCCAGCGGTTCCCGGCCCAGTGGTGCAGCACGCGTCCCGGTGCACGGCCCCGAGCACGGCGACCGAAGGCCTGGCGAGATCGTTGTCCGCTCATCCGTTGTCCGCTCATCCGTTGTCCGCAGAGCGGTGACCGCCCCCGCCGTCGTGCGCCCAGACCGCACGCGTTCCCGGCGCGCGGGCCCCCTCCCCCGGCGCGCCGCTCGCACGGGCGGTACCGGTCGTGCGTGAGCGCCACACCCTGCGCGCGGCGCGGGCGGCGATCCGGGCGGCGCGGCACCCCGGGGACCTGTGCGCTCCGTGCGTGGACGTCCTGCCCGTCACGGGCGCGGCGGTCTCCGTGCTCACCACGACGAGCAACCCCTCGACCGTGTGCGCCAGCGACGCGGTCGCGGCCCGCCTCGACGAGCTGCAGTTCGACCTGGGCGAAGGACCCTGCTGGCAGGCCCTGGACTCCTACCGCCCGGTGCTCGTGCCGGACGTGCGGCGTGCGGAGGGCTCCTCCTGGCCGGTCTTCACCACCGCGGCGGGTGAGGCGGGTGCGGCGGCCCTCTTCGCCTTCCCGCTGAGCGTGGGATCCGTCGGCATCGGCGCCCTGGACCTGTACCGCAGCACCCCGGGACCGCTGCGGGACGACGAGATCGCGGCCGCTTCCTCCCTCGCCGCCGCCCTCGCCGACGTGGTCCTGGCGCGGCTGATCGGCGAGGTCGGCACCGACGCGGAGGGCTGGCACGACCAGCACGCGCACTCCCGCCGCGAGGTGCACCAGGCTACCGGGATGATCCTCGCCCAGCTGGACGTCGACGCCGGTCAGGCCTTCGCGCTGCTGCGGGCCCGGGCCTTCTCGGAGGAGAGGTCCATGCGCGAGGTCGCCCGCGACGTCGTGGCCCGGCGCCTGCGCTTCGACGAGCACCGGTGACGGACCCGGCGCCGCGGCCGACCGGCCCGCACCGCGACGGCCGTCTAGGCTGATCCGATGACGGCCGCGTCGCGTGAGTCCCTGGTCTCCCAGGTGTTCGTGGAGCTGGCCGACACCCTCGTCAAGGGTTACGACCTGGTCGAAATGCTGCACACCCTCACCGAGCGCGGCGTGGAACTGCTCGACGCGAGCGCCGCCGGCCTGGTGCTGCGCGACCCGCGCGGCGGGCTGGAGACGATCGCCTCCACCAGCGAGGCCTCCGAGCTGCTGGAGCTGCTGCAGCTGCGCACCGGCCAGGGTCCGTGCACGGAGGCCTACACCAGCGGTGTCGCCGTGGACATGGAGGACATCAGCCCCGTGGCCGCGCACGACCCCCGGTGGCCGCAGTTCCAGGCCGGCGCCTACGAGTACGGTTTCCGCTCCGTCCACGCCGTGCCGATGCGCCTGCGGCAGGAGACGGTCGGCGCGTTCAACCTGTTCCGCGACCGGCCCGGCGCGCTGCCCCCGGAGGACGTCCTGCTCGCGCAGGCGCTCGCCGACATGGCCACGATCTCGATCCTCCAGCAGCGCAACCTGCGCCAGAGCACCGAGCTGGGCGCGCAGCTGCGGCAGGCCCTCGACAGCCGCGTCGTCATCGAGCAGGCCAAGGGCGTCCTCGCCCAGCAGGGCGCCCCGGACATGCACGCCGCGTTCCAGGTCCTGCGCAGGCACGCCCGCCACCACGGGCAGGGACTGCGCGACGTCGCCCTGGCCGTGGTGGAGCGCCGCCTGGACCTCGCCGTCCTCACGGCCTCCGCCGGGAGCTGAGCCGCCGGGACGGCCCCCGGGGCGTCAGGCGAGGAGCTTGTCCAGCAGCGCGGTGAGCTGCGCCCGCTCCGTCGCGTCGAGCTTCGCCGTGACCGTCGCCCCCGAGGCGACGCGCTCGGCCACCTGCGCGCGCACCCGGGCACCTTCCCGCGTCAGCCGCAGGAGCTTCACCCGCCGGTCCCGGCCCTCGACGCGCTCGACGAGACCTGCGGCGGTGAGCCGGTCGGCGATGCCGGTGACGTTGGAGGCGTCGCAGCCCAGCTGCTCGGCGAGGCCGCGCATGGGCGCGTCCTCCTGCAGCTGCAGGAGGACNCGCGCCTGGAGGGAGGTCAGCCCGAGCTCACCCACCACGGCGGTGAAGTCGGCCCGGGCGAGGTCGGCGACGCGGTACAGCCGCATCGTCAGCGCCTTGGCCTCCTCGAGCGTCGGGCCGGCCGGTGGGAGAGCCATGGGACGACCCTAGCGCGGTGGTTGACGTCCTCAACGATCTGCGGGAGCCTCGAACATCACTTGATGTGCTCAACAGTTCAGGAGGTCCACCATGTCCACGTCCTCCAGCGCCACCACCGCCCCGGGCGCACCGCCGAGGCAGGGGCTCCGGGCGGTCGACGTCCTGCGGGGACTCGTCCCCACCGCCGCGCTCGCCGTGACCGCCAACCTGATCGCGCTCGTCGCCGGCCGGTTCGCGGGAGCGGACATGGTCGTCCGGCAGCCCGGTGCCGCGGCGCAGACGATCGGGGTGGTCCACGTCGTGGTGGCGACCCTCGTCGGGCTCGCCGCCGGGGCGCTGCTGCTGCTGGTGCTGCGCAACCGGGGACCCCGGGCCTGGACGGCCCTCGCGATCGCCGGGCTCGTCGTGGGCCTCGCAACCACCCCGGCCCCGTTCTCGACGGCCGCCGGGACCGGGACCCAGGTGACGCTCGCCGCGATGCACGTCCTCGCGGGCCTCGTCTGGTTCCTCCGGGTGCGCCGCGGGCCCCGCAGGTAGGAGCGCCCGCCGGCTCAGGCGGCGGCGAGGCGCAGGATCAGCCGGTCCCGCCGCTGCGGGGAGGCGCCGCGGCGCACGCGCCGGACGAGGCCCACGAGACGCTCCACCACCACCACCACGCGGTACTCCGCGCCGTACTTGGCCCGGATCAGGTCGGCGCGGCGGCGCTCGGCGCTCTCCGGGCCCAGCACCCGCGCCCGGGCCGCGACCACCGCGGCGCCGTCGGCGACGCGGCCGGTGCGGTCGCAGGGACGGAGTTCGACCCGCCCGTCGTTGCGCAGCCGCTTCACCTTGCCGCTGCCGGCCGGGGTGGTGACGACGAGGCCGTCGCCGTCGGGCGCCACCCAGACGGCGGTGGGGACGGGGGTGCCGTCGCGGCGGAACGTCGTCAGGGAGACGAACCGCTCGGCGCCCAGGGCGCGCAGCGCGGCCGCGGCAGCGGGGGTGGTCGCGTCGGGGGTGGTCGCGTCGGGGGTGGTCGCGTCGGGGGTGCTCACGGGGGCGGCTCCTGGTCGGGGTCGGCGCGGGTGCCGGTCCGGGCCCACCGTGTCACCCCTCCCCCGCCCGCGCAGGGCAGGAGGCGCGGACCGGTCCCGTCACAGGCGCACCGCGGTCCGCACCAGGTCCGCGACGGCCCGGGAGCGGCTGTGCGGGGGCCACGCGATGACCGTCGTGACCGCCGGGGCGTCGGGCACCGGCACGGCGGTCACGTCGTCGCGCAGCAGGCCCCGGACCGATTCCGGCAGGACGGCGCAGGTGCGCCCGAGCGCGATGAGCTGGAGCAGCTGCGCGTGGTCGCGGACCTCGGGCCCCGGGCCGTCCGGGTACGTCCCGTCCGGGCCCGGCCAGCGCGGCAGCGGAAGACCGGACAGGCCGGCGACCTCGGCCGCCCGCAGGGAGCCGCGGGCCGTCAGGGGGTGCCCCGCGGGCAGGAGCGCGACCTGCCCCTCCGTGCGGAGCTCCTCGGTGTCGAGGCCGGCCGTGGAGTCGTACGGCAGGTGCAGCAGGGCCACGTCGGCGCGACCGTCCCGCAGGATCCCGCCCTGCTGGCCGATCCCGCACAGGAGCACCTCGACCCCGGCCGCCCCGGGTTCGGCGGCGTAGGCGTCGAGGAGTTTCGCCAGCAGCTCGCCGGACGCGCCCGCCTTCGTCACCAGGACGACCTCCGCCCTGCCGCCGACGGCCGCGGCGGCACGCCGGGTGCGGCGCTCGGCGGCCTCGACCGCCTCCAGCGCCGCCCGGCCCTCCCGCAGGAGCACCGCACCCGCCTCCGTCAGGGCGACGGCGCGGCTGGAGCGCTCCAGCAGCGTCGCCCCCAGCCGCCGCTCCAGCAGGCCGATCGCCCGCGACAGCGGAGGCTGCGCGATCCCGAGCCGCCGGGCGGCCCGGCCGAAGTGCAGCTCCTCGGCGACGGCGACGAAGTACCGCAGCTCCCGCGTCTCCACGCCGCCACGGTATCCCTCCCGAGGCGCGTCGATACCCGTGCGGTATCGCCGCCCACCCGATCGGTGTTGGCCGCGGGAGCGGGGCCGCAGCCAGGATCGCGGGCATGAGCGAGAAGCGGACCGCGCTGGTGACCGGCGCGAACAAGGGGATCGGGTACGAGATCGCGGCGGGCCTGGGCGCCCTCGGCCACCGGGTGGGTGTCGGTGCCCGCGATGCGCGGCGCCGCGAGGAGGCCGTGGCGAAACTGCGCGCGGACGGGGCGGAGGCGTTCGCCGTGCCGCTGGACGTGACCGACGACGCGAGCGCCGCCGCGGCCGCCCGCCTGGTCGAGGAGCACGCCGGCGGTCTCGACGTGCTCGTCAACAACGCCGCAATCACCGGCGGGATGCCGCAGACCCCCACCACCGTGGACCCCGCGACGATCCGGGAGGTGGTGGAGACCAACGTGCTCGGGGTCCTGCGCGTCACCAACGCGGTGCTGCCGCTGCTGCTGCGCTCGCCGTCCCCGCGGATCGTGAACATGTCCAGCGGCGTCGGCTCCCTCACCCGGCAGTCGGCGCCGGGGTCGGACACCGGGCCGCTCTCCGCCGCCTACTCGCCGTCGAAGACGTTCCTCAACGCCCTCACCGTCCAGTACGCGAAGGAGCTGCGGGGGACGGGGATCCTCGTCAACGCGGCCTGCCCCGGTTTCGTCGCCACCGACCTCAACGGTTTCCGGGGCACCCGCACCCCGCAGCAGGGCGCGGCCATCGCGATCCGGCTCGCGACCCTGCCCGACGGCGGCCCCAGCGGCGGCTACTTCGACGACGACGGGCCCATCCCCTGGTGACCCGCCGTCCGGGGCCGCGGGCCGCTCCCGACGGCAGCGATGAGCCCACCGCCGGCGAGGGGTCTGACCGGCATGAGCATCGTCACCCGTGTCACGAGCGTCTCGGTCGAGGTTCCCGACCAGGACGAGGCCCTCACGTTCTACCGCGACGTCCTCGGCTGCGAGGTGCGCGCCGACGTCGAGATCTGGCCCGGCGCCCGGTGGGTGGAGGTCGCCCCTCCCGGCTCACCCGTCGGCATCGCGCTCCTCACCCGCGACGGCGGCCTGCCGATCGGCGTGCGCTACGCCACCGACGACGCGGACCGGGCGCACCGGGCGCTGACCGCGGCGGGGAGCGCCCCGCACCAGGAGGTCCTGCACACCGACTTCGCGCCGCCGATGTTCACCCTCGACGACCCGCACGGCAACACCGTGATCCTCATCCAGGAGGACGACGCGGGTGGTGGCGCAGGGCGCTGAGCACCCTCCCGGGTGGGGTGTGGTGACACTCCCGCTGCACCGCCCGCGCGGCGCGCCGCCGCTCCCCGGTGCAGCGGCGGCGCTCCTCGGCCGCCGTGCAGCAGGGGTGTCAGCGGGCGGCGGCCGCGGCGTTCAGCGGGTGCCGGCCGCGGGGTTCAGCCGCGTGCGGGCCACCAGGGCGTCGTGGTCGGTGTAGGTCAGGGGCACGACCTCCGCGTGCGGCTGCAGCAGCCCGCCGCGGCTGCCGTAGACGTGCTGGATCCCCGGCGCCTGGGTGGCCTCGTCGTCGCGCAGCGTCCAGGAACCCGCGGGCGCGCACCCGTCCTGCCGGTTCACGTCCCCGCCGAACACGACCGGCTCGCGCCGCGGCCCGGCCGCCAGGACCTCCCGCAGCTCGGCGCACTGCGCCTCGTTCGTCGCGGCCTGCGCCTCGGTGCCGGCCACGCTCAGGTGCGAGGTGCAGACCCGGACCCCGGCGTCGGTGGACACGCACAGCCAGCGCCGCTCCTCCGCGCCGAGCTGCGCGGTGAACGCGCGGTCCTCGGAGCCCGTGATCCGGTCGCCGACCAGGACCGCGTTGCCGAAGACGCCGCGCCCACCCGGCTTCACGCACGGCAGCGGGGCGCCGCGGTACAGGACGGTGGCGAAGCGGTGCTCCATCCCGGTCTGCGCGGCGATCCGCTCCACGTCACCGCTGCACGCCTCGTTCAGGGTGACCGCGCGCGGCTGCACGGCGCGGATCGTCGCGACGGCCTCGTCCACGACGGCCGGGTACCGCGTGCCCGGGTAGCAGCCGGCCAGCCCGGACAGGCACAGGTTCATCTGCAGCACCGGGTACTGCTCCGGCGGTGCTGCCGCGGCGGGCGCGGTCCCACCGAGCAGGGCAGCGGTGAGGGCGGCGGGGAGGAGGAGTCGTCGGGCTCGCACGCGACCGACGGTAGGAGCGGGCGCGCACGGACCGGCGAACCCCGGGTGAACCGCGGCGGACCGGCACCGGACCGAACCCCGCGCTCGCGGGGGCCGGGCCGTCGCGGGGACCAGGCCGTCGCGGGGACCGGGCCGTCGCGGGGACGTTCTGCAGCCGACACGCCGGCGTGGCGCGACGCGACGTCCCCGCGCTCGCGGGACCTGGCCGTCGCGGGGACGTTGTGCGCGGGCACGCCGGCGTGTCGCGGGCGGAACGTCCCCGCGATGAAGGCCGGCGCGAGCCCAGGGCCGGTGCGAGCCCAGGGCCCGGCGCGAGCTCAGGCCCGGCGCAGCATCGGCACGTGCGGGATGCCGTCCTCCACGAACCCCGGCCCGGCCACCGCGAACCCGTGCCGGGCGTACAGCGCCACCAGGTGGCTCTGCGCGTCCAGCACGACGTCGACGTCCCCCGCCAGCTCCAGCGCCCGCTCCAGCAGCAGCCCGGCCAGGCCCGCCCCGCGCGCGGCGGGCGCGACGGCGACTCGGCCGATGCGGGCGCGACCGCCCGGCTCCCGCAGCAGCCGCGCCGTGCCCAGCACCGCACCGCGGCCCTCGCCTGCCCCGTCCCCGGCCCCGGCTTCGGCCCCGGCCCCGGCCCTGTCCTCGGCCCCGTCCTCGGCCTCGGCCTCGGCCTCGGCCCACAGCAGCAGCGCGCCGGGCTCGGCGTCGCGGCCGTCCAGCTCCGGGTAGGGGCAGTCCTGCTCCACCACGAACACGTCCACCCGCAACCGCAGCACGGCGTACAGGGTGCGGGGCGGCACCTCGTCCAGGGGCGCCGCCCGCAGCGCGGGACTCACCCGCCGAGCATGTCGTGGCGCACCACGGTCTGCTCGCGGTCCGGGCCCACCCCGACCGCGGAGATCCGCGCCCCGCTCATCTCCTCGATGCGCTCGACGTAGCGCTGCGCCGCCTTCGGCAGGTCGTCCATCGAGCGGGCTCCGGAGATGTCCTCCGTCCACCCGTCGAGGAACTCGTACACCGGCCGCGCGTGGTGGAAGTCCGACTGCGACATGGGCATCTCGTCGTGCCGGACGCCGTCCACGTCGTACGCCACGCACACCGGGATGCGCTCCCAGCCGGTCAGGGTGTCCAGCTTCGTCAGCACGAAGTCCGTCACGCCGTTGACGCGCGCGGCGTAGCGGGCGATGGGCGCGTCGTACCAGCCGCAGCGGCGCGGCCGGCCCGTCGTGGTGCCGTACTCGTGGCCCTCGGCGCGCAGGCGCTCCCCGTCGGCGTCGAGCAGCTCCGTCGGGAAGGGCCCCTCCCCCACGCGCGTGGTGTACGCCTTGACGACGGCGATGATCCGGTCGATGCGGTTCGGCGGCACACCGCTGCCCGTGCAGGCCCCCGCGGAGACCGCGCTGGAGGACGTCACGAACGGGTACGTGCCGTGGTCGATGTCCAGGAGCGTGGCCTGGCCGGCCTCGAACAGCACCATCTCGTCGCGGTCCAGGGCCCGCACCAGCTCCAGCGCGGTGTCGCGGACCATGGGCCGCAGGCGCTCGGCGTAGGTGAGCAGCTCGTCGACGACCTCGTCGACGGTGATCGCGCGGCGGTTGTAGACCTTGACCAGCAGGTGGTTCTTCTGGTCGAGGGCCCCCTCGACCTTCTGCCGCAGGATGCTCTCGTCGAAGAGGTCCTGGATCCGGATGCCCACCCGGTTGATCTTGTCGGCGTAGGTGGGGCCGATGCCGCGGCCGGTGGTGCCGATGCGGCGCTTGCCGAGGAAGCGCTCGGTGACCTTGTCGACGGTGCGGTGGTACGGGGCGATGACGTGCGCGTTCGCCGAGACCAGCAGGCGCGAGCAGTCCACCCCGCGGGCGGTGAGGCCGTCGATCTCGGAGAACAGCACCGACAGGTCGACGACGACGCCGTTGCCGATGACCGGCGTCACACCCGGGGTGAGGATCCCCGAGGGCAGCAGGTGCAGGGCGTACTTCTCGCTGCCCACCACGACCGTGTGCCCGGCGTTGTTGCCGCCGTTGAACTTCACGACGTAGTCGAGCCGCGCGCCGAGCGCGTCGGTCGCCTTGCCCTTGCCCTCGTCGCCCCACTGGGCACCGACGAGCACGATCGCGGGCATGAGATCCCCTGCTTCCCTCTGGGTGGACTGCGCGACCGTCCCGCGCGCACCGGCCCCTGCGTGCGCCGGCGCCCGGGGTCCTCCGGGGCCGCCGCGGGGCCCGGAAGAGCCTACCCGCACGCGTGCCGGGCACCCGGCACCTGTGGAGGGGCCCGTGCGGGCGGCGGGTTCACACCAGCCGGGTGAGCAGCTCCTCCCCCAGGGCGCGGCCGGAGAGGTACGCCGTCTCCACCTTCGACGCCGGCCCCCACGCGTCCCCGCACACGCCCACGCGCGCCGCGGGGTCGTACCCGAAGCGCTCCTCGTGCTGCTGCGCGGGCCGGGCCAGCGACCAGCGCTGCACCTTCACCCACTCCGGCTCCGGCGTCGGCGTCCCCGCCAGCAGCGGGCCCAGCTCCGCCAGCACCGGCTCCGCCGCGCGGTCGGGGGCGTCGAGGTGGTCCTCCGACAGCTCCGGCGGGGTGTGCACCACCAGCACGGGCGCGCCGTCCCCGCGGCGGCGGCCGTCGTCGGCCACGAACGCCAGCACCGGCGAGCCGTTGACGAACACCCCGTCCAGCTCCGGCCACCAGCGCCGCCCCCAGCCCGCGCACACCGCGAGGGAGGGCTCCCAGTCCCAGCGCTGCCCCACGCCCAGGCGGGCCGCGACCCCGGCGGGCAGCAGGTCGCCGGCCTGCGGGTCGGGCATGGCCAGCACCACCGCCGCCGCGGGCTCGCCGTCCACGAGCGGGCCGCCGGGGCCGGTGTGCACGGTCTCCACGTCGTGGTCCTGCTCCACCTCCAGGCCCGCGAGCAGGTCCACCACGAGGGCGCGCATGCCCGCCGGGGAGGACCAGCGCACCGGCCCGGTCCGCACCTCCCCGCCGCGCACGCCGTCGCGGGCGGCGCCCGTCACCACCGCGAAGCGGTCCGTCCAGCGGCGGGCCAGGCCGCGCGCCTCCCACCCGTCCACGACCGCCGCGAACGCCGGGTCGGAGACCGTGAGGTAGCGGGCCCCGGTGTCCACCGGGCGCACCCCCTCCCCGCCGGGCACGGGCAGGCGCCGCGAGGCCATCCGCCCGCCCGGGACCCGGCCGCGGTCCAGCACCCGCACGGGCACCCCGGCGCCGGTCAGCACCCGCGCGCACGCCGCCCCGGAGATCCCCGCGCCCACCACCACGACGGGAGCCGGCGGTCGAGCCACCCCTACCGCCCCAGGACCCGGGCGGCCTCGGGGTCGCAGTCCGCGAGGAACGTGCGGCAGCGCTCCGCCTCCTCGTCCTCGCGGATGCCGGCCGCAGCGTGCCCGAGGGCCGCCAGCGCCCGCAGGAACCCGCGGTTCGGCTCGTGCGCCCACGGCACCGGCCCGGCGCCGCGCCAGCCGGAGCGGCGCAGCGCGTCCAGGCCGCGGTGGTACCCGGTGCGGGCGAAGGCGTAGGCGGTGATCGTCTCGCCCTCCGCCAGCGCCCGCTCGGCCAGCAGCGCCCACGCCAGCGACGAGGCCGGGTGCGCGGCGGCGACCTGCTCCGGGTCGGTGCCCTGCGCCAGGGCGTCCGTGACGGCGGGGTCGGCGGGCAGGTGCGTGGGGGGCGGTCCGGGCAGCAGGCTGCCGTGCGGCGGGTGGGCCACCGTGGTGTCCTCTCGCGTGCGGGGCCGGGCGGGCCGCTAGGTGCCCGCCGGGCCGGGCTGCTCGCCCGGCGGGGTCGACCGTAGCTCCACCCACACCACCTTGCCGCCCCGCACCGGCGCCCAGCCCCAGCGGCCCAGCTGCTCCACGAGGCGCATGCCGTGGCCCCCGCCGCCGTCGGGGCGCGGGGCCACCACGCGCGGGCCCACCGGGTCGCGGTCCTCCACCTCGATCCGCAGGCCGCCCGCGGTCTCCGCCAGGCGCAGGTCCACCGGGCCCGAGCCGTGCAGGACGGCGTTGGCGACCAGCTCCGAGACGACGATCTCCGCGCGGGACCCCAGGGCCAGGCCCCACGCCGCGCAGGCGCGCAGCGTGGCGTGCCGGGCCTTGCCGATGGACGAGGGCTCCCCGGGCAGCTCCCAGCTGCGCCGGCGCGGCCCGCCGGGGCCGGGGGCGCCCGCGGCCGGCGGGTGCGGCACGCGCACCACCACGACGGCGCTGTCGTCCTCCGGTGCCTGCCCCAGCGCCTCCACCAGCTCCGCGCCGAGCGCGGCCGCGTCGTCGGCGGTGGCGCCCTCCAGGGCCGCCACCAGCGCCCCCAGGCCGTCGCGCATCGGGCGCTGGCGCTGCTCGATGAGGCCGTCGGTGTAGAAGACCACCACGTCGCCCGGGGACAGCGACCGCTCCCGGGTGGGGCGCGGCCGGTCCCCGAGGCCCACGAGGGTGCCCGTGGCCTCGCTGAGCACCTCCACCCGCGCCCGCCTGCCGGCTGCGGCGGGGCGCAGCAGCAGCGGGGGCAGGTGCCCGGCGCTGGACCAGGACAGCTCCCAGTCCCCGTCGTCGAGGCGGCGCAGCACCGCGTACACGACGCTCGCCATGCGGGGCACGCTCATCGCCGTGGCCATCCGGTCCACGCGCTGCAGGACGCTGCCGGGCTGGTCGAGCCCGGCGGCGTAGGTGCGCACCACCGAGCGCATCTGCCCCATCGCGGCCGCCGCCTCCACGTCGTGCCCGACGACGTCGCCGATCACGACGCCCGCGACGCCGTCGGCGAGCTGGAGCACGTCGTACCAGTCGCCGCCGAGCTGGGCGTGGTCGTGGTGGGGCTCGTAGTGCGCCCACACGTCCAGGCCCTGCACGCTCATGCCCTGCGGCAGCATGCTGTGCTGCAGCGCCTCCGCGAGGGCCTTCTCCCGCGCGCGCAGGCGCGTGTTCTCCAGGGCCAGGCCGGTGCGGCGGACGGCCTCCGCGACGAGCGCCGCGTCCTCGGGGCCCGGCGGCGCCGCCGCGCGCCGCTCACCCGCCCCGCCCGGCACCGCCCGCGGGGCGCCCCCGGCGGCCTGCGGGCCCGGTCCCCGGTGGGCGCCGACGGCGAGCAGGCCGAAGACGCCCCCGCGGCCGGTGCCCGTGTGGTGGCCGGCCACCGCCACCACCGTGGCGCGGCCGGAGACGTGCGCGGCCAGGAGCTTGCCCAGCCACGACGTCAGGGGGCCCTCCTGGGCGGAGGGCAGCCGGTCCAGGTCCAGGTCCACCGCGGCGGGGCCGGTGCCGGTCAGGAGCGCCGTGAGGGGGTCCGGGCTCCACCGCTCGCGGGCCTCCGCGGGCAGCCGGCGGCCGGTCAGCCCGTCCGCGGCGCCCGCGAGGGACCCGGTGACGGCGACGACCTCGATGTCGGGGTCCGCGCGCAGCGCGACGGCCCAGTCGACGACGTCGCCGGCCAGCAGGCGGGCCAGCTCCCCGAGGGCGGCGGCCGGGTCCAGGCCCGCGACCGCCCCGCCGACCTCCAGCAGCAGCGACAGCTGCGCCCGGGCCCGCCGCTCGGCGCCGTGGGCGCGCTCCAGCTCGCCCTCGGCCCGCACGCGCTCGCTCACGTCGCTGAGCGCCGCCACGAAGTTCACGACCTCACCCGCGGCGTCCCGCACGGGCGTCAGGGACATCTCGTTCCAGAAGGGGGTGCCGTCCGCCCGGTGGTTCAGCAGCGTGACGGTCGCCGCCTCGCCGTGCTCGACGGCGTGCCGCAGCCGCTCGACCGCCCCGGGGTCGGTGCCGGGGCCCTGCAGGAGGCGGCAGTTGCGGCCCAGGACGTCGGCGGCGGTGTAGCCGGTCGTGCGGGTGAACGCCTCGTTCACCCAGACCAGGGGGTTGCCCGGCCGGCGGGGGTCCGTCACGACGAGGGCGATGTCGGCGGCGGCCGGGTCGGCCGCGGCACGGGCCCGCAGCACCGCGAGGGCGGGGGGGACCTCGCGCCCCACCACCTCGGGCGCTTCCATGCGCTCCGCAACCACTCCGTCACTCCTCGCCCGTGCGAGCCTCCGCGCACCGCTGGAGGTGGCCGCTTTCCCACGACCGGCCCCCATGTTCTACCGTGCGGCTGCGGCACGCGCGTCCGTGCGCGGGCCGCGGCGGGGGCACGGCGGCTCGTCCGGGCGTGGCACCGCTGTCGCGAGCGCGTGGCGGAGGGGACATGGCGAGGGAGACGACGCCTCCGGGCGAGGGCAGTGCGGACGGCCGGCCGGAGATCCGCGCTGTGGACCCCGGCTCCGTCCACGTGCTCTACGAGCCGCGCGCGACGCGGGTCGTGCTGACGGGCGAGATCGACGCGGAGCTGGGGCCGG
Source organism: Kineococcus anabasis (assembly GCF_054590795.1). Classification (NCBI taxonomy): domain Bacteria; kingdom Bacillati; phylum Actinomycetota; class Actinomycetes; order Kineosporiales; family Kineosporiaceae; genus Kineococcus; species Kineococcus anabasis. Next base: position 78,848 of record NZ_BAAIHU010000012.1, read on the forward strand.
ACCTGCTGGAGGCCGCGGAGGACGCGCTGTCCTCCGGCCGCCCCCTGCAGGTCGACGCGCACCACGTGACCTTCATGGACTCCACGGGCCTGGCGTTCCTGGCGCGGCTGGCCTCGCGCTCGCGGGGACGGCGCGTGACGCTGATCCGCCCGCCGGCGGTGGTGCGCTTCCTCATCGAGACCACCAACATCGTCCAGCTCCTCGACGTGGTGGACGAGGAGCCCTCGCCGGCGCAGACCGCCGACCCCGGGCCCGAGCCGGCCTGAGCCGGACGCGNNTCGCCCGGGGGCGTCAGGCCATCGTCGTGCCGGCGCTGCGCAGGTGCTGGCAGGCCTCCACGATGCGCGCGGCCATCCCGGCCTCGGCGGACTTGCCCCACGCGCGCGGGTCGTACTGCTTCTTGTTGCCGACCTCCCCGTCGACCTTCAGCACGCCGTCGTAGTTGCGGAACATGTGCTCCACGACGGGGCGGGTGAAGGCGTACTGGGTGTCGGTGTCGATGTTCATCTTGATGACGCCGTGGTCGACCGCGGCCTGGATCTCCTCCAGCAGCGAGCCGGAGCCGCCGTGGAAGACCAGGTCGAACGGCTTGTCCTTGCCGACCTCGGCGCCGACCTCCTGCTGGATCTGCTGGAGGATCTCCGGGCGCAGCTTGACGTTGCCGGGCTTGTAGACGCCGTGCACGTTGCCGAAGGTCAGGGCCGTCAGGTAGCGGCCCTTCTCCCCGGTGCCGAGCGCGCGCACGGTGGCCAGGCCGTCCTCGACGGTGGTGTACAGCTTGTCGTTGATCTCGTGGGCGACACCGTCCTCCTCGCCGCCGACGACGCCCACCTCGATCTCCAGGATGGTCCGCGCCTTCGCGGACTCCTCCAGCAGCTCCTCGGCGATGCGCAGGTTCTCCTCCAGCGGCACCGCGGAGCCGTCCCACATGTGGGACTGGAACAGCGGGTCGCGCCCGGAGGCGACGCGCTCCTGGGAGATCGCCAGCAGCGGGCGCACGAAGGAGTCCAGCTTGTCCTTCGGGCAGTGGTCGGTGTGCAGGGCGATGGTCACGCCGTAGCCCTTGGCGACGTGGTGCGCGAACTCGGCCAGGGCCTGCGACCCCGTCACCATGTTCTTCACGGTCGGGCCGGAGACGTACTCCGCGCCGCCGGTGGAGATCTGGACGATGCCGTCGCTCTCCGCCTCGGCGAACCCGCGGATGGCCGCGTTCAGGGTCTGCGAGGAGGACACGTTGATCGCCGGGTAGGCGAAGGCACCGGCCTTCGCGCGGTCGATCATCTCGGCGTAGGCGTCCGGGGTGGCGATGGGCATGTGAGGTCTCCTGCTGACGGCGGGACTGGCGGGACCGATCCTGGCACGAGCGCCCCTCCGCGGGGGAGCGCCCCGGCGTCCCGGGTTGCGGGCCGGTGCCCGCGTGCCAGCGTTGCGGCCATGAGCGATGCGCAGCTGAACGGCACGAAGGTCGCCTTCCTCGTCGCACCGGAGGGCATCGAGCAGGTCGAGCTGACCGCCCCGTGGCAGGTGGTCACCGCGGCGGGCGGGCAGCCCGTCCTGCTCTCCACCGCACCCGGCGAGGTCCAGGCCTTCCACCACCTCGACAGGGGCGACACGTTCCCGGTCGACCTGCCCGTCTCCGACGCCTCCGTCAGCGAGTACGCCGCGCTGGTCCTGCCCGGGGGCGTCGCCAACCCCGACGCCCTGCGCACCGACCGCGCGGCCGTGGCGTTCGTGGAGCAGTTCACCGCCTCCACCCGGCCGGTGGCGGCGATCTGCCACGCGCCGTGGACCCTCGTGGAGGCCGGCGCCGTGCGCGGGCGCCGCGTCACCTCCTGGCCGAGCCTGGCCACCGACCTGCGCAACGCGGGCGCGGAGTGGGTGGACGAGGAGCTCGTCGTCGACACGAACGGCCCCGGCCCCCTGATCACCAGCCGCAGGCCCGACGACCTGGACGCGTTCTGCGCCGCGCTCGTCGAGCACGCCGCGCACGCGGCGGCCACCGTGCACACGGCGGGGGCCTGACGTGAGCGCCACCACCGGCGCCACCACAGGCGTGCAGCGCCGCATCGGCTACACCTGCATGGGCGAGCAGGCCGGCCCCCGCGCGCTCGTGCGGGACGCCGCGGCCGCGGAGGAGGCCGGCTACGACCTGATCGTCTTCTCCGACCACTACTCGCCCTGGCTGACGTCGCAGGGCCACGCCCCCTACGCGTGGAGCGTCCTGGGTGCGGTCACGCAGGTGACGTCCCGCGCGGAGCTGATGACGTACGTGACGTGCCCGACGATGCGCTACCACCCCGCGGTGGTGGCCCAGAAGGCCGCGACCGTGCAGATCCTCTCCGGCGGGCGCTTCTCCCTGGGCCTGGGTTCCGGGGAGAACCTCAACGAGCACACCGTCGGGATGGGCTGGCCGGCGGTGGACGAGCGGCAGGACATGCTCGAGGAGGCCGTGGAGATCATCTCCGCGCTGTTCGACGGGGACCTGCTGACCTACGCCGGGGACCACTTCCGGGTGGACTCCTCCCGGCTGTGGGACCTGCCCGAGCAGCGGGTGCCCATCGGCATCGCCGTCTCCGGGCCGCAGTCCGCGCCCCGTTTCGCCCCGCTCGGCGACTTCCTCGTCGCGGTGGAGCCGGAGGAGTCCCTGGGGCGGATGTGGGACGAGGCCAGCGGCAAGGCCCCCGCCCGCAAGGTCGGCCAGCTCCCCGTGTGCTGGGACGCCGACCGGGACGCGGCGGTGCAGCGGGCGCACGAGCAGTTCCGCTGGTTCGCGGGCGGCTGGAAGGTGAACGCGGACCTGCCGACGACGGCCGGCTTCTCCGGTGCGTCCCAGTTCGTGCGGCCCGAGGACGTGGCGGGGCAGATCCCGTGCGGGAACGACGTCGGGGCGATCGCCGAGGCCGCGGGGGCCTTCTTCGAGGCGGGGTTCACCGACCTCGCGCTCGTGCAGATCGGCGGCGAGCACCAGGAGGAGTTCCTGCGGGTGTCCGCCTCCGAGATCATCCCGGCGCTGCGGGAGGTCGCGGGGTCCTGACCGGCACGTCCCCGCCTCGTGCTGGTGGTGCGGGTCAGACGCAGGGGGCGACGGTGATGGCGCCGCCGTTGTCGCGCCAGGTGTTGCCGGTGAAGGCCACGGACGCCGGGGCGATCGCCGCGCCGTACCGGTTGTTGCGGCCGAACAGGTTGTTGCGGAAGACGACGTTCTGCACGGTGGTGTCGCAGCGGACGTTGACGGAGTAGTTGCCGCCGTTGAGGAAGTTGTCCTCGAACAGGGCGTCCTTGAGCAGGCCCGTCGTCTCCGACCCGAGCTGGACGGCGGCGTTCATGAAGTCGCCGGAGTCCGGGGTGCGCGGGTCGATGGTGTTGTGGCGCACCACGATGTTCGTGCCGGAGGTGGACTGCATGCCGTCCGGGTGGATCGACTCGTCCCGCACGACGTCGTGGATGTAGCTGTCGACGACGGTGACGTTGCTGCCCAGGCGCGGGCCGTCCCAGGTGTGGTGGATGTTCACGCGGCGCAGGGTGTAGTCGGACCAGCCCACGGCGACGTTGGTGACACCGCCGCCGTCGATCTCGGAGTCCTCCAGGAGGAACCCGGGCGCGGCCTGCAGTGCCACGGCGAGCATCGTGCCGGGCCGGGTGCAGGTGATGCGGGAGTTCCGGATCGTCACGTTGGCCGCGCGGACGGTGACGCAGCCGCGGATGTCGTAGCCGTCGACCACGGTGCCGGGGGTGGTGATGAACAGGTCACCGGAGGGCACGAGGACCGTGCCGGCGGGCACGCCGGTGGTGGCGGCGGTCGGGTACCCGGCGGGGATGGGGCTCTCCACCGTCGGGATCACGCGGAAGCCCTTGGACACGTTCTGCACGACCAGGCCGTTGCGGTAGAGCTTGGCGTAGAGCGTCACCGAGCCGCTGAGGCCCTTCAGGTCCACCGCGCCGCGGCCGGACCAGTAGCCGCTGACACCGAAGGCGGCGGAGGTGATCTGCCCGCGCACGACCCCGTTGATGCTGTAGACGCCGGAGTCGAACGGGACGGTGGTGTGCGTGGTGATGTCGACGACGGTCCCCGGCACGTTCGCGCGGTTCAGGGTCTCCCCCGCGTAGCTCATCCACGGGTTCAGCGTGGTGGACGTCGCGGTCGGGGTGGGCGTCGCGGCCGGCGCCGCGGTGGCGGTCGCGGTCGCGGTGGCGGTGGCGGTCGGGGTCGCGGTCGCGGTGGGCGTCGCGGTCGCGGTCGGCGTCGCAGTCGGCGTCGCAGTCGGCGTCGCAGTCGGCGTCGCGGTCGGCGTCGCAGTCGCGGTCGGCGTCGCAGTCGGCGTCGCAGTCGGCGTCGCGGTCGGCGTCGCAGTCGCGGTCGGCGTCGCAGTCGGGGTTGCGGTCGGCGTCGCAGTCGCGGTCGGCGTCGCAGTCGGCGTCGCAGTCGCGGTCGGCGTCGGGGTGGGCGTCGCGGTGGTCGTGGCGGCGACGCGGAAACTCTTCTGCACGTTCTGCACGACGTACTTGCCGCGGTACAGCTTCGCGTACAGGGTGACCGTGCCGCTCAGGCCGCGCAGGTCCACCGCGCCGGTGCCCACGTAGTCGTTGTCCGCGGTCGTCGTCACCGAGGTGATCCGGCCCTTCTCCACCCCGCCGACCGTGTAGATCCCGCTGTCGTAGGCGACGGCCGTGATGGTGGTGACGGGCAGCACGTCCGCCGGGACGGTGGTGTTGCTGATGCTGACGCCCGCGTAGCTCATCCACGGGTTCACGGTCGCCGCGTGGGAGGCGGCGGCCGGCACGACCACCGCGCCGGCGGTCACGACGGACGTGAGCGCGAGGGAGGTGAGGACGGCGGCGAGGCGGGAACGGGCGGGAACGCGGGACGGCATCGACATCGGAGGACCCTTTGCAACGAGAACCAGGTGTGTGTTCTGTGCATCGGGGAGTACGCGTCACCACTGTCTCCGCCCCAAGGGTGCGGCGAACGGGTGAACGTTCGTCACGCGGGTTTCGGGCCGTGCTCCGCGGGGGAGGCGGGGGGTCCGCCCCGCCTCCCCCGCGGCGCTCAGTCCTCCGGCAGCGCCTCGGCCAGCAGCTCCACGAGGTGCCGTCCGTAGCGGGCCCCCGTCCGGCCGCCCAGGTGCTCGGCCTGCGTGCGGCAGGAGAAGCCGTCCGCGATGAACGGGGCGTCCTCGTGCGCGCGCAGCGCGGGGAGCAGCTTGTGCTCGGCCACCTTCTCCGACACCTCGAAGTGCCCCGCCTCGGCGCCGAAGTTGCCCGCCAGGCCGCAGCAGCCCGACAGCACCTCCGCCTCCACGCCCGCCTTCGCCAGCAGCGCCCGGTCCGCGCCGAAGCCCATCACGGCGTGCTGGTGGCAGTGCGGCTGCACCACGGCCGCGGTGTCCAGCCGCGGCGGCTGCCAGTCGGGGCGGCGCTCGGCGATCAGCTCCGCCACCGTGCGGACCCGGCCGTGCAGCGCCCGCGCGCGCCCGTCACCGGGCAGCAGCTCGGCCGCGTCCTCCCGCAGCAGGGCCGTGCAGCTCGGCTCCAGGCCCACGACCGGCACGTCGAGGTCGTCGCCCAGGGCGTCCAGGCTGGCCCGCAGCTGCCGCTTGGCGCCGTCGAGCTGACCGGTGGACACCCACGTCAGACCGCAGCACACCCGCTCCCGCGTGATCCGCACGGAGAAGCCGAGGTGCTCCAGCAGCTTCACGGCCGCCACGCCGACCTCGGGGGTGAAGTGGTCGGTGAAGCTGTCCACCCACAGCAGCACCGGCTCCCCGCCGCTGCGCAGCCGCCGGCCCGCCTCCTGGGCCGCGAACCACGCCCGGAACGTCTGCTCCGCGAAGCGCGGCAGCGGCCGGCGGGAGTCCACGCCCGCGCCGAGCTTCGCCAGCCGCGCGACCGGCGGCAGCGCCAGCAGGCCGTTGACGACCCGCGGGGCGAGCGCGACGATCCTGGACCAGCGCGGGAGCCAGCCCAGGGAGTAGTGCGAGAGCGGGCGCAGGCGCCCGCTGTAGTGCTTGTCGAGGAACTCCGACTTGTAGGTCGCCATGTCCACCCCGGCGGGGCAGTCCACCGAGCAGCCCTTGCAGGACAGGCACAGGTCCAGGGCCTCGCGGACCTCCGGGGAGCGCCACCCGTCCGTCACGAGGGTCCCGTTGGCCATCTCCTGCAACAGGCGTGCGCGGCCCCGGGTGGAGTCCTTCTCGTCGCCCGTGGCCAGGTAGCTCGGGCACATCACGCCGCCGGAGTCCGCGCGGCACTTGCCCACACCCACGCAGCGGTGCACCGCGCGGGTCAGGTCCCCGGAGTCCTTGGAGTAGGCGAACTGGAGCTTCGTGCGGGTGCCGATCTCCACCGCGGGCCGGGCCGCGGGAACCCGCAGGTCCGCCTCCAGCGGGTTCGGGCGCACCAGCACGCCCGGGTTGAGCAGGTCCGCCGGGTCGAAGGCGGCCTTGACCTGCTCGAAGGCGGCGATCGCGTCCGCGTCGTACATCAGCGGCAGCAGCGCACCGCGGGCGCGGCCGTCACCGTGCTCCCCGGACAGCGACCCGCCGTGGGAGGCCACGAGGCGCGCGGCGTCCTCCAGGAACGCCCTCGTGCGCGCGGCGCCGCCGTCCTCGTAGAGGGGGAAGTCGATGCGGACGTGGATGCAGCCGTCGCCGAAGTGCCCGTACGCCAGGCCGTCGACGCGGTGGGAGGCCATGAGGGCGTCGAACTCGCGCAGGTACGCCCCGAGCCGCGCCGGCGGCACCGCGGCGTCCTCCCAGCCCGGCCAGGCGGGCAGGCCCTCCGGGGAGCGGCCCGCCAGCCCCGCGCCGTCCTCGCGGATGCGCCACAGCTTGCGGGCGTCGGCGGCGGTGGCGATGACGACGGAGTCCAGGGCGCCGGAGCCGGCGACCATCGTGCGGGCCGCGGCGAGGGACTCCTCCGGGGTCTGCCCGCCCATCTCCACGAACAGCCAGCCGTTGCCGCGGGGCAGGCCCTCCACGGAACCGCCGCGGCGGGCGACGGCGTCGGTGAGGCGGCGGTCGATGCCCTCCACGGCCTGCGGGGAGTGCTCCAGCAGCGCGGGCACGTGGTCGGCGGCGTCGGCCATGCTCGCGTAGCCGAGCACGACGAACGTGGTGGCGGGCGCCTCCGGCACGAGCCGCACCGTGGCCTGCAGCATCGTCGCGAGCGTGCCCTCGGAACCGGTGAGGAGCCGCGCCAGGTTCGTGCCGCGCGGGCCGCCGTTCTCGGGCAGCAGGTGCTCCAGCGCGTAGCCGGACACCTGCCGGCCGAACGTGCCGAACCGCGTGCGGATCGTCGCGAGGTGCTGCGCGGCGACGCGCTCCAGCGCGGTGACGAGCTCGGCGGGCGGGGCGTCGGTGCCGAAGCGGCGGCCGTGACCGTCGAGGACCTCCAGCCCGACGACGTTGTGGCTGGTGCGCCCGGAGGCGAGGGCGTGCGGGCCGCAGGCGTCGTTGCCGATCATGCCGCCGAGGGTGCAGCGGGCGTGCGTGGACGGGTCCGGGCCGAAACGCAGCCCGTGCGGGCGGGCGTGCCGCTGGAGGGTGTCGAGGATGACGCCGGGCTCGACGACGGCGGAGCGGCCGGCCGGGTCGACGTCCAGGACGCGGTTCAGGTGCCGGGAGAAGTCCAGCACGACGCCGGGGCCGATCGAGTTGCCCGCCACGGAGGTGCCGCCGCCGCGGCTGGTGAGGGGGATCCCCAGCTCCCGGCACACGGAGAACGCGGCGGCCACGTCGTCGGCGGAGCGGGGGAAGAGCACGGCGCGCGGGACGACGCGGTAGTTCGACGCGTCGGTCGTGTACTCGGCGCGGCGGCGGGAGGAGACGTCCACCTGCGACCCGCCGCCGGGGCCCAGCGCGGCGGCGAGGCGGCGGCGCAGGTCCTCCAGCTCCCGGCCTGCGCCGGCGGTGGGGCCGCTGCCGGTGCCGGCGACGTCGCGCGAGCGGGGGGCGACGGGAACCTCCACGGGGCCGGGGGCACCGGCGGGGGCGGAGGACGGGTGGGTGGTCACACCCCCAGTGTCGCAAGCACCCGGGGGTGCCGAGGGCATCCCCGGCGGGCCGCCCGGGTGACGCGCCCCACGTCCCGCGAGAGCTCAGGCGGTGCCACCCCCGGGCGCGGGCGGCGCGACGAACGGGGCCCAGGCCGCGGCGGTGCGCGCACAGGGCGAGGTGGGCAGCAGTGCGGGGACGGCGCGGCCGGGCTGTGCGCGCTCCAGCGCCCGGCCGACCAGCCCGTGGACGCTGTCGAAGAGCGCGAAGGTGCCCGCGGCGGAGTGGTGGGCCACGACGCAGAAACCCGCGGGCGCGCGCGTGCCGCCGTGCTCCGGCACCGTCCACACCCGGGTGCTCACGCCCCCGGAGCGGCGGAACTCGTCGAACGGGGACGGCTGCGCGGCGATGACGGCCTCGTCGTCGAGCAGGACGGTGGTGGGCACCGGCGAGCCGCCCTCCAGCCCGGCCGCCGCGGCGATCGTCGCGGCCTGCCGCGCGTCGCTGGTGGCCGCGGTCGACAGCGCCAGGTCGACGGCCCCGCGGTAGGTGGGGACGGCCGCCGTCACGAGCACGCCGAGGACAGCGACGCCGGCGAGGAGCTCGGCGAGCGTGGTGCCCTCGTCAGGGCGTCCGGTGGGGCGTCCGGTGGGGCGTCCGGTCGGGCGGGGTGCGGTCGGGTGGTGCACGGGTGGTTCTCCCGGGGGACGGGGACGTGGCCCGCCAGCGTGGCAACGGCCCGGGCACCTCCCCGGCCCACGTCACCCCCGTGGGCCCGCGGCTCCGCCCGTCCGCCCCGGCACCTCACGTGCAGCTGGACTGCACTGACGGAGAGCCACCGGACGTCAGCCCTGCTTGCCGCCGCCCTTGCCGTTCCCGCCGCCCGTCGCGCCGTTGCCACCCGTCGCGCCGTTGCCGCCGGTCGCGCCGTTGCCGCCCGTCGCACCGCTGCCACCGGCCGCACCGTTGCCACCCGTCGCACCGCTGCCACCGGTCGCACCGCTGCCACCGGTCGCGCCGCTGCCACCCGCGCCGCCCGTCGCACCGTTGCCACCGGTCGCACCGCTGCCGCCCGTCGCGCCGCTGCCGCCCGTCGCGCCGCTGCCGCCCGTCGCGCCGCTGCCGCCCGTCGCGCCGCTGCCGCCCGTCGCGCCGCTGCCGCCCGTGCCGCCCGTCGCACCCGTGCCGCCCGTCGCACCCGTGCCGCCCGTGCTCCCGCCGCCCGCGACGGAGGCGACGAACGCCGCCCACCCGGCCTGCGTCCGCGCGCAGGGAGCCGTGGCGGGCAGGGAGGTGCCGAGGCCGGCCACGTCGGCGGCGCGCAGCGTCCGCCCGAGCGGGCCGTCGACGCTGTCGTGCAGCGCGAACGTCCCGGCGCGCTCGTGGAACGCCACCGCGCAGAACCCGGCGGGCGCGCCGGTGGCCGCGTCGGTCGGGGCGGCGAGCACCTCGGTGCGGACGCCCGCGGAACGGCGGAACTCGTCGAACGGCGCACCGAGCGCCGCGATCTGCGTGTCCTCCCGCAGCGCGACCGCGGCGAAGGAGGAGGCGTCCGGCGAGGCGGTGGCGGCGATCGTCGCGGCCTGCCGGGCGTCGCTGGCGGCGGCGGTCGCCCACGCCTGCCCCCGCTGGCCGAGGTACACGGGCACGGCGACCGCCGCGAGGACGCCGAGGACGACCAGGACCACGAGCAGTTCGACGAGCGTGAAGCCTTCGTCGGTGCGGGTGCGGTGCTGGGCCATGGCGGAACTCCTCGGGGTGGTGGGCGGGTCACCCCGAGGTTGACACCCCGCATCACTGTTGTGACAGAACGTCACTCTTCCAGGGTCATGCCTGCACCCGAACGGACCTGCGGCCCCGCCGCCGTGACGGCCGGTCAGCCGGGGAGCCCCAGGAACCCCACCTGGTCCTTCAGCCGCCCCAGCACCGGGTTCCAGCCCACGACGCGCCGGGAGGCGACGACGCCCTCCGTCGTGAACGGGTCGGCGTCCAGGACGCGCTCGACCGCCGTCGGGGACGTCGCCTCGAACACCAGCACCGCCCCGCCGTCGTCCGTGGGACCGGACAGCACCAGCACCACCTCCGGCAGGCCCTCCTCCCCGGCGAAGCGCGCCAGGAACTCCCGGTGCGCGGGACGCACGGCGTCGCGGGCGGCGGGGTCGTCGGTGTAGGTGTACGTGGCGACGAAGTACGGCACGGAGGGCTCCCTGCGGTCGGCCGGAGCGGAACCCCAGGCGGGGCCCCGCGCTGGATAGCATCGGCCATCGTGTCCGCCGGCCCCTACCCCGCCCTCGCGGCGGCCGGGTTCCGGCGCTGGTCCTCCTACCGGCTCGCCATGGTCGCCAGCGCCGCCGCGAACGTCGTCTTCGGCCTCCTGAAGGCGGCCGTCGTCGCCGCGACCGTCGGTGCCGCCGGTGGTTCCGTCGCCGGGTACGACGCCGCGCAGGCCGCCACGTACGCCTGGGTCAGCCAGGCGTGCATCTCCCCCGTCGCCGTCTTCGGCCGCGACGACCTCGCCCAGCGGATCCGCAGCGGCGACGTCGCCGTGGACCTCGCCCGGCCCGTGGACCCCCAGCTCGCGGCGTGGGCCGCCGACCTCGGCCGGGCCGCGTTCACGCTGCTGCCGCGCGGCGGGCCGCCCCTGCTCGTCGGTGCCCTCGTCACGGGCCTCGTCCTGCCGGACGCCCCCTCCGCCTACCTGCTGGGGATCGTGGCGCTGGCGCTCGCCGCCTCGGTCTCCTTCGCCGCCCAGTGGATCGTGAACTGCCTGGCGTTCAGGCTGCTCGACGTGCGCGGGCCGCTGGCCCTCTACACCGTCCTGGCCCTCGTGCTCACCGGCCTGTCCCTGCCGGTCCACTGGTTCCCGGACGGGCTGCGCGCCGTGGCGCTGGCGACGCCGTTCCCCTCGATGCTGCAGACGCCGGTGGACGTCCTCACCGGCCGCCTGGCCGGCGCGGAGGCCCTGTCGGCGGTGGGCGTGCAGGTGCTGTGGCTCGTGGTGCTCCTGCTCGCCGGGCGCGCCGCCTTCGCCGCGGGGACCCGCAGGCTGGTCGTGCAGGGTGGCTGAGCGCGTCCGCTCCCCCTACCCCGCGATCATCGCCTCGCGGCTGCGCTCGCAGCTGCAGTACCGCTCCTCGTTCGCGGTGGCCGTGCTGGCGGACACGGGTTTCGGCCTGGTCGAGCTGGTCACCGTGTACGTCCTGTTCACCCACGTCAGCACCCTGGGCGGCCTGGACCCGTGGCAGGCGGGGCTGGTCTTCGCGGTGGCCAACGCGGGGTTCGCGCTGGCCGACATGGTCGTCGGCCACGTCGACACGCTGCCCACCTACCTGCGCACCGGGACGCTCGACGCCTTCCTGCTGCGCCCCGCCTCCGTGCTGGGCCAGCTCGTCACGAGCGACGTGTCCCTGCGGCGCCTGGGACGGGTGGGCATGGCCGTCGCCGTCCTCGTGGTGGTCCTGCCGCGCGCGGGGGTGGAGTGGACCCCCGCCAAGGTGGTGCTGCTCGCGAGCGCGCCGCTGACCGGCGCCGCGGTGTTCGCCGCGCTGTTCGTCGTCGCCGCCGCGCTGCAGTTCTGGCTCGTCGAGGGCCGGGAGGTGGTGAACTCCTTCACCTACGGCGGCGGTTTCGCCGCGCAGTTCCCGGCCGCCGCCTACGGCAGCGGGCTGCGGTACCTGTTCACGTACGTCGTGCCCGCCACCGCCACCGCGTACCTGCCGGTGCTGGCGCTGCTGGAGCTGCCCGGCCCGCCCGGGACGCCCGCGTGGCTGGGCTGGTGCGGGCCGCTGTTCGCGCTGGCCTCCTGGGGCGTGGCGCTGCTGGTGTGGCGCAGCGGGGTGCGGCACTACACGGGGGCGGGGTCGTGAGGGGGGACGGGTCCTCGGCGGGCCCGCTGGTGGAGGTGCGCGACCTGCGCCGGGAGTACGTCGTGCACCGGCGCGCCGGGCGGCTGCGGCGCGAGCGCACCGTGCGCGCCGCCGTCGACGGGATCTCCTTCGCCGTGGGGGCCGGGGAGTCCGTCGGGCTCATCGGCGCCAACGGGGCGGGCAAGTCCACGACGGTGAAGATGCTGACCGGGATCCTCGTGCCGACCTCCGGGACGGTCCGCACGTGCGGCCTGGACCCGGTGCGCCGCCGCCGGGAGCTGGCCCGCTCGATCGGCGTGGTGTTCGGGCAGCGCTCCCAGCTGTGGTGGGACCTGCCGCTCGCGGACTCCTTCCGGCTGCTCGGCGCGATCCACCGCCTCCCCGCGCCGGCGGTGGCGGCGAGGCGCGAGGAGCTCGTCGAGCGCCTGGACCTGGCGGGGTTCCTCGGCACGCCCGTGCGGCAGCTCTCGCTGGGGCAGCGGATGCGCGGGGAGGTCGCGGCGGCGCTGCTGCACTCCCCGCCCCTGCTGCTGCTGGACGAGCCCACGATCGGGCTGGACGTCCTGTCCAGCGAGCGGTTGCGGGTGTTCCTGCGCGAGCAGCGCGCCGCGCACGGCACCACCCTGCTGCTGACGACCCACGACATGCGGGACGTGGAACGCCTGTGCGACAGGGTGCTCGTCGTGGACGCCGGCCGGCTCGCCTACGCCGGGGACCTGCCGGGGCTGGTGCGCCGGGTGGGTGCGCAGCGGGTCCTGGTGGTGGACCTCGAAGGCCCCGCGGCGGAGCTGCGCGACGTGCCGGGGACGACGCTGGTGTCCGCGGAGGCGGGCGGTGCGCGGCAGCGGCTGGCGCTCGGGGAGGGCGCGACGGCCGCGGCGGTGCTGGCGGAGGTGTCGCGGCGCGCGGCGGTGCGGGACCTGGCGGTGGAGGAACCGGACGTCGAGGACGTCGTGCGACGCCTCTACCTCAGCGCGCAGGGCGGTTCCTGACCCGGGGCGGCCGGACGCGGCCGGTTCCTCAGGCGGGGCTGCGCAGGGACAGCGTGCCCTGGACGCGGCGGCTCGTGGAACCGGTCAGGGCGCCGGTGGCGTCGGTGTAGCGGCGGGACTCCAGCCGCGTGACCCGCCAGGTGTGGAAGTCGGCCGTGGAGCCCTCGGGGCAGGTCAGCGTTCCCGGTGCGCCCTGCGCGGAGCGCCAGATCGCCTCGTGGAACACGTCGGCGGTGCCGCGGGTGGTGGCGGCGGAGGGGGCGACGGGGTCGAGGGAGACGTAGTCGACGTAGCTGGCCTGCCCGCGCCCGGGGGAGACGGTGCCGACGGTCCGCTCACCCAGCGACGTGACCGTCCCCGCCACGGGCGCGCCGTCGCGGAAGCACGCGATGGTCACCCTGCCGGTGAGGGCGGAGTGCACGTAGGTCTGCCCGCCCCACGTGCCGAGGGTGTGGTCGACGACGAACCGCTGCGCGCCGGAGGTGTCGGCGACGGTGCGCAGGGAACTGCCGACACCGCCGGAGGCGACGACCACGGGCCGTTCGATCCTCTTCCCGCGCTCGGCAGGACCGGTGTCCACGGTCCCGGCGGCCTGCGCGGGCAGCGCTCCCGCCAGCACCAGGCCCGTGGTGCCCACCACCGTGACAACGGCACGCGTCAGCGACTTCATGGTTTCCCCGTTCGAGTGACGGACCGGCGTCGTCGTCACGGTCCGTGATTCAGGTTCACCCATTGGGGTCACTACAGCAAGCAACTCCTGGAAATACGCACAGTGATGTTTCTGGCTCCGGCACCCCTCGCCTCAGCGGCCCGGACCCTCCGCCACCTCGGCCAGCCGCATCCGCAGCAGCTCCACCAGCTCCACCGACTCCCCGTCCCTCGCCCCCCGCCCCACCTGCAGGGGCGGGTCCGTCGGCTCCAGGTGCACCCCGCGCAGCCGCGCCCGCAGCCGCGAGGGCAGGTCCAGCGCGACGGCCAGCACGTAGTAGTCGCCCTCGGGGGTCACCGCGAGGCTCCGGTCGCGCTTGAGGTACCAGCCGCTCAGGTCCGTGCGGAGCCGCGCGCCGCCCGCCCTGGCCTCCAGCGGCACCGGCGCCACCCCGCGCCGGCGCAGCTCCGCCACGAACCCCACGAGCAGCTCCCGCGCCCGCCCGTGCTCGCGCGCCCACGCGCGCTCGGCCGCGGCGGCGTGGGCGTCGGCCGCCTCCCGCCGCCGCTCCCGCCACGCCTCGCGCTCGTCGGGGTCTCCCGGCACGGCACGACTGTAGTTGCGTCCCACCGCCGCCCCGGGACGGGACGCCCGGGCCCTCACGGGAGGTCGACGTGGACCAGCCGGGGGTGCAGGACGACGGTGCGCAGTTGTGCCGCGGTGAAGCTCGGGCGGCTGCCGGGCGGTGCGTCGTCGGCCAGGTAGGCCGAGGCGCGCAGCACCCGGCCGCGGGGGTGGACGGCCCGCGCGGACGGGACGTCCACCTCCTGCCCCTCCCCGGAGGACGGGGCCACCCGGCGCTCCTCGGTCACCACGTGCACCCCCTCGGCCAGCACCTCGTGCTCGCAGGAGACCACCTCCGGCCCGGGAGCGGTCCCGCAGGTCACCTCCCGCAGGACGCTGTCCCCCCCGCGCTGCGGCGGAGCGTCCTCCAGGGTGACGACCACGCGGGTGCCCGGGCCCTGCCGGGGGTCGTCCACGACGACGGTGTACACCGCCGGGTCCGTCCCGTCGACGGACAGCTCGGTCCTCGGCGGGCTCTCGCCGGGGAACGCCGGGTCGGCCTCGACGAGCGCGACGACTACCCCGTCCGTGATCATCCACGACCCCGCGGGCCCGTCCGCGTCGGGCGCCGCCGGGGCGCCGTCCGCCGGCACCGGCGCCGCCGGGGCGGTCGAGGTCCCCTGCTGCCACGGCTGCTGCCACGCCAGCCCGCCCGCCGCCAGCAGCGCCGCGCACACCGGCACCGCCACCGCGGCCCGCCGCGCGGTGCGGCGGGCGCGGCCCCGGCGGCGGACCCCGGCGAGGTTCACCAACGGAGGCGGCAGCGGGGTGGCGGCCACCGCGGCGGCCACCGCGCGGGTCAGCCCGTCGGGTTCCGGCCCCTCCCCCGTGCGGTCCCGGGTCCCGTCAACGCTGCGGTTCACCGTCGTCCTCCCGTCCCGCCGCTGCCGGCTCCGGCCGCGCGCGCGGTGTCGTAGGCGTCGCCGAGCCGCGCGCGCAGGGCGGCCCGGGCGTGGTGGGCCTGGCTCTTCACGGTCCCCTCGCTGCAGCGCAGCACGTCCGCGACCTCGGCCACGTCCAGGTCCTCCACGTAGCGCAGCAGGAACACCGCCCGCTGCCGCGGGGGCAGCGCGGCGAGCGCCTCCAGCAGGTCCAGGCCCACCACCGGGTCGGCGCCCCGCGCGGCCGGGTCACCGGGCCCGGCGACGAACCCGCCGACCTCCCGCCGCCGCCACGGCCTGCGCTCCTCCGACAGCAGCCGCCGCAGCATCGTCGTGCGGGCGTAACCGAACGGCTCCCCGTCCTGCCGGACCCGCGGCCACGCCGCGTACAGGCGCTCCAGGGTGTCCTGCACCAGGTCGTCGCCGCGGTGCCAGTCGCGGCACCACGCGTACGCCAGCCGCCGCAGCCTCGGCATCGCCGCCGCCGCGAACGCGTCGAACGACGCCTCCAGGTCCTCGCGCACCGGACCACCTCCTGCCCTCCTCTACGCGCCGGGCGGGGCCGGGGTTGCACCGCCGCACCGGGTCCGCGGGAACCCTCGCGACGGGGTGCGCCGCGGGCCGCGCCGGTGGCAGGCTGGCGGCATGGCACGCGCGGCCTTCCTGGCGAGCGCGCTCCTGCACGCCGTGGTCCTCGCCGTCGCCGCCGTGGTCCTGCCCGAGCGGGTCCCGCTGCACTTCGGCGCGGGGCTGCACGCCGACCGCTGGGGCGAGCGCGGGGAGCTCCTCCTCGCCGACGCGCTCGTCGCGGCGCTGCTCGCCGGGCTGTTCGCGGGGCTGGCGGCCCTGACGGCGCGCGTGCCGCTGCAGCTGGTGAACGTGCCCTCCCCCGCGTACTGGAAGTCCCCGGAGCACGAGGCGGAGCTGCGCCGGCGGCTGCGCGACGACGTCCTCGGCCTGGGTGCGGCGACCCTGGCCTTCGCCGCCGCGGCCTGCGCGCTGACCGTGCACGCGGCCGCCACGGGCAGCGGCCGGCTGTCGCTGGCGTTCGCGGCGCTGCTCGTCCTCTACCTCGGCGCGACGGTGGCGTGGTGCGCGCACCTCGTCCTCGTCCGGTACGCCGTGCCGCACACCGGTCCCCCGCCGCGGGGACGTCCCGCAGGCGGCGCGCCGGCGTCGCGGCGCTGAACGTCCCCGCGACCGGCCCGCGCACCCGGGGTGGGGACGTCCTGCGGGCGGCTCACCCGCCGGGGGCCGGGTCCCCCACCGAGACCAGGTCGCGGCGCAGCTCCTCCAGCGAGCGGGGCGGGCCCAGCAGGTAGCCCTGCCCCTCCAGGCACCCCAGGTCCCGCAGCCGCCGCAGCTGCCCGGTCGTCTCGATGCCCTCGGCGATGACCCGCACGTCGATGCGCGCGCAGTGGCTCAGGATCGAGGTGACCACCGCCTCCCCCACCGGCTCGCGGCCGAGGTCGCCCACGTAGGGGCGCCCGATCTTCACGACGTCCGGCGGGATCCGCGCCCCCGGCCCGAACGCGCTGCGCCGGTCGAGGAAGCCGTCCACCGCGATGCGCACCCCCGCCTCCCGCAGGCGGCCCACGGTGCGCAGCGCCTGCGCGGGCACCTCCTCCACCGCCCGCGGCCGGGCGATCTCCAGGCAGAGGTCGCCCGGCGCCGTCCCGCTGCGCTGCAGCACGTCCTGCACGATGTCGGCGAACGCGGCGTGGGCGAGCTGGGTCGTCGAGACGTTGACGGAGACCCCGGTCGGCGCGCCGGGCACGTCCTGCCAGCTGCGCACGTCGGCGCAGGCGCGGGCCAGGACCCACGCCCCCAGGGGCACCATGAGCCCCGCGCGCTCCGCGGCGGCCACGATGTCCGCGGCGCCGACGTCGTCGCCGCCGAGCCGCCGCGGCCAGCGCACCAGGGCCTCAACCCCCAGCCACGTGTCGGTGGCCAGGTCCACCACGGGCTGGTAGGCCAGCCGCAGGGAGCCGTCGGCGATCACCTCGCCCAGCTCGTGCTCCAACAGGGGCCGGCGACCCCGCGGCCCCGGGCCGCGCACGCCGCGGCCGGTCCCGGAGTGCGGGCCGGGTCCCTTGTGCAGGTACATCGAGCGGTCCGCCGCCTCCAGGAGCTGGTGCGGGGCCTCGTCCGCCGCGCCGCCCACGGCCGTGCCGATGCTGGACCTGACGTCGAGGTCGTGCCCGGCGATGCGGAACGGCCGGCTGAACGCGGCCACCACGCGGGCGACCACGCCGTCCAGCTCCCCGGCGCCCGAGAGCCCCTCGCAGACGATGACGAACTCGTCCCCGCCCAGGCGCGCCAGGGTGTCCCCCGGGCGCAGGACGCCCTGCATGCGCCCGGCGACCGCGACGAGGAGCTCGTCGCCCACGTGGTGGCCGTGGTGGTCGTTGACGCGCTTGAAGTCGTCGAGGTCGACGAAGAGCACCCCGGCGGAGGTCTGCGAGCGCTTGGCCAGGAGCAGCGCCCTCGTCAGCCGGTCCAGCAGCAGCGCGCGGTTGGCCAGCCCCGTGAGGGGGTCGTGGAGGCTGCGCCGCTCCATCTCGGTGGCGGTGGCGTGCGCCTCCACGCGGGAGCGGGCGTTGGCGACGTAGGCGGCGGAGACGTCGGCGAGGAGCTGGGCGGCGCCGAACTCCGCGCCGGTGAGCTCGCGGGGGTCCGAGCAGTACAGGTCGAGCGCCCCCAGGAGCCGGCCCTCGCAGCGCAGGGGGAAGGTGAAGACGGCGCCGAGCCCGGCGGCCACCGCGGCCGGCGCGAAGCGGGGGAAGCGCTCGTCGCGGGTGAGGTCGGGCACCAGGACCGGCTGGCCCGTGCGGCAGGCCTCCAGGCAGGGTCCCTCGTCGTAGAGGTCCTGGAGGGTCTCCACCTGCGGGAGCACCGAGTCGGTGGCGGCCACGAAGTGCGGCCTGCTCCCCTCGAGGAGCACGACGCCGGCGCCGCTGACCGACACGACCTCCGCGACACGGAGCACCAGGTGCTCCAGGATCGCCTCCACCGAGTAGTCGGTGAGGAGGGTCCGGGCGAACTCGGCGAGGACTGCGGTGAGCCGCTGCTGGTTCACGCCGCGCCGCCCGGGGGTGCGGGCGGCGCTGGGCGGCGTTCGGGCACGGTGGACTCCGGAGTCGTGGCTGGAGGGAGGGCCACCGGGGTCTCGGGCAGCGAGTGCACACTCAGCGTAGAGCAGTCGTGCACTGCGGGCTAGCACTTCATGGTCTGCTCAGGAGCGGACCGGCCCCAGGGGGAGCTGCCCGCCGTGGGCGACGACGCGCGCGACGTCCGTCAGGCGGTGACCCGTGCGCCGCGCGTGCGCCCGCATCACGTGGAACGCGGTGTCGATGTCCGTGCCGTAGCGCTCGGCGAGCACGCCCTTGGCCTGCTCGATGAGGACGCGGCTGCCGAGGGCGTGCTGGAGCTGCTCGGCCAGCATCTCCCGCTGGCGCAGCGCCCGCTCCTGCAGCATCGCGATGGTCGCCATGTCGGCCAGGGCCTGCCCCAGGGCCACGTCCTGCGGCTCCAGCCGCTGCGCCCGCGCGCAGTAGAGGTTGACGGCCCCGGCGACCTCCTCGCGCAGCCGCAGCGGCAGCGAGTGCACCGAGCGGAAACCGGCCCTGCCGACGGCCTCGGCGAAGACCGGCCAGCGCGCCACCAGCTCCGCCTGCCCGAGGTTCACCTGCTGCTCGCCGGTGGTGAAGCAGACGACGCACGGGCCGCCCTCCTCCCCCTGCAGCTCCAGCAGGTCCAGCACGAACGCCTCCTCGGAGGAGGCGGCGACGACCTGGAGCCGGCCGCCGTCGTCCGGCACGACCAGCCCGGCGGCGTCGATGTCGAGCAGCTCGACGCAGCGCTCGACGAGGACCTGGAGCATCTCGATGACGTCGAAGGGCGTCACGAGGGTGTCCGCCAGCTCCACGAGGACCTCGACCGCCCGCTGGGGTGCCTTCACGTGCCTGTCCTCCCCTCGCCCCGCCCGCGCCCGGGCGCCGGCGCACGGCCCCTCCCCGAGCCGGCGGCCGTCCGCCGCGGCTCGTCCGGGATCCCGGGCCTCACGGGCGTGCGCCGGGTTGCCGGTGCCGCACGGCCCCTGTGCCCCGGCCGGACCGCACACCCCCTCCGGCGGGGCCGGCGGCCACCGGGGCGGCTCCCCCGTCGGGATCCGGTCACGCGGTGGGAGGTCCGGGTCGCCGGAGCGTACTCCCGGACGCTCCGGCACCGGAGGGTGCGCCGCCGACGGGCACGCCGCCGACGGGCACGGGCGGCCACCTGGCAGGATCGCGCCGTGACCGCAGCCCTCACCCGCGCCGACGTCGCCCGCCTCGTCGACCACACGCTGCTCAGGCCCGACGCGAGCGCCGCGGACGTCGCCGCCCTGTGCGAGGAGGCCCGCGACCTCGGGGTCCTCGCCGTCTGCGTCTCCCCCTCGATGCTGCCCGTGGACGGCACCGGCCTCGTCGTCGCCACCGTCTGCGGCTTCCCCTCCGGCAAGCACACGAGCGTCGTCAAGGCCGCCGAGGCCGCCGAGGCCGTCGCCGCCGGTGCGCAGGAGGTCGACGTGGTCATCGACGTGGCCGCCGCCCTCGCCGGGGACTTCGAGGCCGTGCGCCGCGACGTCCTGGCCGTGCGCGCCGCCGTGCCCGCCCCCGGCGTCCTCAAGGTGATCGTCGAGTCCGCCGCGCTGACCGACGAGGCGATCGTGGGCGCCTGCCGCGCCGCCGAGGACGCCGGGGCCGACTTCGTGAAGACCTCCACCGGCTTCTCCCCCGCCGGCGGTGCCAGCGTCCACGCGGTCTCCCTGATGGCCGCCACCGTCGGCGGGCGCCTCGGGGTCAAGGCCTCCGGCGGCATCCGCACCGCGCAGCAGGCCCGCGCGATGATCGAGGCCGGCGCCACCCGCCTCGGCCTGTCCGGCACCCGCGCCGTCCTCGACGGCTGGGACACCCCGTGAGCGGCCGCACCAGCGGCCGGGAGCGCACCGACGAGCCGAGGAGACCCGTGTCCGGACCGCAGGGCGAGCAGCAGGGCATCGAGTGCTGGCTGACCGACATGGACGGCGTGCTCGTCCACGAGGAACGGGCCCTGCCCGGTGCGGCGGAGTTCCTCTCCCGCCTCGTCGAGACCGGGCGGCGGTTCCTGGTGCTGACGAACAACTCCATCTTCACCCCGCGCGACCTCGCCGCCCGCCTCTCGCGCAGCGGCCTGGAGGTCCCCGAGGAGGCCATCTGGACCTCCGCCCTGGCCACGGCGGACTTCCTGTCCCGGCAGATGCCGAACGGCTCGGCCTACGTCATCGGGGAGTCCGGGCTCACCACCGCCCTGCACGAGGCGGGGTTCATCCTCACCGACACCGCCCCCGACTACGTCGTCCTCGGCGAGACCCGCACCTACTCCTTCGAGGCCATCACCCGGGCCATCCGGCTCATCGGCGGCGGCGCGCGGTTCATCGCCACCAACCCCGACGTCACCGGCCCCTCCGCCGAGGGGCCGCTGCCGGCCACGGGCTCCGTCGCGGCGCTCATCACCCAGGCCACCGGCGCCAAGCCCTACTTCGTCGGCAAGCCGAACCCGATGATGTTCCGCTCCGCGATGAACCGCATCGAGGCGCACTCGGAGTCCACCGCCATGATCGGCGACCGGATGGACACCGACGTCGTCGCCGGGATCGAGGCCGGGCTCCGCACGTTCCTGGTGCTCACCGGCTCCACCCGGCGCGAGGAGGTCGAGCGCTTCCCGTTCCGGCCGCACCGGGTGGTGGACACCATCGCGGACGTCGTCCCGCTCGTCTGAGCCACCGCCGGGTCACCGCCGGGTCACCGCGCACCCCCGCCCGCACACCCGGGCGGGTGATGTCGCCCCGCCCGGGCGCCCCGGCGCGCGGCGGCCGTCAAGTGCGGCCCCGTCCGGGACGACAACACCTGCATGCCGGACGAGCCGACTCCCCGGGTGCGGTGCGCCGCCCCGGCCTCGGCGCTGCCCGCGCGCGGCGGGGCCCTGCTGCTCGCCGCCCTCACCGGGGCCGCCACGACCGGCGCCGGTGTCCTCGTCGCCCTCGCCGCCGGGACCCCCGCGACCACCGGCACCCAGCTCACGGGCACCCCGCTGACGGGTGCCCTGCCCCTCGCCGTCCTCGGCGGCCTCCTCCTCGTCCACCTCGCGCTCGCCGCCGTCGCCGTGCGGTACGTCCTGGGCGCCGCCGGGCGGCAGGCGGACGGGCGGAGCGGGCCGGCCGGCGAGCACGGCGGCGACCTGTTCACCGCCATGCTCGCCGCCAGCCCCGACGCCTTCGTCGCCACCGACACCACCGGGACCGTCACCCACTGGAACCCCGCGGCCGAGCAGATGCTGGGCTTCCGCGCCGCAGAGGCCGTCGGCCGCGACCTCGCCGAGCTGATCGTCCCCGAGGAGCTGCGCGAGGCGCACCGCCGCGGCATGGCCCGCTTCGCCGCCACCGGCGAGCGCTCCCTCACCGCCCGCACCCTGGAGCTGCCCGCCCTGCACCGCGACGGCCGCCGCCTCACCGTGGAGATGTCCCTGAGCACCCTCGCGGTCGGGGACGGCTGGTGGTGCCACGCGTTCCTGCGCGACGTCTCCGGCCGCCGCGAGCAGCAGAACGCCCTCGAGGCCCTCAACACGATGCTGAGCTCGGCGGAGGCCGAGGCCCGCCAGCAGAGCGCCCTGCTCGGCGCCGTGATGAACAGCATCAGCGACGGCGTCGTCGTCGTCGACGAGAACGGCAGCCCGCTGCTGCACAACGACGCCGCCCGGGCCGTGCTCGACCCCGCCGGGACCTGCGAGGACCCCGCCCTCTGGCTGGAGGGCTACCGCGTCCTGCACCCCGACGGCAGCCGGTTCCGCCGCTCGGAGACCCCCCTGGCCCGCGCGATCGCCGGGGAGAGCACCGACGATGTCGAGGTCCTCCTCCGCGACACCGGGCAGGGCGCCGAGACGGTCCTGGCGGTCTCCGGCCGGCCCCTGAACACCAGCGCCGGCCTGCACGGGGCCGTGGCGGTCTTCCACGACGTCACCGAGCGCCGCCGCACCCGGGTCCGGCTGGAGCAGGCGGAGACCCGCTGGCGCCTCGCCCTGGACAACGCCCCCGTGGGCATCGTCCTGACCGCCCTCGACGGCACCTTCCTGCACTCCAACGAGGCGCTGCGCCGCATCCTCGGCTACAGCGAGGAGGAGCTGCGCACCCGCACCTGGCAGGACATCACCCACCCCGAGGACGTGGAGGGCGAGGTCGGCCTCGTCGAGCACCTGGTCGCCGGGAACGTCGACGACTACGCCCTGCAGAAGCGGTACCTGCACGCGGGCGGGTACACCGTGTGGGTCGAGGCCGCCGTGGCGCTCGTGCGCGACGAGCACGGCGAGCCGCAGCACCTCGTCGGGCACGTGCAGGACATCACCCGCCAGCGCTACGTCGAGGAGCAGCTGCGCAGCCAGGCCGCGGTGTTCGACGCCATCCACGACGCCGTGCTCATCATCTCCGCCGACGGGACCCTGCTGGACTGCAACCCCGCGATGGCCGACATGACCGGTCTCCCGCGGGAGGTGCTGCTCCTCGGCGGCTGCGACGCTGGCGTCGGCCTGGAGGACCCCGCCACGCAGGAGGCGCGCCGCCGCGCCGTGAACCTGCACCTGGAGTCCCACCCCCTGTGGACGGGCGACTTCCTGTTCCGCCGCGCGGACGGCGCGACCCGCATCGCCGAGTGCGTCACCGTCGCCGTGCGCGACGTCACGGGCGCCCTGGACCGCACGATCAGCGTCCTGCGCGACGTCACGGACGCCCGCGAGGCCGCCGACGAGCTGCGCGAGGCGGAGCAGCGCTTCCGCCACGCCTTCGACCGCTCCCCCGTCGGCATGGTCCTCACCGACCTCACCCCCGGACGGGAGGGCCGCGTCCTGCGGGTCAACGACTCGTACTGCGCGATGCTCGGGCGCAGCGAGGCCGACCTGCTGACGATGAGCGTGCAGCAGCTCACGCACCCCGACGACCTCCAGCGCGAGGAGGAGGCGCGGGAGCAGCTGCTGTCCGAGGGCGCGGGCTCGGTGACGTACGAGAAGCGGTACCTGCACGCCACCGGCCGCGTCGTGTGGGTGTCGGTGTCCACCGCCGTCGTGACCCACTCCGACGGCACCCCGTACTACGCCGTGACCCAGACCGCCGACATCACCGACCGGCACGCGGAGACGGAGCGGCTGGCGGCGCTGGCGCTGCAGGACCCCCTGACCGGGCTGGGCAACCGGGTGCTGCTCATGGACCACCTGGAGCTGGCCGTCAACCGTGCGCGCCGCAGCCGCCGGCCGCTGGCGGTGCTGTTCTGCGACCTCAACGGCTTCAAGCCGGTCAACGACACGTACGGGCACGCGGCGGGGGACGAGCTGCTGCGGGTCATCGGCACCCGCATCCGGGAGAGCGTCCGCCCGGCCGACACCGTCTGCCGCCTCGGCGGGGACGAGTTCGTCATCCTCTGCGAGGACCTGGACTCCCCGGCGGCCGCGGACTCGATCACCGGGCGCATCCGCGCGGCGGTCAGCTCCCCCGTGGCGCTGCACTCCGGCGAGGAGGTGCGGGTCGGCGTGAGCATCGGCCTGAGCCTGAGCGACTGCGCCACCACGACCGCCGCGGAGCTGCTGGAGCAGGCCGACGCGCAGATGTACCGGGTGAAGGCGGAGTCGAAGGTCCCCGGGCTGCGCTGAGCGCGGCCGGGCGCGGCGACGGGCCTGCGGGTCCGGGCCCGGGCGGGCGCGGGTTCAGGCGGGTGCGGGTTCAGGCGGGTGCGTCGAGGAAGGCCTGCACGGCGGCGCCGAGCTCGCGCGCACCGCGGTCGAGGAGGCGGGCGAAGTCGGTGAGGGCGCCCTCGGCGGCGGTGTCGCTCACCCACTTCAGCGCCGCGAGCGGCACCCCGCTCTGCGCGCAGGTCTGCGCCAGCGCCGCGCACTCCATGTCCACCACGTGCGCCCGCTGCGCCAGCAGCTCCCGGCGGGCCCCGTCGGCGACGAAGGAGTCCCCCGTGGCGATCGTGCTGCCGTCCCCCCGCACCAGCGGGTAGGACTCCCGCGGCACCTCGCCGGGCAGGGCGCGCACCGCGACGCGCCCGACGTCCCACGCCCACGCCTCCGACGGCGCGAGCACCCCGCGCACGCCGTCGCGCAGCCCGCCGCAGGTGCCCACGTTGAGGACGCCCACGCCCTCCGCACCTCCGGTGGCCTCCAGCCGCGCGAGCCGGTGCGCCAGGCGGGAGGCGGCGTTCACCTTGCCGATGCCGGTGACGAGCACGTCCAGCACCGCGGGGTGCCGGGCGGGCAGGTGGACGGCCTCGGCGGCCATCGCGGCGACCAGCAGCCAGCGCACGGGCGGGTGCGCGCCCCCGCCCACCGGTGCGCTCATCGGTGTGCTCATCGGTGTGCTCATCGGTGTGCTCATCCCCAGCCCAGCTCGTGGAGCCGCTCGTCGTCGATGCCGAAGTGGTGCGCGATCTCGTGCACGACGGTGGTGAGCACCTCGTCGACGACCTCCTCGGCGTCCTCGCAGACCGCCAGCGTCGGCAGCCGGTAGATCGTGATGCGGTCGGGCAGCGCCCCGGCGGCCCACCAGGAGTCCCGCTCCGTCAGGGGCGTGCCCTCGTACAGCCCCAGCAGGTCCGGGGGCTGCTCCGGCGGCGGGGAGTCCTCCACGAGGACGACCACGTTGCTCATGGCGCGCGCCAGCTCCTCCGGCACGGCGTCGAGGGCGTCGGCGACGGCCGCCTCGAACTCCTCCCGGGACATCTCCACCACGGGCACACCCTGCCCGATCAGCCGGTGCCGCGCTCCGCGCGGCCGTCAGCCGGTCACCCGCGCCCACGCCCCCGTGTGCAGCAGCACCAGCCACACCGCCGCGACCGAGGCCAGCGGCACGACCAGGCGGTGCTCGACCGGTGAGCCCGTGCGGAAGAGGTTCAGCGACACGCGCCGGCGCCGGCCCAGCCAGCTCAGCGGCACCGGCACCCCGCCGCGGGTGAGCAGGTCGCCGAGGATGTGCACGACCACACCACCGGCCACCGCCCACGGCAGCCACGTCACCTCGCCCAGCTCGCGGGTGGTCAGCCACCACGCCAGGCCCCAGGAGAGGACCGCGTTGCCGACGACCGTGGTCTCCACCCGGCCGGGGATCACCGCGTGGCAGGCCCGCAGCGCCATCCCGAGGGCCAGGGCCAGGGCCGCGATCGCCGTCCACTGCCACAGCGCCGCCAGGGCGGTGATCCCGCCGAAGACGAGCGGGGCGAGGAGGACGTCGTGGGTGCCCTGCCGGTGCCCGCGCGCGAGGCGGGACACCGCACCGGACAGGCTCGTGGTGACCGGCCCCCACATGGTCGCCACCGTCGAGCCGGTCAGCCGCGGCAGGCCCCGGCGCCAGTCGATGCCGCCCTGGTCGAGGTCGGGCAGCAGCGCGAAACCGCCCCACGCCGCGACCCAGGCCAGCTGCTCCGCGGTGCCCGCGACGGGCGCCAGGGGCAGCAGGGCGGCGCCGGCGGCGAGACCGGTCGTGGCGTGGGAGGAGCCGAGCACCCGGCGGACGCTAGCCGGGGGCTCCGACGCGCCCTCCTCCGGGCCCGGGCGGGGAGGGAGCCACCCCGGCCCGCCCGTCCCCGGGTGTGGGCGGGGACGCGGGAGTGTCGTCGTCGCCCATCCCCGGGTGTGGGCGGGGACGCGGGAGTGCCCGCCCGCCCATCTCCGGGTGTGGGCGGGGACGCGGGAGTGCCCGCCCGCCCATCTCCGGGTACGGGCGGCCAGGAGACCACTCCGGCCCGCCCATACCCGGAGAAGGGCGACGACAGGCACCGTCGAGCCCGCCGAAACCCGGAGAAGGGCGACGACAGGCACCGTCGAGCCCGCCGAAACCCGGAGATGGGCGACGACAGGCACCGTCGAACCCGCCGAAACCCGGAGAAGGGCGGGAGGACGGGGCGGGAGGACGAGGCGGGGGGACCAGGCGGGGGGACGGGGCGCGGCCGGGGGCTCAGGCCCCGGCGAACTCCCGCAGCGGCAGCTCCTGCTCCGGGTCGTCCCCGCGCACCGAGACGTGGTGGGTCGCACCGGCGGCCCGCAGCTCGTCGAGCTGGCGGCGCACGTTCTTGGCCCGGCGCACCGCCCGCACCGTCCAGCCCTCGGCGACGAGGCGCTGCCGCAGCAGCCCGAGCGTCACCGCCCCGGCGTCCTCGTGCAGCAGGGCCAGCACCCGCGGGGTGGGCAGCAGCGCCGCCGCGTCGACGAGCTCGATGATCCGCTCGAAGCCGAGGGAGAACCCGCACGCGGGCACGTCCACGCCGCCGAGCTTGCCGATCAGCCCGTCGTAGCGCCCGCCGCCCGCGATGGAGCTGCGGGAGGCCGGGTGCGACACCTCGAAGATCGCCCCGGTGTAGTAGCCCATGCCGCGCACCAGCGTGGGGTCGAAGACGACGGCGGCGCCCGGGACGAGGCGGCGCACCGCGTCGGAGATCACCGCGATGCCCTCGGCCGCCTCGGCCGGTGCGCCCGCGGGCATGAGCGCCCCACCGGGGCCGGTGGGCGCGAAACCGGCCACGAGCGCGGCGACCGCCTCGGCCGCCGCCGGCTCCAGCCCCGCCAGGGCCCGCACCTCCGCGGCCACGCCCTCGGCGCCGACCTTGTCGTACTTGTCCACCGCGACGAGGACCCGCCCGTGCAGCGCGGCGGACACCCCGGCGGTCTCCAGCATCCCCGCGAGGATCCGCCGGTCGTTGACGCGCAGCACGCAGCCGCTCAGGCCCAGCTCGCCGAGCACGCCGAGCGTCGCGACGCACAGCTCGGCCTCGGCCAGCACCGACGCCTCCCCCAGGACGTCGATGTCGCACTGCACGAACTGGCGGAAGCGGCCCTTCTGCGGGCGCTCGGCGCGCCACACGGGCCCGATCTGCAGGCTGCGGAACGGGCTGGGCAGCTGCGCCCGGTTGCCCGCGTAGTACCGCGCCAGCGGCACGGTGAGGTCGTAGCGCAGGCCGAGGTCGCACGCGTCGGCCGGCAGCACGGGGGCGTCCTCGTCGAGGCCGCGGCGCAGGATGCGGAAGAGCATCTTCTCGTTCTCGCCGCCGGAGTCGGACTGCAGGCGGTGCAGCGCCTCCACGGCGGGGGTCTCCACCTGCTGGAACCCGGCGGCGGTGTAGGCGCGGGTGATGGTGCCCAGCACCTGCGAGCGCAGCGCCACGTCGGCGGGCAGCAGGTCCCGGAAGCCGCGCGGGGGCGTCGCCTCGACCTTCACGATCCTCCGATCTCGGGCCCGGGGCGCCCGACCGGGACCGGTCGACGGGGCCCGCCGGGACGGGTGGCGACGATACGGCACGCCCGCCCGGACCTGCCCGGCCGTTTCCCCCGCCCCGCACGCGCGTGGTCCCCGCTCCCGGGGCGGGGGCGGGGACCACGGCTGCGGCCAGCAGCAGTACGACTGCGGGTGCTGCTCAGCAGCAGCGCGACTGCGGGCGCGCCGCGGCGGCGTCGGCGCGGGTGCGCTCGAACTCCCGCCGGGACACCGGCTCGTGGCCGTGCTCGGTGCAGTGCGCGAGGTACTCGTCCCAGCGGGTCTCCCCCGCCAGGGCCCGGGCGTACCAGCGCACCCCCCGCAGGAGCCGGAGCAGCGCGCTCACCGCAGTGCCGTCTCCTGCTGCCGCGCCATCGCCTGCTTCTCCTCGGCGGTGGGGAACAGCCCGGAGGGGGCGACGATGCGGGACTCCACCGCCGGCACCTCCGTGGTGGGCAGGGAACCCGCCTTGAGCGCCCGCGCGACGACGACGGCGGCGTTGACCAGGACCACGACCACGAGCAGGGCGAAGAGCGTCTGGAGGAACCCGTTGATCGTGGAGTTGCGGATGATCTGCTCCATCTGCTCCGGCGTCTTCGCCGGGGCGAGCAGCCCCTGGGACTGCAGGGTGTCGCGGTAGAGCGAGGCCTGCGAGAAGTACCCGATCTTGGGGTTGTCGGAGAAGATCTTCTGGTAGCTGGCCGTCATCGTGACGACCAGGTCCCAGACCAGCGCGATCCCCGGCACCCAGGCCCACTTCGCCCGGCCGTGCTTGATGAGCAGCGTCGTCGCCAGCGTCAGCGCGATGGCCGCGAGGAGCTGGTTGGCGATGCCGAACAGCGGGAAGAGCTGGTTGACGCCGCCGAGGGGGTCGGTGACGCCGAGGTAGAGGAACCACCCCCACGCCCCGACGACGACGGCGCTGGCGAGGTAGGTGCCCGGGCGCCAGGACAGGTCGCCGAACCGCTTCCACACGTTGCCGACGGTGTCCTGGAGCATGAAGCGGCCCACGCGGGTGCCGGCGTCGACGGCGGTGAGGATGAACAGCGCCTCGAACATGATCGCGAAGTGGTACCAGAACGCCATCAGCGTGCCGCCGAAGGCGCTGGAGAAGATCTGCGCGATGCCGAGCGCCAGGGTCGGCGCCCCGCCGGTGCGGGAGATGATCTGCTCCTCCACGGCCGCGGAGGTGCTGGCCAGGGTCTCCGGTGTCGTGCTGATGCCGATGCCGGCGAGGAACTGCGCCGTGGACTCCGGGGTGCCACCCGTGGCGCCGGCCGGGGAGTTCATCGCGAAGTACACGCCCTGGTCGATGACCGAGGCGGCGATGAGCGCGCTGATGGCGACGAAGGACTCCATGAGCATGCCGCCGTACCCGATGAGCCGGACCTGGCTCTCCTTCTGGATCATCTTCGGCGTGGTGCCGGAGGCGATCAGCGCGTGGAAACCGGAGAGGGCACCGCACGCGATGGTGATGAAGACGAACGGGAAGAGGGAGCCCGCGAACACCGGCCCCGTCCCCGACAGGGCGAAGGGGCTCACCGCGTCGTTGGCCAGCAGCGGCCGCGCCACGAGCAGGCTGACGGCCAGCAGGACGATGACGCCGATCTTCATGAACGTCGAGAGGTAGTCGCGCGGGGTCAGCAGCAGCCACACCGGCAGCACCGAGGCGACGAAGCCGTAGACGACGAGCGCCACGACGAGCGCCTCCTTGGACAGGGTCAGGCTCTCCGCCAGGCCCAGCTGCTCCACGTACCCGCCGCCGACGATCGCCAGCAGCAGCAGCACCACGCCGATCGCCGTGGCCTCCAGGACCCGGCCCGGCCGCAGCACCCGCAGGTACAGGCCCATGAACAGGGCGATCGGGATGGTCAGCGCGATGGAGAAGACACCCCAGGGGGACTCGGCGAGGGCGTTGACGACGATGAGCGCCAGCACCGCCAGGATGATGATCATGATGGCGAAGACGGCGACGAGGGCCGCGGCGCCGCCCACCGGGCCGATCTCCTCGCGCACCATCTGCCCGAGGCTCTTCCCGTCGCGGCGCAGGGAGAAGAACATCACCGTCATGTCCTGCACAGCACCGGCGAAGATGACGCCGACGACGATCCAGATCGTGCCGGGCAGGTAGCCCATCTGCGCGGCCAGCACCGGCCCGACCAGCGGCCCGGCGCCCGCGATGGCCGCGAAGTGGTGGCCGAACAGCACCCGGCGGTCGGTCACCTCGTAGTCGAGGCCGTTCTCCAGCCGCTCGGCCGGGGTGGCGCGCCGGTCGTCGACCTGCAGGACGCGGGTGGCGATGAACCGCGCGTAGAACCGGTACGCGATCGCGTAGGACGCCAGCGCCGCGAACAGGATCCACAGCGCCGACACCCGCTCCCCGCGCGAGAGGGCGAGCACGGTCCAGGCGGTGGCGCCCAGCAGGGACACCGCCGTCCACAGCGCGATGCCCCCCGCCGTCGGCCGCCGCCTCGACGGGGCGCCGGCGGGGCCGGACCCGCCGGGCGTGTGGGAGCCGCCCCCGGGTGGGGTCGGGGTGCCGCCCCCGGGTGGGTTGGTGGTCGTGGACACAGCCGCCTCCTCGTGCGGTCCGCGCCGCCCGGCGGTGCCGGCCCGTGGCCCCGTGCGCCCACGACCCTGTGAGCGCGCGGCGCCGCCGCACCCGCCGTGGCGACGGGGGCGCCGCTGCCTGGCCGCCCCGCGCGAATCCTGGCCTCCCGCGTCCCCCCGTGTCACGCGGACAGGCCGCGCGGCACCACCCGGACGGGTCCGGGCGGCGCCGCGGGCGGACGGCCCCGTCCCGGTGACGTGGTTGGATTCCTCCTCGTGAGACTGGCTGACGAGCTCGACGGCAAGCGCCTCTTCCTGACGGGTGTCACCGGATTCGTGGGCGAGGCCCTGCTGCAGCGCCTGCTCGTGGACCTGCCCGGGACCCGGGTCGTCGCCCTCGTCCGCCCCAAGCCGGGCCAGTCCGGCGAGGACCGCATGCGCAAGCTGCTGCGCAAGCCCATCTTCGCGGGCCTCGACGCCGACCGGGTCCTCGCCGAGCGGCTGGAGGTCTTCGAGGCCGACCTCGACGACGTCCCCGCCCTGCCCGGCGACCTCGACGTGGTGATCCACTGCGCCGGGGACGTCTCCTTCGACCCGGTGATCCAGGAGGCGTTCAGCACGAACGTCCTGGGCACCGAGCGCCTCGTGCAGCGCGTGCTGGAGGCCGACGGGCGCACCGCCTCGCAGATCCACTACGTGCACATCTCCACCGCCTACGTCGGCGGCCGCCGACGCGGCTCGGTGCCCGAGCGCGCCGTGGACCACACCGTCGACCGGTCCGTGGAGACCGCCGCCGCCGAGCGGGTCGCCGCGCGCATCGAGGACCTCTCCCGCACCCAGGAGCACCTGACGCGGTTCCTGCGGGAGGCCGAGCGCGAGCACGGGCACGCCGGGCCGCTGACCGCCGCCGCCGACGCCGAGCGCCGCCGCTGCGAGTGGGTGGTGGAGCAGCAGAAGGCCGCCGGCCGCGAGCGCGCCCGCACCCTGGGCTGGACGGACGTCTACACGTTCACCAAGGCCATGGGCGAGCGGGTCGTCGAGCAGCTCTCCGCGCCGGTCGTCCCCACGAGCATCGTGCGGCCCAGCATCATCGAGTCGGCGCTGAAGCACCCGCACCCGGGGTGGATCGAGGGCTTCAAGATGGCCGAGCCGATCATCCTGGCCTACGGCCGCGGCGAGCTGCCGGAGTTCCCCGCCGCGCCGGACTCGGTGATGGACGTCGTGCCCATCGACCACGTCGTCAACGCGATCCTCAAGGTGGCCGCCACGCCGCCGGCGCTGGGTGCGCCCGCGTACTACCACGTCAGCTCCGGCGCCCGGAACCCCGTGACGCTGCGCACGCTGTACGAGCACATCCGCGCCTACTTCGGCCGGCACCCGTTCGACCGGGCTCCCGCCGAGCTGCCGGTGTGGGCCTTCCCCGGCGCCGACAAGGTGGAGAAGCAGCTCGTGCGCGGCGAGCTGGCCCTGCGGCTGGCCGACCGCGCCCTGGGCGTGGCCCCGCGCAGCCGCCGGGCCCGCGAGACCGCCGGCAAGCTCGACAAGCAGCGCCGCCAGCTGGAGTTCCTGCGCCGCTACATGGAGCTGTACCAGGTCTACACGCAGGCCGAGCTGCGCTTCGCGGACGACAACACCCTCGCCCTGCACCGCTCCCTGGACCCGGCGGACGTGGACGCGTGGGGCTTCGACACCGCGGTGATCGACTGGCGGGAGTACGTGGAGGACATCCACTGCCCCTCCGTCACGGCGCAGATGCGCAAGTACGACGAGATCCGCCGCCGCCGCAAGGAGGGCGAGGCCGCCTCGGGGCTGCGCCCCCTCAGGCCGGTGGCGGAGGGGGACGCGCCCGTGCTGGCGGTGTTCGACCTCGCCGGCACCCTGAAGCCGGGCACCGTCGTGGACACGTACCTGCAGCTGCGCCTGTCCCAGCTCGACGCCGGCGCGCGGGTGCGGGAGTTCGCGCGGATCAGCGGCCGCCTGCCGGGGTGGATCGGCGCCGAGCGCCGCGACCGCGGCAGCTTCCTGCGCTCGCTGTTCCGCGGCTACGCCGGCGTGGACCTCGACGAGCTCGAGGCGTACGTGGACGACGTGGTGGGCCCGCAGCTCCTCGCGCAGATCAGCTCCGACGCGCTGCGCCGCATCTCGGCCCACCGCGAGGCGGGGCACCGCACGATCCTCATGACCGGCGACGTGCGGCCCATCACCCGGCCGCTGACGGGCCTGTTCGACGAGGTGGTGTGCACGGAGCTGGAGGAGCGGCTGGACGGCGAGGGGCGCCGGCGCGCGACGGGCTTCCTGACCTCCCCGCCGCTGGTGGGCGAGTCGCGGGCGGCGTGGCTGCGCCGGTACGCCGAGACGCAGGGCGCGGACCTGGCCGCCGGCCACGCCTACGCGGACTCCCACTCCGACCTGCCGCTGCTTCGCACGGTGGGCTCCCCGGCGGCGGTGTCCCCGGACGTGCCGCTGTTCCGGGCGGCGCGGGCGGCCCGCTGGCCGGTGGTGGACTGGACGACGGACGCCTCCAGCAGCCGGCTGCGCCTGCCGCAGCGCATCCTGGCGGGCCGCGACTGACCCCGCGACCGGTCCCGCGGCGGCCCGGTCGCCGCCCGCGCGGCGGCGACCGGCCCCGCCGGGGGTTCCGTGATTGGATGCGCGGCGTGCCCCGTGCCACCCCACGCGCCGCGGACGCGGCCGAGACACACACCGCCGCTGCGGGAACACCGGCCGCCGCGACGGCCCAGGGCGAGGAGGCCCGCCGATGACCATGCTGATGTCGACGCCCGGTCCCTCCCGCCTGCTGGCCCTCGTGCAGCGCCTGCGGGGCGGGTCGCCGGGTGCGGGCGGGTCCGCGGGCCCCGGCGGCCCGGGGGGTGAGCGGCGCCCGAAGCGGGTGCACTCCAACGACTGGGTGCGCACCCGGCCGGCGACCGCGGTGCGCACCGGGCTGCAGCGGGGGCTGCTGTTCCCGGTGCTGCGTGCGGAGGTGGCCACCGACGTGTTCGGCGCGGACGTCTTCGACCGCATCGAGGGCCCCGTCGTGATCGTCGCCAACCACTCCTCGCACCTGGACACCGCGGTGCTGCTGCGGGCGCTGCCGGGCAGGCGCCGCCGGCGCACGGCGGCCGCGGCCGCGGCCGACTACTTCTTCGACGTGTGGTGGCGCGCCACGGCCTCGGGCCTGGTCATCGGCACCTTCCCGCTGGAGCGCCGGGGCGGTGTCTCCAGCACCCCGGCGGACCTGCTGGCGCAGGGCTGGAACCTCATCTGGTTCCCCGAGGGGGGCCGCTCCTACGACGGCAGGCTGCGGGAGTTCAAGAAGGGCGCCGCGTACGTCGCCCTGGAGAACGACGTGCCCGTCGTGCCGGTGGCGCTGCGGGGCACGTACGAGGCGATGCCGCCCAGGCGCAACTGGCCGGCACCGGGCCGCCCCCGCGTGACGGTGCGCTTCGGCGAGCCGCTGCGGGGCGTGCCGGGCGAGAAGGCCTCGTCGTTCACCCCGCGCATCCAGGACGCCGTGGTGAAGCTGCTGGCGGAGTCGGAGGCGGCCGACGGGCCCGTCGGGCCGCGCGGGGCCGCGCGGGGCCGCTGAGCGGCCGCACGGCGCACCGGGAGCGGACCGGTCGGGGCGCGCGGGGGTCGGTCCCCACACGCGCCCCGTCCGTCACACCGCTTGTCAACTGTGCGCAGTCGTGGTGTGACAAACGTCTCCGATGTGTACGGATCCTTGCGAACTTGTTACCTTCGCCCTGCCCCGTCGACGACGGGGCACGGTCGCGGACACGCCGAGTCCTGCCCGCCGCGACCGGCACAGGAGTCGAGAACGGGCAGGAGCGGGGGACCCACAGGTTCCTCGGACACACCGCTTGCGGTGCGTCCTCGGGGTGAAGCCGCCTCCCGGCGGCCGGGTCAACAACCTTCGACCCGAACCCGACAGCTGACCTCGCAGGCGTTGGAGGTCATCCGTCATGTCTGCGTTCCCGCGCGCCCGCACCCCCAAGCACACCCCCCGCCACCGCGCCGAGTCCGCGCCGGTCACCGCCGCCCTCGCCCGCCGCGGCGCCCTCACCCTGGCCGCCGGCGCCGCCGGGGCCACCATGATCGTCTCCTCGGCCGGCAGCGCCAGCGCCGCGGCGGAGTCCGAGTGGGACCGCCTCGCCCGCTGCGAGTCCGGCGGCAACTGGCACATCAACACCGGCAACGGCTACTACGGCGGCCTGCAGTTCAGCCGCGGCACCTGGAACGCCTTCGGCGGCGGGCAGTTCGCCCCCCGCGCCGACCGCGCCACCCGCGAGCAGCAGATCGTCGTCGCCGAGCGCACCCTGGCCCGCCAGGGCTGGCGTGCGTGGCCCTCGTGCTCCCGCAAGCTGGGCCTGCGCGGTGCGGCCGACCCGGTCGGCGCCGAGGCCCGCCTCCTGGGCCGCCCGGCCCCCGCCCCGGCGCCGGCCCCCGCTCCCGCGGCGGCCCCCGCCCCGGCGCCCGCACACCTCGCCGGCGCCCGCACCCACACCGTCGCCCCCGGCGAGACCCTGTACCGCATCGCCACCCGCAACGGCGTGCGCGGCGGCTGGCGTGCGGTGTACGACGCCAACCGCGACGTCATCGGCGCCAACCCCGGCGCCATCCGCGTCGGCCAGGTCCTGCGCCTGCCCTGAGCCCCACCCACCCCGCGGGAACGGGGACGTCCTGGGCGCGACACCCCGGTGTCGCGCGGCAGGACGTCCCCGCGCCGGGCGGGGCGGCGCCGGGGAGTGCTACGGCACCTGGCCGAAGACGTGCCGGCGGACCCAGGCGTGCATCGCCACCGCCGCCGCCGCGCCCACGTTGATCGAGCGGGTGGAGCCGAACTGGCCGATGGCCAGCACCGCGGCGCACTCCGCCAGCGCCTCGGCCGACAGCCCCGGCCCCTCCTGACCGAACAGCAGGAGCGCGTCCCGGGGCAGGTCGAACGTCTCCAGGGGTACCGACCCGGGCACGTTGTCGATCCCCACCAGGGTCAGGCCTGCACCGCGCGCCCACGCGGCCAGCTCCCCCACGTCCGCGTGGTGCCGCACGTGCAGGTAGCGGTCGGTGACCATCGCGCCGCGCCGGTTCCAGCGGCGGCGGCCCACCACGTGCACCCCCGCGGCGTTCACCGCGTTCGCGGTCCGCACGACCGAGCCGATGTTCGCGTCGTGCTGCCAGTTCTCCACCGCCACGTGCAGGGCGTTCCGCGTCCGGTCCAGCTCGGCGACGATCGCCTCGTTGGACCAGTACCGGAAGCGGTCCTCGACGTTCCGGCGGTCGCCCGTTGCGAGCAACTCGGGGTCGAAACGGGCATCGCCGGGCCACGCGGCCGGCCCGCCCGGCCACGGCCCGACCCCCACCACGCGCTCCGCGCCGGGGTCGGGCCCGCCGGGCGGGCCGGACCGGGAGGGCACGGCGTCCAGCCCGTCCTGCTCGCTCACCCCGTGCGGCTCCCCGCTCACTCTGGCCGCGCCCACGCCGCGCGCAGCCCCAGGGCCCGGCCCGTGCGCAGCAGCGAGTTCTCGTAGAGCCGCCGCGCCACCACCACCAGCACCCACGCCGTGAGCGCGACCAGCGCCAGCGCCGCGAACGGCTCCCACGCCGCCGCGTCGCCCGACAGGACCCGCCGCGGCATCACCAGCGGCGACGACAGCGGCACGTAGGACAGGACGGTCTGCACCGGACCAGGATCCTGCACGAGCACCGCCGCGCAGAACGGCACCAGCACGAGGAGCTGCACCGGCGTCGCCGTCGACGTCAGGTCCTCCAGCCGGCTGGCCATCGCCCCCGCCGCCGCCCACAGGCACGACAGCATCGCGAAGCCCACCGCGAAGAACACCAGGAACCACAGCGCCGCCACCGGCAGCGCCGGCAGGTCCCGCAGCGCCCCCGAGCCGCCCAGCGCGACCCCCGCCAGCCCCGCCGCCACCAGCAGCGCCAGCTGCCCCAGCGCCAGCAGCCCGTTGCCCACGATCTTCCCGACGAGCAGCAGGCGCACCGGCACCGCCGTCACGAGCAGCTCCACGACCCGCGTCTGCTTCTCCTGCACGACGCTCTGCGCGATGGCGAAGCCGAAGCCGAAGACCAGCACCACCTGGGAGAACAGGACCGCGGAGGCCAGGCCCAGCAGCAGCACCGTGGCCGGGTCCACCGCCCCCGGCGCCAGCAGCCGCTGCGCCGGCGCCGGGGTCGCCAGCAACCGCGCGGCCCGCTCCCGGGGCACCCCGGCCTCCGCGAGACCCGCCAGCACCTGCGCCTCCCGCGCCCGCTCCGCGACGGCGGCCACGAGCCCCGGCGGCAGCGCCCCGTCCCCCACCAGCTCCACCCGCCCGGCGGCACCTGGCAGCAGCGCCGCGTCCACCGAGCCGGCGCGCACCAGGGCCTCGGCCCCGGCCACGTCCCGCACGCGGCGCACCGCGACCACCGCGCCGCCCGCGCCGTCCCCGCCCCCCGCCAGCAGGGGCGCCGTGCCCGCGACCGCCGCCACCTCGTACCGCTGCACGCCACCGGCCAGCAGCTGCGGCACCAGCACCGCGCCCAGCACGATCGCCAGCATCAGCAGCGTGGAGACCACGAACCCCCGGTCGCGCACCCGCACCGCCACCTCCCGGCGCGCCACCAGCCACCACAGCCCCCGCACCCCCCGCACCCCCCGGGCGGCGCTCACCCCGCCACCTCCGCGAACAGCTCCCCCAGGGTCGGCAGGAGCGGCGCGAAGGCCCGCACCGGCCCCCGGCGCAGCGCCCCGGCCAGCACGTCCTGCGCGACGTGCGGCGCCGCGGGCTCGAACACCGCCCGGCCCCCGGACACCTCCACCACCCGCACCCCCGGCACCCGCGCGAGCCACCCGAGGTCCCCGTCCACCTCCAGGACGTGCCGCGCGGCCCCACCGGCCCGGCGCAGCACCCCCGGCTCCCCAGCCGCCACGACCCGGCCCGCGCGCAGCACCACCAGCTCGTCGCACAGCCGCTCCACCAGGTCCAGCTGGTGCCTGGAGAACAGCACGCCCACCCCGGCGGCGGCGCGCTCGCGCAGCAGCTCCGCCACGGCCTGCACCGCCAG
Organism: Kineococcus anabasis; assembly: GCF_054590795.1. Lineage (NCBI taxonomy): Bacteria > Bacillati > Actinomycetota > Actinomycetes > Kineosporiales > Kineosporiaceae > Kineococcus > Kineococcus anabasis. Next base: position 115,773 of record NZ_BAAIHU010000012.1, read on the forward strand.
GGGGTCCAGGCCGCTGAACGGCTCGTCCAGCACCAGCAGCTCCGGGTCGTGCACCAGCGCGGCGGCGATCTGCACCCGCTGCTGGTTCCCCAGGGACAGCGACTCCAGGGGCTCGCGGGCGCGCTGCGCCAGCCCCAGGCGCTCCAGCAGCTCCGCGGTGCGCCGCCGCGGCACCGTCAGGCTCACGCCGTCCAGGGCCGTGCGCGCCCCGAAGCGCCGGTGCACCGCCTCCACGACCAGCATGTCCCGACCCTAGGGACGGCCGGGTGCGCCCGTCCTGCCGCTCAGCCCCAGCCCAGCGCCCGGCACCCCGCCGCCACCGCCGCGCCCACCAGCACCACCACGACGAACGGCGCGCGCAGCGCCAGCGCCACCGCCGCCCCCACCAGCGCCGCCAGCCGCGCGTCGAGGACCAGCCCGCCGGCGCCGCCCACGGTCTGCACCGCGACCAGCGCCGCGAGCAGGCCCACGGTCACGAGGTCCACCACGTCCGCGACGCGCTCGTCGGCCAGCACCGACGCCGGCACCAGCCAGCCCGCCAGCTTCAGCGCCGCGCACACCGCGCACGCCAGGAGCAGCCAGCCCGTCACCGCGGCACCCCGCGCCGCCGCGGCCCCCGCCGGGTGCGCCCGGTGAGCAGCGCCGCGGCGGCGGCCACCACGGCGGCGGCCAGCACCGGGACCCCGGGCGCGGCGGCCGGCACCAGCAGCACCGCCACCAGCGCGGCCAGCGCCCCCACGGCCCGCGCCCTGCGCCGCCGCAGCCGCGGCCACAGCAGCGCGAGGAACGCCGCGGCCGCCGCGCCGTCCAGCCCCCAGCGGCCCGGGTCGCCCAGGGCGTCCCCGAGCAGCGCACCGGCCAGGGTGAGGGCGTTCCAGCACACGAACACGGACAGCCCCGCCGCCCAGAAACCGCGGCGCCGCTCGTCCTCGTCGTCCTGGGCGGTGGCCACGGCCGCCGACTCGTCGATCGTCAGGTGCGCGGCCGGCAGCCGCCACCACCCGCGCGGGCGGACCAGGGGGCTGAGGCGCAGGCCGTAGAACCCGTTGCGCACGCCGAGCAGCGCGGCGCCGGCCGTCGCGGCGGCACCGGAGCCGCCGGCCGCCACCACGCCGACGAAGGCGAACTGGGAGCCGCCGGTGAACATGAGCAGGCTGAGGGCGCAGGTCTCGGCCACGGACAGGCCCGCCGCGACGGAGAGCGCGCCGAAGGAGATGCCGTACAGGCCGGTGGCGACGCCCACGGCGACGCCCTGCCGCACCGCGCCCGCGGGGCGCCGGGAGGGGTCCTGCCGTGGCACGGCCCGATGCTCGCACGGACCGCCGGGAGCGCTCCGCCGGGCTGCTCCCGCGGGCCGCTCAGCCCCCGGCGTGACCGAGGGCGAAGGCGGTGAGGAAACCCAGCGCGGTGATCAGCCCGGTCGCCAGGTGGGTGCGCTCGAACGCCTCGGGGATCATCGTGTCCGCGATCATGGTGAGGATGGCGCCGGCCGCGACGGCGGTGATGACCGCGACCGTGCGGGGCGAAGCGCCGCCCAGGGCGAGGTACCCGACGCCCGCCGCGACGGCGCTGGCCAGCGTGATGCCTCCCCAGACCCCGAACACGTACCCGGCGCCGCGGCCCGCCCGCTTCATGCCCGCGGCGCTGGAGAGCCCCTCCGGCACGTTGGAGATGAACACCGCCGCGACGACCGCCGTGCTCACCCCGCCCCCGCCCAGCAGGCTGGCGCCGAGCACCACGGACTCGGGCACGCCGTCGAGCAGGGCCCCCACCGCGATCGCGGCGCCGCTGCCGGACGCCTCCTCCTCCGACGGCTGCTGCCCGCCGGAGCGCTTGCGGTGCCGCGCCCCGGACCGGGCGAGGGCGACGTTGGCGAGGACGTAGGCGACGGCGCCGCCGAGGAACCCGGCGACGGTGGCGCCGAGGCCGCCGCTCTCCGCGGCCTCGGCGGTCAGGTCGAAGGCCAGCGCGGAGACGAGCACGCCCGCGCCGAAGGCCATGATCCCCGCGACGACGCGGGGCGGGACGGTCACCGCCCACGCGAGGGCGGCACCGACGAGCAGCGCGGAGCCGCCCAGCAGGCCCCAGCCGGCGGCCTCGATCCACCCGGGCACGTCCGCCTCCTCCCCGTGCCGCGCAACGCGGCCGCGGCCCGGGCGCTCCGGGCACGGGGGCGACCATGCCGCGGCGGGCGGCCGCCCGCACGCCGGGGTACCGCGGTGACGTGGCGGTGGCCGGGAGGCGGCCGGACGCGGTCCGGGGGCGGGCTCCGGACGGCCTGTGCCGACCCGGTCGCGGGGCGATCCATGGACGTTGCCCCTCGGTCCGGCGTGCCGGCGGAACGCGCTTCCACCCCGGGGCGGCGCGTCGGCACCATGGTCTAGAGTCGTCTGGCGCCTGACCCACCCGATGGACGCCCCGAGGTGGACACGGGTCAGCCAGGCGGCAGCGCCGGGCGTTGAGCAGCCAGCCCCCACCCCCTCCACCTCCGAGCCGTTCCGTCGGCCCGCCGCGGGAGGGGTCGCCTCCCTGGACCGGGGGGTTCGAGGGGAGGCACAGGTGGGGGCCGAGGTGTCCGTGCCGATCGGGCGGTACCGCTACGACCGCTCGGCGGGGCAGTGGTGGTGGTCCGAGGGCATGTACGAGCTGTTCGGTTTCGCGCCCGGCGAGGTGGTGCCGACGGCGGCCCTCGTGACCCACCACCAGCACCCCGAGGACCGCACGCGCTTCCAGTCGCTGTTCGACGGGCACCTGCGCGACGGCCGGCCCTTCGCGTGCCTGAACCGCCTCGTCGACGCGGGCGGGCAGGAGCGCTGGGTGACCTGGCTCGGCGAGGACCCCGACCAGCTCGACGGCGAGCGCGACCAGCCCGACGGCGAGCGCGACGGGGCCGGCGACGTGGTGCGCGGCTGGGTGGTCGACGTGACGAGCCAGCAGCAGCGCGCCGTGGCCGACCAGGCCAACTGGCACGTCACCCGCGCACTGGCCTCCCGCGAGATCATCGACCAGGCCAAGGGTGTGCTCATGGTCGTCTACCGCACCAGCGGCGACGACGCCTTCAGCCTCCTGCGGTGGGCCTCCCAGCGCGGCAACGTCAAGCTCACGACCCTCGCCGAGCAGCTCCTCGACGCCGTCCGGGACGGCCTCGACCTCGGTCCCACCGCCCGCGCCCGCGTCGACGACGTCATCTCCGGGATGCTCACGGGCCGGCAGGACCAGGACCAGAACGGCGGCCGGAACGGGAGCCGGGCGGACACCGACGGGGACGGCAGCCCGCAGGACCGGCGCGAGAGGCTCCGCACGCTGCTGTCCACGGAGGGCCGCATCCCCGTGCTGCGCGTCTCCGGGGAGGTCGACCTGTCGACGGCCCCGGAGTTCTCCGCCGCCCTGAACCACCTCGTCGCCGCCGGCCGCGCCCCGGCGCCGGTGGTGGTGGACCTGCGGGAGGCCACCCACCTAGGGTCGGTGGGGATCGCCATGCTCGCGGTCGCCAACCGGCGGTGCGAGGCGGCGGCCACCCCGCTGCGCATCGTCGCGCCGAGCGCCCCGGGACCCGGCCTGACCACCGCACACGGCCTGACGCTCTTCCCGAGCCTGCCCCGCGCCCTCAGCGGCTGACGGCCCGGTCACTGCCGGTGCGGCGGCCGCCGTGCCGGGCGACCAGCGGAGGTGGCACGTGCCCGACGGCGGGAGCGGCGGCGACGACCCCGGGGCCGTCGCGCGCGCCTTCGAGGAGGCCCCCGGGCCGTGGTGGGTGTTCGAGGGACCGGAGCACCGCGTCGTCGCGGTGAACGCCGCCGCCCGGGCCCTGTCCTCCCGCCCCGGCGTCCTCGGCCGCACCGCGGAGGAGGTCTGGCCCGGGCTGCGCGGCCGGCACCTGTCCGGCCTGCTCGACGACGTCTACCGCACCGGCTCCCCGTCCTCCGCCGACGCCTGGGGCCCGCAGGGCGACGTCGACGGGGACGGGGAGCCGGAGGAGCCGTTCCCCGGCTGGACCCTCACCCGCTGGCACGACGCCTCGGGGGCCGCCCGGGGGGTCGTGCTGCACGGGGACGACGTGACCGGCGAGGCCCCCGCGCGGCGGCGGGCGCTGGGCGCGGCGGCGGAGGCCGGGCGCCTGTACCGGCGGGCGCTGGACGTCGTGGCGGAGCTGCAGGAGGCGCTGCTGCCGCGCTCGCTGCCGGTGCTGCCCTGCGCGGACCTCGCCGCGCACTACCGGGTGGCGGCGGCCGAGCACGCCGCCGGCGGCGACTGGTACGACGCCCTGGTCCGGAGCTCCGGCGGGCTCGCGCTGGTCGTCGGCGACGTGGTCGGCAGCGGGGTGGCGGCGGCCGCCGTCATGAGCCAGCTGCGCGCGGTGCTCGCGGAACGGCTGCACGCCGGCGCGGGTCTCGGGCAGGCCCTGGCCGACCTGGAGGCGGCGGCAGGACGGATCCCCGGGGCGGTCGGCACCACCGTGTGCGTGGCGGTGCTGGACCCGCCGACGGGCGACGTGGAGTACAGCACGCGCGGGCACCCGCCGCCGCTGGTGACCGGCCCCGACGGCAGCCGCCACCTCGCGGCGACCGGGGGCGGCCCGCTCGGCTCGGGCGTGGCGGGTGGCACGGGGACGGCGCGGCTGCGCACCGGGGAGGTCCTCGTGCTGTTCAGCGACGGCCTGGTGGAGCGGCCCGGGCGCCCGTACGAGGAGGGCCTGGCGGCGCTCGCGCGGGTCGCCGCGGACGCCACCGCCGACCGCGCCCTGCCCCGGGGGACCCCGCCGTCGGCGGCGCGGGTGTGCGCGCACTCGGTGGAGCTGCTGGGGCGCCGCGGCGGCGACGACGACGTGACGGTCCTGGCCGCGCAGCTGCGCGACCCGGTGGCCCCGCTGCGCCTGGACCTGCCCGCGCTCGCGGAGTCGCTGTCCGTGGCGCGCCGACGGGTGCGGGGGTGGCTGGCGGGGCTGGGCGTGGTGGAGGAGGACGTCCTGGCGCTGGAGCTGGGGGTGAGCGAGGCGCTGGCGAACTCGGTGGCCCACGCCTACCGCGGGAGCCCGGCGGGGAGGGTGCGGGCCACGCTGGAGCTGTGCCCGGACGGCACGGCGGCGGTGCGGGTGGAGGACGACGGGACGTGGGCGCCGCCGGGGGCGGTGCCGGGCGACTCCGGCCGCGGGCTCAGCATGATCTCGGCGGTGGGCTCCGGTCTGGTGCTGGAGCGGGCCGGTGCCGGCACGTGCGTGTCGTTCCGGCGCACGGTGCGCAGGCCGGTGGGCTCGGGCAGCCGCGGCGGCAGGCCCGGGGCGGAACCGGCCGGGGACGCCCTGCGGCTGGAACTGCTGGCGGCGACCCCGCCGGTGCTGCGGGTGCGGGGCGCGGTCGACGCCGGCGGCGCGGACCTGCTGGAGGCGGAGGTGCTGCGGGTGGCGCGCGGCGGCGCGGCGGAGGCGGTGGTGGACCTGGGCGGGGTGACGCACCTGGCGAGCGCGGGGGTGCGGGCCCTGCTGGAGGTGCTGCGGCGCACGTCGGGGACGGGCCGGGCGCCGCGGCTGGTGGCGCCGGACGGCTCCGCGGCGGCGTTCGTGCTGGACCTGGCGGCGCTGCCGCGGGACCCGTCGGGCTGAGGCGGGCGCCCCGCCCGGAGCCCGGGGCGTCGCCGCCGCGCCCTCCGCCGTTCCGGGGATCTCCGCACGAACCGCACAGGACCTGTCGGGCGCGCCGCTTACCCTGGGTGGGTGCCCCTCCTCTCCGGCCTGCCCGTCGCCGACCTGGCGTCCTCCGTGGTCGCCGCCGCACCGGCCGCGATGCCGGCGCTCCTGCCCGACGCGCTGAACCCGGACTCGCTGCTGCGGCAGTTCGGTGACCACGCCTTCTGGGCCGCCGTCCTCATCGTCTTCGCCGAGTGCGGCCTGCTCATCGGCTTCTTCCTGCCCGGTGACTCGCTGCTGTTCACGGTGGGCATGTTCATCGAGAGCGGGTACATCACCCTGCCCCTGTGGGTGGCGTGCGTGGTGCTGACCCTGTCGGCGTTCCTCGGCAACGTCGTCGGCTACGAGATCGGTCACCGGGCCGGGCCGGCGGTGTTCGAGCGGCCCAACTCGCGCTTCTTCAAGAAGCACCACGTGGAGAAGACGTCGGCCTTCTTCGAGAAGTACGGGGCCCGCGCGATCGTGCTGGCCCGCTTCGTGCCGATCGTCCGCACCTTCATCACGGTCACCGCGGGCGCCGCGCGCATGCCGCGCCGGGTGTACTTCGTGTGGAGCGCCGTGGGCGCGGTGCTGTGGGCGACGGGTGTGACGATCCTGGGCTACCTGCTCGGCGGGATCCCGTTCGTGAAGGAGAACATCGAGGCGGGGCTGCTGCTCATCGTGGCCGTCTCCGTCCTCCCCGTCGTGGTCGAGGTCCTCAAGGCCCACCTGCGCAACCGGGCCGCGGGCAGGACCGCGCAGCACACCTCGGTGGCGGACGTCGTCGCGGACGTCGTCCCGGACGTGCGCGACGAGGTGCGCGGCGGCAGGGCCGGCGAGCACGAGGACGTCACGCGCCCCTGACGAGCGGGACCACCACGACGGGCCGCGGACCCCACCGGGCAGGATGGGGCCGTGGCCCGTCGGCGTCTGCTCATCCACCTGCGCTGGGGCGACATGGACGCCTACCGGCACGTCAACAACGTGGAGCTGCTGCGCGTGCTGGAGGAGGCGCGCGTGCGCGTGTTCAGCCAGCCGCTGGGCTCCGGCGGTGAGGGCATGCTCGCCACCGGCATGGTGGTGGCCCGGCACGAGGTGGAGTACCTCGCGACCCTGGACTACCGCCCGGAGCCGGTCGCGGTGGACCTGTGGGTGCACGCGGTCGGCGGCGCGAGCTTCGAGGTGGGCTACGAGGTCCGCGAGCCGGGCACCGGGCCGGTGTACCTGCGGGCCAGCACCGCGCTGGTGTCCTACGACTTCGCCGCGGCGCGGCCCCGCCGGCTGGACGCGGCGCAGCGGGAGCAGCTGGAGGCGCTGCGGGACGAGCCCCCCGCGCTGCGCCGGGGCGCGCGGCGACCGGCGGACGGCTGAGGGGCCCGGCCCGTGTCGGACTGGCTGACCGGCGTGCTGTCCGGGGACCTCGCCGGGGTGGGCGCGCTGGCGTTCTACGCGGTGGTCTTCGGGATCATCTTCGCCGAGTCGGGCATCCTGCTGGGCTTCTTCCTGCCCGGGGACACGGTGCTGTTCACGGCGGGGCTGCTGGCCGGTGAGGACGGCAGCCCGCTGTCGGCGCCCGTGCTGGTGGTCGGGGTGACGGTGGCGGCGGTGCTCGGCGACGCGGTGGGCTACTGGAGCGGGCGGCGCCTGGGGAGGCCCTGGCTGCTGCGGCGCGCGGGCAGGGCGGCGCGGCACCTGCCGAAGGCGGAGGCGTTCTACGAGCGCTGGGGCTGGGGTGCCGTCGTGGCGTGCCGCTTCTTCCCGTGGATCCGCACGTTCACGCCGATCGTGGCGGGCACGGCGCGCATGCCGTACGGGCGCTTCCTCAGCGCGAACGTGGTGGGGGCGCTGCTGTGGGCGACGGGGTTGACGCTGACGGGGTACGCCACGCACTCGGTGCCGTGGCTGAAGACGCTGGCGTACGTGGTGGCCGCCGTGGCGATCCTCGCCTCCCTCGTCGGGCCGGTGGCGGCCCTGGTGCGGCGCGGCGTCGCACGCAGGGCCGCGCGCCGGGCCCGTGCGGCCGCCGGGGACGGCGCGGGCCCGACGGGCTGAGGGGCTCTCAGTCGCGCGGCGCGTCGGCGCGGGTGGCACCCCCGGCGCGCGGCTCGGCGGCACGGGGCTCGGCGGCACGGGTGGCACCCCCGGCCTGCGGCTCGGCGGCACGCTGCTCCGCGGCGCGCGGCTCGGCGGCACGGGGCTCGGCGGGTGCCACGACCGCGGGCGCGGCCACGTCCGGCTCGGGCAGCGGGTGCAGCCCGGCGACGGAGGCCACCAGGGAGGCGGGCGCCTTGCCGAGTCGGGCGTTGTAGGCGCGGACCCCGGCGACGTGGAAGGCGACGTCCCCGTCGAGGCGGCGCTGGGAGTCCACCAGCGCCCGGCGCGCCCCCGTGTCGTCGGGGGCCGCGGCGGTGGCGGCCTGCAGCTCGTCGCGGCGGGTGCGCTGCCGCTCGACCTGCGCGGCGGCGCCGGTGGCGAGCTCGCGCATCCGCTGCAGCGCGGAGCGGGTGGTCAGCCCCCAGGCGAGGAGGAGCAGCAGCAGGAGCAGGACGACGATCAGGACGACGGTGCCGGTGGTGTCCACGGTCTCAGGCCCCCAGCCCGATGTCGGCCGGCCCGAACGCGGCGCGGTACTCGAGCCCGGCGGCCTCCACGCGCTCGCGCGCGCCGGTGTCCCGGTCGACGATCACCGCGACACCGACGACGGTCGCGCCCGCCTCCCGCAGCGCCTCCACGGCGGTGAGGACGGAGCCGCCGGTGGTGGAGGTGTCCTCCACGGCGAGCACGCGGCGCCCGGCGACGTCCGGGCCCTCGATGCGCCGCTGCAGGCCGTGGGTCTTCTCGGCCTTGCGGACCACGAAGGCGTCCAGGGGCCGCCCCCCGTGCGCCGCGGCCCAGCCCGCGGCGTTCGCGGTGTGCAGCATGGCCAGGGCGACGGGGTCGGCGCCCAGGGTGAGCCCGCCGACCGCGTCGAACTCCCAGTCCGCGACGAGGTCGAGCATGACCGGCCCGACGAGGGGGGCGGCCTCGCCGTCGAGGCTGGTGCGGCGCAGGTCGACGTAGTGGTCGGCCTCCTTGCCGGAGGCGAGGGTGACCCGGCCGCGCACGACGGCGCGCTCGGCGACGAGGGCGGCGAGGCGCTCGCGCGCGGTGCCGGCGTCGGTGGTGGAGGGGGAGGCGCTGGGCTGTGCGGGAGAGGCGCTCACGGTGCCGAAGCGTAGTTGCCGCGGGAGCGCCGGCCGGGCACCCGCTCACCGGACCGCCGCGGCGCTCCCCCGGCGGGCCCCGCCCCTCCTCCCCGCCCATCTCCGGGTCCGGGCGCTCCCGGGCCCCCCGCTCCCCGCCCATCTCCGGGTCCGGGCGCTCCCGGGCACCCCGCTCCCCGCCCATCTCCGGGTCCGGGCGCTCCCGGGCCCCCCGCTCCCCGCCCATCTCCGGGTCCGGGCGCTCCCGGGCACCCTCCTCCCCGCCCATCTCCAGGTCCGGGCGCGGATCCGACCTGTCCGCGCGCCCGGACCCGGAGATGGGCGGTCAGGACGGCGGCGCCGGCCGGGCGGTCACGCCGCCAGCGGCTCGGGCCCGGCCGGGCGGGGCCGCGGCGCCAGGCGCAGGGCGGGGATCGTGCGGTGCGTCAGCGGCCCCATCGCGAGGGCGAAGAGCACCGTGCCGGCGCCGACCGTGCCGCCGAGGAACCAGCCCAGCGCGAGGACGGTGACCTCCACGAGGGTGCGGACGGTGCGCAGGGAGTGCCCGCGCGCGGCGATGCCGGTGGAGAGCCCGTCGCGCGGGCCGGGCCCGAGCCCGGCGCCGATGTAGGCGCCGGTGGCCACGGCGTTGAGCAGGATGCCGCCGAGGAGGAACGCGCCGCGCCCGGCGGTGCCGCCGGGGGCGGGCACCAGGGCCAGGGTGGCGTTGATCGCGAGGCCCACCACGACGACGTTGGCCAGCGTCCCGACGCCGGGCCGCTGGCGGATGGGGATCCACGCCAGCAGCACGAGGGCACCGACGACGATCGCCCAGGTGCCGACCTGCAGCCCCACGCTCCGGCTGAGGCCCTGGTGCAGCACGGTCCACGGCGGCGCCCCCAGGCCGGCGAGCAGGAGCATCGCGTCGCTGGCCCCGAAGAGGACCAGGCCGGCGAGCAGGACGCCCGTCCGCAGCGGCAGGCGGTCGCCGGGCAGGGGCAGCAGGACGCGGTTCATGCTCCGACCGTGCCAGCATTGGCCTGGTCAGGACAGAGCCAATCCTCACCGATTGGCCTGGCGGCACGCTCCGGGAGGAACCGTGGACACCCTCGCCCCCGCACAGGCCGCGCGGATGCTGCACCCCTGGCTGCGGCGCGGCCCGGCCTACGCGGGCCTGGCGGCGGGCCTGCGCGCGCTGCTGCTCGACGGCCGCATCCCCTCCGGCGCCCGGCTGCCCTCCGAGCGCGACCTGGCGTCCGCCCTGGGCACGAGCCGCACCACGGTCACCGCCGGCTACGACGTGCTGCGCGAGCAGGGGTTCGTGCGCAGCCGGCGCGGAGCGGGCAGCACGCTCGCGCTGCCGGACTCGCGGGCGGTGCGGCCGGTGGTGCCGGGCTCTGCGCCGGATCCGGGCGGCACCGCGCCGGACGGGGCGCCGGTGCTGGACCTGGCGGTGGCCGCGCTGCCCGCGCCCTCGGTGCTGGCCGAGCTGGCCCACGAGGCGGCCGACGCCCTGCCGTCCGCCATGGCCGGGCACGGGCTGCACCCGATGGGCCTGCCCGACCTGCGCGAGGCGGTGGCCGCGCGGCTCAGCGCGCGGGGCCTGCCCACGGGCCCGGAGCAGGTGCTGGTCACCTCCGGCGCACTGCACGGCTGGGACCTGGTGCTGCGGGCGCTGGCGCGGCCGGGGGCGCGGGTGCTGGTGGAGCAGCCGAGCTACCCGTCGGTGGTGGACGCGGCCCTGGCGCGGGCCGCGCGTCCCGTGGCGCTGCCCGTGGGCGCGGAGGGGTGGTCGCTGCCGGCACCCGGCCCAGCACCGGTGCTGGCGCACGTGACCCCGGACTCGCAGAACCCGACGGGGCTGGTGGCCTCGGTGGAGCAGCGGCGCGAGCTGCTGGCGGCGCTGCCAGGGACGACGCTGGTCTCGGACGAGACGTTCGTGGACCTGCTCGACGGGGACCCCCCGCCGCCGCTGGCCGCCCTCGCGGCGCCGGGCCGGGTGCTGACCGTGGGCTCGCTGAGCAAGTCGGTGTGGGCGGGGCTGCGGGCGGGCTGGGTGCGGGCACCGGAGGACGTGGTGCGGCGGCTGGCCACGGTGCGCGGCGGCCAGGACCTGGCCTCCCCGGTGCTGGACCAGCTCCTGGCGGTGGCGGTGCTGGCGCGCGCGGACGAGCTGGTGGCGCAGCGGCGTGCGGTGCTGCGCGGGCGGCGGGCGGCGGCGCTGGCGGCGCTGGCGGAGCACGCCCCGGACTGGCGGGTGACGCCGCCGGCGGGGGGCCTGGTGCTGTGGGTGGACCTGGGCGCGCCGCTGAGCACGGCGCTGGCGGAGCTGGCGGCGCGGCACGGGGTGCGGCTGGCGCCGGGGCCGCGGTTCGGGCTGGGCGGCACGCACGACCGGTTCCTGCGGCTGCCGTGCACGCCGGCGGAGGAGGAGTACCCGGCGCTCGTGCGGCGGCTGCACGGCTGGGTGGAGGAGCTGCGCTCGGGGACGCGGCACGGGGCCGGGCGGCGGCGGCCGGCGACCTGGACGGCCTGAGCGCGCCCGACGGCCGCCGTCGCGCCCGCCCACCCTGCCNTCGCACCCCCGCCCTTCTCCGGGTCTCGGCGCCAAGAAACCGGTTGCTCGTCGCCCGGACCCGGAGAAGGGCGGGAGGGGGGCGACCGTCCACGCGCCCGGACCCGGAGCAGGGCGGGAGCGGCGCGGGCGCTCCGGGAGGCGCTGTCGCAGCACGCGGGTAGCCTCACCGCCGTGCGCCTGGCCACCTGGAACGTCAACTCCGCCCGCGCCCGCGTCGACCGCATCGCCGCCTGGGTGGAGCGCAGCGACGTGGACGTCGTGGCCCTGCAGGAGACCAAGTGCAAGGACGCGCAGTTCCCGGCGCAGGTGTTCGAGGACCTGGGCTACGAGGTCGCCCACCACGGCCTGTCGCAGTGGAACGGCGTGGCGCTGCTGTCGCGGGTGGGCCTGGAGGACGTGCAGCGGACGTTCGCCGAGGACTGCCCGCCGTTCGGGGACCCGCCGGTGGTGGAGGCCCGGGCCGTCGGCGCCCTGTGCGGCGGGGTGCGGGTGTGGAGCCTGTACGTCCCCAACGGCCGCGGCCTGGACGACCCGCACTACCCGTACAAGCTGGCGTGGCTGGAGTCGCTGCGCGCCGGCGGGGAGCGGTGGCTGGCGCAGGACGCGGCGGCGCAGGTGGCGCTGTGCGGGGACTTCAACATCGCCCCGCTGGACGAGGACGTGTGGGACGTGGCGGTCTTCGAGGGCGCCACGCACGTCTCGGAGCCGGAGCGGGCGGCGTTCCGGGCCCTGGAGGAGACGGGCTTCCGCGACGTGGTGCGCCCGCACACACCCGGGCCGGGCGTCTACACGTACTGGGACTACCAGCAGCTGCGCTTCCCGAAGCGCCAGGGCATGCGCATCGACTTCGTCCTGGGCTCGCCGGCGCTGGCGGCCCGGGTGAGCGGGGCCCGGATCGACCGGGAGGAGCGCAAGGGCAAGGGCGCCTCGGACCACGCCCCGGTCGTGGTGGAGCTGTCCGCCTGAGCACCCGGCCGGGCCTGCCGCGGGGCGCCCGGCACCCGCTGGAGCACCCGTTCCGGCACCCTCCGGAGCGCCCGTTCCGGCACCTGGTGGAGCCCCGCGCACGTGACTGCGCCGAACGGGTAGCGGAGCGCGACTCCGGAGCGGCCGCTCACTACTGTCGCTCACGTGCGCCAACCCGTGACCAGCAGTGACGTCGAGGACGCCGAGGTGGCTGCTTCCCTCGACTCCCGCGCGCAGCAGGCCCTCGCGGACCTCTTCGAGGCCTGGGCGTGCACCCCCCAGCCCGACGACTCGGTCTCGACGGCCCGCCTGCTGGTGGCCGCGAGCGAGCACCGCGTGTACGCGGGCGACGCGGAGGGTGCGCTGCGGCTGGCGGAGCGGGCCGTGTCGATGGGCGACGACGTGCCGCCGGACACCCGCTGCTACGTGGTCTCCGCGCTGCTGGCGTGCGGGCGTGCCGCGGAGGCGTGGGAGCTGGCGGAGCGGGTCGCGGCCGACCACGTGGGCAACGCGGAGGTGCACCTGTTCCTCGGGGAGGCGTTCGCCTGGCACGGGGAGATCGGCACGGCGGCACGGGTGTTCGGGCGCGGGATCTTCGGCTGCGCGGGCGACCCGGAGGCGGTGGAGTCGCTGCTGGGGGCGTGGCGGCGCTCGCGCTCGCGCGCGGTGGGCGGCCTGCCGGTGGACCTGCGCTCGGTGCCCGGGCAGCGCGTCCCGCACTGACCTCCCGCGCACGCCCCGCGCCGGATGCGGCACGGTTCCCGGCTTAAACGGTTAAGTTGTACGCTTGGCCCCGGCGAGATCGCTCTCACCCGCGCGCTAGCGTGACCCTTCCGCTCCTGACCCGGCCGGCGTTGACCCCTCGGCACAGGGCCGTACCGAGCGACAACCCACCGTTCCAGGGAGAAGCGTGACCGGAACCAAGCTGTCCGTACAGCTCTACACCGTCCGAGAAGCACTCACCGAGGACCTGCCCGGGACGCTGCGGCGCCTGGCGGACATCGGGTTCACCCAGGTCGAGCCGTTCGGCCTCACCGCGCACGCCGACGCCCTCGCGCCGGCCCTGCGCGAGACCGGCCTGTCGGCCCCCACCACCCACGAGCTCTTCGTGGGCAGGTCCGACGACGAGCTCGACGCGGTCTTCGCCACCGCCGCCCGCCTCGGCGTGCGCACCGTGATCGACCCGCACGTCCCCGCCGAGCGCTGGACCTCGGTGGCCGACGTGCAGGAGGTCGCCGCGCAGCTCAACGCCGCGGCACGCATCGCCGAGCGCCACGGCGTGCGGGTCGGCTACCACAACCACGCCCACGAGCTGGAGAGCGTCCTCGACGGCACCACCGCCTTCGAGGTCCTCGCCGCGCACCTCGACGACGCCGTCGCCCTGGAGGTCGACACCTACTGGGTGGCCGTCGGCGGGCAGGACCCCGTCGCCCTGCTGCAGCGCCTCGGCGAGCGCGTCGTCGCCCTGCACGTCAAGGACGGGCCCGCCACGAAGGACACCAAGGACCAGGTGGCCGTCGGCCGCGGCTCCCTGCCGGTGCACCGGATCGTCGAGGCCGCCCCGCACGCGCTGCGCGTCGTGGAGCTCGACGACTCCCGCGACGACCGGTTCCAGGCCGTCGCCGACAGCTTCGCCTGGCTGACCGCGGAGGGGCTGGCATGAGCACTCCCCGCACGGGTCCCGTCGGCGTGGGCGTCATCGGCGCCGGCGTCATCAGCAACCAGTACCTGGAGAACCTCACCTCCTTCCCGGACCTCGACGTGCGCTTCGTCGCGGACCTGGACACCGAGCGGGCGAGGGCGCAGGCGGAGAAGTTCGGCGTGCCCGGCTCCGGCACGGTGGCGGAGCTCCTCGCCGACGACGCCATCGAGATCGTCGTCAACCTGACGATCCCGAAGGTGCACGTCGAGGTCGCCCGGCAGGTCCTCGCCACCGGCAGGCACGTGTGGAGCGAGAAGCCCATCGCCCTGGACCGCGACAGCGGCCGGGAGCTGCTGGAGGCGGCGGAGGCGGCGGGCCTGCGGGCGGCCGCGGCGCCGGACACGTTCCTCGGCGCGGGCATCCAGACCGCACGCCGCCTGCTGGAGGCCGGTGAGGTCGGCACGCCCATGACCGCGCTGACCCTGCTGCAGAGCCCCGGCCCGGAGTCCTGGCACCCGAACCCCGCGTTCCTCTTCCAGGAGGGCGCCGGGCCGCTGTTCGACATCGGCCCGTACTACATCACCGCCCTGGTGCAGCTCTTCGGGCCGGTCCAGCGGGTCACGGCGCTGGCGTCGAAGGCGAAGCCGACCCGCACGATCGGCTCCGGTCCCCTGGCGGGCCAGGAGTTCGACGTGACGGTGCCCACGCACGTCGGCGTCCTCCTCGAGTTCGAGTCGGGGCAGAGCGCGCAGAGCGTGTACAGCTTCGACTCCAAGGTCAACCGCACGCAGTTCGAGGTGGCCGGCGTGGAGGGCACCCTCGTCGTGCCGGACCCGAACACCTTCGAGGGCGACGTCCTCGTGCACCGGGGCGACGACGAGGTCGTGACGTTCCCCGCGAAGGGCTCGACGACGACCCGCGGCACGGGCGTGCTGGAGCTGGCGCGGGCGATCCGCGCGGGCGTGCCGGAGCGGGCCTCGGCGCAGCTGGCGTTCCACGTCCTGGACGTCATGCAGTCGGCGATCGAGTCCTCGGAGAACCGCGCTCCCGTCGAGGTGACCAGCACCGTCGAGGTGCCGCCGGCGCTGCCGGAGGACTGGGACCCCCGGGCCCGCACCCTCTGACGCCCCGCACGGCCGCGAGGCCCCGCACCCCCGCACGACGGACGGCCCCGGTCCACCAGGACCGGGGCCGTTCCGCGTTCAGCGCCGTCGGACGGCGACCGTCGAGAGCCGCCCGTCAGGCGCCGACCGGCTGCTCCGCGCGGCGGACCACCAGGCCCAGGCTGGCGCCGGCGGCCTCCCGCGAGGGCGCGTCCCCCTCCTTCGAGAGCTCGATGCCGAACGCGCCGGGCTGGACGTCCACCTCGACGGTGTCGCCGTCGCGGACCTCGCCGGACAGGATCGAGCGGGCGAGGCGGTCGCCGATCTCGCGCTGCACGAGGCGGCGCAGCGGCCGGGCGCCGTACGCGGGGTCGTACCCGGTGAGGGCCAGCCAGTCCTTCGCCGCGTCCGTGACCCGCAGCGTCAGGCGCCGGTCGGACAGCCGCCTCGCGAGACGCTGCACCTGCAGCTCCACGATGTACGACAGGTCCTGCGTGGACAGCGGGTCGAAGACGACCACGTCGTCGAGCCGGTTGAGGAACTCCGGCTTGAACGACGCCCGCACCGCCGCCATCACGGCCTCGTGCTTGGCCTCCTGCGACAGCCCGGGCTCCACGAGGAACTGCGAGCCGAGGTTCGAGGTCAGCACGAGGATCGCGTTGCGGAAGTCCACGGTGCGGCCCTGCCCGTCGGTGAGCCGGCCGTCGTCGAGGACCTGCAGGAGGACGTCGAACACCTCGGGGTGGGCCTTCTCCACCTCGTCCAGCAGCACCACGGAGTACGGCCTGCGCCGCACGGCCTCGGTGAGCTGGCCGCCCTCCTCGTAGCCGACGTAGCCGGGAGGTGCACCGACGAGACGGGCGACGGCGTGCTTCTCGGAGTACTCGCTCATGTCGATGCGGACCATGGCGCGCTCGTCGTCGAAGAGGAAGTCCGCCAGGGACTTCGCCAGCTCCGTCTTGCCGACGCCGGTGGGGCCGAGGAACAGGAACGAGCCGGTGGGCCGGTCCGGGTCGTTGACGCCCGCGCGCGAGCGGCGCACCGCGTCGGAGACGGCGCCGACGGCGCGGTGCTGCCCGACGAGCCGGGAGCCGAGGACCTCCTCCATGCGCAGGAGCTTCTCCGTCTCCCCCTCCAGCAGCCGGCCGGCGGGGATGCCGGTCCAGCCGGAGATGACCTCGGCGATGTCGTCGGGGCCGACCTCGTCGGCGACCATCGGCTTGTGCGTCCCGGCCGACTCGGCGGCCTGGGCCTGGGCGAGGTCGCGCTCCAGGCCGGGGATGCGCCCGTAGAGGATCTCGCTGGCGCGGCCGAGGTCGCCCTCGCGCTGGAGCCGCTCGGCCTGCGAGCGCAGCTCGTCGATCTGCTGCTTCAGCTCGCCGACGCGGTTGAGCCCGGCCTTCTCCTCCTCCCAGCGGGCGGTGAGGGCGGCGAGCTGCTCCTGCTTGTCGGCCAGGGCGGCGCGCAGCGTCTCCAGCCGGTCGCGGGAGGCGTCGTCCGCCTCCTTGGCCAGGGCCAGCTCCTCCATGAGCATCCGGTCCACGGCGCGGCGCAGCTCGTCGATCTCGACGGGCGAGGAGTCGATCTCCATGCGCAGCCGGGACGCGGCCTCGTCGACGAGGTCGATGGCCTTGTCCGGGAGCTGGCGGCCGCTGATGTAGCGGTCGGACAGCGCCGCGGCGGCGACGAGGGCGGAGTCGGCGATGGCGACCTTGTGGTGCGCCTCGTAGCGCTCCCGCAGCCCGCGCAGGATGGCGATGGTGTCGGTCACGCTCGGCTCGCCCACGTAGACCTGCTGGAAGCGGCGCTCCAGGGCGGGGTCCTTCTCGATGCGCTCGCGGTACTCGTCCAGGGTGGTGGCGCCCACCAGGCGGAGCTGGCCGCGGGCGAGCATGGGCTTGAGCATGTTGCCCGCGTCCATGGAGCCCTCGGCGGCACCGGCGCCGACGACGGTGTGCAGCTCGTCGATGAAGGTGACGATCTGGCCCTCGCTGCGCTGGATCTCCGCCAGCACGGCCTTCAGGCGCTCCTCGAACTCCCCGCGGTACTTCGCCCCGGCGACCATGGCGGACAGGTCGAGGGAGATCAGCCGCTTGTCCCGCAGCGACTCCGGCACGTCGCCGGCGACGATGCGCTGCGCGAGGCCCTCCACGACGGCGGTCTTGCCGACACCCGGCTCACCGATGAGGACCGGGTTGTTCTTGGTGCGCCGGGACAGGACCTGGACGACGCGGCGGATCTCGGAGTCGCGGCCGATGACCGGGTCGAGCCGGCCCTCGCGCGCCTGGGCGGTGAGGTCGACGCCGTACTTCTCCAGGGACTGGTAGGTGCCCTCGGGGTCGGGCGTGGTGACCTTCTGCCCGCCGCGCACCGACGGCAGGGCGTCGAGGAGCGCGTCGCGGGTGGCGCCGGCGGAGCGCAGCGCCTCCCCGGCGGCCGACTGCCCGGCGGCGGCGCCGAGGAGGAGGTGCTCGGTGGAGACGTAGGCGTCGTCGAGGGCGCGCGCCTCGTCCCCGGCGGACTGCATGAGCTGCAGGGCGGGACGGGAGAGCTGCGGCTGGGCGACGGCGGAGCCGGACGCGCTGGGCAGCGAGGCCAGGGCGCCCTTGACCCGGTCGAGGACGGCGCGGCGGTCGGCGCCGAGCTTGTCGAGCAGGACGCCCGCGACACCGCCCGCCTGCTCCAGGAGCGCGGCGAGCACGTGCAGCGGCTCGACCTGCGCGTGACCCGCGGTGGTGGCGCGGTGCACGGCGTCGGAGAGGGCCTCCTGCGCGCGGGTGGTGAGCTTCAGGTCCACGGGTTCTCCCTTCTGCGGCGGTGACGTGGACGGCTGTCCGGTACAACGCTCCAGAGTTGAGTTTGTTCCGCTCAACATGGTGACGCATCGGTGGCTCAGGTGCGAACCCGGGGAGCACCCGGCCCCGGGGCGGGGACGTTCCGTGGGCGACACGCGGGCGTTGCGCCGCGCGACGTCCCCGTCCCGTCCCGCTCCCGTCCTGCTCCCGTCCCGCGCCCCGGGTGGGCGGGCGGCGCCCCCCCGGGGTTGACTGGTGCAGGTGGCACTGCGCCTGGCCCTGCTCGGGGACTCCCTCGCCGCCGGCACCGGCGCCTCCCGCGCCGCCGACACGCTCGCGCCGCGGCTGGCCGCCGCCCTGTCGGCCTCGGGACTGCCCGCGGAGGCCCGGGTCTTCGCCGTCCCCGGCGCCCGCAGCGAGGCCCTGGCGGCCCAGGTGTCCACCGCCGCCCCGTGGCGGCCCGATGTCGCCCTCGTCGTCATCGGCGGCAACGACCTCAGGCACCTGGTGCCGCCGGACGAGGCGGCGGCCGCCCTGGGCCGGGCTGCGCGCGCCCTGCGGGAGCTCGGAGCCCGGGTCGTCGTCGTGCCCGCCCCCGACCTCAGCGTGGTCGCCCACGTCCCACCGGCCCTGCGCGGCCTCGTGCAGGCGGCCAGCGCCGTCCTGCGCACGGCGCAGGCCCGCGCCGCGACGGCGGAGGGCGCCCGCACCGCCGACCCCGGCCCCGCGGTGACCGCCGCCTTCGCCGCCGACCCGGCCCTGTTCAGCGCCGACCGGTTCCACCCCTCCGGCGCGGGTTACGCCCTGATCGCCGAGGCCGTGCTGCCGGTCGTGCAGGCCGCGGCCGAGGAGGCCGCCGCCGGGCGGGAGGACCGGCCCCGGACGTGAGCCGGCGGCCCGGCTCGCCGCCCGCTCCGCCCGGCCCGTCGTGCGCCGGCCCGGCGGTCCGTGGGCGGCCTCGAGGTGGGCGCGGGTCCGCCGGACGTCCTCAGCGGCGCGCCCGGCGGGCGGCCAGGTGCGACAGCCCGTGGAGCACGACCCCGAGCAGGAGCAGCAGACCGCCCCGTGCCCACACGCCCGCCTCCTGCTGCGTCAGCAGCACCACGCAGGACAGCACCCCCAGCACGGGCAGCGCGGTCGGTGCCCGGAAGTGCCGGTGCTCCACGTGGTCGCGCCGCAGCACCAGGACGGCGACGTTGGTGCTGATGAAGACGAACAGCAGCAGGAGCACGACCGTGGCGGCCAGGGTGTCGAGGTCACCGCTGAGCACGAGGGCCATGGAGACGAGGGTGGTCACCACGATCGCCACCCACGGCGTGCGCCGGCGCGGGAGCACCGTCGCCAGCGCCGCGGGCAGCAGGCCCTCCGTGGCCATGCCGTACGTCAGGCGGCTGCACATCAGGGAGGTGAGCAGCGCCCCGTTGGCCACCGCCACCAGCGCGACGACCGCGAACAGCCACCCGGGGATCCCGACGTCCGCCACGGCGACGACCTCCAGCAGCGGGCCGTCGGAACCCGCGATGCGCTCCGGCGCCACGGCCGTGGACACCGCCAGGCCCACCGCCACGTAGACCACACCCGCGGTGAGGAGCCCCGCGAACAGGGCGCGCGGGTAGGTGCGGCTGGGGTCGATCGCCTCCTCCGCCATGTTCGCCGACGTCTCGAACCCGACGAAGGAGTAGTAGGCGAGGACGGCGGCACCTAGCACGGCGAGTGCCGGGGAGCTGTCCCCGGCGAACTGGAGCGCTCGGCCCGGCACGCCGTCACCGCGCCCGAGGACGAGCGCGGCCAGGACCACGACGAGGACGAGCCCGCTCACCTCGACCACCGTCATCACGACGTTGGCGCGCAGCGACTCCTTGACGCCGCGGGCATTGAGCACGGCCACCGCGGCCAGGAAGACGAGCGCGGCGGGCAGGACCGGGACGTCGACGAGCTCGGAGAGGTAGCCGCCGGAGAAGGCCAGGGCCAGACCCGCCACGCTCGTCACGCCCGCCGCGAGCATGGAGAAACCCACGAGGAAGGAGACGAGCGGACGGCCGTAGGCGCGCTGGGCGAAGACCGCCGCACCACCGGCCTTCGGGTACTTGGTGACCAGCTCGGCGTAGGAGGCGGCCGTCAGCAGGGCGAGCAGCAGCGCGGCCAGCAGGGGCATCCAGAGGGCACCACCCACCCGCTGCGCCAGCACCCCCACGAGGGCGTAGATCCCGGCTCCCAGGACGTCGCCGAGGATGAACAGGTAGAGCAGCCTGCCGCTGATGGCGCGCTGCAGGCCGGGGCCGCCCGGGCGTGTGGAGAGTGTGCTCACCCGCAGTTCCTACAGCCCGCCTCCCCGCTCCGCCCGCCGGGACGACGGCGCGTGCGCGGTCCGGCGCGCACGTCGCCCGCCCGCCGTGGTCCGCCAGGCCCGCACCTCACCGTCCCGCTCCCTCGGGAACCCCGCCTGCGGCACCGGCGCGAGCCGCGCGGCGGACACGCCCGGGTCCACCCGTCAGGCGAAGCTCACGACCCAGGTGCCGGCGCAGAGGAGGAGCATCCCGGTGGCGTTGACGAACAGGTTCCGCCCGAGGTCCCGGGCCCGGACGTGCATCGTGATCGCGACGAGGAAGTAGGCGACGAGAGCGGCGCACGTGAGGGCCCCGAGGAAGGGGATCCACAACCCCGCGAGGAGCCCGGCCGCGGCGGCGACCTTGAGCACGGGCAGCACCCGCCAGAACCGGCGCGGGAAGCGCACGTCCTCCAGGCACCGGCGGACGAAGTCCGCCGGCCGCACGCAGAGCGCGGCATCGGCGAGCTGCACCAGCGCCAGGACGACGACGGGCCAGACCGGGTCGGCGACAACCTGCACGGCGATCCCTCCACGACCATCCTGGCGCCTGTTCCCGCACCGGTGGACCCGTTGTGGCGCAGCCCACCAGGAGGACTCCCAGCCGTGCGGGCGGGTGCACCCGGGGGCGGCGGGGACGTTCTGCGCCCGACACGCGGGCGTGTCCGCGCCGAACGTCCCCGCCCCAGGAGCAGCCCCGCCCCAGGAGCAGCCCCACCCCAGCAACAGCCTCCACCCAGGAGCAGCCCCACCCGGGCACAGCCCCACCCGGGCACAGCCCCACCCGGGCACAGTCCTCAGCGGAAGGCGTCCGCGTGCTCCCGCGCCCACCGCGCGAACGTCGTGGCGGGCCGGCCGGTCAGCTCCTCCACGAGCCGGTTCGCCTCCGGCGGGTGCTGCCCGTACGCCCCGACCGCCTCGTCGAGGTACCAGGCGGCCCCCTCCCCCATCACCGGCTCCAGCAGCGCCACGGCCTCGTCCCGCCCGACCTGCACGAACGGCACGTCCCGCCCGAGTGCCTCGCCGACGAGGCGGACCATCTCGCGGCGGGTCAGCACCTGCGGGCCGGTGAGCCCGTACGCCCGCCCCTCGTGCCCTCCCGGTGACGGCTCTGCCGACAGCAGCACCGCCGCCGCGACCGCGGCCACGTCGCGCATGGCGATCGGCGCGCTCGCCGCCTCGGGCCACGGTTCCCGCACGCACCCGTCGCCGCGGACCTGCGCGGCCCACACGAGGCAGTTCTCGGCGAAGTCCCCGGGCCACAGGTGCACCCACGGCAGGCCGGACGCCTCGACGGCGCGGGTGACCCCGCCCCACCAGCTCTCCGGTTCCCCGGAGAGGTCCACGACGAGCCGGACCCCGGCCTCGCGGGCGGCGGCGAGCACCTGCGGTGCGGTGTCCGGGGCCGGTGCGAGGTACATCCGCTCCACGCCGCGCAGGGCCGGGCCGAGCCCCTCCGGCCGGCGCACGGAGCCGACCACGACCTCCACCTCCTGCGGCAGCGCCGCGCGGGCGGGGTTCACGGTGAGGGCCCGCACCCCGCTCGCGCCGCGGACCAGCAGTTCGTCGACCACGAGGCGCCCGACGCTGCCCGTGGCACCGGTCACGAGGATCGTCACACCGGCCTCCCGTGGTAGCCCTGCCCGTCGGCGCCCAGCCCAGCAGCCGGGCGGCGTGGTCCGCAAGGGCTGCCGCGGCCCTGGCGGATGCTCCGGTGACGGAAGTATCGTCGCGGCGTGACCAGCAGACGACTGCAGGAACCCTCGTTCCTGGTGCTCACCGCCCTGGCCACCGGCCCTCAGCACGGCTACGGGATCCTCAAGGACGTCGAGGCCCTCTCCGGAGGCGCGGTCGTGCTGCGCGTCGGCACCCTCTACGGCGCCCTGGACCGCCTCACCGGGGAGGGGCTCGTCGAGGTGGACCGCGAGGAGGTCGTGGACTCCCGGCTGCGCCGCTACTACCGCCTCACCGCCACGGGCGCCGAGCGCCTGGCGGCCGAGGCGCAGCGGCGGCGGGCCCAGGCCGAGGCGGCGCTGCGGCGGCTCGGCCCGGCCGCCGGCCTGCGGGGACGGCCGGCGTGAGCGGCGCACCGTCGCCCCTGGAGCGCTCCTACCGGCGGGTGCTGCGCTGGTACCCGCCGCGCTACCGGCGCGAGCGCGAGGACGAGCTGGTCGCGGTCCTGCTCCAGGCCGCCGCACCCGGCCGGCACCGCGCCACCGCCGCCGAGCGCGCCGACCTGCTGCTCGCCGGGAGCCGCCTCTGGGGCCGGGTCCTCGCGGCGGGTGGCCGGAACCGGCCGGGACGTGCGGCGGGGGTCACCGCCCTGGGCGTGGGGCTGCTCGTGGCGCTCCTGCCGTCCGGCCCGACCGCCCCGCCACCGGGCCCGGCGAGCCTGCCGGAGCGGTTCGCGGGCTACTCGCACCGCACCGGCAGCGTCTCCGACGACCCGGCGGGCCCGGCCGTCGCCCTCTTCCAGCACGGCTGGGGCGTCGAGCTGGTGGACTTCCCGCAGGCCGTCGCGGTCGGCGCCACGGCGGACACCTACCGCCGCGTCGACCTCGCGGAGCGCCGCGCCGGGGAGGGCGCGCAGGGCGACCCGGCCCCGATGCTGCTCTCGGCGGACGGGCGGACGGTCGCCGTCGGCACCTGGGGCGCGGCCACGGCCGACGTGGCGGTGCAGGACCTCGCCACCGGGCGGGTGCGGACCTGGCCGCTGGCGGGCGCGGGGCGCGTCGTACCCCTCGCGCTGTCCCCCGACGGCGCCGTCCTGGCGGTGACCGTGGCGCCTGCCGCGTCGCCCCCGGGGTCGGGGGCGACGGCGCTGCACCTGCTGGACCTGCGCACCGGGCACGTGAGCACCCCCGACGCCCCGGCCCCGGTGGCGGTCGCGGCCTGGTCGCCCGACGGCACCCGGGTGGCGGTGCAGGCGGTCGGGGACGGGTATCCCGCCGGGCAGGACCCGGCCGCGCCGCCGGTCTCCGTGCCCGACCCGGAGGTGCTGGTGCTCGACCGCACCGGCACCCCGCGGCAGCACGTCGGCGTGCCCGCCGGGCAGCGCCTGGCGGGCCCGGGCGCCTGGACCCCCGACGGGCGGGCCCTCACCACGGGCACCGGTGTCGCCGGGTACTGCGGTCCCGGGTTCTCCACCTGCGGTGTCCGGCCGCTCGCGCTGGTCCCGGTGGACCCCGGGGCGGCACCCGGCGCGCTGCCCCCGGCGGGCGGGGGCAGCAGCTTCCTCGGCTGGGCGGGCCCCGGGCGCGTCCTGCTCTCGCGCCCGGACACCGGCGGGGAGGAGGTCTCCTACGCCGGCGCCCTGCGCATCGAGGTCCTCGACGTGGGGACCGGGGCCTCCGCGCCGGTGAGCAGCCTGCCCGTCACCGGCGAGTTCGGCGCCGGCAGGCTCCAGGTCGCGGCCGGTGCACTGGGCGAGGAGCCGGTCCGCGAGGCGGTGGCGGTGGACCGCGGGCGCGGGCCGCTGGTGCTGCGCCTCGGCGGGGCGCTGCTGCTCGCGCTCCTCGCGGCCTGCGGCGCCCGCCTCGTGGCCCGCTCGCTGCGCCGCTCCCGCGGGGGCGGCGCGCTCCACGCCTGAGACTGCCCGCCCGGGACCTGCGCGCCCGAGGTCTGCCCGCGGGCCCGCCGGCGTCCTCAGGAGCGCCCGGGCCGGGCCGCCCGCAACCCGAGCGCCAGCCCCAGCCCCACGACCGCGATGCCCGCCCAGACGGGCGCGGCCGGCAGCGGCCCACCCAGGACGGTCCCGCTGAGCGCGGCGGACACCGGCGCCACCGCGGTGAGCAGTCCCGCGCGGCCCGCGCCCAGCGCGCGCACGCTGGAGTACCAGAGCACGAACGCCACGGCGGTGACGGCCACGGCCAGGTACGCCACCGCCAGCAGGTGCGCCCCGCCCAGCCGCAGGGCCGCGTCGCTCCCGTGGCGGGCCGTGTCGGCGAGCGCCCACGCCCCGAACCCCGCCGCCGCCATCCACGTCGTGTGCACGGACACCCCCCACGGCCCGTGCCGGCGCAGGACGGGTACGGCGAGCAGCGTGAAGCCCACCTCGCACGCCAGCACGAGCACCGCCCACAGCAGCCCGGTGGCGTCGCTGCGCCCGGCGCCCTCCACGAGCACGGCGCCGGTGGTGACGACCCCGGCGGCGAGGACCGCGCGCGCCGCGGGGCGCCGGTGCTGCGCCAGGGGCGCCGCCAGGGCCAGGACGAGGGGCACGCCGGCCACGGCGACCCCGAACACCGCGGGGTCGGCGTGCTCGGAGCCGCGGACGAGGGCGAGGTTGAACAGGACCAGTCCCGTGCCGGTGACGGCGGCGAGCCAGGCCCACTCGGCGCCGCGGGGGCGGCGCAGCACCCGGCCGCCGAGCCGGGCCGCCGTCACGAGGAGCGCGCAGGCGACGGCGTAGCGCAGGGCCTGCGCCGCGGCGAGCGGTGCGTCCGCGAGGACGGCGGACACCCCGGTGCTGCCCCCGACGAACGCCATGGCCCCCGCCCCGGCCAGCACGGCGGCCACGAGGGCGCCGCCCGGCGGTGGCTGCGGCGGGGCGCCCGGGGGGCGGGGCGGCGGGATGTCCGGGGGGCGGTGCGGCGGGATGTCCGGAGGGCGGTGCGGGCGGTCGCCGGTGAGGGTCACGTCCCGATCCTGGAGCCCGATCGGTCCGGTATGAAGGACCAATGACCGCCCCGTCCGGTGGACCGATCGACCGCCCCGGTGGCGGCGCGGACTTCCTGCAGCTCGACGCCGCACACGTGCCGGGCCGGGAGCTGACGGGCTGGCTGACGTCCGCGCTGCGCGCCGCGGTGCTCGACGGCCGCCTGGCGGTGGGCACCGCGCTGCCCGCGACCCGCACGCTGGCGCGGGACCTCGGGACCTCCCGCGGTGTCGTGGTGGAGGCGTACCGGCGCCTCGGCGAGGAGGGCCTGGTCACCGGCCGCGTCGGCTCCGGCACGCGCGTCACGTCACCGGGTGCCCCCGCGCCGCCGCCCTCCGCTCCCGGCGCTGCGCCCGCGCGGACCCCGGACCCCGGCGCGCCGCGCACCGACCCGGCCCGGCTGGACCTGTGGCCGGGCGTCCCGGACCTGGCCGCGTTCCCGCGCGCGGCGTGGCTGCGGGCCGAGCGCGCCGTCCTGGCCACCGCCACCGCCCGCGACCTCGGCTACGGCGACCCCCGTGGCAGCGCCGTGCTGCGGGCGGAGCTCGCGGCCTGGCTGGCCCGCACGCGGGGCCTGCGCACCGGCCCCGACGAGCTGCTCGTCGTCACGGGTGTGGCGCAGGCCCTCGCCCTGCTGGGGCAGGTGCTGCGCGCCCGGGGGCACGAGCGGGTCGCCGTGGAGGACCCCGGCTCGCGCGGCGCCCGCGACCAGCTCGCCCACTGGGGGCTGGCCCCCGTGGGGGTGGGCGTCGACGCGGACGGCCTGGACGTCGCCGAGCTGGAGCGGGCGCCGGTCGCCGCGGCCGTGGTGACCCCGGCCCACCAGTTCCCCACCGGGGTGGTCCTCGCGCCGCGGCGGCGGCAGGAGCTGCTGGCGTGGGCGGCGGCGCGGCAGGGCCTCGTCGTGGAGGACGACTACGACGCCGAGCACCGCTACGACCGCCGGCCCGTGCCCGCGCTGCAGGCCGCCGCCCCGGAGCTGGTGGCGCACACCGGCAGCACGTCCAAGACCCTGGCGCCGGGCCTGCGGCTGGGCTGGCTCGTGCCGCCGGCGCACCTGCGGGCGGACCTGGTGGCCGCCAGGCACGCCAGCGACATCTGCGGCCCGGTGCTGCCGCAGCTCGTCCTGGCGCACCTGCTGGCCTCGGGTGCGCTGGAGCGGCACCTGCGCCTGGTGCGGCAGCGGCAGCGCGCGCGGCGCGACGCGCTGCTGGCGGGGTTGCGCGAGCACCTGCCGGGCGCACGGGTGCACGGGGTGCCCGCGGGGCTGCACCTGCTCGTCACCCTGCCCGGGCACCCGGGGGCGCAGGACGCGGGCCCCGGCGGCGCGGGCACCGGGGACGCGGCCGCGGTGGAGGCGGCGGTGGTCGCCGACCTCGCGGCGGGCGGGGTGCGGGTGCAGCCGCTGTCGCTGCACCGCCTGCGGCCCGGGCCGCCCGGGCTCGTGCTCGGGTACGCCGCGACCGGCCCGGACCAGCTGCGGGAGGCCGCGCGGCTCATCGCGGCGGCCGTGCGGCGGCACGGCGGCTGAGGGCTGAGGGGCCCGGCCGCGACGGGCGGTCGCCCGTGCGGGTGACGTTCGGGCGAACCCCTGCGCCGGGAGCGGTGAGTACCTACGGTGCCCGGGTGCGTGAACTGCTCGTCGACGGTGTCCGGGTCTTCCACGCGGAGGGCCCGGCGAGGACGACCGCGGCGCTCCTGGTCGGTGTCGGCCTGCGGGACGAGACCTTCATGCAGGTGGGCGTCACCCACCTCGTCGAGCACCTGGCCATGGGGACGCTGCCGAGGTCCCACCTCGACAGCAACGCCGGCGTCGACGTCGACCGCACCGTCTTCCACGCCACCGGCCGCCCGCAGGAGGTCGGCGCGTTCCTGGAGTCGGTGTGCCGCGCGCTGGGGGACCTGCCGCTGGAGCGGGTGGAGCGGGAGGTCGGCGTGCTCCTCGCGGAGGACTGCGCCGGGGCGGACCTCACCATGGCCGCGGCGTGGGCGGCCCGCTACGGCCTCGCCGGCCCCGGCCTGGCCGCGACCCGCGGCGCGGGGCCGGAGGCGCTGACACCGGAGCAGGTCCTCGCGCACGCCCGCCGGTGGTTCGTCTCGGGCAACGCGGCCGTCGCGGTCGTGGGCCCGCTGCCGGAGGGGCTGCGCCTGCCGCTGCCGCGGGGCGGGCGGCCGGTGCGGACGGACCCGCCGGCGCGGGAGCAGGACGGCCCGCAGTGGGTGCAGGGCCCCTACGGCGGCGTCGGCCTGCTGCTGGAGGTGGAGGACGCGCAGGACCCGGTGGCCGTGGTGGCGGTGGACGTGCTCGTGGACCGGCTGCAGGACGTGGCCCGCACCCGGCACGGCCTGAGCTACTCGGTGCGGGTGGAGGTCCTCGCGGTGGGCGGGCGCGACCTGGTCAGCGTCGCCGTCGACGCGCGGGAGGGCAGGGTCAGCGACGTCGCGGGGCTGGTGTGGGCGGAGCTGGCGGACCTGGCGGAGCGGGGTCCGGCCGCCGGGGAGCTGGCGCACGCCGTGGGGGGCGTGCTCCGGCGCACCGACCCCGCCGACCCGGAGGTGCTGGAGGCGGAGGCGCCCCGCGCGGCCTCCGCCGCGGTGGCCGGCGCGCGGCTGCGGCCGGTGCGCGAGCTGGCCGCGCAGGTGCGCGGGGTCACGGCCGCGCAGGTGGCGGACGTGCTGGCCGGGGCGCGGCGCGGGGCCCTCGTCACCGTCCCGCAGGGCGAGCACCTGCGGGGGCGGGGCATCGCGGAGCGGACGTGGTGCCGGGTGGGCGGGGAGCTGCCGGCGGGCCGCAGCTACCGGCCGAACGCGCTGGCGCGGCTGTTCGCGAGGGGCGCCCGCCGGCAGCTCGTGCTGGGCGAGGAGGCGCTGGGGCTGCGCGACGCCGACGGGGACCAGCACCTCATCGCGTGGGACGAGGTGGTCGGGGCGCTGCCCCTGGACGGGGACGAGGGGGTGTCCGTCGCCGGCCGGGGCCTGTGCGTCATCGACGTGCACCGGGACGTCTTCGGTGCGGGTGCGGTCGCGGACGTCCGCTCGCGGCTGGCGGCCCGGGGCCTGCCGGGGGCCGCCCCCGCACGCTGAGCCCGCGGGGCCGGGGCGGGTCGCACCGGCCGTCCGGGGCCCCTGCGATGCTTCCGGTGTGTCCGCACGCGAGCTCGTCGTCCTCGGCACCGCCAGCCAGGCACCGACCCGTACCCGGAACCACAACGGCTACCTGCTGCGCTGGGACGGGGACGGCGTCCTGTTCGACCCCGGGGAGGGGACGCAGCGGCAGGTGGTGCACGCCGGTGTCTCCGTGACCCGCATCGGGCGCATCTGCGTCACCCACGCCCACAACGACCACGCCCTGGGCCTGCCCGGGGTGCTGGCGCGGATGGCGCTGGAGGGGGTGACGCGCCGGGTTCCGGTGCACGGGCCGGTGCACGCCGTGGAGCACCTGCGGGCGCTGGTGGCCGTCGCGGACGTCTCCCTCGACGTGGAGGTGCTGGGCTGCGACCCGGCCCCGGGGCAGGACGTGGAGGTCGCCACCGTCGCCGGTGCCCGCCTGAGCGCGCGCTACCTCGACCACCGGGTCCCCGCGGTGGGGTACCGCCTGGACGAGCCGCCGAGCCGCCGTTTCGTGCCGGAGCTGCTCGCGGCGGCCGGCGTGAGCGGGCCGGACGTGCGCCTCCTCGCCGAGCTGGGCGAGCTGCGCGGGGTGACGGTGGCGGACGTGAGCGTCAGCCGGCGGGGGCAGTCGTTCGCGTTCGTCATGGACACGCGGCTGTCCCCGGCGGTGGAGGAGCTGGCGCGGGGCGTGGACCTGCTGGTGTGCGAGTCGACGTTCCTGGACCGGGACGCGGACCTGGCGCAGCGGTACGCGCACATGACGGCCCGCGAGGCGGCGACCGTGGCGGCCGCGGCGGGGGTGCGGCGCCTGGTGCTGACGCACTTCTCGCAGCGCTACCCGGACCCGGGGGAGTTCGTGGCCGAGGCGACGCTGGCGGTGCGGGACGCGGGCGGGGACACCGAGGTCGTGGTGGCCTCCGACCTGGACGTGGTCGAGGTCCCGCCGCGGCGCTGAGCGGCGCGGCGCTCAGGCCCCGCCGACGAGTGCCCGCCGCAGCGCGGCCAGGCCGCGGGAGGCGTTGCTGCGCACGGTGACCTCGCTGACCTGCAGCGCCGCGGCGATCTCCTCGTCGCCCATGCCCTCGAAGTGCCGCAGCACCAGCGCGGCGCGCTGCCTGGGTGGCAGCCTGCGCAGCTCCCGCAGCAGCAGGTCGCGGTCGGCCAGCACGTCCTCGGGGCGGCGCGCCGGGTCGGGCACGTCGGGCAGGTCCGCGCGGGCGGGGCGCTCGCGGCGGGCGGCGGTGCGCCACCAGGACGTGCAGGCGTTGACCACCATGCGGTTGACGTAGGCGCGGGGGTCGTCGGTGGCGCTGATGCGGTCCCAGCGCAGCAGTGCCCGCCCGAGGACGTCCTGCACGACGTCCTCGGCGGCCCCGGGGTCGCGCAGCAGCCCGCGGGCGATCCGCAGCAGGGCGGGCCCGCGGACCACGACGAACTCCTCGAACCCCGGGGCGGGCCGCGCCTCCCGCGCCTCCCGCGAGGTCACGGCGGTCACGGTGCCACCGCCGTCGCCCGCTCCAGCGCCCGGGCGGACAGCGCGCGCAGCGCGTCGAGAGCACGGGTCTGGTCCCCGCCCACGGTGGCGTGGACCTGCACGACGACCTCGCCCTCGCGCAGGAGGGCGGCGGTGTTCCAGGCCGAGCCGTCGGCGAGGGCGGGCGCGAACCCGGCGACGACGTCGGCGGCGGGGTAGTTCTCCGTGTCGTCGTACTGCCACACCCCGGACTCCTGCGCCTCGTGCGGGCACGCGCCGGAGTCCACCCGGACCTGGTGCAGGAAGCCCTCCGCGGCGGCCGGGTCGGAGAACACCCAGACCCGCTCGGACACGCCCTCCGGCAGGACGGTGCCGCCCGGGTGCGGCGCCGCCCAGATCCCGCCCAGGTCGCGCAGCACCACGCCGCCGGCGTCGACGGGGCCGTCGTCGCACAGCCCGGCGGGCACCTGCGACGGCACGCCCTCCGTCCGGCCCACGGGCAGCAACCCGGGCAGGACCGCCCGGACGTCGGCGTCCGCGAGCAGCCCGGCCCGGCGCTCCTGCGGTGCGGGCGTGGTGGCCGGCTGGGTCACCAGGGGCCCGGAGCGTTCCGGCACCGGCCAGGAACCCGGGAGCCCGAACGGCGCGACGAGCGCCGCGGCGGCCACCGCGAGCAGCGTCGAGCGCCGCCGTCCCCGGTGCACCCGTGCCCGCCGGTGCGCACCTGCCAGGAGCCGGTCCACGTCGGTCCGGGGGTCCTCCTGCCCCGCCGCGCCCAGCGCGCGGCCGAGGGCCTCGTCCCAGTCGTCGTCCCGTGCCATCCCGTCCTCCCCCGCGCCGGGTGTCGGCGCCCCCTGCAGACGCGGGGAGGGGCCGGGATGTTGCACGCCGCGACGGGAACCGGTGAGCCCCCCGGCTCAGACCACGGTGTGCAGGGTGACGCGCATGCCGCCCATCCGGTCCAGGTCCAGGAAGTTCGCGCAGTCCTCGATCACGGCGGCCCACTGCGGGCTCGCCTCGGAGGCCGCGACGGCGTCCTCGTCCGGGTACTCCAGGACGACGACCCCGTCGTACGGGCCCTCCTCGGTGGCGTGGTGCTGCACGCAGCCGGTGATGCCGGGGACGGCCGCGACGAGCGGGCCGTGGACGTTCCTCCAGTAGTCGCTGAACTGCTCGGGGGTGAGGTCGGGACGGCGGGCCAGCAGGAACACCCGGTTGACCATCGATCGCGCTCCCTGGTGAGGGGGTGGAGGGGCGGTCACGGTAGCAGCGACGGCCGCGGCGGCGGACGGGAACGGGCAGGTCGGGCGATCCTCCTCGGGCACAACCGGTTCCGGCGCGCGGACCGGGACGGACCGCGGCGGGGCACCGCACCGGCGCGCTGTACGACGATGCAGGAACGGTGCTTGACGCTCCCGGGGCGGAGGTCTAGCGTTCCGCTCACTGAATCGTTTCACGGGAGGCAACGTGGCCGCACCCCAGTCCACCCCCCTGCTCTCGCTGCACGGGGTGGGCAAGTCCTACGGCGCGGTCCGCGCACTGCGCGACGGCCGGCTCGACCTCTACGCCGGCGAGGTCCACGGCCTCGTCGGGGAGAACGGCGCCGGGAAGTCGACCCTCGTGAAGGTGCTCGCGGGCGTCCACCGCCCCGACACCGGGCAGGTCGTCCTCGACGGCGCCCCGCTGGTGCTCGGCGGCCCGGCCGACGCCCGCGCCGCCGGCATCGCGATCATCTACCAGGAGCCGACGCTCTTCCCGGACCTGTCGGTCGCGGAGAACATCTTCATCGGACGCCAGCCCCGCGGGCGGGGTGGGGCCGTCGACTTCCGCGCCATGGAGGCGCAGGCGGCGGAGCTGTTCCGCCGCCTGGACGCGCCGGTGGACCCCTCCCGCCCGGCGCGCGGCCTGTCCATCGCCGACCAGCAGCTCGTGGAGATCGCCAAGGCGATCTCGCTGGACGCCCGCGTCATCGTCATGGACGAGCCCACCGCGGCCCTGTCGGGCCACGAGGTGGAGCGCCTCTTCGGTGTCACCCGCGGCCTGACGGCGGCAGGGGCCGCGGTGCTGTTCATCTCCCACCGCTTCGAGGAGATCACCGCCCTGTGCCGGCGGGTGACCGTGATGCGCGACGGGGCGTGGGTCTCCACCGACCTGACGGCCGACCTCACCGTCGACGAGATCGTCCGGCGCATGGTGGGCCGCGACGTCACCACGCTCTTCCCCAAGCAGGACGTGACCCCCGGGGAGGTGGTCCTCGAGGTGGAGGGCCTGACCCGGGCGGGCTGGTTCCGCGACGTCTCGTTCAGCGTGCGGGCCGGGGAGATCGTGGCGCTGGCCGGGCTCGTGGGGGCGGGACGCTCGGAGGTCGTGCAGGCGGTCTTCGGGGTGGACCGGGCCGACACCGGGACCGTCCGCGTCGCCGGGCGCCCGCTGCGGCTCGGCTCCCCCCGCGCCGCGATGGCCGCCGGTCTCGCGCTGGTCCCCGAGGACCGCCGCCAGCAGGGGCTCGTCCTGGAGATGTCCATCGAGCGCAACACCACCCTGCCCCGCTCCCGCCGGCTCGCCCGTCTCGGGCTGCTCACCGGCAGGAGCGAGCGGGCCTCGGCGTCCGAGTGGACCCGCCGGCTGCAGACGAGGTTCCACCGGATCACCGACCCGGTGGGCACCCTGTCGGGCGGGAACCAGCAGAAGGTCGTCCTGGCCAAGTGGCTCTCGACGAACCCGGAGGTCCTGCTCATCGACGAGCCGACGCGCGGGATCGACGTGGGCACCAAGGCCGAGGTGCACCGCCTCATCTCCTCGCTCGCCGCCGGAGGGCTCGCCGTCGTGATGGTCTCCTCCGAGCTCCCCGAGGTCCTCGGCATGGCCGACCGGGTCCTCGTCATGCACGAGGGGCGCATCACCGCCGACATCCCCCGGGCCGAGGCCGACGAGCGCAGCATCATGCTCGCCGCCACCGGCCAGGACACCCTCCTGGGGGGTGCGGCGTGAGCACCGCCACCGCGCAGCCGAGGCAGGGTGCCCCCGGCTCCGCCGCGCCCGGCACCTCGCCCGTCGAACGGGTCCTGCGGGCCCGCTCCCTCGGCATCGTCCTGGCCCTCGTCGTCCTCGTGGCGGTGACGGCGGGCGCGAACCCCCTGTTCGTCTCCGGGCAGAGCGTGCGGGACATCGCCCTCGGCACCGCGATCCTGGCGATCCTCGCGGTGGGCCAGACGATCGTCGTCGTGACCCGCAGCATCGACCTCTCCGTCGGGTCGGTGCTGGCGCTGTCGGCGTACGCGGCGGGCAGCCTCCTGCAGAGCGCGCCGGGGACCCCGGTCGTCCTCGCGATCGCCCTGGCGATGCTCGTGGGCGCCGCGTGCGGGCTCCTCAACGCCGTCCTCGTGCGCTTCGGCGGGGTACCGGCGCTCGTGGTCACGCTGGGGACGATGTACGTCTTCCGCGGCATCGCGTTCTCCTGGACCGGCGGCCAGCAGATCACCGCCGACGAGATGCCCCGGAGCTACCTGGCGTTCGGGACGGCATCGATCCTCGGGATCCCCCTGCTCGTCCTCGTCGCCGTCGTCGTGCTCGTCACCGCCGGCGTCGTGCTGGGCCGCTACCGCGCCGGCCGCGACCTGTACGCGATCGGGTCCAACCCGGACGCGGCGGTGCTGGCGGGCATCCCCGTCGGGCGCCGCCTCCTCACCGCCTTCGTCGTCTCCGGCACCCTCGCAGGTCTGGCCGGCGCCCTGTACGCCGCGCGGTTCGGCACCGTGGACGCCGCCGCGGGCACCGGGTACGAGCTGACCGTGGTGGCCGCGGCCGTCGTCGGCGGTGTCGTCGTGACCGGCGGCAGCGGCACCGTGTGGGGCGCCGCCCTCGGTGCCCTGCTGCTGACCGTCATCAACTCGGCCCTGCCGGTGCTGCGCATCGAGCAGTTCTGGCAGCAGGCCATCGTCGGCGCGCTCATCCTGCTGGCCATCTCGACCGACCGCGTGCTCACCACCCGGCTCGCCGCGCAGCTGCGGAGGAGGAACTCCCATGGCCGTTGAGGTCCCCGGCAGCACCGCTGCCACCGGGGGGGCGCCGCGCCCCGCCCGGCCCGGTCGCCTGCAGGCGCTGGCCTCGTGGGAGGCCTCGATCGTCGCGCTCACCGTGCTCGTCCTCGTGGTCGCCTCGCTGACGGTGGACGGCTTCGGCAACGCCGGCAACGCGGTGTTCCTGCTCCTGGACATCGCCCCGGTCCTGCTCATCGCGCTGCCCATGACGCTCATCGTGATGACCGGTGAGATCGACCTGTCCGTGGCCAGCACCCTCGGCCTGACCGGTGCCGTCATGGGGTCGCTGTGGGTGGGCGGCATGGCGATCGAGACGATCATCCCGCTGTGCCTCGTGCTCGGCGCCGTGCTCGGCGCCGTCAACGGCTTCTTCACCACGGTCGTCGGGCTGCCGTCCCTGGCGGTGACGATCGGCACGCTGGCCCTCTACCGGGGCCTCGCCTACGTGGTCCTCGGCAGCACCGCGGTGGCGGACTTCCCCCTCGCCTACACCGGCTGGGTCACCGGCACGGTCGGCGGCGCCACCGGGAGCGGCTGGGTCCCGAACCTGCTGCTGCCGCTGGTGGTCGCCGCCGTCGCCTTCGGCGTGGCCCTGCACGCCACCCCCACCGGGCGCGGGATCGTGGCGACCGGGGCCTCGGACACCGCCGCGCGGTTCGCGGGCCTGTCGACCCTGCGCATCAAGTTCTCGCTCTTCGTCCTGTCCGGGGTGGTCTCGGCGCTCACCGGGGTGCTGTGGGCGCTGCGCTACTCCAGCGCACGCGCCGACAACGGCGTCGGGCTGGAGCTGGCCGTGGTCGCCGCGGTCCTGCTCGGCGGCGTGTCCATCTTCGGCGGCCGCGGCACCCTGCCCGGGGTGGTCGCCGCCGTCGTCCTGCTCGCGTCGCTGCAGAACGCGCTGCGCCTGGAGAACGTCTCGAACGAGGCGCTCACCGTCGTCACCGGCAGCCTGCTCATCGTCTCCGTCCTCGCGCCGAACGTCCTGCGCGCCGTGCGCCGACGGGGTGCAGCCGCCCGGGCGGCCCGGGCCACTTGACCACCTCTCCGCCGCACAGCGCCACCCGCACCCACCACGCCAGGCGCCACCGACGACGCCGCGCGCCGACGCCCCACCCGGGGCGCAGAACTGGAGGAACACCATGCCCGCTCGCCGTGGCCTCACCCTCGTCCTCGCCGGCAGCCTCGGGCTGACCGTGGCCCTGACGGCCTGCGGTGGTGGCACCACCCGGGAGAACCAGGGACAGCAGCCCGCCCCGGCCTCTCCCCCGGCGTCCTCCTCGGCCGCGGCCTCCGCCGACCCGTCCGCGGAGATCCCCGAGGGCCTGAAGATCGCCTTCCTGCCCAAGCAGCTGAACAACCCCTACAGCGACATCACGGCCGCGGGCGGCGAGGAGGGCGTGGAGGAGCTGAAGGGCGAGTACAGCCTCGTCGGCCCCAACGACGCCAGCGCCTCCAGCCAGGTCAGCTACATCAACACCCTCATCCAGCAGCAGCAGGACGTCATCAACATCGCCGCCAACGACCCGAACGCGGTGTGCCCCTCGCTGAACCAGGCCCGCGGCAAGGGCATCAAGGTCGTCAGCTTCGACTCCGACGCCAGCCCCGACTGCCGCGACGTGTTCATCAACCAGGCCACCACCGAGGGCATCGGGCAGACCCTCGCCCAGCAGGCGCTGGAGCTGTCCGGCGGCGGCGAGGTCGCGGTGCTCTCGGCGACCGCGAACGCCACGAACCAGAACGCCTGGATCGAGGTCATGAAGAAGGAGCTCGCCAAGCCGGAGTACGCGGCCGTGAAGCTCGTCGAGGTGGCCTACGGCGACGACGACGACCAGAAGTCGTTCGCCCAGACGCAGGCGCTGCTGCAGAAGTACCCGAACCTCAAGGCGATCGTGTCCCCGACCACCGTGGGCATCTCGGCCGCGGCCCGCTACATCTCCACCAGCGACTACAAGGGCGAGGTGGCCGTCACGGGCCTCGGCACGCCCAACCAGATGCGCGAGTACGTCAAGGACGGCACGGTGAAGGAGTTCGCCCTCTGGAGTCCCGCCGACATCGGCTACCTCGCGGCCCACGCGGGCGCCGCGCTCGCCGCCGGGCGGATCACCGGCGCGGAGGGCGAGACGTTCGAGGCGGGCCGGCTCGGGGAGTACACGATCGGCGCCGACGGCGAGGTCGTGCTCGGGCCCCCGACCACGTTCGACGCCGCGAACATCGACGAGTTCGACTTCTGACGTCCCCCCGTCCGGTGCGGGGACCACGCGGAGCACCCGCGCCCACCCGGCGGACACGACGAGGACGGCCCACCCCCTCCGGAGGGGGTGGGCCGTCCTGTCGTGCTCAGCTCCTGCGCTCGCCGGGTACGAGCCCCGGCCGCCACAGCACCAGCGCGCGGGACCGCGCCGGCGAGGGGGGCCGGCGCCCCGCGGTGGTGGCGACGATGTCGCCCGCCGCGCCGGCGGCGAACACCCTGCCGGACGCCTGCCGGAGGCGGACGACCTCCTCGGCGAGGACGTGGACCCGGTCGGTCAGCAGCTCGACCTGTTTCTCCAGGTCCATGATCCTCTTGATGCCGGCGAGGTTGACGCCGTCGTCCTGGGACAGCCGCTGCACCTCGCGCAGCCGTGCGACGTCCCGGGCCGAGTAGCGCCGGCCGCGGCCGGGGGCGCGCTGCGGTGAGACGAGCCCGAGCCGGTCGTACTGCCGCAGCGTCTGCGGGTGCATCCCCGCGAGCTCGGCGGCCACGGAGATGACGAAGACCGGGGCGTCGTCGTCGTGCATCCGTCCCTCCTCAGCCCGCGGCCCGCTCCGCGAGCCCGGCGCGGGGGTCGTCCTGCGCGGTCGCCTCGGCGAACGCCTCCACGGCCCGGCGGGCCTCGTCGTCCAGGCGCTGCGGGACGACGACCTCGACGGTGACGAGGAGGTCGCCGTGCGCGTCGTCGGACCGGGCCCGGCGGGCACCCTGGCCACGCACGCGCAGGGAGCGCCCGGTCGGGGTCCCCGCGGGGATCTTCACCCGCACGCTCCTGCCGTCGTAGGTGGGCACGTCGACCGTGGCGCCGAGCGTGGCCTCGGGGAACGTGACGGGCAGGGTCATCCGCAGGTCGTCGCCCTCGCGCCGGAACACCGGGTGCGGCTCGACGGTGACCGTGACGAGCAGGTCACCGGCGGGACCGCTGCCCGCGGCGGGCAGGCCCTTGCCGCGCAGGCGGACGCGCTGGCCGTCGCGGACCCCGACGGGCAGCCGGGTCGTGAGGGTGCGGACGGGCCCACCGCGCGGGTCGGGCACCTTGAGGGTGACCGTGGCGCCCTCCAGGGCATCCCGGAAGGGAACCCGGCAGGTCGCCTCCAGGTCCGTGCCGCGGGCCGGGGCACCGGTCCCGAAACCGCCGCCGGCGGGGCCGGGTCCGGCGAAACCCCCGGTGCCGCCGTAACCACCGGGCGCCGGGCCGAACCCGCCCTGCTGCCCGAACAGCCCGCCGAGCAGGTCCTCGAACCCCGCGCCCTGTCCGGCACCGGGGGTGCCGAACCGCACGCGCCCGCCCGCGCCACCGGCGCCCTGCCCGAACAGCCCGCCGAGCAGGTCCTCGAACCCGGCACCCGGGCCGGCGCCGCCGGGCCCGCCGGCGGTGAACCGCGCGCCCCCGCCGACCATGGCCCGGATGCCGTCGTACTGCCGGCGCTTGTCGGGGTCGGACAGGACGGAGTACGCCTCACCGACCTCCTTGAAGCGCCGTTCCGCGTCGGCGTCGCCGGGCCGGGCGTCGGGGTGCAGGTCCCGCGCCTTCTTCCGGTACGCCTTCTTGAGGGTGGCCGCGTCGGCGTCGTGGGGGACGCCGAGCACGTCGTAGAAGTCCTTCTCGGCCCAGTCCTGCATGCTCATACGCGTCCCCTCCTCCCGGTTCCCCGGACCCTGGCGGCCCGGTGGTCCTCGCTCGTTCCCGCGGTCCGGCGACCGCCGTCCCTCACCGCGGTCCGGCGACCGCTGCGTGTCACTGCGGGTCGGCGACCGCGACGCGGGCCGGCCGCAGCACGCGCTCCCCGAACCGGTACCCCGGCTGGAGGATCTGCGTGCACGTCGCCACCTCCACCTCGTCGGAGTGCGCGTGCATGAGCGCCTCGTGCACCGCCGGGTCGAACGGCTCCCCGTTCTGGCCGTAGCGCTCCAGCCCGAACCGCTTGAGGGTGGCCTCGAGCTTGTCCGCGATGGCGGCGAACGGCCCGGACAGGTCCCCGTGCTGGCGGGCCAGGTGGATGTCGTCGAGCACCGGCAGCAGCGACTCGGCCACACCGGCCAGGGCGCTGTCGCGGGCGACGTCCCGGTCGCGGTCGACGCGGCGGCGGTAGTTGACGTACTCCGCCTGGAGCCGCTGGAGGTCCTCCAGCCGCTCCTGCGCGAGGGTCTGCGCCGCCAGCAGGTCGACCGAGGCGGCCTCCGTGGCGGCGGTCACGTCCGCCGGGTAGGACGCCAGGGGCTCCTCCGGGGAGGGGGAGCCGGCCGCGCCGGCCGGCTCCTCCCGCACCTGCCCGGTCTGCGGGTCCAGGCGGCGGCGGTCCCGCACGACGGGACCCGGCTGCTCCTGGTCCTCGCGGGTGCCGGTCTCCTCCGCCATCAGCGGTCCTTCTCGTCGTCGACGACCTCGGCGTCCACGACGTCGTCGTCGGAGGACGGCGTCCCGGCGCCCGCACCGGCCGCGCCCGCACCGGCCGTGCCGGCGGAGGCACCCTCGGCGTTCGCGTACATGGCCGAGCCGAGCTTCTGGCTGGCCTGGGCGACCGCCTCGGTCTTGGCCTTGATCTCCTCCGCGTCGGTGCCGGCGAGGGCCTTGCGCAGGTCGGCGATGGCGTTCTCCACCTCGGTGCGGCCCTCGGCGGGGAGCTTGTCCTCGTTGTCCTTGAGGAACTTCTCGGTGGAGTAGACGAGACCCTCGGCCTGGTTGCGGGCCTCGGCCTCCTCGCGGCGCTGCTTGTCCTCGTTCGCGTGCTCCTCCGCGTCCCGGACCATGCGCTCGATGTCCTCCTTGGACAGCGCGCTGCCGCCCGAGATGGTCATCGACTGCTCCTTGCCGGTGCCGCGGTCCTTCGCGTTGACGTGCACGATGCCGTTGGCGTCGATGTCGAACGTGACCTCGATCTGCGGCACGCCGCGCGGGGCGGGGGCGATGCCGGTCAGCTCGAAGGTGCCCAGGGGCTTGTTGTCCCGGGCCAGCTCGCGCTCGCCCTGGAACACCTGGATGAGCACGCTCGGCTGGTTGTCCTCGGCGGTGGTGAAGACCTCGCTGCGCTTGGTCGGGATGGCCGTGTTCCGCTCGATCAGCTTGGTCATGATCCCGCCCTTGGTCTCGATGCCGAGGGACAGCGGGGTCACGTCGATGAGCAGGACGTCCTTGCGCTCGCCCTTGAGGACACCGGCCTGCAGGGCCGCGCCGATGGCGACGACCTCGTCGGGGTTCACGCCCTTGTTGGGCTCGCGGCCACCGGTCAGCTCGCGCACGACGTTCGCCACGGCCGGCATGCGGGTGGAACCACCCACGAGCACGACGTGGTCGATGTCCTTGAGGGAGACGTCGGCGTCCTTGATGACCTGGTGGAACGGGTTCTTGGTGCGCTCCAGCAGGTCCGAGGTCAGCTGCTCGAACTGCGCGCGGGTGAGCTGCTCGTCCAGGTGGACGGGGCCGTTCTCCGTCATCGACAGGTACTGCAGGGAGATGCCGGTGGCGGTGGAGCTGGAGAGCTCCTTCTTCGCCTGCTCGGCGGCCTCCCGCAGGCGCTGCATGGCGATCTTGTCCTTGGACAGGTCCATGCCCGTCGTGAGCTTCACCTTCTGCAGCAGGTGGTCCACGATCCGCTGGTCCCAGTCGTCGCCACCGAGGTGGTTGTCGCCGGACGTCGCGCGGACCTGGATGGTGGAGAAGCCGTCCTCGTCCTTGCCGACCTCCAGGAGGGACACGTCGAACGTGCCGCCGCCGAGGTCGAAGACGAGGATGAGCTCGTCCTCCTTGCCCTTGTCGAGGCCGTAGGCCAGGGCCGCGGCGGTGGGCTCGTTGATGATGCGCAGGACGTTGAGGCCCGCGATCTCACCGGCCTCCTTGGTGGCCTGGCGCTGGGCGTCGTTGAAGTACGCGGGGACGGTGATGACGGCGTCCGTCACGGACTCGCCGAGGTAGCTCTCCGCGTCGCGCTTGAGCTTCTGCAGGATGCGGGCGCTGATCTCCTGCGGCGTGTACTTCTTGTCGTCGATCCCGATGTTCCAGTCGGTGCCGATGTGGCGCTTGACCGAGCGGGTGGTGCGGTCGACGTTCGTGACGGCCTGGCGCTTGGCGATCTCGCCGACGAGGACCTCGCCGCTCTTGGCGAAGGCCACGACGGAGGGGGTCGTGCGGCCGCCCTCGGCGTTGGCGATGACCGTGGGCTCGCCGCCCTCCAGGACGGAGACGACGGAGTTGGTGGTGCCGAGGTCGATGCCGACGGCTCGTGCCATGGTGCGTGCTCCTTCGGGTCGAGCTGGTGGAGCGGCCCGGCGGGCCGCTTGAGCGTTCCTGGCTCAAGTCTCCACGGGCCTCCGGCCTTGTCAAGCGGAGCCTCAGTGGTCTTGAGTCGGTGTCGCTCAACTCAACGGGCGGTGGCCTCCCCGTGTTCCCGGCCGAACCCTGGTCCCACCCTGGTCCCACCCTGACCGCGCGCACCCGGGCCGCACGCTGCCCGGCTGCCCTGGCTGCTGCCCTGGCTGCCCTGGCTGCTGCCCTGTCCCCGACGGGGACGTTCCGCCCCGACACGCCCGCGCGCCGCCCGCGGAACGTCCCCGCCAAGGCAACGGCCGAGCCCGACGGGGACGTTCCGCCCCGACACGCCGGCGCGCCACGCGCCGAACGTCCCCGCCACCGGGCGGCACCACCGGGGCGGCACCACCGGGGCCCTCAGCCGCCGACCTGCTCCGCCGTGTAGTAGCCGCCCTCGACGAGGACCTGCCGGTAGTTCGAGCGGTCCACCGACACCGGCGGCAGCAGGTACGACGGCACCACCTTCACGCCGTTGTCGTACGTCCGCTCGTCGTTGAGCGGCGGCCGGCGCCCCTCCAGGGTGGCCGTCGCCATCCGCACCGCCACCCTCGCCAGCTCCCGGGTGTCCTTGTAGACGGTCTGCGCCTGCTCCCCCGCGACGATGGAGCGCACCGACTCCAGCTCCGCGTCCTGCCCCGTCACCACCGGCAGCGGCCTGCCCGGCGTGCCGTACCCCGCCTCCCGCAGCGCCTCCAGCACACCCCGGCTGATGCCGTCGTACGGCGAGAGCACCGCGTCGACCTCCTCGCCCGGCCGGGCGTGGTGCTCCGCCAGCAGCCGCGCCATGCGCTCCCCCGCGGTCCGCCCCGACCAGCGCAGCGTCGAGCACTCCTCCATCGTCACCTCCCCGCTGCGCACGCGGAGCCTGCCGGAGTCCAGGTGGGGCTGCAGGACCTCCATCGCCCCGCGGAAGAAGAAGTAGGCGTTGTTGTCGTCCGGGGAGCCGCCGAAGACCTCCAGCTCGAACGGGCCCGGCGCGGTGTCCAGGTCCAGGGCGTCGCGGATGTGGGCGCCCTGGAGGCGGC
Source organism: Kineococcus anabasis (assembly GCF_054590795.1). NCBI lineage: Bacteria > Bacillati > Actinomycetota > Actinomycetes > Kineosporiales > Kineosporiaceae > Kineococcus > Kineococcus anabasis. Next base: position 156,891 of record NZ_BAAIHU010000012.1, read on the forward strand.
CGACCTGCAGGTTGTCGAACGTGGCGTAGTAGTCGACGTTCGGGGAGTCCAGGATCAGGCGGTCGTAGGAGATGACGGGGATGCCCGCCTCCTGCGCCCGCTCCAGGACCGGCGCCAGCCTGCGGCCGTCGATGGCCGCGACCACCAGCACCTCCACGCCCCGCTCGACCATCGCCCCGACCTGCTCCAGCTGCGCGGGGATGTCGTCCTCGGCGTAGCGCAGGTCCGTGGCGTACCCGGCCGCCTCGAACTGCTCCACCATGTTCGCGCCGTCGGCGACCCAGCGCTCCGAGGTGCGCGTGGGCATCGCGATCCCCACGGTGCCCCTGCGCTCCTCGCCCTCCCCGGCGGGGCCACCGCACGAGGTGAGCAGCAGCACCGGGACCACCAGCCCCGCCAGCGCCGCCCCGAGCCTTGTGCCGATCACGTGGCCCCCTGTCGTCGCGGTGCACCCCGTCCGATCGTAGGCGCCGCACCCTCAGGGCAGCAGGACGCCCGCCACCGCCGGGACCGCCGCGACCAGCGCCCCCACCGCCACCAGGGCCGAGTCGGCCCCCGTCCACGGCGCCGGTTCCGCCCACGTCCGCCGCGAGCAGTCCGCGAAACCCCGCGCGTCCATCGCCACGGCCATCCGCTCCGCCGAGCGCAGCGCCGCCACCAGCATCCCGAACGTCATCGCCGCGAAGAACCCCGCGCGCCGCACCGGCGAGCGCGAGGGCCCCAGACCCCGCGCGCGCCGCGCCCGCGCCAGGGAGTCCCACGTCTCGTGCAGGGACTCGAACCGCTGCAGCGCGGCCGAGGCCGCCACCACCGGCCGCGCGGGCAGCCGCAGCCGCTGCGCCAGGTGGTCCCCCAGCCGGCTCGGGTCGATCCAGCCGAGCAGCAGCGCGCCGGGCAGGACCAGCACGACGATCCGCAGCGCCGCCCCGGCCGCCACCTCCAGCCGGTCCGGGCCGCCCTCCCCCAGCAGCCACGTGGACCACGCCACGGACAGCGCGCCGATGCCGAGGGGGACCAGGCGCACCAGCGTGGCGCGCACCCCCGAGGCCGCGAACGGGGCCAGCGCGAGCTGCACGCCGAGCGCCACGAGGCCCACCCGCCAGGAGTCCACGAACAGGGCCCCGACGGCGGCGGCCAGGGACACCGCGAGCAGCGACAGCGGCCCGCACCGGGCGACGAGCCGGGTGCGGGCGCGAGCTGCGACGGCGGGCGCGCTCACGCCACGGCCTCCGCCCGACCGGGGGCCGCGAGCGACCCCGCGTCCAGGTGCACGCGGTGCCGCGCCCCGCGCACGAGCGCACCGTCGTGGGTGGCCGCCACCACCGCGGCACCCGCCGCGGCCGCCGACGCCAGCGCCCCCGCCACCAGCGCCCACGTGCCGCGGTCCTGCCCCACCGTCGGCTCGTCCGCCGCCAGCACCCCCGCCCCCGCGGCGAGGGCGGCGGCCAGCACGAGGCGGCGCTGCTCACCGCCGGAGAGCGAGTGCGGCTCGACGTCCGCCCGCCCCGCGAGCCCGACCAGCTCCAGCAGCGCGTCCGCGCGCCGCCGCCCGCGCTCCCCCTGCCCCAGCACCTCCGGGGTCGCGCGGACCTCCTCGCGCGCGGTGTGCGCCACGAACCCGTGCTCGGGGTGCTGCGGCACCCAGCCGACCCGGGCCGCCAGCTGCGGGGAGGTCCACCGCCACGGGTGCGCCCCCGCGCCCCGCGCCAGCCCCGCCGCGGCCGCCAGCTCCCCGCCGGTGGGCCGCAGCAGACCCGCCAGCACCGCCACCAGCGTCGACTTGCCCGCACCGCTCGCCCCGGTCAGCGCCGTCAGCGCCCCCGCGGGCACGTCCACGTCGACCCCGCTGAGCACCCGCACCGGCGGAGCCGGCCGCAGGCCCCGGCGGCGGCGCACCACCTCCAGGGCCCGCCCCCGCAGCACCGTCGTCCCCTCCGCGACGGGCGTCGAGGGCTCCACCAGCTCCGCCGGCACGAGCACCGGGGCGGGCCCGGGCAGTCCCGGCAGCCACACCCCCGCGGCGGTCAGCGCCGCCGCGTTCCCCCGCAGCACCGCCCCCGCCGGGCCGGACGCCAGCAGCTCCCCCGCGGCGTCCAGCGCCACCACCCGGTCCACCGCGTCCGCCCAGGCCCCCACGTGGTGGTCCACCACCACGAGCGTGCGGTCCCCCGCGACCTCCAGCAGCGCGTCCCGCACCAGCGCCGCCGTGGCCGCGTCCAGCATCGAGGTCGGCTCGTCCAGCAGCAGCAGCCGCGGCCGCAGCGCCAGCACCCCCGCCAGCGCCAGGCGCTGCAGCTCCCCACCGGACAGCTCCGACGTCGAGCGTCCCGGCCCGTGGGGGAAGCGGGCCGCCCGCAGCGCCCCGGCCACCCGCTCGGAGATCACCTCCCGCGGCAGGGCCAGGTTCTCCGGGCCGAACGCGGTGTCCCGCCCGGCGCTCGCTGCGACCACCGCGTCCAGCGGGTCCTGCAGGACCAGGCCCGCAGCACCCCGGCGCACCGGCGCCCCGTCGAGCAGCACCTCCCCGGCCGCGTCGCCCTCGTGGTCGCCGAGCAGCCCGGCCAGGGCCCGCAGCAGCGTGGACTTGCCCGCCCCGCTCGGCCCCACCAGGAGGACCCGCTCCCCCGGTCCCACGTCCAGGTCCACCCCGGACAGCACCGGCCGCGCCGCGCCGTGCGGGTGCCACGTCAGGCCCCGCACGCGCAGCGCGGCGCCGCCGGTGCCCCCCCGGGCCGGGACGCCGGGCACGGTGGGCGTCAGGCGCCGGTGCGGGCGCGGCGTGCCTCCGCCCCCGCGGGGAAGGAGCGCAGCGCGCCTGCGCGGGCCAGCGCCCGCACCAGCGCGGACCCGCCGAGACCGGCGACGACGGCACCGGAGACGGCGAAGAACAGCAGGTACAGCAGCTTCCACGTCCAGGAGTAGTCGGCGACGTAGGAGTGCCACTCCCAGGCGGTGACCTCCAGGGTCGCCGCGGCCACCCCGGCGAGCACCGCGACGGCCGGGCCGAAGCGGCGCCAGAGCACCGCGGCGACGACGATCTCGACCCCCAGGCCCTGCAGGAACCCGGAGATGAGGACGTTCGTGCCCCACACGTTGCCCAGGAGCGCCTCGATGGTCGCGGCCAGCACCTCCACGAACAGCGCGGCACCGGGGCGTCGGATGACGAGGGCACCGACCACGGCGGGCAGCAGCCAGACGCCGGCGACGATCGCGGTCACCGGCGGGAACAGCGCGGTCAGGGTCGGGGAGAGGGCGTAGTAGAGCTGGTCCCAGCCCCAGAACACGACACCGAAGGCGGCACCGAGCATCGCGGCGGTGGTCAGGTCGACCGTCCGCCAGCGCGTCAGCGGCCGGCGCGCCAGCACGCTGCCGCCGTCGGCCTCCCGCTCCACCGGCGGCGTGCCCGCCCGGCCGGTCTGGGGGGTGTGCGCGGTCATGACATGTCCTCCCGGTACACAGGAGGGGGACCGGGTGCTCTCCGTGAGCCCCGGTCGAGACGGCCCGACTCCCTACGCCGGTGCTAACCGGGTCAGGTTCGAGGGTCTGCGGTCTCCCGCACTCTCAGCGCCCCGCGGCGCTCCCCTGTCGTGCTGCTGACGGTACCGGACGCCGGGCCGGTCCCGGCGTCCCGCGGTGGTGGCGGGACGGCACCGGCCCGGACCTGCGAGGCTGTGCCCCGTGCTGCTGCGAGGCTGTGCCGTGCTCCTGCGAGGCCGTGCCGTGCTCCTGCGAGGCTGTGCACCGTGCTGAGGATGCTGCGCGACCCGGACACCGGCGGACCCTCCCGCGGGGTGCGGCTCGTGGCCCTGGTCGTCGCGCTGGGCATGCTGGCGCTGTCGGCCACCGCGCTGGTGCCGGTGCTGCGCTGGCTCGCCGATGTCCTGTAGGGCAGGGTGCGGACCATGAACGCGATGTTGTGGAAACTCCTCGGGACCGGTGCCGCCGTCGGCGCCGGCGCCCTCGCCAACGCGGTGACCAAGCGCGGCTGGAAGCTCGCCACGGGCACCAACCCGCCGGACAACCCGGAGGACCCGGACGTGGGCTGGAAGGAGGCCGTGCTGTGGGCGCTGGCCTCCGGTGCCGTCATCGGCATCGCGCGGCTGATCGCCGAGCGGCAGGCCGCCGCCTACTACCGCAAGGCCGTCGGCGCGCGCCCGCCCGGCATGGGCCACGGCCCCACCTGATCCACCCGGGCGGCGTGCCCGGTGGCGGCCCCGCCCCGCCGGGCACGCCGCTCAGGCCGCCGAGCCCTCCGTGACCACCTCCACCGAGGTCATGGCGCCGCTGAGGGCCGCGAGGTACACCCGGGACACCTCGTACAGCTCGTGCCCCGCGGCGCTGACGCCCGCCGGGTCCTCCTCCTCGTACGCCAGGACCGCCGCGAGGGCCCGGCCGGCCGGGCCCTCGTGGTCCAGCAGCGCCGCCCGCACGCTCGGCGCCACCCCCGTCGTCTCGACCAGCTCCCCCGCCCCGACGCCCAGCACCTTCGACACGCCCGACAGCAGGCCCACGGTGTAGGCGACGTCGACGTCCTGCCGCACCAGGCGCGCGCACGCCGCGGCCCGCGCCAGGACCAGGACGAACTGCTCCCGGTCCGAGCGGGCCACCCCGCCCAGCAGCAGCAGCACCACCCAGGAGCACAGCTGCCGGCGCCCCAGCAGCGCGATCGCCTGCCGCAGCGAGGTGATCTCCTGCACGGTGCCGTGCGCGGCGGAGCGCACCGTCCGCAGCACCCGCACGCTCAGCCCGGGGTCCGACGCGACGAGCTCCTCGATCTCCTCGATGGGCGCCTCCTCGCCGGTCAGCGCCCGCACCAGCCGCAGGCACACCACCTGCGAGGGGGACAGGCTGGTCCGCTCCAGCGTCACCGGCCGCTGCAGCAGGAACCCTTGGAAGAGGTCGACGCCGAGGTCGCGGCACGCCGCGAAGACCGCCTCCTCCTCGATGCGCTCCACGACGACCTGCGCCTGCGGGTTCAGCTCCCTCGCCAGGCGCAGCACCTCCTCGAAGGACTCCCCCGTCGCGGAGTGGTCGATCTTCACGTAGGACGCGAGGCGCACGGCGTCGAAGCGGTGTTCCTCACCGGCGAAGTCGTCCACGGCGATGCGGTAGCCCTGCCGTTGGAGCTCCCGCAGGCCCTCCAGCACCTCCTCGTCGACGGTGATGTCCTCCAGCAGCTCCAGCACCACCTGGCTGGGTGTGCACGGGATGGGCAGCTCCCCCGTGAAGAAGCCCCGGGTGAGGTTGATGAACAGGGGCATCGAGCCGGCGATCTGGTCCACCCCGAAGTCGCCGAACGTCGCGCTGATCACCTGGGAGGTGGCGCGGTCCTGCTGGTCCTGGTCCGTCAGCCCCGCGTGCTGCCCGCCGTGCGCGCGGAACAGCAGCTCGTAGGCGACGAGGGTGCGCCGCACGTCGTAGATGCCCTGCCTGCCCACCCGCACCGGCACGTGCCCCGGCAGCTGCCCGTGCGGCTCCACCGGTGGGGCCGCCGCCAGCGGGTCCGCAGCTCTCCGGGGGCCGGTCACCGCGCCCCCCGCTGTGGGGGCGGCCCCACCAGCACCACCGGCAGCAGGTCCTCGTCGAGGATGATCCCCCCGGTGCGGTCCAGCACCGCGGCGCTCACCCGCGCCACGACCGCCTGCGCGCGGGTCCGCTCGGCGCGGTGCTGCTCCCCCGGGTCCTCCGCGAAGCGCTCGCCGCCGTCGGCGGGGTCCCAGCGCACCTCGTACGTGGTGACCCCGGCGCCCCCGGCGGACGTCGGGGCGGGCACCGGGTCCTCCTCCTCCGGGTGCACCAGCAGCAGCACGTCGACACCGTCCAGGGCGGCGGAGACGACGTACGGCTCCGGCACGGGCGGGCCCTCGCCCGTACCGGTCCCGGCGTCCCCCTCCCCGAGCGGGACCGGGCCGCCGTCGACGAGCTCCTCCAGGTCGCCCGAGCGCGCGGCCTCCGCGTCCGGCAGGAGGTCCCCCAGGGCCTCCAGCAGCTCCTCCGGCTCCAGCCACGTCGTGGTCCGCACGAGGTGGTCCACGGTCCGCGAGCGGTCCGGCCGCAGCACCTCCCCGGACCCGGCGACGCGCACCGCCCCGCCGAAGCGCCGCGCCAGGGCCAGCAGCAGCCGCACCCCCTCGCCCTCGGTGCCCGTGGGCAGGCCCTCGGGGAACGCGTGGTGCAGCCCGTCCCGGTCCGCCTCCGGCGGGGGGAACGGCGCACGCCGCCGCGGCGCCGACAGGGCCACCACCCGCCGCCACGGGCGCGGCACGCCCGCCAGCGCCGCCCGGCGCGGGGTCAGGTCGACCGCGCCGAACAGCAGCGCGGCCTCGCCGCCGGCCTGCTCGTCCAGCACCAGGGCCCGGCCGCGGGAGGGCGCCTCCGGATGGCGGCAGCGGACCGCCGCGGAGATGTCCGGCTGCGGCACCGCCTCCGGCAGCAGGAGCAGGTGCATGCCCGCCAGCTCCTCCGGCGCCGGGTCCCCGTCGCCGCCGAGCTGCCGCACCCACTGCCCCAGCACACCCATGTCAGCTCCTCGTCACCCGCGCCGGCGCGGTGGCCGGCGGGAGGCTAGATCTCGGTCCGGTGGAAGGACAGGTGGGACCGGCTCGGCGTCGGGCCGCGCTGCCCCTGGTAGCGGGAGGAGTACCCCGGGCTGCCGTAGGGATGCTCGACCGGGCTCGACAGCCGGAAGAAGCAGAGCTGCCCGACCTTCATGCCCGGCCACAGCTTGATCGGGAGGGTCGCGACGTTGGACAGCTCCAGCGTCACGTGCCCGGAGAAGCCCGCGTCGATGAAGCCGGCCGTCGAGTGCGTCAGCAGCCCGAGACGGCCCAGGCTGCTCTTGCCCTCCAGGCGCGCGGAGACGTCGTCCGGCAGCGTCACCTGCTCCAGCGTCGAGGCCAGCACGAACTCCCCCGGGTGCAGGATGAAGGCCTCGGAGGAGTCCACCTCCACCAGGCGGGTCAGCTCGGGCTGCTCCTCCGCCGGATCGATCACCGGGTACTTGTGGTTGTCGAAGAGCCGGAAGTACCGGTCGAGGCGCACGTCGACGCTGGAGGGCTGCACCATCGACTCGTCGAGGGGGTCCAGGCGGACGCGTCCCCTGGCCAGCTCGGCCCGGATGTCACGGTCGGAGAGCAGCACACGATCACGGTACCCGTCCCGGTGCGGGGAGGGTGGGGAGCACCGCGCGGCGGGCACCGGCGGGCCGTGGCGCGGGGTGTGCGGGGGTGGCCCACGCACCCCGGAGCCTCGGCTACAGTAGGCCCAGACGTCCCCTGTGGGCGCTCGCGGGTGTAGTTCAATGGTAGAACTTCAGCTTCCCAAGCTGATAGCGCGGGTTCGATTCCCGTCACCCGCTCCACCACGAAGGCCCAGGCCAGCGGCATGATCGCTGACACTGGGCCTTCGTCGCATCCACCCGCGCCCAGGCGGCGCGCCCGCTACGTGCCTGAGAGCACGACCGGGAGGGCGCTGACGTGTCGCCATCCGCCTGCGAAGCGCACGCGAGGCCGTGTGAACCCGCACGACGCGCCGCGCCCTCCGCACACCGAGCCCTCGTCAGCAGCGGTTTCCTGCGCCGGCGCCGCTGCGGGAGGACAGCCACCCTGCGCTATGCCTTCGCGCGGCCGTATGTGAGGCGGCGCAGCAGCACCTCCGCCGGGCCGCGGCGGCCGGCTCGGGCGAGCACGTTCGCGCCCGCCAGCAGCGACATCCACGTCAGCACCCCCAGCGCCGAGGCGCTCGCCACCCCCATGCCCTCGCCCAGCCCGAGCGCCCACGCCGGCAGCAGCGCGCAGAACACCACCGACTGCCCGAGGTAGCACGTCATCGACCGCTGCCCGCCCGCCGCCAGCGCCCGCAGCAGCGGCCCCGCACCTCGCCGGGCACGCGCAGCCAGCACCCCGAAGAGCGCCGCGTAGCCGATGCCGCCCGCGTAGCCGGAGACGAGGTGCGCGGCGCCGATGGCGGACGAGGGCCACCCCGGCGCGATCTCCCACACGCCGGCCGCGGCCAGCGCCAGCGGCAGGCCCCCGGCGACGGCCAGGCCCAAGCCCACCACGGCGGCGCGCCGCAGCAGCACCAGGTGCCGCCCCGGCTCGTCGAGCAACCTCCGCCGGGCGGCCCACGCACCGACGAGCGCCGGGACGGTGAGACCGAACGGCGTGAGGAGGAGCTGCACGCCCCAGTCCACCGCCCGCCGGCCCATCGAGGCGAGGTACGACTCCTCCTCACCGGAGGCCGTGGGAGCACCGGACCCGCTCGCGTCGACGCTCATGACCAGAGCGAACATCGCCAGCAGGACCAGACCGACACCGAAGAGAACTCCCGCCCCGCGGCGGGAGCCGACGAGGAAACCGGCGAACAGCACCGCGAGCAGGCCGTAGGCGCCGATGATGTCGCCGGACCAGAGCAGCAGGGCGTGGACGAGGCCGATGAGGAGCATCCACCAGCCGCGGCGGCGCACGAGGCGGCGCACCGCACCAGGTTCGTCACCGGCACGCTCCCGCCGCCGGGCCAACTGCACGATCCCGTAGCCGAACAGGAAGCTGAACATCGGGTAGGCGCGACCGTCGACGAGCGCGAGCTGCACGGCCGTGACGACGCGGTCGGCCCTCCCGCCCGACTCCGGCACCGGGTAGCCGTGCAGACCGGTGGCGTGGCCGCGGAGGTAGAGGTGGGCGTTGGCCAGCGCGATGAGCAGCAGCATGAACCCCCGGGCGACGTCCGGGGCCAGCGCCCGATCCGCGAGCGGGACGGGACGGGCGGCCGGCGGGGCGCGCACCGGCCGAGGCGGGGGGAGCGCAGCACCACCGGCGATCTCCATGCCCCGACGCTAGAGCGCAAGCTTGTCGTGCGTCGCCCACCGGTTCGTGCGAGTTCGATTCCCGTCACCCGCCCACAGACGGAGGCCCAGGCCAGCGGCAGGATCGCTGAGCCTGGGCCTCTCGCGTGGGCGGCGCCGGGGAGGCGCCGGGACCCCCCGCCACCGCCGCGTCAGCGGACGACGACGACCGGGCAGTCCGAGTGGGCCACCAGGTGCTGGCTGACCGAACCCAGCAGCATCCCCGCGAAGCCACCGTGACCGCGGGACCCGACCACCAGGAGGTCCGCCTCCCTGGACCGCTCGATCAGCACCGCGGCCGGGTTCCCCTCCTCCACCGACGTCCGCACGTCCACCGCCGGCGTCCGGGGCGCGAGCGCACCCGTGAACCGGTCGAGGAGGTCCAGCGCTTCCTTCCGGGGCTGGTCGCCGTAGCCCTCGGGGGGGATCGTCCCGTACGGCGGGGTCATGGGCAGCGCCGGAGGGTGCCAGGTGGAGACCACGGTGAGCGCGGCGCCGTGGTGTGCGGCCTCGTCGTAGGCCCACTGCAGGGCCGCTCGGCTGCTGTCGGACCCGTCCACGCCGACGACGATCAGCTTGATCCCGGACATGACGCTCCTACCCCTCGGCGGTGTGGCGCACGGTGGTCCCGCTCCTGCCGGCCAGGCGGGCCCGCTCGGCAGCCTCGTCCAGGGTGTGCCCGGACAGGGCCGAGGTCTGGATGACGAGCACGTCGCAGTGGGCTTTCTGCACGATCTCGCTGGGAACGGAGCCGAGCGCTTCGCCCGGCTGCGCGCCGAGACCGCGGTTGCCCACGACGATCAGGCTGGCCGGGTTCTGGGCCGCCACCCGCAGCAGCGCTTCGGCGGGTGCGCCGGCGACGACGACCTGCTCGACGTCGCGGATGCGGTCCGAGGTGAGATCCTCCACCGACCTGCGCAGGGCCGCCCTCGCCGCTTCCTCGCCGTACAGCAGCGTGCGGCCGTCCACCTGTTGCTGCTGCTGTGCGGCACCGCCCGGCTCGAACGCGCTGACCACGACGATCCTGGCCTCGGCTGCCGCGGCGACCTCGTGCGCCCTCGCGACGGCGTACAGGGCGGAGGCGGAGCCGTCGGAGCCCACGATGACGCGGTCGTAGACCGTGATGTCGCGGTGCGCGCCGAGCGGCATGACCGAGGACTCCTCGTCGGCCCTCGGCGGGTTGACCCACAGGATGGCGATGGCGGCGCAACCGAGGAGCACGCCGGCGAGCAGGATCGCGCTGGTCCCGTGGCTGCCGAGCAGGTTCTCGAAGATCCAGCCGAAGGTGAGCGTCTGGATCAGCATCGGAACCACGATCATCATGTTCAGGATTCCCATGTACACGCCGGTCCGTTCCCGGGGGACCATGCTGGCCACCATCAGGTACGGGACACCGACCATGCTGGCCCAGCAGATGCCGAGACCGATCATGGGGAGGAGCGTCAGCCACTGCGTGTCGATCGTCGACAGCCAGGCCAGGGAGAGGGCGGCCAGCGCCAGGGTTCCGGCGTGCACCTTCTTGCCGCCGAAGCGACTGCACAGCGGCAGCAGGAACATGGCGGAGACCATCGTGATGAAGTTGTACCCGCCGTTCATCAGGCCGCTCCAGCCGGCCGCCTCCTCGTACAGGGGGGTGTCCGGAGTGGTGTTCCACACCGATTCGGCGACGCTGACGCTCACGAACTGCCAGTAGATGAACATCGCGTACCACTGGAACAGGAACGCCAGACCGATCTTGTGCATGCCGATCGGCATCACCTTCACGGCCTCGGCGATCTCGGCGATGGTGGCGACCGGTCCCTTGGACTGCGACTTGATGTGCGCCAGCTCCTCGGGGGTCGGCTCGACCTCCTTGGTCCTCATCATGGCGAGGCCGACCGTGACGATGGCGCAGACCACCCCGAGCCAGAAGCAGACGAAGACCCAGTAGGGCACGTTGGCGTCGGTGGCCCCCGTCACCAGCTTCTGCATCACGTACAGCGAGACGTTCGCCAGCACCGCCCCGGCACCGGTGAACATGCTCTGGATCAGGAAACCCTTGGGGATCTGCAGCTTGCGCAGCCGGTCGGAGATCAGCGCCCGGTACGGCTCCATCGCGGAGTTGTTCCCGGCGTCCACCAGCCAGAGGCAGAGCACGGCCATCCACAGGGCGGAGACGAGCGGGAAGAGGAACAGGATGACGATCATGAGCAGGGTGCCGCCGAGCACGTACGGCTTCCGCTTCCCCCACCTCGGGCTCCACGTCTTGTCGCTCATGGCCCCGATGAACGGCTGGATGAGCAGGCCGGTGATCGGACCGGCGATGTTGAGGATCGGCAGGCTGTGCGCATCCGCGCCCAGCAGCAGGAACAACGGGTTCACCGCGGTCTGGGTGAGCCCGAAGCTGAACTGCACGCCGAAGAACCCGAGATTCATCCAGGCGATGTTGCCGCTCGTCATCAGCGGCCGGCGCCTGTCCTCCGCGTCGACCCCCGCGACTTCCACGTTGGTTGCCATCGACACCGCTCCTTTGCGATGGGACACAGAGCCACACCTGGTCGCCCCGGGCGCGCCCGGCACCGCCTGCTCGACGTCGCGACCCACGTCCGGCGCCGTGGCCGGCCGCGGACAGATTTCCGTCAGCCCGATGTTGCCTGGCCGGGAGTCTTCTCGCCCGGCTTCCGCATTGTCAACTCCAGGAGAAATGGTCGCGGATCGCGTCCCGGACATTGTTTCGAGCGGGGTGCGGGGTGGTGTCCGTTTCGGTGGGGCCCGGAGGCGGGCGCGGCGGATTCAGGCGGAACAGCCCGCCTCGACCCGGCATCTCCCCGTGCTCGGCGCGGGTCACCGGGTCCGGCGGGTTCGGCCCGGCACGGGCCGTCAGGACGCTGACGGCTCCGGCGGGTGGGCACGGCCGGCCCTGCCGCCGCGAGCGGCCGACCGGATCGGGCCGCGACGGTCGGGCGCGCGGGCGGTGGCCTGGGCCAGGGTGGACACCGGGAAGGAGGCCCCGTGATCGCAGCGCTCAACCAGCTCGTGGACCTCGTCGAGGAGAACCTCACCGGCGAGATCGACGTCGGCGCCTGGGCCGGCAGGCTCGGCACCAGCGAGCACCACCTGCGCCGCACGTTCTCCTCGCTGGCCGGTGTGCCGCTGTCGGAGTACGTCCGCCGTCGGCGGATGACCGTGGCCGCCGCCGACGTCCTCAGCGGCGAGGAGGACCTGCTCACCATCGCCGTCCGCCACGGCTACGGCTCCACGGAGGCGTTCGGCCGTGCCTTCCGGGCGGTGCACGGCACCGCCCCCGGACAGGCGCGCCGCGACGGCGGCCCCCTGCGCACACAACCCCGGCTGTCGTTCCACCTGACCGTGAGAGGGAGCAACCCCGTGGACGTCCACATCCTCCAGCGCCCGGCCTTCCGGCTCGTGGGCCGCGCGGCGCGCGTGCCCCTGGTCCACCAGGGCACCAACCCGCACATCGCCGAGCACGTCGCCTCCCTGCCCGCAGCGGAGCACCAGCGGCTGAAGGCGCTGAGCCAGACCGAACCCGCGGGCCTGCTCGCGGTCTGCGACGACCTCGACCCCGACCGCGCCGAGGGCAGCGAGCTGACCTACCTGCACGGCGTCGCCCTGCACCACGGCACACCCGTCCCCGCAGGGCTGGACGTCATCGACGTGCCGGCCGGTGCGTGGGCGGCCTTCCGCAGCGCCGGGCCCCACCCGCAGACCCTGCAGCGGACCTGGGCCGCCACCGCGACGGAGTGGTTCCCCTCCAACCGCTGGCGCCTGCGGCCGGGACCGGAGATCGTCGCGGTGCTCGAACGCAGCGCCGACTCCGGCGTCGCGACGACCGAGCTGTGGCTGCCCGTGGAACCGGCCTGAGCCTCCGGCCGGTTCCGCGGCTCCCGACCGGACCGCTCGGGTCCCTTGACCGGCCGGTGACACGGGAGTTCACTGTGGGTGACATCGATCGGCCGCGACGGCGCTTCCTGCGAGCGACCGGCGGTCACCGGGGAGCAGATCCAGCCGGCGCGCCGCGTACCGGGGCTCGCTCCTCCTGCCCCGGTCACCCGGGAGCCCGGGACACCGCGTCCTCCAGGATGCGAGGGATGCCGCCACCGGACACGGCGGCCGCCCGGCACGGCAGCTCCAGCACGGGGCGACCGGGCCTCTCCGCAGCAGCGCCCGGGACCGGACCGAGCAGGACACCGGTGCCACACCGACACGCATCGAGGTCCCCATGTCGACCGCCGTCCGGAACAACCCCGTCATCGCCGCCGTCGTGGCCGCCCTGGTGGTGGTGCTCGTACCCTCCGCGCTGCTGGTCGGCAGTTCCGGTCCCGCGGCGGCGGTGTCGGCGCCACCGGTGGCCGACCTCGTCCTGAACCCACCGGCCGGCATCGCCCCGCTCACCGTCACCGCGGACGGGTCCGGCTCCACCGACGACGTGGAGGTCACGTCCTTCGCCTTCGACTGGGGCGACGGGACCCGCAGCCCGCAGGACTACGAGTCGACCGCCACCCACGTGTACCGCTCGCCGGGTGCGTACGTCGTGACGCTGACCGTCGGCGACTCCGAGGGCAACCGGGCGACGGTGTCGTCGACGGTGACGGTGACCGAGCGGGACGTGCTGCCTCCCGACGCCCCGCCGGTGGCGCGGCTCACGACGCGTCCGACGCCGGGCCGGGGCCCCCTCAGCATCGAGGCCGACGCGGGCGCCTCCCGCGACGACCGCGGGATCCGGCGGTTCGTCTTCGACTTCGGCGACGGCACGCGCACCCGCCCGCAGCCGCAGTCCACCGCCCGGCACGTCTACCGGCGGCCGGGTACCTACACCGTCACGGTGACCACGACGGACGACGCCGGCCTGACCAGCACCACCTCGAGCACCGTGACCGTGGCCGAGGCGGTCGAGCCGCCCGCGGGTGGGGCGCCGACGGTCGTCAGCTTCACCTTCGACGACACGCTGGCGAACCAGCTGCCGGCGGCGGACGTCCTGGCGCAGCACGGGTTCAGGGGCACCTTCTTCGTCAACAGCCCGCGGATCGGTTCGTCGTCGGCGTACATGAGCCGGGCCCAGGTGGACGCGCTGCACACCGCGGGGCACGAGATCGGGGGGCACACCCTCGGCCACGTCGACCTGACGACCGTCGGCAGCACGGAACTGCGCCGGCAGGTCTGCGACGACCGGTCCGCGCTCGTCGCCCTGGGGTACCCGGTGGCCAGTTTCGCCTACCCGTTCGGGGCCAACGACGCGGCGGCGCAGCAGACCGTCTCGGCCTGCGGTTACTCCAGCGCCCGCACGGTGGGCGGGCTGCGGTCCCCGGGGTACGGGTGCGCCTCGTGCGTGACGGCGGAGACGATCCCCCCGGCCGGCGCCTGGTCCGTCCGCACCAACAGCTCGGTCAAGTCGGACACGACGCTGGACATGCTGAAGACGTACGTCACGCAGGTCGAGAGCGATCGCGGTGGCTGGGTGCCCCTCGTCTTCCACTCGGTCTGCTCGGGGTGCGCGTCCAACGCGATCGACCTGCCCACGTTCCGCGCCTTCACCGAGTGGCTCGCCACCCGGCCGGCCACCACGACGGTGCGGACGGTCGCCCAGGTCACGGGCAGCGCCCCGACCCCCACGCCGACGCCCACGCCGACCCCGACGCCGACGCCCACGCCCACGCCCACGCCCACGCCGACACCGACACCGACACCGACACCGACACCGACACCGACGATCCCCAGCAACCCCCGGTCGGTCACGACCTCCGGGCAGACCCGCGCCCTCACCGGGGTCGACGTGTCCCGCCAGGGCAACGACCTGGTGCTCTACACACCGGCGCGGGGTCCCCGCACCGGGACCAACCACCGCGGGACCGAGATCTCGGTGGTGGACGGGAGGATCACCCAGGTGCAGGCCGGGGTGGGCAACATGCCGATCCCGGCGGGCGGCTACGTCGTCTCCGGCGCCGGCACGTCGAGCACCTGGCTGCGCAACCACGCACGGGTCGGCGGGACGGTGACGCTGAACCCCTGACGGCCGGGACGGAGCCCGTACCAGTCCAGGGCGAACCCCGGCGCCCCCGCGCGCGGGATCGAAGCCCTCGCCACGGCATCGGGGCAGCGGTCAGGCCGCGCCCTTCCCGGCGGGCCGGGGCAGACCTCCCGCGACACCGTGGTCCCCGGACGACGCCGGGGCGCGCGGGGCCGTGCGCCCGCCCGCCCGGCAGCACACCGCCACCACGGCCAGGCCCACGACGACCCACCACGGGTGGCCGGTGACGGCCTCCTCGGCGCGGGCCAGCGGGTTGCCGAGGACGCCGAGCCGGTCCAGGGCCCACCCGCAGGCCACCGCCAGGGCGGCGACGGCCCCGGTGAGGCGCACCGCGGGGTACCAGCGGGTGCGCGCGGCCAGGAGGAGGGAGGGCAGGAGCAGGGCGACGGTCACGAGCTGGGCCAGCTCCACGCCGACGTTGAAGGCGAGCAGCGCCGGCACCGAGGTCGCCCCCCGGAGCCCCAGGTCGGTGAGGATGCCGGCGAAGGCGAGGCCGTGCACCAGGCCGAAGACCCCGGCGATGACCACCTCCCCGCGGCGGGCGAGCGGGCGGATCGCGTGGACGGCCGCCACCCCCACGGAGGCGGCGACGAGGACCTCCACCGGCGCGCTGGGCAGGGAGACCCACCCCAGCGCGGAGGCGATGAGCGTCACGGAGTGCCCGAGCGTGAACGCGGTGACGACGTGCACGACCTGCCGCAGCGCGGGCAGGAGGCCGTCGCGGCGCCGCCAGCGCCCCGCCACCGCGACGAGGGGGGCCACCAGCAGCAGCACGGCGACGAACAGCAGGTGGTCCGCGCCCGCCAGGACGTGGTGGTAGCCGTGGCCGAGCACGTCCAGCAGGCCGGGATCGACCGCACCGGCCCCGGTGGCGCTCCCCACGGCGAGGGTGGGGTCGGCGGCGGTGAGGACCCCGGCGGTGGAGATGTCCCCGGCGGCGTCGGTGAGGACGACGACCGCCTCGTGGGTGGGGTCGGCCTCGAGGACCGCGTCGTAGGTGAGCGTGAAGCTCGACGGGTCGGCGCCGGTGGTGTCCAGGACGACGTCGACGCTGAGGGACTCGATGCCCTCCACCTGCTCCAGCACCGGGTCCGACCAGGTCTTCGCCCACGTCGTGCCGTCGGCGCCCGTGACCGCCAGGTGCTCGTCGAGGTAGGCGACGGCCGCCGCGGCGTACTCCCCGGCGGCGGCGGTGACGTGGTCCGCCCCCAGCGCCGCGTCGAGGGTCTCGGCCGCGACGCTGACGGTGGCGCTCGCCGCGTCCTCGCCCACCTGCACGGACACGGTGCTGCTGTCGAGGCTGTGGGCGCTGGCGGCGGTGGGCGCGAGGAGCACCGGGGCGGCGGCGAGGGCACCGGAGGCGACGAGAACGCGACGACGGGAGGTCATGGCAGCCGAGGGTCCGGACCGTTCCTGTGAGCCGGCCGTGACGTCGCTGTGCCGCGCACGTGGGTGGGCGCGAGCGGGCGGGACGGGCCGGGAGCGGGCCGCGGGCTCACAGCAGGCCCACGAGCAGCACACCGCGGACGCGTAGCAGCGCCGCGCACCGTGGTCCTCGTCCGCTCCCCCGACCTCCTGGAGACGAGTTCCGTGAAGTTCCGCAAGATCATCGCCGGTGTGGTGCTGGTGGGCACCCTGTCGCTGGCCGCGTGCAGCACCGACACCACCACGGCCACCGGCACCACCACCACCGCCTCGGCCGCCGGGGCCACCGCCGGCACCACCACCGGCCCCCGGGGCGGTGGTCCCGGTGGCGGCGGTCCCGGCGGTGGTGTCGACGTCGGTGCGGTGACCACCGAGGAGGAGCTGATGGCCCTCGTCCAGGAGGCCTACGGCGACGGCGCCCTCGACCTGCACCGCGGCCACCAGCCCGTCCAGGACGTCCTCGACGAGGTCCTGGCCATCAGCCACGACGAGCTCCACGTCCGCATGGACGCCGGGCAGAACCTCGCGGCCGTGGCCACCGACCTCGGGATCGACCCGCAGACCCTCGTCGACGCCCTGGTCGCGTCCTGGAGCCCCGCGGTCGACGACCTCCTCACCGCCGGGACCCTCACCGAGGACGAGGCCGAGCGGTACCGCGCGGCCCTGGAGGAGGCCTTCACCTTCCGCGTGAACTGGGACGGCGAGCAGGCCACCCCCACCTACACCGGGTGATCCGGCCGGCGGGCGGTCGACCCGCGCCCGGACCGCCTCAGCCGCCCGGCGTGCCCTCGTGCACCCCGCGCGGGCTGGCGCCCGTGGGGTCCGGCGCCGCCGGGTCGTCCAGCCCCGCGGCGCCGAGCGGCTCCGGGTGCCAGCGCAGCAGCCGCCAGCCCTCGTCGGGGCCGCCCTCCAGCACCGCGCACCCGGTGTTCGCCACCCACAGCGTCGAGGACAGCGCCGGGTCCGTGCCGGTGCGCACGGCGGTCCAGACGCGCATGGCCGCACCGTGGACGACGGCGACCACCGTCGAGGTGGGCGCGTTCGCCGCCGCGATGCCGCCCAGGGCGGCGTCGTAGCGCGCGAGCAGGGTGTGCCCGTCCTGCCCGCCGGGCACGGCTCGGTCCAGGTCCCCGCACATCCACGCCAGGAGGCAGTCGGCGTAGGCCTGCACCGCGGCGGCGTCCGAGCGCAGTTCGAGGTCCCCGGCCGGGACCTCCTCCAGGCCCGGCACGACCTGCACGCCGAGCCCGCGGGCCTGCGCCAGGGGAGCGGCGGTGAGCTGGGCGCGCACCAGCGGGGAGGCGTACACGGCGGAGACGTCCTCGTCCCGCAGGGCGTCCGGCACGGCTGCGGCCTGCGCCTGTCCCAGGGGGGTCAGGCCCGCCCCCGGCGCGGCGGTGTCGAGCGCACCGGTGACGTTGTGCGGGGTCTGGCCGTGCCGGACGAGGAGGAGGCGCACCGCCGGAGCGTAGAACACGACCCTGCCGACCCCGCCGGGGAAGCCCGGCCGGAAACCGCCCGGCCGCACCACCGCGGGGGTCCCGCCGTGCGGGAGGCTCTGCGGTCGTGGACGTCGCCGGCTCGCTGGACCCCCTCCTCGGGTCGCCCTGGGTCTACCCGGCGATCACGGGGGTGATCGCGGCGGCGGGCGTCGTCCCCCCCGTCCCCAGCGAGGCGACCCTCGCCGCGACCGCCGCCTTCGGCGTCTCCGGGGACCTGGACCTGGCGGCGGTGTGCGCGGCCACGACGGCGGGGTCGCTGCTGGGCGACCTGGCGGCCTACGCGGTGGGCCGGCGGGCGCGGCGGCCGGCGGCCTCGGGGCGGGCGGCCGCGGTGCTGCGCCGGCTGGAGCGGCACGGGGGCTGGTGGTGGCCGGTCCTGGTGCTCGGGGCGCGGTTCGTGCCCGGGGGGACGACGTCGGTGGGGGTGGCCGCGGGCCTGGTGGCCTTCCCGCTGCGCCGGTTCGCCCGGTGGGCGCTGCTGGGCTCGCTGGTGTGGACGGGCTACGGGCTGGCGCTGGCCCTCCTGGCCCGCGCGGCCTTCCCGGACACCGCCTGGCTGTCCCTGGCGGTGCCGGTGCTGGTCGCCGCCGGCGCGGGCGGGCTGGGCTGGGCCGCGCTCCGCCGGTGGTCCACCCGCCGCACGCCCACACGGGTGACGGGCGCCCGCGGTCCGTTCCGCACCGGCCGTGGTGCGGCCTCCTCATGCGTCAGACTGGCCCGCGACCGCCGGACCGAGCGCCAGGAGCCAGCATGACCCTCGACGTCTCCCCCGGTGCCGACACCGCACTGGACCGCGACCTCACCGACATCGCCGCGGCGCTGGCCGCCCTGTGCGCCGGTGACTTCAGCGTGCGCGTGGAGTCCCGCCCCGGCGCGGCGGGGGCGGTCGCCGACCGCGTCAACGAGCTCGCAGGGCTGCACGAGCGCCGGACCCGGGAGCTGGTCCGGGCCAGCCGCGTCATCGGCCGCGAGGGCCGGATGACCGAGCGGCTCGACGAGGTCGGGGTGGAGGGCGACTGGAGCACGGCGTCCGCCGCGGTGAACAGCCTCATCGACGACCTGGTGCGGCCGACGACGGAGGTCGCCCGGGTCATCGCCGCCGTCGCCGAGGGCGACCTGAGCCAGCACATGGCGCTGGAGATCGCCGGGCAGCCGGTGAAGGGCGAGTTCCTGCGCATCGGCGCCACGGTCAACACGATGGTGGACCAGCTCTCCTCCTTCGCCGACGAGGTCACCCGCGTCGCCCGCGAGGTCGGCACCGAGGGCAAGCTCGGCGGCCAGGCGCAGGTGCGGGGCGTCTCGGGCGTCTGGCGCGACCTCACCGACTCGGTGAACTCCATGGCCGTCAACCTCACCAACCAGGTCCGCAACATCGCGCAGGTGACGACGGCGGTTGCTCAGGGCGACCTGAGCCAGAAGATCACGGTCGACGCCCGGGGGGAGATCCTGGAGCTGAAGTCCACCGTGAACACGATGGTGGACCAGCTCTCCTCCTTCGCCGACGAGGTGACCCGCGTCGCCCGCGAGGTCGGCACGGACGGCCGCCTCGGCGGGCAGGCCCAGGTGCGCGGCGTGAGCGGCACCTGGCGCGACCTCACCGACTCGGTGAACTCCATGGCCGTGAACCTCACCAACCAGGTCCGCGGCATCGCCCAGGTCGCCACCGCCGTGGCGCGCGGCGACCTCAGCCAGAAGATCACCGTGGACGCCAAGGGCGAGGTCGCCGCCCTGGCCGGGACGATCAACACGATGGTGGACCAGCTGTCCTCCTTCGCCGACGAGGTCACCCGCGTCGCCCGCGAGGTCGGCACCGAGGGCAAGCTCGGCGGGCAGGCCGACGTGCCCGGCGTGGCCGGCACCTGGAAGGACCTCACCGACTCGGTGAACTCCATGGCCGGCAACCTCACCAGCCAGGTCCGCAACATCGCCCAGATCGTCACCGCCGTCGCGCGCGGCGACCTCACCCAGAAGATCACCGTCGACGCCGCCGGTGAGGTGGCCGCGCTGGCGGAGACCATCAACGACCTCACCGACACCCTGCAGGTGTTCGCGCAGCAGGTGACGACGGTGGCCCGCGAGGTCGGCACCGAGGGCAAGCTCGGCGGGCAGGCCGACGTGCCCGGCGTGGCCGGCACCTGGAAGGACCTCACCGACAACGTCAACGGCATGGCGGCGAACCTGACCGCGCAGGTCCGCGACATCGCCCAGGTGACGACGGCCGTGGCGCAGGGCGACCTGTCGCAGAAGGTGTCGGTCGACGTGCGGGGCGAGACGCTGGAGCTGAAGTCGACGATCAACACGATGGTGGACCAGCTGTCCTCCTTCGCCGACGAGGTCACCCGCGTGGCCCGCGAGGTCGGCACCGAGGGCAAGCTCGGCGGGCAGGCGCAGGTCAAGGGCGTCTCGGGCACCTGGAAGGACCTGACCGACAACGTCAACGGCATGGCCGGGAACCTCACCAGCCAGGTCCGCAACATCGCCCAGGTCGCCACCGCCGTCGCCAAGGGCGACCTCAGCCAGAAGATCACCGTGGACGCGCGCGGGGAGATCCTGCAGCTCAAGGACGTCGTGAACACGATGGTGGACCAGCTGTCCTCCTTCGCCGACGAGGTCACCCGCGTGGCCCGCGAGGTCGGCACCGAGGGGAACCTCGGGGGGCAGGCGCAGGTCAAGGGCGTCTCGGGCACCTGGAAGGACCTGACCGACAACGTCAACGGCATGGCCGGGAACCTCACCAGCCAGGTCCGCAACATCGCCCAGGTGACGACGGCCGTCGCCAAGGGCGACCTCAGCCAGAAGATCACCGTGGACGCCAAGGGCGAGGTCGCGGCCCTGGCGCAGACCATCAACACGATGGTCGACCAGCTGTCCTCCTTCGCCGACGAGGTCACCCGTGTGGCGCGCGAGGTCGGCACCGAGGGCCGCCTCGGCGGGCAGGCGCAGGTCAAGGGCGTCTCCGGCACCTGGCGCGACCTGACGGACAACGTGAACTTCATGGCCGCGAACCTGACCAGCCAGGTCCGCAACATCGCCCAGGTCGCCACCGCCGTCGCGCAGGGCGACCTCAGCCAGAAGATCACCGTCGACGCGCAGGGCGAGGTCGCGGCCCTGGCGCAGACCATCAACACGATGGTCGACCAGCTGTCCTCCTTCGCCGACGAGGTCACCCGCGTGGCCCGCGAGGTCGGCACCGAGGGCAAGCTCGGCGGGCAGGCGCAGGTCAAGGGCGTCTCCGGCACCTGGCGCGACCTCACCGACTCGGTGAACTTCATGGCCTCCAACCTGACCAGCCAGGTCCGCAACATCGCCCTGGTGACGACGGCGGTCGCGCAGGGCGACCTCAGCCAGAAGATCACCGTCGACGCGCAGGGCGAGATCCTCGACCTGAAGAGCACCGTGAACACGATGGTCGACCAGCTCTCGGCGTTCGCCGCGGAGGTCACCCGCGTGGCCCGCGAGGTCGGCACCGAGGGCAAGCTCGGCGGCCAGGCCGAGGTCGCCGGGGTCAGCGGCACGTGGCGGCACCTGACGGAGAACGTCAACCAGCTCGCCGGCAACCTCACCACCCAGGTCCGCGCGATCGCCGAGGTGTCCACGGCCGTCACGCGCGGCGACCTCACCCGCAGCATCACCGTCGAGGCGCAGGGGGAGGTCGCCGAGCTCAAGGACAACATCAACCAGATGATCGCCAACCTGCGGGCGACCACCGAGAAGAACGCCCAGCAGGACTGGCTGAAGAGCAACCTCGCCCGCATCGGCGGGCAGCTGCAGGGACAGCGGGACCTCGGCGCCGTCACCCAGCTCATCATGAGCGAGGTCACCCCCGTCGTGGAGGCGGTGCAGGGCGCGTTCTTCCTCGCCGAGCACGACGAGGTCGGACGGGCCCGGCTGCGCCGGGCGGCCAGCTACGGCGGCGGGCCCGCCGGGGACGGGGACGCCGCGGTGTTCGCCCTGGGCGAGGGGCTCGTGGGCCAGGCCGCGCTCGACAGGCGCCCCGTCCGGGTCCGCGACGTGCCCGCCGGCTACCTGCGGGTGCACAGCGGGCTGGGCCAGGGGGCACCCGCGGAGCTGCTGGTCCTGCCGGTCCTGTTCGAGGAGCAGGTCCTCGGCGTCATCGAGCTGGCCTCGTTCCGGCGCTACGACGACGTGCACGCCACCTTCCTCGAGCAGCTCGTCGAGACCATCGGCGTCGTCCTCAACACCATCATCGCCAACGTGCGCACCGAGGCCCTGCTCGACCAGTCGCAGCGGCTGGCCCAGGAGCTGCAGGAGCAGTCGGTCGAGCTGCAGCGCACCAACGCCGAGCTGGAGGACAAGGCGCGCCTGCTGACGGAGCAGTCCCGCGACCTGGAGGCGAAGAACCGCGAGATCGAGCTGGCCCGCACCGGCCTGGAGGAGAAGGCCGAGCAGCTCGCGCTGTCCTCGCAGTACAAGTCCGAGTTCCTGGCGAACATGAGCCACGAGCTGCGCACCCCGCTCAACAGCCTCCTGATCCTGGCGAAGCTGCTGGCGGAGAACCCGCAGAAGAACCTCACCGACAAGCAGATCGAGTTCGCCCGGACCATCCACGGCTCCGGCAGCGACCTGCTCGCCCTCATCAACGACATCCTCGACCTGTCGAAGGTGGAGGCCGGGAAGATGGACGTGAACCCGGCCCCGGTCGTCCTGCGCGAGGTCGTCGAGCACGTCCGGAGCACCTTCGGCCCGCTCGCCGAGCAGCAGGGCCTCGACCTCGTCGTCGAGGTCGGGCCGGGGCTGCCGGCGGCGCTCATCACCGACGAGCAGCGCCTGCACCAGGTGCTGAAGAACCTGCTGTCCAACGGGCTGAAGTTCACCGAGCGGGGCAGCGTGCGGCTGTCCGTGGAATCCCCCCCGCCCGGCGCGCTGTTCAGCGTGCCGTCCCTGAACGACGCCGGGCAGGTCCTGGCGTTCCGGGTGACCGACACCGGCATCGGCGTGCCGGCGGACAAGCTGCGCCTCATCTTCGAGGCGTTCCAGCAGGCGGACGGCACGACGAGCCGCAAGTACGGCGGCACCGGGCTGGGCCTGTCGATCAGCCGGGAGATCGCGCGGCTGCTCGGGGGCGCGATCACCGTGGAGAGCGAGAGCGGCCGGGGCTCGACGTTCACGCTGTACGTGCCCGCCACCTACCCCTTCGCGGGCGACGGCGCGGGCGACGGGATCCCCGCGCTGCCCGAGCAGGCGGCGCCGGTACCCCCGCTGATCACCGCGCGCCCCGCCAGCGGCGACGTGGAGGGCCTCGCCGGCCTGACGGTGCTCGTGGTCGACGACGACGTGCGCAACGTGTTCGCCCTGACGAGCGCGCTGGAGCTGCACGGGATGCGGGTGCTCTACGCCGACAACGGCAAGGCCGGACTGGCCCTGCTGCAGGAGCACCCCGAGGTGGACCTGGTGCTGATGGACGTGATGATGCCGGACATGGACGGCAACGAGACGACCATGGTGCTGCGGGGCATGCCGGCGTTCGCGGACCTGCCGGTGCTGTTCCTCACCGCCAAGGCGATGCCCGGCGACCGGGACAAGTCCCTGGCGGCGGGTGCGTCCGACTACATCACCAAGCCGGTGGACCTGGACCGGCTGCTGGGCCTGATCTCCACGTGGACCGGGCGCGGGCAGGCGGGCCCGGATGCCTGAGCCGTCCACGGCCGCCCAGGTCAAGGTCCTGCTCGTCGACGACAGGCCGGAGAACCTGCTGGCGCTGGAGGCCATCCTGCAGGGCCTCGGCCACCGGCTGCTGCGCGCCGGCTCCGGCGAGGAGGCCCTGAAGCAGCTCCTGAGCGAGGAGGTCTCGCTGATCCTGCTCGACGTGCAGATGCCGGGGATGGACGGCTTCGAGACCGCCGAGCACATCAAGCAGCGCGAGAAGACCCGCGACATCCCCATCGTCTTCCTCACCGCGCTCGAGGCCGGCGGGCACCAGGCGTTCCGCGGCTACGCGGCGGGCGCGGTGGACTACCTCGCCAAACCGTTCGACCCCTGGGTCCTGCGCGCCAAGGTGAGCGTCCTCGTCGAGCTGCACGAGCAGCGGCGCGCCCTGCAGCGGGAGCGCGACCTCCTGCGCTCGCAGGCGCAGCGGGACGCCGAGGAGATGCTGGTCCTGCTCGGCGGCGCCGAGGACGTCGCCGCCGCCGCGCCCCCGGACGTCGCCGCCGGGCTGCGGGCGCCGCTGGCGGCCCTGCGGGAGAGGCTGGAGGCCCGGCGGCGGTGAGGGACCTGCCCGGGCTGCGACTGCCCCCCGACACGCGCTCCGCCGCCCTGGCGCGCCGCCACCTGCGCGAGGTCGTCGGCGACGGCGCCCTCGCCCCGGTGCTGGACGACGCCCTCGTCGTGGTCAGCGAGCTGGTCACCAACGCCGTGCTGCACGCGGGGACGGAGGTCGAGCTCCGCCTGCGGCACGAGCAGGAGGGCCTGTGGCTGGAGGTCTCGGACCGGCTGCCCGGTGTGCTGCCGCTGCTGCGCGCCCCGGACGAGGAGCGGGAGAGCGGGCGGGGCGTGGCGCTCCTGGACGCCCTGGCCGCGGAGTGGGGCACGGCGCACCGCTCGCACAGCAAGGCCGTGTGGTGCCGGTTCTCCCCCACCGGCACGCACGCGGCGCCGCGGGAGGCCGCACCGGCGCGAGCGGCGCAGGCCGCGGGGCGGGAGGACCTGGACCTGGCGTGGGTCGTCGACCTGCCCGCGGACCTGGAGCAGCGCCTGCCGCTGGAGGTCGTCGTGCGCGAGCTCCTGGACCGCCTCTGCGACGCGCTCGGCGTCGACGACGCCGCGGTGCTCGCGGTGCTCACCCCCGACGCCGAGGCCGGGCAGGTGGGGGTGCGCGGGAACGGGCTGCGCGCCGAGCAGGCGGCCGCCGTGCTCGCGACCGCGGCGGGCCCACAGCGGGTCCTGGAGCGCGGGGAGCTGGTGGTGTTCCCCCTCCTCGGGCGGCTCGGGCAGGTCGGCTCCCTGGTCCTGCGCCCCGGCCGGGTGCTCTCCCCGCAGGCGCGCGCCCTCGGGCGCGTCGTGGCCGACCGGCTCACCCTGCTGGTCGCGGACCACCTGCGCGAGCAGCAGCGCCAGCGCGACCGCGGAGCGCTGTCGCTCCTGGCCGAGGCGAGCGAGCTGTTCGCGGAGAGCCTCGACGTGCGGCTCGCCGCCGCCCTGACGACGCAGCTGCTGGTGCCCCGGTTCGGCTCGTGCGCGGCGGTGGTGGTGCTGCCGGAGAACGCCCCGCGGGTCGAGGCGGTCACGTGCCGGGTGGAGGACACCTCGGAGCGGTTCCGCGCGGCGCTGGAGAGCCCCCGGGGCCGCGAGCTCGTCGTGGACCTGGCCGCGCGCAGCAGCGCGGGCCGGGCCGTGCGGCTGCCGCGGCCGGGGCTCCTGGAGCAGTTCGGGGCGCACGCGGTCGCCGTGCCGCTGGTCGCGCGCCGCCGCTCGCTGGGTCTGCTCGTCGTGACCGGCGAGCGCACCCCGACCACCTCGGACACCGCCCTGCTCCTCGACCTGGCCCGGCGGGCCGCGCAGGCGCTGGACAACGCCCGCCTCTACGAGGAGAGCTCGGCGGTCGCCCGGGCCCTGCAGGAGTCGCTCCTGCCCTCGTCCCTGCCGCGCGCGCGGGGGCTGTCCTTCGGTGCCCGCTACGCCGCCGCGGGCGCGAGCCAGGTCGGGGGCGACTTCTACGACGTGTTCCCGCTGCCGTCGGGGGGTTACGGGCTGACGGTCGGGGACGTGTGCGGCAAGGGACCGGAGGCGGCGGCGATCACGGGCCTGGCGCGCCAGGTCCTGAAGGGCTCGATGCAGGACGGGTTCGGCCTGCCGGTGTGCTTCCAGCGGCTGAACGACGCCCTGCTGGACCTCGGGGAGCGCGGCCGGTTCCTCACCGCCTCCGCGGCCGTCGTGGAGGTGGACGGCGACGTGGCGCGCGTGCGCGTGTGCAACGCCGGCCACCCGCTGCCCGCGCTGCTCGGCGGGCAGGGCGCCGCCCTCGTCGGGGAGGCCGGTGACCTGCTGGGGGTGATGCCGACGGTCGACGTGGCGGAGTCGCAGCTGGTGCTGCGGGCGGGCGAGAGCCTGGTGTTCTACACCGACGGGGTCACCGAGCGGCGCGACGGCGACACCCAGTTCGGCGAGGCCTCCCTGCTGGAGGTCCTGCGCGGGCGGGCCGGCCTGGACGCCCAGGCGCTGGCGCGCTCCGTCGAGGAGTGCGTCCGCGACTTCAGCCCCTCCGCGCCGCGTGACGACCTGGCCGTCCTCGTGGTGCGGGCGGACGGGCCGGTGCCGGTGGTGGGACCGCGGCGGGCGGCGCAGGCCGGGTACGCCGGCTGACGGCCGGCGCCGGGCCGCGCCGGGCCCGGCCCGGTCGTGGACCCACGGGGTGCCGGCAGGGAGCGCCTCCCGCCGGTCCGGTCCCGGCGGGAGGCGCTCCCCGTGCGCGGGTCAGGAGCGGCGGCCGTGCGCCAGGAAGAAGCGGACCATCTCCGCGGACGCGTCGGGGCCCGCGGGGTCGGTGTAGGACCCGACGGGGCTGCCGCCGGACCAGGCGTGCCCGCCGCCGTGCACGGTCCAGGACTCGGCGACGACGGTGCCGTCGGCGGCGCTGTGGGTGCTGCGGGTGGCGGCGCGGGAGGCCCGCGTGTCCTGCTCGACCGTGGTCCGCAGCCGGGTGCCGGCCACGGCCAGGCGGGCCGCGACGAGCCGCTCGGCGTTGACCGGCGCCACGGTGGTGTCGGCGTCGCCGTGGAAGACGATGAGCGGCACCTGGTTGCCCGGGGCGGGCGGGCCACCGGTCTGCATGGCGGCGAACGCCGACCCCATGTCGCGGGCGGCGCGGTAGGCGAGCCCGGAGTGCACGCCGACCCCGGCGTACAGCTCCGGGTAGGTCGCGGCCATCACGGCCGCCATCGCCCCGCCCGCCGACAGGCCGGTGACGAAGACGCGGCCGGGGTCGACCCGGTGCTCGGCCGTCACCGCGCGGGTGATGCCGGCGATGATCGACGGCTCACCGGACCCGGCCCGCTGGTCGGCGGGCTCGAACCAGTTCCAGTACCCGCCGGCGTTGGCCGAGGTGGGCTGCTCGGGGTAGGCGACGAGGAAGGTGTGCCGCTCGGCGAGCTCGTTCATGCGGGTGCCCGCGGCGCAGTCGAGGGCGTTCTGCCTGCCGCCGTGCAGGACGACGACCAGGGGGACGGGCCGGCCGGTGAGGCCGGTCGGGACGTAGAGGTCGTAGCTGCGGGTGCCGGCGGCCTCGGTGTGGCTGAGGTGGCGGATCTCCCCACCGGGGGCCGCGGCGGCCCGCGCGGCCGCAGCGGAGTTCCGCGCGCCCGTGCCGGGCAGGTTGCCGGGCAGGTTGCCGGGCAGGTTGCCCAGCAGGCCGGACGGGCCGCCGCCGGACGGAGCGCCCGCGCCGCGCAGCGCGCCGAGCCGGTCGCGCAGGCCGCCGAGGCGGCCGCCCGCGCCGGGCGGGGTGTGCCCCGCGGGCGGGGAGGGGTGCCCTTGCGGGAGGGAGCGGGCGGGGCGGGGGGCGCCGGTGCCGCGCGCGCCGGCCGCCGGGGCCGGGGCCCCGTGGCCGAGGGTGCGCTGCAGGTGGGCGGCCGCCTCCTCCAGCCGTCCTGCGCGCACGAGTCGCAGTGCTTCGGGCATGCCTGTGGTGCGGTCGTCGTTCACGGGAGCCCCCTCCGGGGGAGATGTGGACCTCGGCACCGGCCGGGCGGCCGCGCCATGGGGTGCTGGTCGTGCTGGGTCGCCGTCGCGGACCGCGTGCGGGCGACGCGCGGCGCCTGGGTGCGGGGTGCGGGGTGCGGGTCAGCGGGGTGCGGGTCAGCGGGTGCGGGGTGCGAGCGCGGCCTTGACGGCCCGGGGCGCCCGGAAGGCGCCGAGGACCTCCACGGACGCGATCGTCGCCAGCGCCAGCTCGGGGCTGACGTCGTCGGCGATGGTGGCCAGGCCGAGGACGCGCAGCTCGACCCGGTGCCCGGCCTCGCGCAGCGACTCCAGCTCGGAGCGGCCGAGGTGCCGGGTGCCGAGGGTCAGCGCCCTGCGTTCCACGCTGCCCTCGACCGCCGCGGCCCGGCTGTCGAGCTGGCGCCGGATGGCGGTGCGGATGAAGTCCGTGCGGTTGGCGTAGAAGCCCTCGTCGACCAGCAGGTCGATCTGGCCGAGGTCGACCAGGCCGATGTTGACGGTGATCTTCTCGCTCTTCTCGGTCTCCGCCACCGGCACTCCTCTCCCTCTGCTCACCATCCTACGACCATCCCGTGGGATGGCAAGACGGGGCGTTCACCGGCCGGTGACGGCGTGCGGCTCCCCCGGGCGGTCGCTGCGGGCGTCCTCGGGCAGCGGGCGGCGCAGCACCACGGCGGAGGCCACGAGGAGCACCAGCCCCGCGCACAGCACGCTGCCCACCAGGTCCGTCGGGTGGTGCATCCCGCGGTAGAGCCGGGACAGCCCCACCAGCACCGGCACCGCCAGCAGCCCCGTGACGACGAGCACCCGCACCCAGCGGCGCCGGGCCCAGCGCAGCACCACCACCGCCAGCGCCGCGTACAGCGCGATGGCGGCGCTGGTGTGCCCGGAGGGGAAGCTCGACGTCGGCGGCGCCGGGTCCAGCTGGGGCACGCCGGGACGCCGCCGGGGCACGAGCACCGTCATGGACAGGAACACCAGCCACTGTCCCCACGTCGCGGCCGCCACGAAGAGGCCCTCCCGCCACCGGTGCAGCAGCCGCCGCAGGACGAGGGCGCCCACCACCACCGTGATGACGACGGCACCGGTGTCGGCCACGCGGCTGAAGACGTTGCTGACGTCGTCCAGCAGCGGGGTGCGCATCCCGACGAGGGCCCGGCTCACGTCGCCCTCGGAGCGCAGCACCGGGGTGTGCGGACCCCAGGCCCGCAGCGCGAGCCCGGCACCGGCGACGACGGCGGCCACGAGCACGCACCCCGCGAGCAGCCGCCACAGCATGCCGAGGATGCTGCGCGGCCAGCCCGCCGCGCCGGGCGGCCGGCCGTCACCGGGGGACCGCGGGGGGTTCGTCGCCGTCGACACCGGCCCGGTATACCGCCTGGCGCACCCACCGGAGGGGCCACGGGCCGGTTCCTCACCCGCCCGGCACAGCCGGCGCGGGCCGGCGGCGCCTGCTGTCAGGTCCCGCAGAACGTCCGGTACGCGCCGAAGTGCTCCGGCGCAGGCTCGGTGTACCGCTCCAGCCCGGGGCGCTCGGTGAACGGCTCGCGCACCACGTCCACCAGCCGCTCCAGGGGCGCGAGGTCCCCGGCGGTGGCGGCGGCGAGGGCCTCCTCGACGAGGTGGTTGCGGGGGATGTAGAGGGGGTTGACCCGGTCCATGGCCTCACCGTCCGGGCCGAGGGCGCGCCAGCGGGCCACCCACGCGCCGAGCGCCTCCCGGTCCAGGAAGAGGTCGCGCACGGGCTGCTCGTCGCCGCGGGCGGCGGGCGCCAGGGCTCGGAAGAACGAGGTGTGGTCGATGCGCCCGGCCTGCAGCAGGGCCAGCAGGTCCCCGACCAGCGGCCCGAGGACCGCGTCGTCGAGGTCGCCCGGCAGCCCGAGCTTGGCGCGCACCCCGGAGGACCAGGCGGCGTCGAACGCGGGGCCGAAGCGGCCGACCGCCTCCACGGCGAGCCCGACCGCCTGCTCCTCGTCCTCGTGCAGCAGCGGCAGGAGGGCCTCCGCGAGCCGGGCGAGGTTCCACTGGGCGATGGCCGGCTGGTTGCCGTAGGCGTAGCGCCCCTCGGAGTCGATGGAGCTGTAGACCGTCGCCGGGTCGAACGCCTCCAGGAACGCGCAGGGGCCGTAGTCGATGGTCTCCCCCGAGATCGTCATGTTGTCGGTGTTCATCACCCCGTGGACGAACCCCACGAGCATCCAGCGCGCCACGAGGGACGCCTGGGCGGCGACCACCGCCTCGAGCAGCGCGAGGGAGGGGTGCTCCGCCTGCGCGGCGGCCGGGAAGTGGCGGGCGGTGGCGTGCTCCGCCAGGCGGCGCAGCACCGCGGGGTCCCCCGTGAGGCGCGCGTACTGGAAGGTGCCGACGCGCAGGTGGCTGCTCGCGACGCGGGCGAGCACCGCCCCGGGCAGCGGGGTCTCGCGGTGCACCGTGCGCCCCGTGGCCACCACCGCCAGGGAGCGGGTCGTGGGGATGCCGAGGGCGTGCATCGCGGTGCTCACGACGTGCTCGCGCAGCATCGGCCCGACCGCGGCGAGGCCGTCCCCGCCGCGGGAGAACGGGGTGCGCCCGGAACCCTTCAGGTGCAGGTCGCGGACGCGGCCGGCGGTGTCCGTCAGCTCCCCGAGCAGCACGGCGCGCCCGTCGCCGAGGCGCGGGGAGAACCCGCCGAACTGGTGGCCGGAGTAGGCCTGCGCCACCGGGGTGGCGCCCTCGTGCAGGGCGGTGCCGAGCAGGAGGTGCACGCCCTCGGGGCTGCGCAGCCAGTCCTCGTCCAGGCCCAGCTCGGCGGCGAGGTGCACGTCGAGCGCGAGCAGGCGGGGCTCGGGGGCCTCCCAGGCCCGGAAGGGGACCGCCAGCTCCGGCAGTTCCCGCGCGAAGCGGTTGTCGAGGTGGACGGCCGTCGTGGGTGCTGCGCTCACCCCTTCGAGGCTACCCGCGCTGCGCGGGGGCGCCTCCCGGCGGCGGACCGCCGACGCCGCCGGGGGCGCCACCGCCGCTGGGCGGCTGCCCACCGGTGGGCAGGGTCCCGGTGTCCACGCCGACGGGGAGGGTGACGGTGTAGCCGGCGGTCACGTCGCCGGTGGCGGTGCCGAGCTGGGAGGCACCGCCGTCGTCGCCGAAGACGTTGTCGGACCCCAGGCTCACCCGGGACAGGTTCTCCACGGACGCCTCGTACCCGGCGGTCGCGTACACCGCGTCGCAGGCCGCCTGCGGCAGGGCGAGCTGGGAGGTGGCGACGGCGTTGCCCGCGTCGGTGGTGGCGGCCAGGTCGGGGTAGACCTCGAAGTGGACGTGCGGCCAGCGCCCGTCGTAGCAGCCGGGGAACACGCTCGTGAAGCGCACCGTCCCGTCCGCGCCGGCGACCTGCACCCCGCGCAGGTAGTTCTCCCCGGTGATCCCGTCGGAGTACATGGAGTAGCGGCCCTCGCGGTCGGCGTGCCAGACGTACACCGCCGCCCCGGCGAACGGCACCCCGCCGTTCGCGAGGTCGGTGACGGTCAGCTCCAGCGTCACGGGGACGCCTGCGGCGGCGCCGGTGGCGCCCGCGAAGCTGGAGCGGATGTCGCCGCGCACGATGCCGCTCTGCTCCAGCGCGTCGGGGCCGTTGGAGCCGTCACCCGGGTAGGGGCCGGCGGTCTCGTCGGGGATCTCCCCGCTCGTCGCGGAGGTCTCGGTGGAGGTGCCGGCGGGGGTGGCCGTGTCCCCGCAGGCGGCCAGGACGGACGCGGCGGCACCCACGCCCAGGAACCGCAGGACGCGCCGGCGGCCCAGGAGGGTCTCCACGTCGAAGCGCAGCCCCTGGTCCTCGACGTCCTCCTGCGGCCGGTCGAGGAGGCGTCCCTCGTACGCGGGGCGGCTCCCCCACCCGTCCTGCCGCCGGACCTGCTGCTGCTCCACCGGAACTCCTCCCACCGCGCGGTACCCGTCCCGAGGAGGATCGCCGCGGCGGCGGTGGGCGTGGTGTGGCCCGGCTGTGCGGTCCCTGTGGGGCCTGCCGCTCAGGCCGAGCCGCGCAGCACCAGCCCGGCGTCCAGCACGACCGGCCCGGCGGGCGGCTCCGCACCGCCGACGAGGTCGACGACCATCGCCCCGGCGGCGGCGGCCATCCGCTCCACCGGGTTGACGACGGTGCTCAGCGGCGGGCTCGTCGTGGCCGCGATCCCGAGGTCGTCGAAACCGAAGACGGCGACGTCGTCCGGCACGCGGCGGCCCGCGGCGGACAGCACGCCGAGCGCGGCGGAGGCCATGAGGTCGTTGGCGGCGAACACCGCGTCGAGGTCCGGGTGGCGCTCCAGCAGGCGACGGGTGGCGGCGCTCCCCCCGGCCACCGTGAAGTCACCGTGCTCGACCGCGGCGGCGGGCAGGCCCGCGGCGGTGAGGGCCGCGCGCCAGCCGTGGAGCCGGTCGACGCCGGCCACCATGTCCGCCGGCCCCGCGACGGTCCCGATGCGCCTGCGGCCGGAGGCGAGGAGGTGCTCGGTGGCCAGGCGCGCCCCGGCGACGTTGTCCACGTCGACGTAGCAGGTGGTCGCCACGCCGAGGGGGCGGCCCTGGAACACGCACGGCAGCCCGGAGGCCAGCAGCCGGGAGTTCAGCGAGTCCTCGCCGTGGTGGGACGTGACGACCGCCCCGTCGACCTTGCCGGTGGTCAGGTAGCGCACCGCCCGGTCGGGCCCGCTACCGGGGCGGACGAGCACCAGGACCATCTGCAGGTCCGCCGCCTCCAGCGCCAGGGACAGGCCGTTGATGGTGTGCCCGAAGAACGGGTCGCCCAGGACGCGGTCGTTGGGTTCGGGGACGACGAGCGCGACGGAGCCGGTGCGGCGGGTCGCGAGGCTGCGGGCCACCGGGTGCGGGACGAAACCCAGCTCGGCGATGGCGGCCTCGACGGCCACCCGCGCCCGGTCGCTGACGAGGTGGCCGCCGTTGATGACGCGGGACGCGGTCGCGCGGGAGACGCCGGCGTGCGCGGCGACCTGCCGCAGGGTGGGCGCGCCGCGCCGCGCCGCGCCCGGGGCGGGCCCGCTCCGCGACGCGCCCGCCCCGTCGTCCTCGCTGCTCACGCGCCGACCGTACCTCCGGGCGCCGGCAGGCCGGTGCGGACCACGTCGGCGTAGACGAGGGCGCTGCGCTTGGGGGTGCGGGCCTGGGTGGTGAAGTCCACCCGCACGATGCCGAACCGCTTCCCGTACCCGTAGGCCCACTCGAAGTTGTCGAGCAGCGACCACGCGAAGTACCCGCGGACGTCGGCGCCGTCCTCCCGGGCGGCGTGCACCGCGGCGAGGTGCTCCACCAGGTACCCGGCGCGGTCGTCGTCGGGCACGGACCCGTCCGGGGCGACCTCGTCGTCGTAGGCGGCGCCGTTCTCCGTCACGTACAGCGGGACGCCGGCGGGCCCGGTCCAGTCCGCGTGCACGCGCTCCAGCAGCCGGCGCAGGCCGTCGGGCTGCACCTCCCAGTCCATCGCCGTGCGGGGCAGGCCCCGGGAGACGACGCGGGCGTCGCCGATGCCGACGTTCGGCTCGGACGTGGGCCGCTCCACGGCGGCGCCGCCGGGCAGGGCGTCCGCCGCCACCGGGCCCTGCGCGCTGACCGCGGCGCCGGTGTAGTAGTTCAGCCCGAGGAAGTCCAGCGGCGTGGAGACGACCTCGAGGTCCCCGTCGCGCACCGGCAGCCCCACCCCGGCGGCGGCGTACGCGTCGAGGGCGACCTGCGGGTACCGGCCGAGGAACACCGGATCGGCGAACAGGCGGTTCTGCAGCGCGTCGAGCCGGTCTGCGGCGGCGCGGTCGGCGGCGCTGTGCGGGTCCGCGGGGTCGGCCACCGTCATGTTCAGCGTGAGCCCGTACCGCGCGTCCGGGTCGGCGGCCCGCATGGCCCGCACCGCGGTGCCGTGCGCGAGGAGCAGGTGGTGGACGGCCGAGACGGCGGCCTGCGGGTCCCGGCGCCCGGGGGCGTGCTGACCGCCGGCGTAGCCGAGCATCGCCGAGCACCACGGCTCGTTCAGGGTGGTCCAGTGCCGCACGCGGTCGGATAGGGCGCCGTGCACCGTGAGCGCGTACTCGGTGAACCACTCCACGACGTCGCGGCAGGCCCAGCCGCCGCGGTCCTCCAGCGACTGCGGCATGTCCCAGTGGTACAGCGTCAGCCAGGGCGTGACGCCCCTCTCCAGCAGGCCGTCCACGAGCCGGGAGTAGAAGTCCAGGCCGGCGCGGTTCACGACGCCGGGCTCGGGGCTGGTGCGCGGCCAGGCGGTGGAGAACCGGTAGGCGCCCAGGCCCAGGTCCGCGACGAGGTCGAGGTCCTCGCGCCAGCGGTGGTAGTGGTCGCACGCCACGTCACCGGTGTCGCCGCCGGCCACGGCCCCGGGCAGGCGGCAGAAGGTGTCCCAGATGGAGGGGACGCGGCCGTCCTCGGTGGCGGCGCCCTCGATCTGGAAGGCCGCGGTGGCCGCCCCCCAGACGAAGCCGGGCGGGAAACGCCGGCCCGCGGTGGCGGGCGCCGGGGTGGTGGAGGGGGTGAGGATCGTGGTCATCCCTTGAGGGCTCCCTGCATGATTCCGGCCACCAGCTGGCGGCCGACGACGACGAAGAGCAGCACCAGGGGCACGGTGGAGACCGCGACCCCGGCCATGATGAGCGACATGTCCTTGAAGTAGGACGCCTGCAGGAGCTGGACCGCCACGGGCAGCGTCGGGTTGGTGGGCCCGAGGACCACGAAGGGCCAGAAGAAGTTCGTCCACGAGGCGACGAACGTGAACAGCGCGAGGATGGCGCCCGCGGTCCTGGCGGCGGGCAGCGCCACGTGCCAGAAGGTGCGGATCATCGAGCACCCGTCGACGCGGGCGGCCTCGATGAGCTCGTAGGGCAGGGCCTCCTCCAGGTACTGGGTCATCCAGAAGACGCCGAAGGCGGTGACGAGCCCGGGGACGACGACGGCCTGGAGCTTGCCGACCCAGCCGAGCTCGGTCATCAGGATGAACAGCGGCACGACGCCCAGCTGGGTCGGGACCGCCATCGTGGCGATGACGAACACCAGCAGCGGCCGGCGACCGCGGAAGGACAGCTTGGAGAACGCGAACCCGGCGAGGGTGGAGAAGAAGACCACCGACACGCTCGTCACCACGGCGATCACGACGCTGTTGCGGAAGGCCAGCCAGAAGTCGATGTTCGACCCGAGGACCCGCTGCACGTTCTCGACGAGGTGCGGCTGCGGCAGCAGCGAGGGGACGGGGTTCTGCGCGATCGTCACCGCGTCCGACGACGCGAGCAGGACGGCGTACCACAGCGGATACGCCGACAGCGCGACGACGACGGCCAGGAGCGCGTAGGTGACCCACCCGGGGCGGCGGTTCGCGCCCATCCCGGCGGAGCCGCGGCGGCGGGCGGCGGCGCGGGCCGCGCCCGCGCCGGCGGTCTGCTGCACGGCCGCGACGGACATCTGGGCCCGGGCCATCAGCGCTTCCCCCCCGAGGACGACCCGGAGGCGATCCGCCGGGTGACGGCGAAGTTGACCAGGCCGATGACGACGATGAGCAGGAAGAGGATCCAGGCGACGGCGGAGGCCCGGCCGAAGCTCTTCTGCGCACCCCAGCCGAGCTCGTAAAGGTACATCGTCATCGTCATCCACTGCCGGTCCGCGCCCCCGTCGCCCTGCTGGTCGTACAGGCGCGGCTCGTCGAAGATCTGCAGGCCGCCGATCGTGGCGGTGATGATGACGAAGATCATGGTGGGCCGCAGCATCGGGACGGTGATCGAGACGAACGTCCGCAGCCGGCCCGCGCCGTCGATGATCGCCGCCTCGTAGAGGTCGCGGGGGATGGCCTGCATCGCCGCCAGCAGGATCAGCGTGTTGTAGCCGGTCCAGCGGAAGTTCACCATCGTGGCGATGGCGAGGTGGCTGGCGAGGGTGTCGGCGTGCCAGCGGACCGGCTCCACCCCGAGCGAGCCGAGCACGGTGTTGACGAGGCCGGACTGGTCGGCGAACAGCTTGGAGAAGATGAGGGACACCGCGACGGGGGCGACGACGTAGGGCAGGAGCACGCCCATGCGCCAGAACGTCTTCGCCCGCAGGTTGGCGTCCAGGACGGCCGCGATCACGAGCGCGGCGATCAGCTGCGGGACGGCCGACAGGACGAAGATGCTGAACGTGTTGCGCAGCGCCGTGCGGAACTTCGGCTGCTGGACGACGTCGGCGTAGTTCTGCAGGCCGACCAGCTCGCCCCTGCCGCCGATGAGGTGCCAGTCGTGCAGCGACACGTACGCGGTGTAGGCCAGCGGGAAGAGCCCGACCAGCGCGAAGAGCAGGAAGAAGGGGGCGATGTACAGGTAGGGCGAGAGCTTCACGTCCGCCCTGCCGAGCAGGTTCCGCAGCTCGCGGGCGCGGTCGTCGCGCGCGGGGCGCCGCGGTGGCGTGCGCCGCGCGCGCTGGGCGCCCGCCTCGGGGGTGGGGCGCCGTGTGGTGACGTCGGCCATGGGGCTCCTTCCGGGCCGGGTGGGATCGGCGCCGG